>CADACE010000077.1 GCA_902786265.1 uncultured Chloroflexota bacterium | reverse complement strand
CCTTTTTGAGGGCAAATCTGTCGAATCTGGTAGGCAAAATGGTCAGACTGTCTGAAAACTCATGGAAGGCGAGCTTTATCGGATAAAGGAAATCTGGTATAATAGAAGAGGGCGATCCGAATGAGGTATATCAAAGGATCAGACAGTCGGCAGATGAGAATGGGAATATGGAGCATCGAGGAAGAAGTGGCGGAGAACAGTCCGGCGCGGTTTATTGAGGTGTTTGTCGACAGCCTTGATATGGAATCGTTGGAGATAATGCGGATAAAGCCCGCTCAGACCGGAAGGCCGCCCTACGCACCGCAGGACCTGATCAAGCTGTATCTGTACGGATATCTGAACGGGATCCGGTCGTCGCGGAAGCTGGAGCGGGAGTGCGGAAGAAATATTGAACTGTTTTACCTTTTGAACAGGCTCTGCCCGGATCACAATACGATCGCCGATTTTCGAAAAGAGAACAGGAAAGCACTGAAAAAGGTATTTCTGGTATTTGTGCGGGCCTGCAAGGATATGAAGCTGATGGATGCGGGCACGTTGTGTCTGGACGGAACGACGGTCCGGGCGGTAAACGGAAAGAAAAAGGCAGTCAGTGCGGAGATTGCCCGCAAGAAGCTGGAATATGCGAAAGCGCAGCTGGAAGCAGTGGAAAGATATCTGAAGACGCTGGATGAAAACGATTTACATGAAAAACGGCTGGACAAGCCGATGGCGCTGGATCTGGATAAGGATCATCTGCCTGATCCGGAAAAGCTGAAGGAGCGGATCGCGTTTCACGAACAATGTTTGAAGGAACTTGCCGAAAGTGACAAGGGAGCACTTCTGTTTACAGATCCGGAGGCTGCCATGATGCCCGCTAAGGACGGCGGTATCAAAGCCTGCTACAACGTACAGACTGCGGTGGATACTTCAAGCCATACGATTGTGGATTTTGATGTAACAAATAATTCCAGCGACCGGGGAACACTGAATCAGACGGCAGAGAAATGCAAACAGGAAATCGGCCTTTACAGCGTTAAAGTGATTGCCGATAAAGGCTATGAAAGCCTGGCGGATATCGAGGAATGCCTGCTGCATGGAACCGCTGCGGACGTGGGCTTTATTCTGGATCGGGAAGAACGGGTCATCTCCATGGAATATGAAGCAGCCGAAATCACGGATGATGAAAAGCAGTCCACCAAACCGGAAGACATTCAGCGCTGCCTGCACGCCGGTGTTCTGCCCGATTGTCTGTCGGGAGGAAACATCCGGATCGAAGTGCAGGAGCTGAGCACAGTCAGCTGCTTTGTGCGGCATGAGGACGGGACTGTGACCTGCCCGATGGGAAGGCAGTTATTCAAGCAGAAAGATACGAAGTACGGGACAGAATACTCCAGCAAAGAAGCATGCCGGACCTGTCCGAACCGGTGTACGGATTCCAAAGCTGCCAAGCATGTGAATATCGGCCGTCACAGTACATATGTACCGGTCAGAATGTACGGCTCAAGTCGATTCCCGCTTCAGCAGATTCCGGTGAACGGGATCAGCAGCAAAAATCTGAACAACTTCGAAAAAATGGGCCGGGCCGAAAAGCGTGTCATGATCTTTATCCGCAGGGATATCCCCAAACAAAAACAGCGCCAGCAGACCAGTGAGCATCCCTTCGGTACCATTAAGCATTATGACGGCGCCGGATATTTCCTATGCAAGGGCAAAGAAAAAGTGACAGCCGAATTCGCACTCAGCTGTCTGGGATATGATATCCGCCGGGCCATTACGATTTGCGGGGGTGCCAAAAGCCTGATCCAAAGATTCAAAGGGATATCTCTGCCCAAATTGCCGAAAATGGCGGAAATCTGAGGGGAGAATCCCTCTTTTATATTGAAAAAATCCGCTTTTAAGCGGCTTGACATGTAAAAAATGTCCGAAAACTTTACGTTTTCGGACAAATTGTGGTGGTCGCAACAGGACTCAGAAGGCCATGTTTTGTGGTACATTGAAAATGCTTTCACGCTTGATTGTGGAAACCAAGAAGGGTCAGATGTTCGGGGAGTGGAATGACTATGGAAGGCTTGTTGATTATTGAATTCCGGTTTGTCGGAATCCGATGATCAGCAAAACCGGAAGATATCTTTTGAAATTCCCGACCATCAAAACTAACGGAGGACATTGTTATTATGCGAGTTATTTCTGTATCCTGCAACCGGTTGCATCACCCGGAGGGGGTTGCATTGACCTTTCAGTAAGAAAAGGGACTCACCACGGTTGGTGATGAGCCCCTCGATTGGTTCAGTTTGCTTGGGATGCGCGTCTTTATTATCCTTCGATAGCAATCAGCTTCT
>CADACE010000076.1 GCA_902786265.1 uncultured Chloroflexota bacterium | reverse complement strand
GTACTTCATCGTACATTTCATGTTTTCCATGTCGTACTTGAGGGATTCGTCATCGATCAGGCCGTCTTCGCTCACGTAGCCCTTTTTGATCACGATCTCATTGATCGAGCGGTCAAACTCGTAAGCCTCGACCGGCTGGTTCTTTGCCAGTTCATAGGGGTCCGGTTTCCGTGGGACCCGTTCGGTTTGAGGTACCGGATGCGGCGGGATGATCCTGCCCGGCAGATAAATGAGATCCTTCGGGATCACCTTTTCACGGAATTCCGCCGCGCGAGCCGATGCCTCGATTTCCTCCCGCTGCTGATTGGGAATATAACATTTCCCGTTCACGAACAGGTCCTGAAAAGTGATCTGCGTCTTGACGGCATTTCTGGCGAAAGCACCGGCAGCGGATTCTTCGCGGTCCATGCGGTCGCGGGTATCTTCTTTTTCTCCGGGTTCGGCCTTTTCGATTTCCATTTCGCTGTAATTGCAGGTATTTTTGAACATGATCTGCGCGTCTTTGGCGACCTTGTCCATGATGTCCAGCACCATCTGGCGCTGTTCCTGGTTATCCTGATAAGCGTTGAAGAGAGTACCCGCCCAGCGCAGATATTCACTTGCCGAGCGCTTCCAGCGTCTTGTCTTTTGCAGCAGCTCAGGTTCGTCCGCGAGGGTATTGAAATAATCGCGCTTGTCCTGCAGATATTTCTGCCGGGCATGTTCCACCGATTCGTGAAGGGCAGGATAATCGATGACAAGCGAAGGCCGGCCGTTTTCGGCTTTCAAGTCGACGACATCGCCGGTTATATTTTTTGAAATGTTTTCGCTCATCACCGTTACCTCCTTAAAGTGTGAAGTGTGAAGCGTTCAGAGTGAAGTTAAACTTCTCTGTCCCCAGATCCCGATCCCTACACCATGTACCGGGTCCGGTCATCACTCACTAATTTCTTATTTCTTATTTCTTACTTCTTATTTACCCAGAGTGTACAGCAAAAGTTTAAAAAAGAAAACCGGCAATGTTGTCCCTTGACTTTTTTTTAATTTGTGGTAAGGAAATAGAACAAAGGTGCCGGGGGATCGTTTCTCCCCGGCGCACGCAGTGTGTCCGGGAGAAATGATCCCTCCGGTGCCGCTGCCCATGCAGGGGTTCAATTCCCCTCGGGCGTCCCCGAATCCATCCCGGTCCCCTGCTCCCTTGTTTTGTCTATACCATTGACAAATTTATATTAAATTGATACACTTTTGCCAAAGCGATGTCTTTTGGCATCGTCCTTTTCGCGTTGGAAATTACCGGTGTATATTCTGTGGATCATTACGGGATGTTGTCGATTGAAACAGTATGGCGCTTTGCGCATTTGATTCGGGATCATATCGACAGCCGTTATGACCATTTATATAAGATCGAAAAACAGGACGGGAACATCCGTTTTCTTTTGCTAAATAAGGAGAATCTATGAACAGCTTACTTCTCTCTCTCATCGATTTCAGCGCTTTCAGTGACACGGAAGCGGTTTTGCGGATGCGTGCAGCAGATCCGGACGGAGCGTTCCTTTGGGCGCTGATGGGGGTGACGATGATTCTTCTTATCGCATATTTCCTGCAGCGGATCAGTACAGGGCACGGGAAGACTCTCCCCGGGGCGGTACTGCCCGACGCATTGCGCAGGTCCGGCGGGGCGAAACGCGGAAGGTTCACGAGACAAGGGCTTTGGTCCGGCACCCGGAACTGCTCGTCTCATACTTCATACACGGATCAAACGCCCGGCGGTTGGCGGCTCATGCTGATCTGCATGCTGATGCTGATCCCTGTGCTGCTGACCGGAATGGGACCCGCGGAAGCGCAGGACGCGGTGGCGGAGCTTACCGTTGAGGGAGTGACAACATCCTATTTCACCCTGCAGGATGCGCTGGACCAAGGGGACGGCGGAACAGTCACGCTGCTTACGGATATTGACAACGATGAGAAAGCGGGCAGCTGGCCGCTGACAGTCGCTGACGGGCAGACCACTGTCACCCTCGACCTCAGCGGTTACACCCTCAGTTTTGTGAACGATGCTGATTTTGGCGGGGCATTGGTAGTATCCTCCGGCATTTTCTCGCTGACGGACAGCGTCGGCGGCGGAAAGTTTTCCGTCACCGATACGGCAGCGATCCTGCTGGAAGGCGGCAGCATGGTGTTTGAAAGCGGTGAGATCGAAGGTATCACGATGGATGACGAGAAGCTCAGCTTCGGCATTTACAATGCAGGCAGCGGTTCCATAACGGTGACCGGCGGCACCATCAGTGCGGATTATGCGGTCGTTAACGCCTCTGACGGTGAAGTGTCCATCACCGATGGAGAGATCAGCGGCACCCTGAACGCGGTGCGGAATGAATCTACCGGCACCATGACGATCTCCGGCGGGACGATCAGCGGGGCTGTTTGGGCAGTCGGCGGGACGATCAACATCTCCGGCGGACGCTTTGACGGAGAATTTACAGAAGAATCGGATGACCTGATCCATATCACGGCGGATAACAGTCCGCTGTTTGTCACAAGCCCTTCAGCG
>CADACE010000075.1 GCA_902786265.1 uncultured Chloroflexota bacterium | reverse complement strand
GCTGCCTGTTTATGCGGAAAGTGAGCTCGCCAAACAGGTCCTGAAAGCCGTATCAAATGTTTCGGATGCGATCGTGACCATTCTTCTCGGCCTGATCGTCCTGATTACAGTCATATCTCTGGTCAGGAGCGGATTATCTGCGCAGATCAGCACACAGTTTCAGAAGAAATATGGATTATCCAGGGAAATAATCATGGTATTGGAGACGGTTACGATCTTTGTTTTGGCAATTATCGCGCTTCCGGTCCTCAAAAAAATCATGAGAATAGCCATCTCTAAAGCAGGATCCCAATCAACAATGCTGGGAGGAGATTTTCACCTTCCGTCATATTAGTCCGGAAAAAGTATGTAATTATCAAAAGTCATGTGAACTCGTCGGTATTACTATCTATCGATTCACTGATATCATGACGATGTCACAAGAATATCTTTTGACAACGTCATGATTGTTATTTGGTACTAAAGAAAGAATTTTTGAAAAATCTGATCAAAGATTTTTGTTTTATTTGCTGTTATTCCGGAGTTCATACATGAAATGAATGAAGGTAAATCTGGAAAGCGAGGTAATAAGATCATCATCCTTATGCGGACAAAACAGACTTTCATATATCGTTCCAGATAACATTCCCTCAGTCATTAGGTCAATATATAATTCATGTTTTTGTAATAAAGTCAGCTTTGTATAGCCTAATAATAACCTTGTAAAGAGAGAATCCATTTTTTCAGGAACGTCCAGATAAGATGTCTCGCAGTTGAACCTCATACAAAACAAAATGTGCATCAATTCGTGAAAAAGGACGTAATCGATTTTTCTGTAGGATTTTTCGAATTGCTGCTGATCTACATAAGATAATGTAATTTGCATGCGAATCTTCTTTGTTTGAAAATCCATTAATGCGATTGCTGATCCGTTTCCTGCTGTATTATGATCGTTTAAAAGTAAAATATCAAGGTTTTGTCTTTTCTGTTTTAGAATATCGAATAAGCCGAATCGCTGCTGAGCCCATTCTAAATATTTCACAACTTCTTTTTCACCCATTCTGACCATTCCTGATGTCGGAGCACAAAAGGAATAAAAACAATTATTCCAGGCTGGAGCATAAACAGGAAGATCAAATATATGACCATTCTTTCGTGGAAGTGAAGTTAGATTTCGTACATACGGATACACTGTCTTTCCATTTTCATAAATACTTATTCTGGATGTTCCCTTTTTATTTAAAAGCAGTTCCGGGTATTTTTCACGAATACGAGAATATGCTGCTTCTTTTTTTGCTGTTTTACTTTGTTCGTTCCATTTTCTGATAAATGAATTTTGATCAAAATCAGGCTCTATATCAAACGAATCAAAACCATATTCCCCGCTTAAATGACGATATTCATTTATCGA
Organism: uncultured Chloroflexota bacterium; assembly: GCA_902786265.1. Lineage (GTDB taxonomy): Bacteria > Chloroflexota > Anaerolineae > Anaerolineales > Anaerolineaceae > Flexilinea. Next base: position 1,187 of record CADACE010000075.1, on the reverse strand, counting down.
AGCAGGGTTAAGCATTTTTTCTATAGGTCTATCATTCATATTTGCCTCCCTACCTTTATAAATACAAAACTCGATGAAAAATGAACGCATTTTGGCAAAGTTCAGCGAATTGTTTCCTTTTTGTATCCTTCCCACTGCGCCGGAAAACCGGCAGAAAATACGAAAGGAATTTATATGAAGAGCAACAAAATCGTGATCGTGGCCGGCATTCTTCTGCTGGTCGTTACATTCTTCGGGATTCTGGCGTATGGCAGACTGATGAATCCGGATCCGGTATATATCCTTACTGCGAAATCGGATATCAATCAGGGGACCAGCCTTGTTTCGCTTACCCAGGAGAATTTCAATATTGTGGATATTTCTTCCAATGCCGCGATGGTCGGGACATTCGTGACGCCTTCTGACTTTGCGAAAATGCAGAGCGCAGGCGGACAGTTCATCAATCTTGTTTCACGCAATGAGCCGGTGAAATATACCGATATCATGTCCTCCGCCAATCCGCTTTCATCCCGAATTGTCTCACTTGGACAGGATGATCCGAATAAGGTCGTCATGACCATCAATGTGTCAGGGTATGCGCCTGTGGGCATCCGGGAAGGTGATTACATTGATATCATCGGCACTGTTTCCAACTATGATACCGAAGATGCCTATGCAAACTCCCTCGCCAACATCCTGACGGATGCCCGTAAGAAGGCACTGGCGGAAATCGACGCGGATGAGCTTTCCAGGAAGATTTCCGAGACGGATTTCGGATATGCTGACGATGTGTCTTTCGGAGATGCTTATTATGACGCGATTTCCGGCGGCTTTGGAAGCCCTCAAACAGAAACCAATGTCTTCTCTGTAACCACGCCATCCATTACCGATGAGATCATGGAAAAGGCGGATCTGCTTCAGGAAAAGACCGATGAACTTTCTGCGATGCTTGCTGAATGGAAGGAATTTGTGGATCTCTGGGGAACCGCGGATCCTGTGAAGCTTTCCGAACTGCTTGAAGCGGGATATTATATGGCTCCGATTTCCAAAGTGCTTGTCAACGGGGCGAAGGTCATCAATGTAAACCGCACGGAAGACAGCTACGCGGCGGGTGTGGATTCTCTGGATGTACTGGTTCCGCGTGACGCGATCGAATGGGTCGCCATGGCAGAGGAAGGCGGCACTCTCCGGGTCGCTATTCTCTCCGC
>CADACE010000074.1 GCA_902786265.1 uncultured Chloroflexota bacterium | reverse complement strand
CTCTGACCACCGGCCACTGACCACTGAGCACTAACTCCTCCTGAAAGCTGTCCCCTGAACACTGAGGCAAGCCTCTCCGTCGAGACCTTCCCCTGGTTCTTTTCCGTCGGGATGATCTTGATGATGCTCCCGCCCCGGTGTTGGTTGGCCGCCATCACAGCCGCCTCCAGCTGCGCCTGCATCTCGTTCTTCCCCGACTGCCGCGGGAAGGTCACCGCGAACCGCCCGCCCCTCCCGTTCATAACCGCGTCATATATATTCCGCATCGCATCCGCCTGGTAGGAACGAAGAAAGCAATTGCTTTGCTGAACACTCCGCCATATCGGATCAAATAAGCTTTCAAATTCATCAGCACTAATCATTTTTTTCCTTTCACTTTGATGGGGGAGATCCCCGCATCAATACCCGAAGGTACATCGGCACCTGATACAATGTGTACCGTCGCGAGCACATGACACTTGTATCAGGTGCCGATGTACCGCTGCTGACCAAAGTATCGGCGGTTCTGCCCTCGCGATTCGTCAGGATGAACGCTCAACCCGGGGCTCACCGTTAAAAACAGGCAGCCGAAATCCTCCGGATCCCGGCTCCCTAACCCCTAAATCCTAATCCCTGCCACCCGGCTTCACATTGTACGGCGGGACCTCTTCCTCGTAATTCTTCCGCTGCAGGATCCCGAGTTGCTCATCCTCAAGGCGCTGGCGGTAGGATCGTATCATATAATCCGTCACCCAGCTGTCCCGCATCGGAATATCCCTGGTGTCTTTCGGCTTCCATTCGTACATTTCATGTTTTCCATGTCATACTTGAGGGATTCGTCATCGATCAGGCCGTCTTCGCTCACGTAGCCCTTTTTGATCACGATCTCGTTGATCGTACGATCAAACTCGTAAGCCTCGACCGGCTGGTTCTTCGCCAGTTCATAGGGATCCGGACGCTTTGGCACACGTTCGGTCTTCGGAACCGGATGCGGCGGGATAATTCTTCCCGGCAGATACATAACATCCCGAGGGATCACTTTATCGCGGAATTCCGCCGCGCGTGCCGATGCTTCGACCGCCTCCCGCTGCTGATTGGGAACGTAGCATTTCCCGTTCACGAACAGATCCTGAAAAGTAATCTGCGTCTTGACCGCGTTTCTCGCGAATGCGGCAGCGGCAGATTCTTCCGTATCCATGGCGTCACGGATTTCTTCTTTCTTTTCGGGTTCTGCTTTTTCAACTTCCAATTTACCGTGGAAGCAGGTGTTCTTGAACATGATCTGCGCGTCTTTCGCAACCTTGTCCATGATGTCCAGAACCATCTGACGCTGCTCCTGGTTATCCTCATAAGCATTAAAAAGGGTGCCCGCCCAGCGCAGATATTCACTTGCCGAGCGCTTCCAGCGTCTTGTCTTTTGCAGCAGCTCCGGTTCGTCCGCGAGGGTATTGAAGTAATCGCGCTTGTCCTGCAGATAACGCTGCCGGGCATATTCCACTGATTCATGAAGAGCAGGATAATCGGTGTAAAGCGAAGGACGGCCGTTTTCAGCTTTCAGCTCAACGACATCGCCGGTTATATTTTTTGAAATATTCTCGCTCATTACCGATCTTCTTTCTTCTTTTAGGAATTAGGATATAGGGGATAGTGGAATATCCACCCCGATCCCTGAATCCTGAATCCTTATCTGAAAAAGAGTGTACAGCAAAAGTTTAAAAAAGAAAACCGGCAATGTTGTCCGTTGACAAAACGCAAAATTTGTGGTAAGGAAATAGAACAAATCCATGTGACAACAGCACCTGATACAACTTTCACGAAAAGACGTGAAAGTTGTATCAGGTGCTGTTGTCACATAAAAACAAACGGCTATGTATGATTTTCCACATACATAGCCGTTTGTATACGAATTATCATCAGGTCCGGAGTGATGGCACACCGCATCCGGATCAGAACGATTCTTTATTGCAGGACAAAACCGCCGTTCGGGGAAATGATCTGCCCGGTCACATACGGAGCTGTCAGCAGATATTCGAGAGCGCCGGCGATATCGGAAACATCGCCGATATAACCTTCCGGAATCGTCGCTGCCAGGGCGTTCAGTTCATCCTGATTGACACCGCGCAGCATATCGGTCATGATCATCCCCGGGGCGATCACATTCACGCGGACACCGCGGCCCGCGAATTCCAGTGCCAATGCACGGGACAAGCCGATAATACCGGACTTGGAAGCACAGTAATCAGCCTGGTTAATAACACCGGTCAATCCGCCTACGGAAGAGGTATTAACGATGCAGCACTGATTGTCTTTGGAGCTGTGATTGATCATGTAAGGCAGTACCAGATGAGTCATATGAAGGAAGCTGAGCAGGTTGGTGTTGATCACATTTTCATAAGCTTCCCGGGTGATATCGATCCAGTTGCAGTTGTTGGTGATACCTGCGTTGTTGACCAGTACATCGATCTTGTCACCGAAGCGTTCCACCGCGGCCTTGACAAGCGCTTCACAGTCTTCATATTTGCTGACGTCAGCCTTCACAACAAGGGCTTCCACACCATATTGCTTTTCAAGTTTTTCAGCGATCGCGTCGGAAAGGGCTTTTGAAGAAGCACTGCGATAGTTGATCACTACGTTATAACCCAGCTCACCCAACTTCATGGAAAGAGCTTCACCGATACCGCGGGAACCGCCGGTAATAATTGCTGTTTTAGCCATAATATAACTCCTTATTTCCTGTTTTCAGGACATCTCACCGGTATTAATCCCTGCGGATGAATACCGTTTGTTATTTATTTCACAACCTATTATACGCGTAATTTCAATATTGTCAAGACTTTGTGATATTTATCACAAAAGAAATGATCAACAAATAAAAACTTTTTAATTTCCTTTAATCAGGCACGGGTATCCCACATGTTTTCATCCCGAAGCACATGAGGCGGATCCGAAACCTGCTTCGTATGGTACAGAATGCGTCCGGATTTGTATACGGGGCAGGGTATAATCGCCTATCCTTTGCTGCTGTGGAGGAAGTGGGACGGTTCCTGAGGTACGAAGGAACTGTCCTGACGCATCGCAGAATGAGCGCCCATTCCTTGCTGCTGTAAGTCAATCCCCATTGCGAATCCAAATGAGCGTTCTTCCTTACGCTGCGGGAGGACAGTTCCCTCCTTCGTCAGGAACCGTCCCCAACCCTGATGAGCGCCTGTCCTTTGCTGTGAGTCAACCCCCGCTGCGAATCCAAATGAGCGCTCTTTCTTACGCTGCGGGAGGACAGTTCCCTCCTTCGTCAGGAACCGTCCCCGACCCGGATGAGCGCCTGTCCTTTGCTGTAAGTCAACCCCCGCTGCGAATCCAAATGAGCGCTCTTCCTTACGCTGCGGGAGGACAGTTCCTTCCTTCGTCAGGAACCGTCCCCGACCCGGATGAGCGCCTGTCCTTTGCTGTGAGTCAACCCCCGCTGCGAATCCAAATGAGCGCTCTTCCTTACGCTGCGGGAGGACAGTTTCCTCCTTCGTCAGGAACCGTCCCCGACCCGGATGAGCGCCTGTCCTTTGCTGTAAGTCA
>CADACE010000073.1 GCA_902786265.1 uncultured Chloroflexota bacterium | reverse complement strand
CACACCTGTGTGGACACAGATGACGCCTCCGCAGGCAGAACAGGTCCACTGCTTCCGCTCGCGCTCCAGAAAAGCGGCCATCCCCGCCTCCCGGATGAAACGCAGATTCTCCAATGGGGATTCGCGGAGCGGGTACTGCGATCCGTACCGGGTCTCCTTTTCCATGACGTCAGCGCAGGGAAAATCCGGGCACTCATCGCAGAACGAATACCCGTTCGACTTTCTCTTTTCGCAGAGGATGATGCCGCATCCTGCCGAACAGAACTCCGGCTTGTTGTCGTTTGGACCGCGGCATCCGGCACAGGGACCGGTCTCTGCCAGCGCGCGCTTGCAGATGCTGCAATCCAGCCCGCATGGGGCGATCATATCCGGGGTAAACATTTCCTTCAGACCTCCTCTCTCGTCCCGGTCGGTTGATCGGCAATACATGATCTCGCAGTCACCACTGTCGGTAAAGCGCTCTATCTCATATTTCAATCTGCCTTCCTGATAAATCTTTTCATATATCTTTCCAAGATCCGCTGTCCGTCCCTGAACCGTAACCCAGCCCATATCCGGCAGTGTCACGGTCCGGTCCGCTCCGCCGATCTCCCCGTCAATCAAGCCAATGACATACTCAATGGATCGTTCCGTCCAGCCATAACCAAGCCCCTGCAGGTTCGCCCGGCCATACTTCGCCGCAAGCTCATCCCAGAATGCTCCAATCGTTTCGTATTGCTGATCATTTTCCGTGGAAAAAGTCCTGCCGATCCCCTTAAACAGCATAGTTAATTCCTTTCTGCCGCAGCACCCGTTCGATAAACAGTCTTTGTTCCCCCAGCCATACATCATTTGCAGGCCATATATCCATATTATGAGAATCAACCGGGGCGATCAATGATGCTGTAATTCAAGATGCTTTCTTCCTGCTTTATTCGAGCCCTCCGGGAATGCGGGTGAAGGAAACATTTCCTTTCGCCTGATGTCCCGAAACGGAAATATGATAGTTCCCTGTTTCAGTAATTTCCAGAATAAATTCGGCGTTTTGCTGTCCGTTTCCCCGGTAAATCAGCTCATTCCCGTCCGTAACAACGGTCACATCCACAGTTCCTTTTGTATGTGACAGGGAAACCCGGAGCTGCTCTCCGGCCTGTAATACCAGCTCCGCTGTTTCCTCCCGATTCAGAACGGAATACTCCATTTGAAACTCCGATGCATTGGATACCCTGGAGCCGTCGAAAATACTGCTTTTACCGCAGCCGGTCAGCAGGAAAAGCATTGCGGCAATCATAATAAACCAACGTACTCTTTTATAGTCTGTATTCCAGTTGAACATCAAAAGGCTCCTTCGCCGCCAGGCTCGCATTAACCTCCTCCGCAGGCGTACAGCCAAGTGCCCGGTATGCCGCCTGTGACTCTTTTGAGGAATGAGCCGAAATGTACAGTTTGTCCGCGCCCAGCTGCCGTGCCTCTTCGCAGACCAGGGAAAAGAGCTTCCTGCCGATGCCCTGACGTCTGTATTCCTCTGATATCTGAAAACAAACCAGCTGCACATATCTTGCCGTAACTCCGAATATACAGTGAGAGACGGTCGCAAAACCAATGATCCGCTCACCGTCGAACGCACCAAAGCCGGTCTGATCAAGGTTTATATGATGCACCACGTCTTCAGCAATTTCCCGGCACTGCACCTGCGGCCAGTTTTCTTCATAGACATTCGGCACAAGCTTCCAATCGTTGTCTATATTTCTCCAACACTCTGTAACAGTCTGATGACGGACAAAAGCATCCAATGAATTACCTGTGAAATTGTTATTGTCCAATCTCTTGTATTGATATCTACTTCTCATAGTGCTTAGTAATATCATTCAGTATATCGATGACAAAAAGGGCTTTATGGTTCATGTCATTTTCATCCAAGACGTTCAATGCGTGCAAAAGCTCTTTGGCACCAGGCAAACAGGAAAGAAAAAGCCTGATCGAAATCATAGACGTCCGGCAGCTCAACCATTTCCAGAACGATCCGGTCTTCCTCCGCAGCCGCTTCCTTCAGATCCTTCCTGCTGAGGATGAAATACCCGCTTTCCAGAAAATGCAGATTCTGGATCAGATAAAACGCGCTCTTGCATGTCCCGCGGAATTTGGCTGTGTTCTTGTCCCTGTTCTCATGAATATAGCGATGACAGAGTTCGTGATACAGATTCCCCAGGCTCAGCTTGACATAGCTGATTTCGTCTTCCCGCGTCGAGGGCGGAAGATAATCCGTCAGAACGCCGAGCAGGTCTTTCGTTGTATAGCGCAGCTGGCATACCTCCAGGGGAGTCCAGCGCTTCATTTCGTCTTTCCCGCAGATGAAGCCGCAGGATTTCTCATAAAAGCCAATCTTCTTCAAAATTTCGCGGTATGTGTCCATATCCAGGACGGAAAACCGGTCCAGAATCACCATGACGTCGATATCGCTGTTCTCATGGGCTTCACCGCGCAGCCAGCTTCCCTGCAGCCCCATGTACAGCAGACGTTCTCCGAAAGCCGACCGGCAGTTCAGAGTCAGATCGGCCAGATATCTGTTCAGATCAAACATCATTGCTTCGCTCCGTAAACCGTGATAAAGTGCCGGCTGAACGCTTCGATCTTCCTGATCGCATCCTCTGTTTTGTCCGGTTCCCGGTCGCACAGATGAATGAGCGCGGAGATCGGCGAGGTGTAAGCGAAAGCCAGCATGGCGGGATCATCCCGGCGGATCAGGCCTTTGTCCATCATGCCCGTGAATATCCGCGTAAACATCTCTGTAAGACCGGTGAGGAAGTGTTTCGTTGCAAGTTCCCGTGCACGTACGTCCCGGTACTGCTCAAGTGTCAGCACCTTGCGCGTCATGATGATCTTCTCATCATGTACGGTGATATTCACCATATGCATGGTCAGCCGGGTCAACTCCTCCAGCGAATCCGGCACAGGCGGCAGATGGTCCGCGGACCCGAAGTGATCTGCATAATAAGCAATCATCTGATCCAGCAGCGCATTCCAGATTGCTTCCTTGCTCTCATAGTGTTTATAGACTCCGGACTTGACAAGCCCGAGAGATGCACTCAGTTCACGGATGTTTGTCCCTGCATAGCCGTTTTGTGAAAACATCTCCAGCGCAGCTTCCAATATTCTCTCTTTTGTGTCGCCCGCCATAAAAACCTCCATACATAACAGAGTGACCTTTCGTTCACCTATTATAGTGAACGAAAGGTCACTTGTCAAGGCCTTACGTTATTGTTGAAAGATCGGTTGATTGATGAAATTGATGATATTGAATGGGAAGATAAACATTACGAACGCCGTAAAGGAGATACACCAGCAACAAAAAAAGCAAAGCACAACTTTGCCGTTCATTCAAACATTGCCACATAAAACTATCTCAATTTAATTAATCCATTTCATTTTTCTCCCAAATGTGTAAGTTTACATACCGTCTCGACGTGGCACGAGGAAATGAAACTACTAATTCATACCTGCGCCGGTAAGCGAGAACTTGTCCACTGACTGCTGCCTGTTCGCAAAATCGTGTCCAGGAACATATCAACGTTTTACCTGTTCGTCAGGAACATATCAACCGATTTTGGACACCTACCCGTTATCGGGAACATGTCGACAAGCTGGAATATATCTTGATTTTAGTTTTGATATCGTATCTGCTG
>CADACE010000072.1 GCA_902786265.1 uncultured Chloroflexota bacterium | reverse complement strand
GCCATACTGGTGCATATGATAAAATATAAATTACAAGATAACTTGTTATATCAGGCAGCAGGGCGGAAATGACGTAATGTATAACTTGTTTACTGGAAAAATCATATGATTGTGCAGGGAGGCAGGCAATGAGAAAGATTTTTAGCATTTTTTTGATATTTGTACTGGCAGCATCATTATCTGCATGTGGGTCGGCTCCAACGCCCAAGGATATTGCGGAGAAATATCTTGCTGCAATAAAGGCACAGGACGAAGAGGGTATAAGCGCGCTTTCTGAAGGATCATATTCTGAGGATGAGCTGATGGGAACAGTGGATTTGGTGCTGGGTGAGTCCGAAGAAGGGGAAGAGTATGATGAGGCGACAAAAAAGTTCAAAGAGAAAGTCATTGATTTTGACTACACGATCGGGGAAGAACGGATAGACGGTGAAAATGCAGAAGTTGACGTTACTATTAAGACCTATGATTTCGGTACAATGCTGGGGCAATATGCGGAACGGGCCATGAGCGAACTGATGGCTGCCGCTGTCGATGGTGCATCCCAGGAAGAAATCGATGCAATGGACAGGAAGATCCTTGAAGAAGAACTGGACAAGCTGACGGAAAAATCATATGAAACGACTGTGCCGATGAAACTTAAAAAGGTGGAAGGTGAGTGGAAGGTCGCAAAAATGGAGGATGATTCCGAATTTATGAACGCCATACTTGGTCGACATCATCAAAGCGTTTGAAGAATTAGGAAACTCTATGAACGGAGAATAAAAAGGAAGCAGAGGATGATGTTTCAGGAGACTGAAGTATGATTAAGCTCTTAGGAAAAAACAACGTGTCCGCTATTTTGGGGCTGTGCATATTTCTGATCGGAAGGTATATCTACGGAAAGTCGCTGCAAAAGAAACAGACAGATTAAATCCGGTTGAACAAAACGCTGCGCGATGGCCTGCCAGGGCTGTGGCGCAGTTCTTTTATTCATATCAGATTAATAAAACAACTATTGCCATCAAATAATACAGACCGTTATAATGCATTATTGACGAGTCAGGAAAAATACGAATGTTAATGGTCGATACTTAATGTCAGGAGGAGATCCTAAGATGTGGATAAGCAGATACGTCTGCCTCTTTATGATATACAGCTTTATGGGATGGGTGTATGAGACCCTGTTTTGTACGATAAAAGAAGGCAGATGGGAAGACAGAGGCTTTTTATATGGACCGGGCTGCCCTATTTATGGAACCGGAGCCGTGACGATCTCGGTGCTTTTGCATCTGACAATGGGAAAAGGAGTCGAGCTCGACGCGTGGCAGGTCTTCCTCATTTCCGTTCTGGGAAGTGCAGTTCTGGAGTACGCAACTTCCTGGATATTGGAAAAAGCGTTCCATGCGGCATGGTGGGACTACAGCGACTGGCCGTTCAATCTTCATGGCAGGATCTGTCTGTTTGCCAGTCTGGGATTTGGTATTGGCGGGCTGCTGACTGTCTATGTTATCGCGCCTTTTACGGAAAATGTCGTCGGTTCGATCCCACCCATCGTGCTGGAGTTCCTGGCGCTTCTTTTCCTGTTCGTTTTTGCGGTGGACCTTACACTTACGGTAACCGTACTGCTTCATTTTGATAAAATAGTTGCTCAGATGGAAAGCAATTTTAACCGCCGGATGGAAACATTTGTTGACGCCACGGTCCAGCAGTCAAGTCGGGTCAAGAAGACCATAGTGAACACCGGTCGTTCTGTGAATGAGCAGATCGATACATTGAGCAGACTTACCAAGGGAGCTGTCAAAAGGATAAAGTCTTTCAGGGACACGGACAAAGAGAAGAATACCGTTAAGAATAATATTCTTTTACGATTCAGGAATGCCGCTATGCGTAACTGGCGAAACAAAGTTGACGAAGACTGAGATACACAGAGATTGAACCGATTTTGGCTTAACAGGCTCCGGCTTAACAGGTTCCGGCTCAACAGGTTTTGAGAACAGGTTTTGCTGCAACGGTCCGTCATTCAGCCTTGACTTTGCTGTTGCTGTATGTATAATTTAAAAAGGTTAGCAGTACATAACACAGAAGTGTTTAAGACCGCATCCGGCGCGGCAGGACCTACGAGACGTTCCCAATGCCAGCGCAGGAGCTTATGAAATGCTGATAACTGAATACCTTCCTTTGAAACTCCTTGAAGCGAAAGCGACAGGGAGTGGAGGAACATCCGGAGAATCCCCGCGTCCGGCGGGGTGCCGAAGGTGCAAGGCGGTTTCTGCCGCTGAATCTCTCAGGCGAAAAGACGGATTTCTGAATTGTTAACTGCACTTTTTGTGAACAAGAGTTAACAGTGCTGTTTATGAATAGCAGCAATATCAGACCGCCGATGGATGACCTCCGTCGGCGGTATTTTCGTTTCAGATACAACAGGCAGCTGTGAAACGCTCTTCCGGGATTTGATCTTGTAACAGGCAGCTGTGAAACGCTCTTCCGGGATTTGATCTTGTAACAGGCAGCGGTGAAATGCTGTTCCGGGATTCAATCTCACACAGAGTTCTGCAGTCACCTGCCAGCTATTATTATGAGGGAGAAAGAAAAAATGAACACACTACTCAGCATCGTCCAGACCATCAACGCCTACCTGTCTGACTATATCCTGATCGTCCTTCTGATCGGTACAGGCGTCTATTTCTCCGTCCGCACGAAATTTGTTCAGGTCCGCTGCTTCGGCGAGGGAATGAAAAAAGTATTCGGAAATCTCAGTCTGCACGGCGGAAGACAGCACGGCGGCATCAGTTCCTTCCAGGCCCTGACCACTGCTGTCGCAGCTCAGGTAGGTACCGGAAATATCGTCGGTGCCTGCGGCGCGATCCTCACCGGCGGACCCGGCGCGATTTTCTGGATGTGGATCATCGCTTTCTTCGGCATGGCTACCATTTATGCTGAGGCTGTGCTGGCACAGGAGACCCGCACAGTGGACAAGGATGGGAACGCGACCGGCGGACCGGTATACTATATCCGGAAGGCCTTCCCGGGCGGATTCGGCAAATTCCTTGCCGGATTCTTCTCCGTCGCCATCATTCTCGCACTCGGATTTTTCGGCTGCATGGTGCAGTCCAATTCCATTGCGGAGTCCTGCACGAACGCATTCGGTATTCCGGGATGGATCATCGGAATTGTTGTGGCAGCGGTCGCAGGGCTCATATTTATCGGCGGTGTGCATCGCATTGCTTCAGTGACGGAAAAAATCGTACCTATCATGGCATGCCTGTATCTGATCGGCGGTCTGATGGTTCTTCTTGCCCGGATCAGGTTCCTGCCCGCCACGATCAGCATGATCTTTAAATATGCCTTCATGCCGAATGCGATCATCGGCGGCGGCATAGGGTATGCCCTCAAAATGGCCATCAGCCAGGGCGTCAAGCGCGGACTGTTTTCCAACGAAGCCGGTATGGGTTCCACTCCTCACGCACATGCGCTGGCAAAGGTCGAAAAGCCCCATGATCAGGGCGTCGTTGCCATGATCGGTGTATTTATCGATACTTTTGTCGTGCTCACCATGACAGCCCTTGTTGTTATCTCTACGCTGTACACTTCTGACGGTGTGCTGGCGTCCGGTACGGCGGAGGGTGTGGCCAAGACAAATATGGCGCAGCTCGCATTCGGAAGGGTCTTTGGTACCGGGCTTGGCAGCGGCTTTGTCGCGGTCTGCCTGCTGTTTTTCGCTTTCTCCACCATTCTCGGCTGGAATCTTTTCGGAAAGGTAAATATGGAGTATCTGTTCGGGAAAAAGTCGGTGCTCATTTATTCGGCAATTGCCATTGTCTTTATTTTCCTCGGCTCGCTGCTTTCGAATGATCTCGTATGGGAGCTGACGGATATGTTCAATCAGCTGATGGTGATCCCGAACGTCATCGCGCTGATCGCCCTTGGCGCCATCGTGACGAAGACGGCAAAGGCCGGCGAAGACGCGTGGAAGAAAAAACAAAAGTGATCTGCGGATATTTCTAAAGGAAAACTGCAGGAGGATTTAATCTCTGACGCGTAAATTCCCGTGATATCATTCATGAGATGAATGTGCCAGGTGAAGCCTGGCTCTGACATGGGTTACAAATAGGCGTCAGAGATTAAATATACTCTATCGGCAAAGCAATCAGGTTTTCTCTGAGATATACTTTTCTGTCAACAAGACACAGAATTACACCCATACCGCGTTTCTTATCCGGAATTTTGTCCAGAACCTGATTTGTTCCCCCCATAGCTGCTTTGGGATTGCCTGTCATTTTAATTTCCACAGGGTACAGAATCCCGTTTTCCTGGATGATCAGGTCTATCTCATTTTCGCCACAGGCCTTTTTGTCTTTGCCCCTGTAATAAAAAATAGTGAATTTGTAATCCTTCCCTTCATTACTGTAGGTCTTCAGTATTTCCGATACGACAAATGTTTCAAACATATTTCCGGCTACTGCCGAATTCTTTAATGCCTCCGGAGTCAGCCACCTTGTCAGATAACAGGCAAGCCCGGTGTCTCTGAAATATATTTTAGGGGTTTTGATTGCTCT
>CADACE010000071.1 GCA_902786265.1 uncultured Chloroflexota bacterium | reverse complement strand
GCTTCGTAACGTTCACGGTGATGCCGTAAGCATTGCCGTCATATACCTCTACCACATCCTCCGCAGAGGCTTCGATCGTGGCATTTGTGATCTTTACGGTTGCTGTTCCGGTGAAGGGAACATAATTATCGGCTGTCGCCTGATAGTAAACCGTGTATTCTCCGACATTGGTATATTTCGGGCTTTCGGTTAGTGTGTAGGTAACTCCGCCGTCATTGCTGAATTTCACGGAATAACCGGAGGCGGGCTTCGTAACGTTCACGGTGATGCCGTAAGCATTGCCGTCATATACCTCTACAACATCCTCCGCGTTCACGATCATTTGTTCCCGATCATCTATGGTCCAGGTTCCCGCCATGGTATTATAGTCATAGGCGGTGAAGAGCGACGCGTTTTCTTTGAGCGTTCCAAGGTCCAGCGGGTCGGAAGCGCTTGCTCCCTGCGCGATATATGACCAGGGCTTATTGTAATTGGGCATTGATGTGAAGAAATTATTTTTTACTGAGTACTGGCCGAGTGTTAATGTATCAAGGGCGGTGCAGTCAGCAAAAACATCCTTTTTCCTATCAGTACTGCTGCCGATGTTTGTTGTGTTCCAGCCGGTGATATCCAGGCTCTTCAGGGTACTGCATCCGCTGAACATAAAACGGAAATCTGAAACGTTTGCGGTATTCCAGCTGCCCAAATCCAGTTCGGTGATCTGGCTGCAATTTCGGAACATGTACATAAAATTCGTGGCCTTGGAAGTATCCCAATTACTGATATTCATAGCTGCCAGGGACTCATCCGTCAAAAGACTGCATCCGTCAAAAACGCCGTTCATGTAGGTGACTTGGGAGGTATTCCATTTGCTGTCCGCTTTGATCTCTTTCAGGCTGCCGCATCCGCTGAACATGTAATCCATATCCGTAAGAAGGGATGTGTCCCATCCGCTCAGATCCACGCTTTCCAGGCTGGAACAGTCTGTGAACATATAGGGGACCCGTGTCATGGAAGAGGTATTCCAGCCGCTCAGGTCCAGGGACTTCAGGGAGCTGCAGCCGTTAAATACGCCATACATATCCTTCGCTTTGGAAGTATCCCAGCCGCTCATTTCCAGAGTTTCAAGAGCGCTGCATCCGGCAAATGCGTATTCTATCTCTGGGGAGGTCACTATGAAGTTTGAAATATGCATTTCTTTGACATATTTATAATCCTTAAATACCTGCTGGAGATTGACCTGGATCGGTCCCTCAATATAAACCTTTGTGATATTCGGATCATTTTTGAACAGGTTATCCCCGCAGCTTCCCCTGTTCCAGGTTCCTGTGTAGCTGGAACTGTCGTTGGAGAATTTTATGGTGTCGCCGTTTTCGATCGTCCATTTGATCAGGCCGCTGCCGCATTTTCCGCTTGTCTGAGCGAATGCCTGACCGCAGATCATTAATAACAATATTAAACCAATGGAAAATACATAAAGAAATCGTTTCATTTTCTCTCTCCTTGTTTGCCCGGGAACCCCCTTCAGGCTGCTGCCCTGTGGTATCGGGAAATGCTGTCTCCATCAGCGGTTCCCATTGCTGTTCGTCTCCCGGAACAGGGACCGTTCCGGTATTCTCCATAACAACAGTTCATTTGGCAATTTACTTGGTGCAAATTTTGTGCCAGATTTCGAAGAAGCTCAGTAATTCAGCAGCGGAGCTGACCTCGTGTGCTTCGTTATATTGGATTTTCGTTATATAATTGTGGGTAATATTCTGGAGGGTTTATGGCGAAGGGTAATGTGTTGGTCGTTGGAAATTCCGGTGTGGGGAAGTCAACACTCATCAATGCTGTGCTGGGGGAAGAAAAAGCAGCCACCGGGTTTGGCATCAAAGGGACGTCAAGCGAAATCACGATCTATGAAAGGGAAGGGCTCGATTTTAACCTGATCGATACCGTCGGATTTGAACCGGTCAAAAATTTTTGGGAACTGGAACCCAAGGCGATCAAATCCGTCCGGAAGTGGTGCAAAGAGGCCGCTTTGGATGAAAGCGAGGATAATGACATCAATGTTATCTGGTTCTGCATTGACGGAACATCATCAAAGCTTTTTCCGAAAACGATCAAAGATCTGCTGCATGCCACATCTGTCTGGAAAGGTGTACCGATCGTCGCGGTAATTACAAAATCCTTTTCCCAGCCCGACCGCGAAAAGAATATTGAAATGGTGGAAAATGCCTTTGCTGCCGCGTCAAAAACGATCAGACCTGTGTGTATTCTTCCCGTGATCGCGGAATCTTATTATCTGACAGATACCGTTTTCGCTCCGCCGGAAGGAATTACAGAACTGGTCGATCTGACCAATGAGCTGCTGCCGGAAGGGAAACGCATCGCTTCAGATATTGTCAGTGAATATAAGCTGGAAAGACGCCGGGCGTTTTCCCAGGCAGCAACACTGGCATCGACAGCCGCGGCAGCAACGATCGGCGCGGTTCCGGTCCCGTTCGCGGACGCGCTGCTTCTGCAGCCGCTCGAGATCGCGGAGATCAATGGGATCGCCGCGATTTACGGCATTCGCAAGGGCGACCAGGCCAAGCTCCTGAAAAACACGATCGTTGAAGTCGGGACTATCAGCACCGCGGCGAAAGCCGCGATCAGTGCCCTGAAGGCGATTCCCGGGATCAATGTCGCAACCGGTGTTATCAATGCTGTGATCGCCAGCGGTATCGTGGCGGCGTTGGGAGAAGGATCGATCTATGTTTTCGAGCAAATTTATCTCGGCAACAAAGATATTTCCGACGTGGATTGGGTACGGAAATTTCTTGAGTCCCAGTTTGCCGGTTCCTTTGTGGAAAAGATGAAAAGTGTTCTCGAAACCGTCACAGACGGCGCCGATCCCAAAGATATCGCGAAACAAATCTATGATCTGATCATCCAGAGTATAACAAAAAAACAATAAAAATTTTCCTACAGCGCTCATGTCTGAGCACAGGAGACAGGTTCGCGTGTGCGGTCAGGTTGTTCCGGGTTATGGTAAAGCACGCGGACCGGTCACCTGTGCGCTTTTTCATCACAGCAGGACGCGCACAAGTGTTTCAGAGAGAAGGATTGATCTCTTTTAGGCAAGCTTCTCATGCGAACCATTCCTCCTGATTTGCTTTGTTCTATATCGCTACCATACTTTTTGTGATTTGTCAACCGACAACATTGCCGGTTTTTTTTTCTGACTTAATGATGTAGACTCAGAGAAATAAG
Organism: uncultured Chloroflexota bacterium; assembly: GCA_902786265.1. Lineage (GTDB taxonomy): Bacteria > Chloroflexota > Anaerolineae > Anaerolineales > Anaerolineaceae > Flexilinea. The sequence goes on along the minus strand of CADACE010000071.1, from coordinate 4,205 downwards.
AAATGATGTGGCAGGAAACAGGGTGCAGGTGAATTCAGGTGCCAGGTATCAGGGACCGGCTTCAGAAAGTTCACAGACTTCATGATTCAGCAGAGTTTAACTTCACTCTTCACACTCCACACTTCACACTAAATAAGGAGGTAAGACAAAATGGAAGGCAATTTACTTAACGACCCGACGATGAGCATGATGTATAACGACGCACTGCTTGATCTGATGGCCGGTGCCGTGAATCCGATCGACAAGGAAATTTTGTCTTACACTCCTTTGCCGGACAGCGTCATCGATCCTTATGCCTCGCAGGAAATGCAGGCAAAAGCCGCGATGGATCTCACCTTTTCTTCCCTTTCGACCTGGATCGGGGAGGCCAAAAAAGCGAGCTATTTCACCAAACATTTCGTTGTCCTGAGCAAAATGATCAACAACGGGGTCGCATCCATGGCACGGGGGCTGGCAACATTGCACGCTTGTGGGGAGGATCTCTCCGCGGCTCCGCTGTCTATCCGCGACCTGATTTCGGTCGCGTCCTACCATATCCGCAAGAGCTACCTGGGTGTGATCCAGACTTCACGGTCTCATCCGGAAATCGGAGAACAGCTGGTGCTGAACCAGCTGAGCTGGACGAACACACTGTTGAGGTTGTTTAAGACGAAGGAGAAGCTGTCAAAACCGGTTTGTAAGGTCAGTAAGGATTCAGCTGTCAGGATCCAGTGTTCAGCGGATGGGTCTCAGGTGCTGCCTGCTCCGAAGACGGAGTGTGGGGGATTGGATGATCTTTCCGCTTTGTCCGGATCCGGTGAATTGAATGAGCTGCCTGCTCTGCCAGAACCCGGCGGGTTGGGCGAACTTCCGGCTCTTTCTGAACCGGGCAGTTACGGTCCGGCCCGTGCTTTCGCGCCTTATTCTGCAGGCAGCCGTCAGCATTCGGCAGACAGCAGTCGGCGGTCAGCGGTCAGCGACCGGCAGACAGCGGATCGGACAGAAACAAGTGAAATAAGAAAACAGAAATCAGAAACAGGTGAAATAAGAAATCAGAAATCAGAAATAAGAAATGATTCGGAGACAGCCGGGAAAATCGAAATCAGGGAAAACGAAAAACCGAAGGAAGAACCTGTAGAGAACGATTTCGGAATAACGGAAAACGTGAAATCGGAAGAAAAACCTGCCGAGAACGATTTCGAGATAACGGAAAAGGGGAAAAAGGAAGAATGGCCTGAAGATGAAAATAATGATTTCTCTGAAGACGATTTCTTTGATGAGGAAGATTTTCTGAATCTTGACTGGTTTGATCCTCATTATAAACCGATCCCGATTCCCGTCCGGAACGTTTCCAAAAATCACAATTCACCGGACACTTCATGATCGTCAATCCGGTTTGGCGGGTTCCGGGTATTAGCCTGTCATTTCGTAATTGTTAGGAACCTGCCAACGATAAGCGTTTATACTGCGATGCGTGAGGGCAGTTCCCCTTAGCGCAAGTGCCTCGGAAGAACCGTTCCCGAGTTTGAACAATAACGTCATTTCTGGCAATGGGGACAAAAATGGGTGCCGCGCTGACCGACCACAATTTTTTCTATCGGTGTTCCGCAGACCGGACAGGGTTCTCCCTTTCGCTGGTATACACGGAATTCATTCTGGAAATGCCCGCCCTTGTAAGCCCAATCGAAGGAGGAGCCGTTCTGTTCAATGGCGTGTTCCAGTGTTTTGCGGATCGAGTTCCTCAATTTTTCGCATTCCGCTTCCGTCAGGCTGCACGCGGGACGTTTGGGGTGGATCCCCGCGTCAAACAGCGATTCATCGGCATAAATGTTCCCGATCCCCGCGATAAGCGACTGATCCAGGAGGATCGATTTGATCACCCTGTGCTGTCCGGCAAGATGCGCGGTAAGCCATTCCGCGGTGAAATCCTCCGAAAGCGGTTCAATGCCCAGACCTGCGAGCACTGCTTCCGGATCATCAGTCACCCAGACGCGGCCGAACTTGCGTACATCATTGAAAACCAGGCGCATGCCATCCGAAAAATGAAACACCAGCCGGTCATGAGGCAGCAGTTCACCGGAATCCGCTTCGCAGCGCAGGTCGCCGCTCATGCGCAGATGGATCAGGATCCAATGGCTTTCTGTCCGGAGCCGGATATATTTCGCCCTGCGGTCAGCAGACAAAAAATGAGAGCCGCGGAGAAGTTCGCTGCACTGTTCCGCTGACCCTTCGAAAACAAGCGTTTTGGAATTAAAACACTCGACAGAGCTGATCTGTCGAGTGAGTATCGAATCACCGGTCATCCCGCCCGAGCGAAGTGAGCGAACGATGGTTTCAACTTCGGGAAGTTCCGGCATATATCATTATTCGTGGAAAAGGCTGCCGACGCTGACGCCGCGGTTCACACGGGAGATCACCTCACCGAGCAGGCTGGCGACGGAAACGATGTTCAGTCTGCCTCCGAAGCGTTTGGCATCCTTTTCCGGGATCTCAATAGAGTCCGTTGTCGTAAATTCATTTGCCTTGGTCTTTGTCAGTCTGTCTACTGCGGGCCCGGAGAAAACCGGATGGACGAAGTAGGTGTGCACACTGGTGGCGCCGTTGTCGATGAGCAGGTTGATATCATTGGACATGGAGCCCGCGGTATCAACTTCATCATCGCAGAGGATCGCGTCATAACCGTCAACCTCACCGATCACGGAAAGTGCCTTCGCTTTCGCGTCATTCCCGGAACGGCGCTTTTCGATGAACGCCAGCGGGATACCGAGCTCTTCCGCGATGTTGCGGGCCTGCTTCGCGAAGCCCAGGTCTGCGGAAACAACGACCGGATTCTTGAGCTTTTTCGTGGCGATCTTCTGCTTCATGTTTTCGGTAAGCATATGATAGGCGGTCAGCACGTCACCCGGGATCTTGAAGAAGCCCTGGATCTGACCGGCGTGCAGGTTCATCAGAATATAACGGTCTGTCCCTGCAACCTGGATCATATCCGCGACCAGACGGGCGGTGATCGGAACACGGGGCTGGTCCTTTTTATCGGAACGTGCGTAGCACATGTAAGGAACAACCGCTGTCAGACGGGCAGCCGAATCCAGATAAAGAGTCTGGAGCAGGATGAGCAGCTCCATCAGGTTGCGGTTAACCGGACGGGATGTAGACTGGATCGCGTAACAATCCTGCCCACGGACGCTGCCATCAAGTTTTACAAAAAGGTTCTCATTTGGGAATTCGATGATCTGGCGGCCGCACAGTTCCAGCCCAAGATAATTCGCGATACCTTCGGCGAGCGGAAGATTCCCGTTTCCGCTGAAAAGCTTTATATCACCATATTGTCCCATGTTCCGTCCTTTATACTCTTCTTAATTTCAACCGATACTGCCTGTTGTGTTTTAATAAGTATAGCATATTTGCTGCCCTTTTTATTTTCCATATGGGAATTGTCTTACAATTTTGCTGTATACTTAAACCTATGGCATACTCGAATATTACCAAAACGACAATGGCAGAGGCTATGAAAACACTGATGGAAGAAAAGCCTTTCAGCAAGATCAGTGTCGGTGATATTTGTGAACACTGCGGGATGAACCGCAAAACCTTTTACTATCATTTCAAGGATAAATATGATCTGGTGAACTGGATCTTCCAGACGGAATTTCTGGAAATGCTGCGGGTGCAGAACTATAATTCCGGCTGGGAACTGCTTTCGGATATCTGCAAATACCTTTATTCCGAACGGGCATTTTATACGAACGCACTCCAGGTAGAGGGGCAGAATTCATTCCGCGATTTTTTTGCCACCTCTATCGGCTTGATCCTGATGGAGATCATGAAGGATCAGTTCCGTTCCATGGAAGATTCCCAGTATTTTGTGGAATTCTTCACCGATGCGATCCAGGCAGCGATCCTCCGCTGGCTGAAAAAGACCCCGGTGCTGCCGCCGGAACAATTTATGACCCGTCTGAGCAGCGTGATGGACGTGCTGAGAAAATCTTGAGAAATAAGAAGTAAGAAATAAGAAATGATGTCATCGGATCATGACCAGTGCCCGGTGGCCGGTGACTGGTGACTGGTATCTGAATAAGAATGCGGCGAAGCCGCTTCCTAATTCCCACTATTCCCTATAGCCTATCTCCTCGTATTATAGAGTCATACCCGAAATCAACAAAATGAAGATATAGGGTATGCTGTTGAAGATGCTGTGGATTGGTATTATATCCTACCGCACAGAC
>CADACE010000070.1 GCA_902786265.1 uncultured Chloroflexota bacterium | reverse complement strand
CGTCTGCGGTTGTGACGGTATCGCTGCCGCTTACGAAGCCATCGAAGCCGGCGACATGGCCTGCACCGTTGCCAACAACGGCTACCTGCTCATGGGCTACGGCGCTTCCTACGCCTACCAGGCCGCGAAGAACGGTCTCGTTGTGGAAAACCCGGTCATCAAGACCCAGGCTGTTCTGGTCACCGCTGACAACGTTGCCGAATACAAGGCCATGTTCATCGACGGCACCCCGGAATACGATTTCGACGATCTGAGCTTCTGTGTTCTCTCCGAACACCCCAGCTTCGCCGAACTCGCAGGTGAAGCTGCCGAATAATCAGTAAACCCTGAAATAAGTTCATTTACAGGGCTGCCGCATATAAAGTGCGGCAGCCCTTTTTTCATGATGACGGGATAACACGGGAGCCGAAGAATTGTCCCGCGCCTTTATTCTGTGTACGGTAAGCATCTCATCAGCGTACTGACAAGTGCGAAACAATTCGATTCTGTACTCGTCCCACACTGCACACTATTTTATTTTTGCCTTTATACAGCGTTCTTTGATGAATTTTTCCACAAAATCAAAATCGGCATCACCGGCATAGACCTGATTTTTGTCCAGCAGCTGATCCACATGGATGGTGTGGAATCGGCGGCGGACCCGGATGAATTCCACATTCTTGAAGACAGAAGTGCTGGAGGCTTTCGCTCCCGCAAGCATCCCGGCGCCCATCACCGCCGGTCTGTGAGCCAATGTACCGGCCACCACTGTGAGCCAGTTGAGAGCCTGTGCCTTTTCAAACTGTTTAGGTGTCGGGATATGCTTCACATATTCTTCAGTCATCTCAAAAAGCACGATATATTTCCAGCCAAAGGTCCGGGCCAGGATCAGGTATGAGACGATGCTGATCACAAAGAAAACGGGAACCAGGATCGAAAACACCTTCATTGCGGGGAGTATGTCAGAGACGTTTTGAATTACCCCCTGGAACAGGTCCATGACCAGGATAAACAGTGCCACAGCACCGAACGCGATGCCGAGCACCTTCCAGACGGTGAGCAGGATCATCGGGTTCTTCAGCATATCCATTTCATAGAACCAGCGGTAGGCTCCGTCCGGGCAGAGGTATATATTCTCCGTGACTTTTTCTCCGGTGACATGACCGTCTGCTGCGTAAGTCTCCTTTTTCTTTCGGGGCTTCTTTTCCCGCGGAACGGCAGGAGTCTGACTGCCTTCCGCTTTTGCCCCGGGATCCCCGGAAACTGTTATTTCTCCGGAAATTTCATATTCTGTTTTTTCAGAGACTTTTGAGCCGCATTCCGGACAGAACTTCGAACCTTCCGGGATCTCTTTTCCGCAATTTTTACAATTCATCTTTCACCTCTTTCCGAATTTCCGGTCTCTGACAGCTGTCCCTGTTTCTCAAACACAACAGAAAAGAATCTCCCGTCCTCATGAAAGAGCATCGGGATCCGCTTCTGTGTCAACATTTTAAGCAGCTGATACAACTAAGAAATCAAAGGGACCTGCTCTGCCGGCTCAATTTTGATCCGGCGGAAACAGGTCCCTTTCACTCACGGATTTATTTAATCGACCCAGACATATTTCCAGGTAGTGCTTATCGGCACGCGATCCATTCTGTTGAACTTCGCGCCGAAATCAATCGAGTCACCGGGTTTTCCTTCCGGAAATTCCACAAAGAGCTCTCCTGATTGATCATCAATACGATAGTTTATCAAATCACCGGCAAAAGCCTCAAAGTATATTTTATTCTCTTTCTCATACCCTTCAGCGTAATCCACATTCGTCCAGTGCTGGGTATCCACATGTTCCCCATTGTTGTAAAGCCGGAAATATTCCATTTCCAGTCTGCTGTATGGTCTGGGATTTGCCATGACACTTCCGGGATCAGTGTAGCAGCGAAGATCCATGACCAGTTCCTCGCCGGGATATCCCACTTCCGGAGGATCGGAGACTTCGCCGTATGCAGTATAATGCTGGTACTCATCACTATGACTCCAGGTATAATCGATCATATATCTGACACCGTCGTCAGTGGTCTCATATCCATAGCGCCAGGTCCTTGGACCGTCATGATCATCCTCCTCGATATAAGGGATGGTTTCCACCAGCTTCCAGTAACCATGAGCCTGTGTTTCTGACGGTACAACGGCCGACTTTCCTGTAATGTTCAGAATATTATTCTCCTCATCCCAATCCATTTTCAGATCAGTGATCTCAGAGACGGTTTCGATCGGGAGATAGACATGATTATTGATGATCACCGGAACGACAGGATCCTGATTGATCGTTGTATTGGTGATGGTTTGATTATTTACGACGATCTTAATATTTACCGCAGGCACGGCCGCGATTCGATTCGCAGCGGGATCCCAGGTGATATCAAACCCCGTGATCTGCTTCACGGTTGGGGCGGGAATGTAGATCGTGTCATCTATCACCAGCGGAACGGAGGGACCGCTGCTGATATTCGTTTGGGTAATCGTTTCGTTATTCAGTACGATGCTGACATTTTGCGGCGGCAGGTAAAAAACTTTGCGGGCTGCCGGATCCCAATGAAAGTCAAATCCGATGATTTCCGATAATGTCCGTGCCGGAATATAGATCGTATCATTGAGTACCAGCGGTGCGGTTGGCATTCCCCTTTCATCCAGCATGACAATGCTGTTGTTGTTCAGGACGATCTCAATTCCCGGATCCGGGCTTGCGCACTGGTCCGGATCCATACCGGTTTTACCCTTCTTTGGTGAGATCCAGCCGTTGAACTCATATAAGCGATGGCCGTAAAATTCGATCATCCCGCAGTTATCCGATGCGGCATTATAGCTCCAACCGGATTCATCGGAAAGTCTGACCGTATATTCATATCCGGGCAGCAGGACAATGTTCACATCGGCATCCCAATAGACATTCTCTGCGCCATAAGCACTGCGTCCGACCGCCTGAAAGGAAGAAAGCAGCCTGTCGCCGGAATAGATGCTGACCGTTCCGGGCTTTACACCTTCTCCGTTGTTCCAGTGATAAGTCGTGATCCGCTCCAGTTGGATCGGCTCCTCCTCAGCCATATGCAGCGTCACAAAATCCGGCGCACCGTTTCTCACCGGATCATTGTTCATATTGGTCCACAGAAATTCATCTTCCGAAATGGCCGATGCGATCCCGCAGACGCTGACAAGCAGGATCATCACAACAATATTGAGTATGTTTCTTTTCATTGTTTTAATCTTCTTCCTGAAACAATAAAAACGGTCATTCCGCCTGACCTTATTTACGGGCATTTTCCAGCATCTGAATGACTGTCGTACGGTCCGAAGCATACTGATTTGCCAGCATCTCACAGTAATAGTCAACAGACTGCAAAAGCAAAGGATTATAAAAAACGAAAGCCGTATATGGCTCCCGGCAGCGGACCACCGCAGCGGCATTCTTCATGGTAAAGATCTGCAGATCCTGAAACGGAGCGTTCGGGAGCAGCGTCAGATGATAATTCTTTTCATTCCGCACCAAAGCCTGTACCGCTGCAAGATGGGCGGCATATTCTTCAGGAGTGTATGGCAGACAAAGCCCGTTTGTTTCGGCTTCAAAATTGACATTCACCCTGCCCGCCGCGATATCTGCCTCCGCCGGAAGGCAGACGAGTTCATGTAACTCTCCATTTGCAAGGATCTGCTGCAGATGATCCCGGCTGCTGTGATAAAAATTGAGCGCCGCTTCCTTTTTCTGTCCGCTTATATCCGCTCGCGTAAGCATTTTGTCAAGGAGTCCTTCAGGCATGGCAGCGGCCGACAGCCCCCTGAGGATCGCGTCTGCTTTTCCGCTCTGCTCATGATAACGCGACCAGAAAGCATCCGCGCGGTATGCGGGATAAGTTTTCAGGAAAGGAGACGCATGCTCAAGCATGGTATGGAAGCCGGAATAAAGGGCTTCCAGCTGACTTTTATCAGTGATGTAATCGTACCAGCGGCAATCACCCATACCGGCAGGGAAAAATCCCAGGATCCCTGCCTTTCCCGGACGGAGAAAGATTGTGTGATTAAAGCGGGATCTTGCTTCTTTCCCGGAAATATACGGCTCGATTTTTCCGGAAATATAAAGCGGAAACCAGCCGCGGATGGCTGAAATCATTTCTGAACCGCCGCGATCTACATTATGGATGATCCTGATATGGACATCTTTTTCCAGACATGCTGCCATGAGAGATGACCACAGAGCGAAAAATTCCGGATCGGAGCTCATCCATTCCATCGGTTCATCGGAATAGAGCAGCAGCTCACCGCCCTCCCGGACTGTCTCTGTCAAAAAGCGTACAACAGCATTTTGCAGTCCTTTTGAGCCCCAATAACGGTCCGACGTTTGATAAGATGGCAATTCTGTCATTTCTGAGCGGATCACAGGCTGCGCTGAAAAACTGTCGATAGAATGAAAAATAGACTCCGCTATTTCTGATTTTCTCACTTTTTCCGGTCCGTAAAGCCAATCAGAAAGGGTTTCCCCGTCGAGCTCTTCCGGAGCTGCTCCGCACAGTGCTGCCAGGTCCTCCGGATGCCCTGTCTTTACGGCGCGGGCAAGGATCAGTTCCGATAAATGATTTTTGATCTCAATATTGCGATTGGGATGATAAATTCCGCTGCGGTACCGGCTGATCAGGGAGGCATCCACATTCAAATCCGCAGCCAGCCGGCTGTTCGAATAATCCAGAAGCGTCATGACCTGATCCAACCGGTCACTGAAATAATGAAGCCGATCGAGCTGCTCCTGTTTGCTTTTGGGTGTGACCGGTTCCGGGATCTCATATTCACGGGTCCCATACAGCCAGGAGATGAGAGCGGGAAGCAGAACGTCCTCCCGTGTATCTTCTGTTCCGCAAAGACCGCAAAGCAGACCGGTCATGTTTTCATAATCCGCATACTGGTAGATTCCCCTGACAAGCCGGCTTATGGTTCGGCTGCCTGGGGCCGGTTCGCGGCTTCCGCTTTTGAGACGCGAGATATTGGAAGGTGAGCAGTTAACAAAACGCGCAATGTCCGAATTGGTACATTGCAGCAAGCCAAACAGTTCAGTGATTCTTTCTGACAGCATAATTTATTTTCTCACATTATTTCATTTGGCACAATATTTGGCAATGAGAATCTCTGTGCCATTTTCCAAATCACAATAATCTCACATTAAAATGAAAACAAAAGATCAAGTAAATGCGACGCGTTTTACAAATTGACAGAAGGAGGAACATATGCCACATTCAAGCGGAGGAGGAAGTTCTCACGGCGGATCTCACAGCAGCAGCCGCAGAAACAGCACTGCCAATATGCGGTACGGAAACAGATTTTATCCGGGAGCTAACAGATATGTTTATTACCGCAACGGCGCTCCCCAATATTATTTCAGTGACCGACCCTATACACGTGAGACCGCCCAAAAGGGGAAAATCAGTACGATCATTTCGAACATTTTTATGATATTTTGGAGCGTGATACTCACGGTCTTTGGTTTCAATACACTCCCGCACAAGGTGAAGCTTGACTACAACACCGATATATTGATCAATGATTCAGCCCGGCTGCTTACCGACACCGAAGAGGCGGAGATGGAAGAAGCATTCCGCTCTTTCCAAAACAAAACAGGAGTAACGCCTTCTTTCTTTACCATCAACATCAAGGAACTGAAAACCGGGGGCGGGAATCTTCATAATTATGCATACAACCTGTATATCAATACATTCGACGACGAAAAGCACTGGCTTGTCGTATATTGCAAAGATAACGTGGAACAAACCTGGTCATGGGAAGGCATGATCGGTGACGACTGCGGGGGCATTATCACGACTGATCTTGAAAATGAGTTTACCAAACAGATGCAGAAAAACCTGCAGAACGATTCCAAGACATTGTCTGCTGCTGTAATTGATACGTTTGACCAGATCGGTAATAAAGCAGGGAAAATTTCGGGCAGCAAAATTCCGACACTGCTCTTCGCGTTTGCAGGCGGTGGGTTAATATTGTTTACCGCGGTGAAAACAATTATAAGGAAAACAAAGGAAAAACCGGAGGATGATCCGAGGATAAACTCTGTACAATGTCCCACAGCCGAGACCGAGCCCGAAACGATAAAATGTGAATATTGCGGGAATGTGTTCGTCGCAAAGCTGCACTCGTCCTGTCCGCACTGCGGGGCGCCTTTAGAAGACAAATGGGAATAGCATAATTCAGGACGAAGCACACAGGTGACCGGTCCCTTGCTGCGGCGCAGTAAAAAAAACTGTACCCATGCTGTGCTGCCGGATTCTGGGCATATTCAGAATTTATAATTCAAAAGAAATAAAGGCGGAGCTTATGAAAATACGATTTTTCTTTTGTTTTCTCATGATCGTGATGCTGGTTGCATCGATCCCGGCAATTGCGGAAGAAGACTTGTTATGGTCGAATTTCAACAATGACCCGGTAAAGAACACACCGGATCATTACCCCGTTTTTTCGAGAAAAGAAAATGACACCCCGGTTTTGCTTACCCGTATCCGTACTTTTCACTGGAACAACGGAAACGGTGCGGAACCGGGAATGATCTGCATACGGGAAGGCAATACGAAGAACGAACTTCAGTGCATGCAGGCTGTCGGCCGAAGCGCTTATGGGGTTCCGAATGTCTATTGGGAAGTGCTGACCGATTTTGTCATGGAACCCGGACACAGCTACGGGTTCAGAGATTCCGATTTTGACAGCTGGAGCCACAATGAAGCGAGCAGCGGCTTCGGGATGATCGAACTTTACGGTGAAAATCCGGCTCCGGTTTCATATGCTGCGTCTGCATCGAAAATCGGCGGAAGCTCTGTTCCCTCAGTGCTGAGTGTCGGACAGACTTTCAAAATGGGACGCTATGAACAGGACAACAATCTGAATAATGGTCCCGAGCCGATCGAATGGCAGGTGCTGACCATAAAAAATGACCAAGCTCTGGTCATCAGCAGATACGGGCTGGAAGTTATAACTCATAAAACGATGACAGAAAGCACTACATGGGATACCAGTTCGTACCGGGCGTGGCTGAACGGAGATTTTTATAATTCTTCTTTCAGTGATGCTGAAAAAAGCAGGGTCCTGATGGTCACAAATGAAAATATGTCGAATCCTGTGACCGGGATCAAAGGCGGGAACCGGACGCAGGACAGGATCTTTCTGCTGGCTGTTGATGAAGCGGAATATTATTTCAGAACCAAAGAAGACCGGAAAACCGGTCCGACTGCATATGCCAACGCAAACAGCATCACTTTATACCATAAAACAGGAACATCGACCTGGATGCTGCGGACGCCGGGATTCAATGCAGGCCTGAAAACGCTTGTCTATGGGGATGGGACCGTTGATTATTACGGATCCCCCTGTGACGCGATCGAGGGCTGCGAAAAGACTTTCTTTTTGCTCCGTCCCGCATTCTGGCTGAGGATATACGATACACCGGTTCCCACAGCGAAGCCAAAAAACTGTTATAAAGTGACATATACCGGGAATAACTGTCTGGCAAAGGTCCCGACCGACAACAAATGCTATCAGCTTGGGGATCTGGTGACGATCCTCTTTGAGCCTGTCGAATACATGCAGGGCCTGATTTTTAATGGCTGGGACATGGATGGTGATAATGTCGCTGATTTCGGCTACAATTATCCCACCTTTGCCATGCCGAATAGAGATGTGGTATTGAAAGCGGTTTGTTACCAACAGTATCAGGATCATGGATATTCTCAGTACGGGGTGCCGCAGCAATATTATGACCCGCACCAATACTACAACCCGTATAATGATCCGACGCTCAATAATGACTACTATGATCCCAACACCGGCTGGTGGTATGCTCCCGATTACAGCGGTGTCGGATAGAGCAAATTGGGAACAGTGGCATCGTACTTCACATGATTGCCGCTTATGTGCATGCACATAAGCGGTTTTTCTGCTTCCGGTACGTACATGAGTGGTATTCCCGAATTCAAACCCGGACGCATTCTGCACCATACGGAGCCCTTCCGATTCCAACCATATGTGCTTTGTTCTATTTTGTTACCATATTTTTTGCGTTTTGTCAACCGGCAACATTGCCGGTTTTCTTTTTGAAAGTTTCGGGGTAGACTCAAAATAAGTTTACAGAGTGAAGTGTGAAGAGTGAAGTTAAGAAATAAACCGGCAACAGTCAATCTTCATCTGACAGCAAGCAGATGCCAATCACCGGATACAGAAATTAACTGAACGCTGAACTCTTCACACTTCACACTTTTATAGGAAGGAGGAATTACCGGGATGGCACAGACAAACGGCGAACTGCTGATCGTGGAAGCTGATCATTATCTCAGCAAAAACACGCCTGTTGAAACAGACGCGGAAAGCACGCTGCCGTTTGAAGTGATCGACGAATACCTCAATGATCCCGCGGGATTTAACGATGTATGCGCGAAGCTGTTCTCGAAAGTTCAGTCCGTTTTTGATCTGGCTGTCAAATTCAACCGGCATTCCTCCGACTATCTCAAAAGCCTCGCCCAGCTGGAAAAGGGCATCAAATATCTCGGCGGCAGCTGCCTGCAGAAATACGCCCTGGAACGGAAGAAGTATGTCTTTCCGGAGCTGGCACAGCTTAACACCGCCAATCTCTATACCATGACTGCCGTCCATTTTAACAAGATCGACCGGGCTCTCTCCGAATATATGGATCAGCATCAGACAGTCGATGACGCGCTGCTGGATATGGAATACCGTTACTTCCACCTGATGGAGCGTCTCCGCGCAACGGAAGTAAAGATCAATAATTATGATAACAAACGTATTTATGAGAAAGAAGACTATGATCCGGTGATCCACGGTCTGGCGTTTTCCGAGAAAAGCTGGACAAAACGCGCTCATGAGCATGATGAGCCGATGGCTTTTCAGCGGGCGAGAGCGTTCACTTTTCAGGATTCAGGATTCAGGGGTCAGGGATCGGTTCGGGAACCGGTGGTCAGTGATCAGTGTTCAGTGGTCAGTGATCAGGAGTCAGTTCAGGTGCCAGGTGCCGGGGACCAGGGATCAGATCAGGTTTCAGGTGCGGGGGATCAGTGGTCAGTGGTCGGTGGTCAGACAGAAATTAATGCTGAGAATGAGGGAATGGTGCGGGAGCAGTTCAGCAGGAAAGAAGCTGATAGCGATCAGCCGTCAGCTGCTGATAACCGGACACCAGACACCAGTCATCAACAACCCGCAGTCAGTGATATGATGCCGGTTCAGGATATCCTGGATCTGCCGGAAGTGGAAATTCCGCAGTGCATCCGGATCCTGGAACAGGTGACCATGCGCAGCAGGCTGCAGGGACTGGATTACCTCGGCTTCACCGAAAAAGAAATGAGGCTGCTCGCTTTCGATCCGATATTCGATGATTACCAGCCGGAGACGGCAGCGGAAATGCGCAGGGCACTTGCGGAGGCTGACTCCGGATAAAGAATAGGGATCAGGTTTTAGGGATTAGGAATTAGTGGCAGGCGGCTGGTTGACGGTGGCTGGAAGTTTGAGACGATACAAACAGCGGTGAAAAATCAATATTACAGGACACAAAAAGCGTTGAGAGGGGGCTTTCAGCGCTGTGACCCGTTAACGAAATGTGAGACAAAGTCCCGGATTCAGGCCCCGGGGTGGAAATTTATTACATAATGTATTCAAAAAGGTGAAAAATATCAGAATGTAAACCTTTACATAACTGTTATAATTATGATACTGGTCAGCTTTGGCCGGCAAGATAAAAGGAGTAATATATGAAAAAAGCTTTATTGTTGTTTGTTGTGTTTGCAATGCTGACACTCATTACCGGTATTGTCTGTGCTCAGGATGAAGTCTGGCATCTGGGCATTCTGGTCCACTCCCTGGACAACGAATTCTGGGCTCAGGAAGCCAAGGGCGGCGAACTCTTCGCTGATTCCAAGGATGACGTGGTTGCCCAGGTTCTCGCCACCGATGGTGATGACAACAAAGAAATGCAGGCT
>CADACE010000069.1 GCA_902786265.1 uncultured Chloroflexota bacterium | reverse complement strand
AAAATTAAGGGCGACCAATATCAAGTCGCCCTCCCGTGACTCGGATCAGCGCTCAGGTCGCTCCTCAGCGTTGCCCTATCCTCTGCCGAGCGCGGATATCGTATCACATTTTGCATCGGGATAACCCTTGCAAAATCAAAATTGTCCTTGACATGGGGAGCACTGTATAGGGATCAGGTATCAGGGATTAGGAAATAGGGATTCAGGGATCAGGGACAGTTGTATAGGGAAAATAGGAAGCGGCTTCGCCGCATATCTATTTTTAATACCGACCACCGACCACCAGCCACCGACCACCGACCACTGACCACCAGCCACCGATCACTAACAACCAGCCACCGTCCACGAATAGCCTATAACTAACCCCTAACACCTATACCCTATACCCTAATCCCTAATCCCTAACCCCTGAACCCTACATTCCCAGCGGTTTTCTGGCGGCGAGGTGCAGGCGGAATTTTTTCCGGGCTTCCAGCGTTTCGACTTTCAGACCTGCCTGATCGCAGAACCGGCGGACCTCGCTGCGGGTATAGGCACGTACGTCCCCGTGCCCGGCCATGTTTGCCAGCGGCATTTCAACGCGGTTCATCAGCCAAACCAGCCAGTCAAAAGAGGTGTAGTCCCGCAAAATCAAACGGCCGCCGGGCTTCAGAACTTTTCGGACGCCGTCAAAAAACTTCTGCGGGTTCGGGTAATGATGGAAACTGTTGGCGCAGATCACCGCGTCAAAACGATCCGCCTCAAACGGCAGATTTTCGCTGTCAGCCACACGGAAAACCGTGTTGGGAAGGTTCTTTGCGTTCGCAGTTTCGATCATTTTCGGTGTGATATCCACGCCGGTATAGTGCTTTTGCGGGTATTTGGCGCAAAGCAGTTCGATCATGGGGCCTGTCCCGCATCCCACATCCAGCAGCGTATCGAAGGGCTCTTTCTCCAGTTCCTCAAGGATCGGAGGATAATCGTCCTTGCACAGCTCATAGATTCCGGCGTGTCCGCTGTCATAGATCTCAGCAGCTTTGGTGAATTCTTTGATCGTCAATTCTTTGTATTGGGATTCGCTTTTCATGAAATTATCCTTTCACAGGCGTTACTTTTCGCAAACGGACCGTTCGGGCTTTTTCTTCCGTATCACCGGATTCATCATAACCGTCATAAGGCGCGGAAGGGTCATGCGGTTTCTGCTTTTTGAATGAATTGCAGACCCGGTCGATGTGGGCGAAAACAAAATCAAAATCATCGCTCCAGCCGGTATGCCCGGTGATGACGATCGGTTTCAGCCCGCGTACCTGAAGTTTGTTCCTCAATTCGGCAAGCGATTTTTTCGATAATTCATTGTCTTCGGCAAGGGCATTAATAAAGCTGTAACCGCCATCCGCCCCGAACCAGATCGTATCTCCGGTGAACAGGTATTTTTCGTCGACCAGGTAAACCATGTGTCCCCAGGTATGTCCGGGCACCAGCAGACATTCGACTCTGATGCCGTCGAAATCCAGGATCTGTCCGTCCCGGAGCAGGATCCGTTCGTTGTCAGTTTTCACCATCGGCAGCGTGTACAAATGGAACATTACCCTGCGCCGGACTTCTCCGGTGAGGTAGCGGTTTTCGATCTCGCTGAGGTAAAGCTTTGCATTGCGGAAGAGCAAATCGCTGTCCGTTTCAACCGCTCCGACGTGATCCGTATCCTGATGGGTCAGCAGAATGTGGCGGATCGAAGCCGGGTCGATGTCCAGCCAGCCCATCTTCTCCCGCAGACGATCATAGTTATAACCGGCGTCGATCATGATGGTCGTACCGTTTTTCGAATAAAAATAGATGTTGGCGATATATTCACGGATACAGCTCACATTCTCGTCGATATGCCCGGTGTTGAGCGGTTTGAAAATTTCTTTTCCCCGGTAAATAACAGGCATCACCTTTTCCTGAAATTTTGAAGCTTGTTTTGACATATCCGATCCTTTCACAGATTATTAATTAGCTACGACTAACAATATTTTACTCCGGTTTTTGGAGATAGTTCCATAATAATGTCTGTCAATTTTTCCCGCATATATATCATTTTTCAGCAAAACGCTTATTGGCAGTAACCGTTCCCATCCGGAAAATCAAATTGTGATAATTATCACAATTTGATTGACAAAAAATAAATATCATGTATAATAGATTGTGAAATAAATAACAAACGGTGTTTGTTCCGCAACGGATGAATGCCGATGATATGTCCTGAAATCAGGATAAAAGGAGCATAATTATGGCACGTTTTACTTTACCCCGCGATCTCTATCACGGCAAGGGTTCTCTGGAAGCTTTGAAGTCCTTCAAAGGCCGCAAGGCTATTATCTGTGTTGGCGGCGGTTCCATGAAACGTTTCGGTTTTCTGGACCGCGCAGAAGCTTATCTGAAGGAAGCCGGCATGGAAGTCAAGATCTTCGACGGCATCGAACCCGATCCGTCTGTTGAAACCGTGATGCGCGGTGCAGCGGTCATGCAGGAATTCCAGCCGGACTGGATCGTCGCTATCGGCGGCGGTTCCCCGATCGATGCCGCAAAAGCAATGTGGATCAAATATGAATATCCGAATTGCACCTTTGAAGACATGTGCAAGGTCTTCGGTATTCCCGAACTCCGCAAAAAGGCTCATTTCTGCGCAGTTTCCTCCACTTCCGGCACCGCAACGGAAGTAACAGCGTTCTCCATCATCACCGACTATTCCAAGGGGATCAAATACCCGATCGCTGATTTCGAGATCACCCCGGACGTAGCCATTGTTGACCCTGAACTGGCTGAGACCATGCCGAAGAAGCTGGTTGCCCATACCGGTATGGACGCGATGACTCACGCTGTTGAAGCTTATGTTTCCACCGCCAACTGCGATTACACCGACCCGCTTGCCATTCATGCCATTGAAATGATCATGAAGGACCTGGTCCCGTCATACAACGGTGATATGGCAGCCCGTGACCGCATGCACAACGCTCAGTGCCTGGCCGGTATGGCTTTCTCCAACGCGCTGCTGGGCATCGTCCATTCCATGGCGCACAAGACCGGTGCCGTTTTTGCCGACTATGGCGCCCACATCATCCATGGCGCGGCAAATGCCATGTACCTGCCGAAGGTGATCGCCTTCAACGCGAAGGATGAAACCGCGAAGAAACGCTATGGTGTGATCGTTGACTACATGGGCATCGCTGACAAAAACGCTTCCGATGATGAAAAGGTCGCGGCACTGATCGCTTATCTGCGCAAGATGAATGACGACCTGAACATCCCGCACTGCATTAAGAATTACGGTGCCGATTCCTACCCGACTGAACAGGGCTTCGTTCCGGAAGATGTCTTCCTCACCCGCCTGCATGACATCGCTGTCAACGCTATCGGGGACGCCTGCACCGGCTCCAACCCGCGCCAGCCATCCGTCGAAGAGATGGAAAAACTGCTGAAGTGCTGCTACTACGACACTGAAGTCGATTTCTAAAGAAATCTGTTTTATAAAACCGATAAAGGGCAGTCCGGCATTTTTACCGTCCGGCTGTCCCTTTTAATATTTTTAATTAATGACTGAAACTTGACAGTTGTTATTATGATTTGCTTGTCGAAAGGAAAAGAAATCTTGACAAAATCAATAAATGCCCTCCGGCGTTTATGCTGCTGCGCAGCAGGCGCGGAGCGAGCGTCTGCTGCCTGCCGAAGAATCTTCCCGCGCCTTTAGTTTTTAGTCGGGGGCGCGGGCTGACCTTCGGTCACCCGCTGCCCCCGACACCTCTGTTTTATATAGTTGTTCATCCGCGGGATGTTACTATGTGCTTTACAAGCAGCTCATCAATGTATTCACATTTGTGAGAATACCGGGGGCGAAGCTCCCGCTCCGAATCTAATCGGACGAAGTCCGTACCATACGGAGCCGGGACGCACGAGGGAGCTTGCTCAGCTCGTACTCTCCGGCTGATAAAATGGGACGCGGGGCGAAGCTCTTGCTTCGAATATAAATCGGGCAAAGTCCGTTCCTTACGAAGCAGGTTTTCCTCTGGCGCGCAAGGTATAGCTGATTCCGCGTCCTTGCGAAGCACTCTATCCGGCCGGCCTTTTTCTGAATTGTCAGGGTTCGTTAATTTCGAGATATCTTTGTCTCGGTTTAAACTGTCAGGTTTAAGTTTATGACTGAAATTGACATAATTACAGCGGAATTAATCAATTATTTTTCCGATTTGTTGTGTATAATCATTATTGACATAAAATCGGTTATATGTGTTGGTTACGGGAAGGTATTATGGAATTACGCGACAGTCAGGGGCTGACGGAAAAGGAATTTCTGGAAGCCTACGCAAAGAAGAATTATCCGCGGCCTTATCTGACCGCTGATTTGGTTGTTTTTTCGCAAAACCTGGATGCGGTCCTGCTGGTGAAGCGGGGCGGTCATCCGTATTTAGGCTGCTGGGCATTTCCGGGCGGTTTCGCGAATTCGAATGAATCCACCGATCAGACCGCTTTGCGGGAACTGCAGGAGGAAACCGGCATCAGTACCCTGTCGGATGCGGATATTACCGAGATCGGTTTTTTCAGCACTCCGGGGCGTGACCCTCGCGGCTGGGTGGTTTCCAGTGTGTATGCCGCGAAAGTGGACCCTGCCCAAACAGCGGTGCAGGCAGGAGATGACGCTGCACAGGCGCAATGGTTCAAACTTGAATTTACTGAGGATGCTTTTACATTAACCAAAGACGGGATCCGTCTTACGGGAGATGAGAATAAATCGGATCTGGCTTTTGATCACAACCGGATCCTTATGAAAGCGATAAAAAGATTTACCAAATAAAGGGAAGGAATGTTGTATGTATAAGATCGTACGGAAGCGGGAACTCAATCCCACTGTTACCCAGATGGAGATCGAAGCTCCCCTGGTGGCAAAAAAAGCAAAGCCGGGTCAGTTCATCATTCTTCGTGTAGATGAAGATGGCGAACGTATTCCGTTGACAGTTGCGGGCACCGATCCTGAAGAAGGAACCGTGAAGATCATTTTCCAGATCGTCGGCGCTACCACAGAAACCCTCAATCACAAACAGGCGGGTGAATATATTCAGGACTTTGCAGGTCCGCTGGGTATGGCAACACATACCGAAGGCATCAAAAAGGTCTGCATTGTCGGCGGTGGTGTAGGCTGCGCGATCGCCATGCCTGTCGCTCAGGAATTTCATCGTCTGGGCGCTGAAGTCACCAGCATCATCGGTTTCCGCTCCAAAGATCTGCTGATCCTTGAAGATGAATTCCGTGCCTGCTCTGACAAACTGGTCGTGATGACCGATGACGGTTCCTATGCCCGTCACGGCAACGTTACCGTTCCGCTCAAGGAAATGCTGGAAGCCGGTGAAAAATTCGACATGATCATCACCATCGGACCATTGATCATGATGAAATTCGTTGTTGCCACCGCGAAGCCTTTCGGCGTTCCGGTGACTGTTTCCATGAACCCGATCATGATCGACGGTACCGGCATGTGCGGCGGCTGCCGTCTGACCCTGAACCGGGACGGCAAACGTGTGACGAAATTCGCCTGTGTTGACGGTCCTGATTTCAACGGTTATGAAATCGATTTCGATGAAGCCATGTCCCGCGGACGTATGTATTTTGACTACGAACGCCATGCGCATGAAGAAGTCTGCAACCTTTATAAAAACGCTTAAGGAGAGAAAAGATGGCTATTGATCCCAAGAAACATGAAATGCCGACCCAGGCTCCTGAGGTGCGTGCGCATAATTTCAATGAAGTTGCCCTCGGTTATGATCAGGAAACCGCACTCGCGGAAGCGAGCCGCTGCCTGAACTGCAAAAACCGCCCCTGCGTTTCCGGCTGCCCGGTGAACATCCACATTCCGGAATTCATCGCGAAAGTCAAGGAAGGGGACTTCGAAGCTGCTTACCAGATCATCAATCAGACTTCCTCTCTGCCAGCTGTCTGCGGACGTGTCTGCCCGCAGGAAAACCAGTGCGAAAAGTACTGCACCCTGGCGAAGAAATTCGAAGCTGTCGGTATCGGCCGTCTGGAACGCTTTGTCGCCGACTGGCATAATGCCCATGCCACCGAAAAAGCCCAGGCTCCGGCTTCCAACGGACACAAAGTCGCCATCGTCGGTTCCGGCCCGTCCGGCCTGACCTGCGCGGGCGACCTTGCCAAGAAAGGCTATAAAGTCAGCGTCTTCGAAGCGCTGCATACTGCCGGCGGCGTGCTGGTTTACGGTATTCCGGAATTCCGTCTGCCGAAGTCCATCGTTGCAAAGGAAGTGGAAACACTCAAGGACCTGGGTGTGGATGTTGAAACCAACGTCATTATCGGCAAGACCCTGACCATCGATGAACTGTTCGAGATGGGCTACGAAGCAGTGTTCGTCGGTTCCGGCGCCGGTCTGCCGAACTTCATGAACATCCCGGGCGAATCCCTGAAGGGTGTTTATTCCGCGAACGAATTCCTGACCCGCTCCAACCTGATGAAGGCCTACAAGGACGACCCGAAGACCCCGATCATGAAGGGCGGCAAGGTCGCTGTTGTCGGCGGCGGTAATGTGGCTATGGATGCCGCTCGTACCGCGCTGCGCCTGGGTGCGGAAAAGGTCTATATCGTCTATCGCCGCTCCATGGAAGAACTCCCTGCCCGGAGAGAAGAAGTTGAACACGCACAGGAAGAGGGCATTGACTTCCGCCTGCTGCATAATCCGGTGGAGATCCTGGGCTACAACAACCCGGATGACCCGCGGGATCCGAAGAACGGTTTTGTCAGCGGTATTCGCTGTGTAAAGATGGAACTCGGTGAACCGGATGCCTCCGGCCGCCGCCGCCCGGTAGCAATCCCCGGCAGTGAATTTGATCTGGATGTGACCGCTGTCGTTATCGCGATCGGTACCAGCCCGAACCCGCTCATCAAGTCCACCACCAAGGGGTTGGAAGTGAACTCTCACGGCGGCATCATTGTCAATGAAGACGGTCTGACCTCCCGCGAAGGCGTTTACGCCGGCGGTGACGCGGTGACCGGCGCAGCGACTGTGATTTCCGCGATGGGTGCGGGGAAAGTTGCCGCGAAGGCAATTGATGAATATCTCTCCGGCAAATAATCCGGATAAAATCTGACTTTTACAAAAGAGGGTGGCAGTAAAAAAACCATCCTCTTTTTCGATAATAACAAAGATGCAAACGGTAAGGTTTCGGCTCCTTGTGACGGTCCGGGAGAAACGCTGGCTGCCGCGGGAAGCCGGTAATTATTCTGATTCCTAGGAATCGTTTCGTGACTCTGTATTGTTTAAGGGGGAGGGCAGATGAGTAATTGTTTGAAGCTGAAGAAGTCAAATTGTAAGGACTGTTATAAATGTATCCGGAATTGTCCGGTGAAATCGATCCGTTTTTCCGGCGGACAGGCGCATATCATTGCCAACGACTGCATCCTTTGCGGCCGGTGCTTTGTGGTTTGTCCGCAGGGAGCCAAGGAGATCGTCAATGACACGGAAAAAGTCCGGGTCATGCTGAACGGCGACGCTCCTGTTTACGCCAGTCTTGCTCCTTCCTTCATTGCCAACTACGAAGGTGTCGGCATAGAGTCCATGCGGAAGGCTCTGCAGCAGCTTGGATTTGCGGATGTTGAGGAAACAGCGATCGGAGCAACCATGGTCAAACGTGAGTATGACCGGATCCTGCGGGAAGAAGATCGTGAGATCCTTATTTCATCCTGCTGCCATTCGGTGAACCTCCTGATCCGCAAATATTTCCCTTCTCTGCTCAAATATCTGGCCGATGTCGTGACGCCGATGCATGCCCATTGTCAGGATATCAAACGCCGCCACCCTGAGGCAAAAACCGTGTTTATCGGGCCATGCGTGGCGAAAAAAGATGAGGCTGAGGAAAGCGGCGGAGTCGTGGACGCGGCACTGACATTTGAAGAGCTTACCCAGTGGCTGAAGGCCGAAAATATCACTTTGGAGAAGGAGATCATCCCGAACGATGAGAGCCTTGCCCGTTACTTCCCCACCTCCGGCGGTATTCTGAAGACCATGAAACAGGATGCTCCCGGCTTTACCTATATGGTGATCGACGGACCGGAAAACTGTATTTCCGCGCTGAAGGATATCAAACACGGGAAGCTGAGCCATTGTTTCATTGAGATGTCGATCTGTTCCGGAAGCTGCGTCTGCGGTCCGGTGATGGAGAAATATCACAAGAACCCGGTCCGGGATTATGTGGCAGTCGCCCAATATGCCGGTACGAAGGATTTCCCGGTGGAGCAGCCCGCTTTTGTGGAAATGAAGCACGACTATCTGCAGATCAGCCGGGATGTGCTTATGCCCGCGGAATATGAGATCAAAGCGATCCTGAAAGAATTGGGAAAGACAAAACCGGAGGATGAACTGAACTGCGGTTCCTGCGGTTACAACAGCTGCCGTGAAAAAGCTATCGCGATCTTTCAGGGGAAAGCCGATAAATTCATGTGCCTGCCCTTCCTCAAGGAAAAAGCTGAAAACTTTTCTGACAG
This sequence comes from uncultured Chloroflexota bacterium, assembly GCA_902786265.1. Taxonomy (GTDB): domain Bacteria; phylum Chloroflexota; class Anaerolineae; order Anaerolineales; family Anaerolineaceae; genus Flexilinea. The sequence continues at coordinate 2,180 of CADACE010000069.1, read as the reverse complement.
CATCGTCAGGAACACTCCGAACGCGGTGTTTGTGGTCAATGAGGATATGGAGATCCAGCAGGTCAACAAGGCCGGTGTACGCCTGGTGAACCTGCGGGGTGAAGGGGATATCCTGGGCGAAAACATTGTCCGTATCCTGGATCCGCTGCCTTTCCTGAAAGTCCAGCAGACCGGCAAAGCGATCATGGACCAGCTGGAGTATCTGGCGGAGTATGATAAATATGTGGTGCAGACTATTGTTCCGGTGGAAAACGGGCGCTCTATGCTTTGCATCATGCATGATGTAACGGAAGAAGAAAAAGAACGCCACCGCAGGGAGAATATCAGCCGTCAGACGGCTGAAGTGGCGGACCAGGTGGTTGACAAGCAGATGCGTATCGTGCAGGAAATCGCTTCCCTGCTCGGTGAAACTGCCGCGGAGACCAAAATCGCCCTTTCCAAACTGAAGGAGTATATCCATGAGGAATGAGCTTTGCGCGGAAATCGGTTATCGGAGTATCCGGCATGCCGGGGAACAGCTTTGCGGAGATCATGTGGATATCGCGGAGCAGGAGGATGGGTCCCTGGTTATCGTTCTCGCTGACGGGCTGGGCAGCGGAGTGAAAGCCAGTATTTTGTCGACGCTGACTTCAAAAATTCTCGCTACGATGATGGCAGCGGGATTGTCGATCGATGAATGTGTTTCGACCATCGTGTCAGCGCTGCCGGTATGTTCCGAGCGGAATGTTGCCTATTGCACTTTTACGATCATCCACCTCATCCGCAATCAGGTCGCGGAGGTCATGCAGTATGACAACCCGATGATGATCATGATCCGTGACGGCGAGATCTGTGATTATCCGAAAAAAGAACGTGTGATCGAGGGGAAGAAGATCATCTCCAGTACGATCCGTCTGCAGGCAGGGGATGTTTTTGTCACCATGAGTGACGGCTGCCCTTACGCGGGAACCGAAGCTGAGCTGAATTATGACTGGAAGCTTGAGGATATTGCCGAATTTATGGCTCAAATGTCCGTTGTCGGGTATACCGCGAAAGGTCTTTGTTCTTTGCTGATCGACGAATGCGACCGTCTGTACGGCGGAAAACCCGGAGATGACGCCACAGCCTGTGTGGTAAAGATCCGCGAACGGGTGCCGATGAATATCATGTTCGGCCCTCCTTCTGACCGTGATGACTGTAACCGGATGATGAGCCTGTTTTTCTCAAAGGAAGGCAAGCACATCGTCTGCGGCGGAACAACTGCTGCCATCGCGGCAGACTGGCTGCATAAACCGATGAATGTGTCAAATCAGCCTGAACAGGGCAGTGATATCCCGCCCATCGCCGAAATTGAAGGAGTCGACCTGGTGACGGAGGGTGTGATCACCATGAACCGTGTTCTGGAAAATGCCCAGGATTACCTGGAAAAGAATGAAAAATATGACCGGTGGAGCATCGGCCATGACGGAGCTTCACGGATCTGCCAGCTGCTTTTTGAAGAGGGGACGGATATCAATTTCTTCGTCGGCCGCGCGGTGAACCCGGCGCATCAGAGCGCGGACAATCCCATGAATTTCAGCATCAAGATGTCCATCGCCGACAGTCTGGCGGAATGTCTGAAAAAGATGGGGAAACAGGTGAAGGTCAATTATTTCTAACGAATGTTTCGCTGCTTCCTGATGAAGCACAACCTGATGAGCGTTTGTATGGTTTGGGGACGGTTCCTGACGAAGGAGGGAACTGTCCCCCCGCAGCGTAAGGAAGAGCGCTCATTTGGATTCGCAATGGGGATTGACTCACAGCAAAGGACAGGCGCTCATCAGGGTTGGGGACGGTTCCTGACGAAGGAGGGAACTGTCCTCCCGCAGCGTAAGGAAGAGCGCTTATTTGGATTCGCAATGGGGATTGACTCACAGCAAAGGACAGGCGCTCATCCGGGTTGGGGACGGTTCCTGACGAAGGAGGGAACTGTCCTCCCGCAGCGTAAGAAAGAGCGCTCATTTGGATTCGCAATGGGGATTGACTTACAGCAAAGGACAAGCGCTCATCAGGGTTGGGGACGGTTCCTGACGAAGGAGGGAACTGTCCTCCCGCAGCGTAAGGAAGAGCGCTCATTTGGATTCACAATGGGGATTGACTTACAGCAAAGGACAGGCGCTCATCCGGGTCGGGGACGGTTCCTGACGAAGGAGGAAACTGTC
>CADACE010000068.1 GCA_902786265.1 uncultured Chloroflexota bacterium | reverse complement strand
ATATTATCCTTTCTGAAAAGCTGCTGTCAGTGCTGCACAGCGGCCAATTTCCCATAATCACTATCTACAATCACCGCGGGGATCCCGTAAAGCTTCTGCAACAGATCCGCGGTCAGTACATCAGCTGTATTACCGCAAGCCTCGACCGTCCCCTTATGCATTGCCAGCACACTGCTGCTGTAAGACAGGGCATGCTGTGGATCGTGTGTCGAGAGAATCACGGTATATCCGCTGTGGGTCAGGGCTTTCAGCAGGGTCAGGAACTTTTCCCGGTTACCATAATCCAGTGAAGCTGTCGGTTCGTCCATCATCAGAAGCTCAGCCTGCTGACTGAGCGCACGGGCTATCATCACCAGCTGCTGCTCTCCGCCGGAAAGCTGTGTGAATTTCCTTTCCGCCAGATCCGCGATCCCAACCTGCTCCAAAGCATCCTTCGCAAGGCGGACCTGCGAAGCTTTCGGGCTGCTGAAGGTTCCTACTTCATGGGTCGTCCCCATCAGGACCGTATCCAAAACAGAGTAGGCAAAAGCGGTTCCGTGGTTCTGAGGAATATACGACATACAGGCTGCCATCTCCCGACGTGACATTTCCCGGATATCGCGGCCGTTAACCGTGATCAGCCCGCTGTATCCTTTCAGAATTCCCAGAATACAGCGGAAAAGCGTGCTTTTACCGACGCCATTTGGGCCGAGCACTGCGAGAAAATCACCTTTATTCACCGAAAAGGTCACATCACGCAGGATCTGCCGGCTGCCATAGGCAAAGCTGAGATCAGACACCCGAATCATATACCGCTCTCCTTCCGCGTCATCAGGAAGATGAAAAACGGCGCACCGATAAAAGCAGTCAGAATCCCGATCGGGATCTCCACAGCCAACAGATTGCGGGAGATATTGTCAACCAGGAGCAGAAAGATCGCTCCGAAGATCATAACAGCAGGATAAAGCCAACGGCAATTGCTGCCGACCAGCTTACGACACAAGTGTGGGATCACCAGACCGATCCAGCCAATCATACCGCTGACGGAAACCGAAGCCGCTGTAAGGAAGGTAGCGCAGAGGATCACAACCAGGCGAAGCCGTCCGGTATGGACACCCATGGTCTGTGCCTCTTCTTCACTGAGAGTCAGCAGATTGATACGCCAACGCAGAAGAAGCAGCGGAACCAGACCGACCAGCATCGGCCAGATCACAAAACGCAGATCCGCTTTACGTGTTCCGGAAAGGCTGCCCATCAGCCAATACGTGATTGCGGGCAGCTGATTGGAAGGATCGGCGACTAACTTGATATAGGAGGTCCCTGCAGAGAAAAGCGAACTGACCATCATTCCCGCCAGAAGGATCGCAACAACACGGTTCCGGCGGGAAGCCTTACCGATCAGATAGACCAGCGCTATGCTCATCAGGCTGAAAATGAAAGCAAAAAGCGTGATCCCGGTATGAGAAAAATTAAGCAGGATTGCGAGTGCCGCACCGAAACAGGCACCGGAAGACGCTCCAAGAATATCCGGAGAAGCCATAGGATTCTGAAATACACACTGGAAAGATGTCCCTGCAGCGGAAAGACAGCATCCGACAAGGCACGCCATCAGGATACGGGGCATACGGATATTACTGACGGCAGCGTACATCTTCGGATCATAGCTGTGTCCGGTAAACAAAATATGAATGACTTCCCCCAGCGGGACATCATAGTGTCCGAGTATGAAAGAATAAAGGAATAACCCGGCCAGAATGGCAGTAAGGATCAGGATAATGATGAGCGGTCTGCGTTTTCTCATATTTTTTATAATTTCATTTATTCAAATGAGACAGAAACGCAAACCGTATTATCTCCGGAGAATACAGATCCGGAGATAACGTCTGCTGCTTCCTTCTCAAACACGGAAAGTCGTACAGTTTCCCGTACGGCTCAGCGGTCCGTCTGCCATGGAACTCCTTTAGGCAAAGGGACACGGAAACAACTATTCATTAAATAAACAGTATATCACTGAACCGTTTTAACCGCAAGGAGGAAAAAATACGTAAGATACAGAGAATCTTCGCTGAACAAATAATTAGTAAACAATAAGTCACACTTTATATGTCGAAATGCACCGGCTTACTCGCGGCTAAAGTCACGAATAAGCCGGTGCATCATTTAAATCCCACAGCTCATAATTATTCAGATCCGTTATTTTCCGAATCCGTCATAATGGAGCCCACCCCAGTACACTGTCGGTGTCACTTCAGCCTTCTCTGGCAGGGTTACATCTTTCAGAATGAATTTTTTGAATTCTTCAAATCCGGTGCGGTCCACGATATAGCCAATATGTTCCTTATGCTCAACCGCATTCGGATCAATATATTCTTCAATATAGGCATAAGCGTTTTTCACCATTTTCAAAATGCTTTCTTCATCGCACCATTTGATGAAATCCTCAGCCAGACGGGGATTCCGCTTCCCCGTACGGCCAAGCAGGACGACCCGGAAATAATGTTCCTTCGAACGCGTCCAGGCACGGGTCGGACAATAAACGACACAGACACCGCAGCCAATGCATTTCTTCGGATCCCTCACCACTTTTCCCTTGACAAGCGAAAGCGCTTCGACGGAACGTCTCCTGCAGAAATCAACGCACTGTCCGCAGCCGACACAGCGGTCCGGGTCATATTGGGGCTCTGTCATACCAATGATGCCAAAATCGGCAAATCTGGTCTTCGCGCAGTCATTGGAACAGCCTGTGAAGGCGATTTTTACGTGACGGTCGTTCGGGAAAATATGTTTTTCCATCCGCTGGGCAAACGCTGTCGTGTCAAAGCAGCCGAAAGGACATAAACGGGATCCGGGACAGGCTTCTATATTTCTTGTTCCGGAGGAAGGATACCCTTTTCCGGGTTCGCTCTGATTGATGTGAAGCGCATCGATAATCGGCTGAACTTCGGCGTTTACTTTGTCCATGTCTTCCATTTTGATGCCCGGGATCTCGATTCCCTGACGATTAGTGAGGTCGATCACACCCTGACCGTATTTCTCAGCAATTTCGACGACTTTTGCAAGGGAATCTGCGTCAATGACTCCGCCGGGTATTCGAATACGGGAGGCAGTTTCCCCTCTTACTTTTGAATAACGAAACGCGTTCTTTTTCAGTTTTCCGACATTAATATCTAATTTTCCCATCTTGCTCCTCCCCTAATCAGCAAGCAGCTTTGCTTCTGTATAATTGAACACCGGACCATCCAGACAAATGTATTTGTCATCGATTCGGCAATGACCGCAGATACCGATCCCGCAGCACATTTTCCGCTCATAGGAAACCGTGATGTTTTCATCCGAAAATCCCTTTTTCTGAAGCTCAATAATGGTGAAACGCATCATTGGCGGAGGGCCGACAACGACTGCTTTGGCTGTCCCGGGATCCTTCAGCGGCAGATCCGCAATATATTTGGTGACCAGACCGATTTTCCCTTCATAACCTTCAGGGGCACCGTCAACGGTCAGGATCAGGTTCAGTTTCTCATCCCAGTGTTCGAGATCATTCCGGAAAAGCATATCCGACGGGCTGCGGAAACCGACGATCACATATTTGTCCCTTGCATTCGGCATCCCGCTCAGCGCATCGATCACACCGCGCACCGGGGAAACACCTGTCCCACCGGCGACAACGACCGTTTCACCATCTTCGTAAAGACTTACATCGAATCCGTTCCCGTAAGGACCCCTCAGCAGCAGGCTCTGGCCTTTATAATGTTCGAAGACCTCATTGGTGACAACTCCGACTTTCCGGATGGTCAGATCAACATATTCCGGTCCGATCCCGCTGATCGAAATAGGTGCTTCACCAAATTTTGGCATGGAGACTTCAAAAAACTGACCGGGACGGCATTCCCCGTGAAATCCCATGCGAAAGGTATATTCCTTTGCAGTATGTCTGATAACATCCAGTATTTCTGATAGGAAGGGAATATATTCATTATTCATCCTGTCCTCCTGAAGCTTCATTCACTTTATTGATGATGTTGGAGTAGGAGATGTATTCAGGACAGATATCATCACAGCGTCCGCAGCCTACGCACATATCATATCCATAGCGTTTGCGGAAAGTCCATATCTTGTGCATCACTTTAAAACGCATGCGTTCGCCCTGTTTTTTCCGGTAGGAACCGCCGCCTGCAACATCCGTATAACCGTTGACCATGCAGGATGCGCTGACCCGCCGCCGTTCTCCTGCTTTGCCGTTTTCCGAATAGGCAAGGTCCTGCATCGTGAAACAGGTGCATGTCGGGCAGACAAAATTACAGCGTCCGCAGCCAATGCAGCGGGTATTGTATTCATCCCACAGCGCGTGTTTGGAAATTTCAGGCGGAATAATTTCCGGAATGGTGACCTTTGTCTCATTTTCTGTGACAAATGATGGAATGACCTCTTCCTCCAGCTCTGCATGAGCGGAAAACAGTTTTGCCATATCGGGATCCAAAACATTGGAACGGAAGAGCTCTCCATCGTTTTCAATACTGAATAAATAGCCGTCCTCTGTTTTATTGCTCCCCATACTGGCACAGAAACAATTCTCAAAACTTTCCCGGCATCCGATAAGAACAAATTTCACCAGATCCCTGCGGCGCTGATAATACCAGTCGGATTTTTTTCCATTCTCGATAAAAGTCTGATCCAGCCTCTTCAGCGCGTGCATGTCGCAGCTGCGCAGAAAGATCAGCACCGGCTTTTGATCAATTTCCGGTGATTTTCGCTCTTCTTCCGTAAAGTAAAACAGTGTTTCAGAAAGCGGAGTCAAAAATTCTTTGAAAGCATAATCGGATTTTTTATCCAGCACGATTTCATCTGCCCGGGTGACAAAATCATACAGGATGACATCCGTGTCCGTGAAACGTCCCATCCCCACTTTTCGTGTCGGAGCATAGATTCTGTATTGTTCGGCAAGCGCAGCTAATACAGAATCAAACCCACTTTTATTCAATACAAACCCCATAGCTGATTCTCCTCTCTTCTTACATTGAAAACGATTTTGGCCAAAAGCGAACGAACTGCGGGCAATTCCAACAGTCCCGTTGGTTCGTTAATTACCGAATATCCCTGCTGAACAAGTTTTTTTTGAATTGATCCTTCTCCTCCGAAAATATCCCGCCTTGCATGAGCTCCGCAGCCCAGCAGGAACGGGATCAAATGCACGGGCTTGTCCCGGTCCGGATCCGGTCCCTTTGTCTCTGCCTGAGCAGTATGGATAAGTGTTATCCGTACACCGGTATATCCGGCATCGTGAAAGGCCTTCCCGACTTTTTGATAATCCTGATCTGCAGCGGTTTTGGAACCGTGACCGACCAAAAGGACCTGATCATTGTATGAAAACCCAAACGATTCGGCGAGCGTCTGCGGGAGATGTTTAATAAGTTCTTCCGATTCCAGAATCGGTCCATAATCCGAAATACAGCAGAAATCAGCAGCGGCTTCATGAATGTTTTCTCTCATCCTGAGAGCGGTCGCTCCTTTGGAAAGAAAACAGAGCATCGCATGTATATGCCGAATACCGTCCGTTCTCATGCTGCAGATCTGATGCTTCAGTGATAAATGCGGCTGATCTTTCAGATATTTTTCAGCATAACAGCAGCAATAGACCGGAAGATCATATCTGTCAGCCAGTTCTTCTGCCAGGATCCCGCCGGTTTCAGCCATCACCGCTGAGGATGTACCGTAGGATGCCACCAGGATCGCCTGATCACTCATACCGATCTCCCCATTCCAGAACAAAAGGTGTGCACAGCCCGTCCTCATCCAATTTCCGCACTGAAACACCCATACCTTTCGTCAGGACCTGCCGCAGACTTTCGGGGTCATTTGTCTCTCCGCCTCCGACGATACAGCCCTCTTTGATCACAAGGATCCTGTCCGCTGTCTGAAAGCTTTGCGGAAGATCGTGAGATGTCATCAGGATCGTTTTCCCTATGTCTTTTAATTTTTTTATAATTCGGACAAGTTCCTGCTTATAAATCACATCCATATAGGTATCCGGCTCATCCAGAAGAATCACCGGCGTATCCTGTGCGATGACCATCGCCAGAAAAACGCGCTGGCGTTCACCGCCTGACAAGCCGGATATTTGTCTGTATCTCAGCTGATACGTATCGGTCAGTTCCATTGCATTGCTGACAGCCTTATGATCCTGCTGACTCAAAACATGAGACAGGCCCTGTCTTGAAAACCTGCCATGTGCAATAAGGGTTTCCGTATCCATATGAGGATGCGGCAGCACCTGAGGCAGGTAACTGATATATTTTGCGCGTTCCTTGTGATGCATCGGAAATATATGTACCCCGTTTACAGCAACATCACCTTCACAATGCATGATCCCCGCTATTGCCCGCAGCAAGGTCGATTTCCCTGCACCATTCAATCCGACAATGGCAGTGATCGAACCATCTGTGAATTGATAAGAAAAGGGCTGAATTATTTCCCTGCCGCCAATGGTCACACCAATTTCTTTGATCTCAAGCATAAGCAGGCTCCCGTTTCCGATGAATGAGAATGTAGAGGAAAAACGGGGTCCCCATGCAGGAGAGAAGAACACCGGCAGGCAGCTCGTACGGATAGAAAAGAACACGGGCCAGAAAATCAGAAAGGACCAGAAAAGCTCCGCCCCAAATGCAGGAAAGCAGCAGTCTGTACTTGATTTGTCTGATTCCGGCCATACGGAATAAATTGGGAATGATCAGCCCGACAAAGCCAAGCAGTCCGCAGAGACTCACTGCGGCCGCAGCAAGAAAGGCAGATAAAAGCACACATCCTGCCCGGTACTGTTTTACCGGCAGTCCCAGACTCTGTGCGATCTCATCTCCCAGAGCGAACAATTCAATTCCGGGAGCCATCAAAAATGCCGCCGCGCAGCCAAACAGGGTAAATATCCCGGATATTGCCAGCTGCCGCACATCAACGAATTGCAATCCCCCGAGGCTGAAAGATACCTTATCCATGATCACTTCCGGACGAAGTGTGACGATCACATTGATAAGCGCGGTCATCAGGGAAGAAACAGCAACTCCGGAAAGAATAACAGATGACCGGGAAAAACCGGCTTTCATCGCGATAAGGTATACGGCAGCCGCCGACAGCATAGCCCCAATAAAAGCTGAAATGCCTCTGACCGGCAGCATTCCCGGTAACAGCAGCGATGCAAGCAGCACAGCCGCCCCGGCTCCGGCGTTGATACCCATGATTCCCGGAGAACACAGATTGTTGTTCAATGATTCCTGCAGAAGTTCTCCCGCAGCTGCCAGTGCACATCCGCAAATGATCCCGGCAAGTACACGCGGAATCCGCACTTTCAGCAGGATCACTCCGGCAGCCGCGTCGCCATTTCCGAGAAGAACATTCCACAGACGGGTAAACGTGACCGTATCATTGGGAAACAGCAGGGATACTGCTGCTATGAGGAACAATGCGATACAGCCAAGACAAATTATTTTACCGGGTGAGGATTTCCAGCGCATATTCATAAGCCTTATCCCATTTTGCGTTTGGTTTGTACTGGAAATACTCTTTCGGCAGAAAGAAAAGATTCCCGTTTTTTACCGCTTTCAGGTCCTGCCATGAAGCACTGCTTTCAAACTCCCTTTTATAGCTTTCTGCCGCTTTTTCAGAATCTCCCTGCAGGACAATAAAGATGTAATCCGGATCTGCTTCTATGATTGCTTCTATGTTCAATTCGTCCCATGATTTTGTGTCAGAGACGATATTGGACAGACCGAGATCGGTAAAAATTTCATTACCGAAATAGTCATCCTTGAGGACCTTGTTTTTCGCGGAAGAAACCCGGAGGGTCAGAAAGGTTGCTTTGATCTCCGGAACATCATATTCAGAAAGTACCGATTGGATCCGTTTCTCAACGGCTTTGACATTTTTCTGATACAGATCGTCCCTTCCTGTGAGTTCCGTGAAGTGCTTCATGACTGCGGCATAGTCGGAAAACGAATCTACAATGACTTCTTCACAGGAAATGTTCAGACTTTCCAGCTGTGTTTTCAAGGCTGCCTGAGATGGAATATCCGACGCAAGCAGAACCAGATCCGGCTCCAGTGCGATGATGGCTTCAGCATTCGGTTTGCTGATGGTCCCGATCACAGCTGTCTCTTCTGAGATATCATCAAGAGATAAGGCATCTTCTGTAACACCAACAGGAGAACCTCCTGCCAGCAGCCAAAGTTCCGCAATAGAACGGGATAAGGCAGCGACCCGTGCAGGAGTATTACTTTTTTCAATCATCTCCGAAGATTTTCTGCCGCATGCACACAGGAGCATCAACAAACAAAGAACAGAAAAAACTGAAAAAAAGGAAAATTTTCTGTTCAATGCTTTCATAAATTGCCTCAAATCATCCTTTAAAAACTTTCATAATTACCAATTTATTATATCAGGCAAGTGGAATTAATTAAATGGAATATGATTTTTGTTACGAGTTTTGTTTGGGAAACGGCTGACAGATTGCTAAATGAAAAAAGGCAGTATTTTGAAAATTATCTGTCTGAACGTAATTCATAAAGTTTGAACAAATGACCTCAGATGTCAAACTGAATCATTTGCTCCGGCGGTCAAATGAGTGTTCAGCGCAGCAAGATCTTCCGGAGAATTGCAGTTTACAAGCTCGTCAGGGCTGCCATTATAGGAATACAGCCGGTAGTGAAGCCTGTCGATGTAGGCTCTCACTGCCAGTTTTTTATTCTCTATCAGCTCAGCCAGCAAGCCGGCGGTATCTGTATTATAGACCGCGATCAGGGGCTCGATCCTGCCGTTCCGGGCCAGTATCGTGGCATCATAATTGTCCCGGAAATGTGTTTCCAGCATTTCTTCCATGGTGGCGGGCGAGATCAGGGGAACATCCACGCTCAGAACGAGTGCGCATTTTTGTGAGGTGGACACAAAACAGGAATACAGTCCCCCGAGAGGTCCACAGCCGGGGTAGATATCCATGACGGACCTGGTGCCGGGAAGGTCGGAAGTATTACCGGAGATCATGATATCCGCCGCTCCCAGAAGCTGAAGCTTCCGGACCTGTATTTCGAGGAAAGTCATCCCGTTCAGTGTAAGTCCTGCTTTATCGATTCCCATCCGCCTGCTCTTGCCGCCTGCCAGAATGATCCCGCAGAAATTATTTTTGTTGTTCCCGGTTATTTTCATTTTTTTCATTCGATCCTTATATCATTATTGACCTGCCGTTTGAATCGGAGCTGCTGAAGACGATCCGGCAATGATCCCGCTGCCTTCGCCGCAAGGATCTTTGATCGGTAATACGACCGGAGGCGGAACGTCTGAAAAAATCACTCCTTATTCGGCGGTCTCCTTATTTTTACAGATTATTATAAAAAACTTTTTGCCTGGGATGCGGAAAAATATACGTCTTTTTCTTTATCAAGTTATGTTATGATAAATATGGTTATCGTTCATATAATCAACAAAGCAAGAGGAGAAGACGAACCATGAGGAAGGTACAATCTACGTGTAATTTCTGTGCCATCGACTGCAATCTTGATTTCTATGTAGAAGATGGCCGGATCGTCAAGACTGTTCCGACAAAAGGCTATCCGGTTAATGACGGTTTCAGCTGTATCAAGGGACTGTCGCTGAGCAAACAGCAGACGACTGTTAAGCCCAATGCACTCCCCAAGATCAGGCAGGAGGACGGAAGCTTCAAAGAGGTCTCCTGGGATGAAGGATTTAAATATGCCGCTGACAAAATCAAGGAACTGCAGGCTAAATATGGCAGGGAGAGTGTTGCCGGCATCAGCACAGGTCAGCTGACCCTGGAAGAGTTCGCTATCTTTGGCCATGTAATGCGAAACTTCCTGCAAACCAACGTGGACGGCAATACCAGGCTTTGCATGGCCTCTGCGGCAGTAGCCCACAAAGGTACGCTGGGGTACGACGCGCCCGGCTATACGCTGAATGATTTTGAGCTTTCCGATACGATCATCTTCATCGGCTCCAATCCTGTGGTTGCCCACCCCATCATCTGGCAGAGAGTCAGGAACAACAAGATTTCCGGCAGGAAGATCATCGTCATTGACCCAAGAAAGTCGGAGACCGCGAGAAATGCCGACTACCACTATCCCATTCGCTGGAGGTCGGATCTCACCCTGATGTATATCCTGGCCAACCAGATCATCGAAAAGGACTATGTGGACCACAGCTTTGTGGACGCGCATACCGAAGGTTATGAGGACTTTAAAGAGTTCGTCAAAGCCTTTACACTTGAAAGAGGGAGCGAAGCGACAGGCCTTTCAAAGGAACAGATCCTGGAGCTGACCGAGCTGATCCACACCGGCAAGGCTGTTTCGTTCTGGTGGACCATGGGCGTCAACCAGGGCTACGAGGCTGTAAGGACAGCCCAGTCCATCATGAACCTCGCGTTCCTTACCGGCAATGTCGGCAAGCCCGGAACGGGCGGTAACTCCATCACAGGCCAGTGCAACGCCATGGCATCCAGACTCTTCAGCAATACCACCTGTCTGTTCGCGGGCGGTGATTTTACCGATGAAGCCGAAAGAAAGCGCATTGCGGACATTGTCGGGATCACGCCGGATCTCATCGCCAAAAAGCCCACACTGCCCTACAACAGGATCGTCGAACTGATCAATGCCGGTGAGATCAAGGGTCTCTGGATCCTGTGCACCAACCCGAGACACAGCTGGACCAACAACGAGACCTTTGCGTCCGCGGTCAAAAAACTGGAACTCTTTATTGTGCAGGATATCTACGACACCATTGAGAGCGCGGAGGAATGCACGGTCTTCTTCCCGGTAGTGCCCGGTATAAAAAAGGAGGGAACCTATATCAACCTGGAGAGGCGTCTTTCTCCTCTGCGCAAGGTCCTTGAGAGGGGAGAGAACGAAATTTCTGACTATGAATGCATCCTGGGTGTAGCCAGGGCACTGGGCATGGGCGAGGCGATTGCAAAATGGGAGACTCCACGGCAGTGCTTCGATATGCTCCGGGAGTGTTCCAGAGGCAGAGGATGCGACTTTACGGGCGTCCGCTGGGACGACCTGACAGATTCCCATGGCAGACAGTGGCCCTATCCCGAAGGCAGAGAAACGGAGTTCGCCGAAGAGCAGAGAAGGCTCTATTCCGACGGCAAATTCTTCACACCTTCCGGCAAAGCGAAATTCGTTTTTGAAGAGCCCTTGGAGAATCCGATTCCTGTCACGGAGGAATTCCCGCTGGTCTTCAACACCGGCAGAGGCACAGTCGGCCAGTGGCACACGCAGAGCAGGACCAAAGAAGTCAAGTTCGTGGAAGACGTTTCCCTCAAAAAGGCCTATCTGTACATGAACACGAAACTTGCGGCGGAAAATGGCATCAATGAAATGGACGAGATCCGCGTCTATTCTTCCAACGGTCAGAATGCGGTATTTTCAGTCAAGGTCACCGACAATGTTCAGTACGGAGAGCTCTTCGCGCCTATTCACTATATAGAGTGCAACAAGCTGACACCTTCGAGCTACGACAAGTATTCCAGGGAGCCTAATTACAAAGGCGGGACCTGCCGGTTCGAAAAAATATAAAGGAGGGACAATTTTATGTATCGAATCAGAATAGACAGCCTGCGTGGTCAGCCATGAGACAGAGAGCGGAGATGCCAGGAACAGGGTCGTCATCGATTCCGAGACCACCCCTGCGCCCATCTTCTGCAGGCACTGCAGCAAGCCTGAATGTACCTATACCTGCATGACAGGCGCCATGCACAAGAATCCCGAGACAGGTTTTGTGGAATATGACAAGGATCAGTGCGCCAGCTGTTACATGTGCATCATGTCATGTCCTTACGGTATCCTGAAGTACGACAGCATCCGTCACAAAGAGATCATGAAGTGCAATATGTGTGTTCACAGAAGTGAGGACGGAAAGACACCGAAGCAGGACGGAAAGACACCGAAGCCCATGTGCGTCGAGAAATGTCCCATGCACGCGATCACTCTCGAGGAGGTGAAAGAATGAGATATGTAATTATTGGTTCCTCTGCCGCAGGAGTAAATGCCGTCCGTGAGCTTCGGAAATACGATCATGAGGGAGAGATCATCCTGGTATCCAAGGATAAGAACATCTATTCCAGATGCATCCTGCACAAGTATTTATCCGGCGAGAGGACTCTGGAAAGGCTGAACTTTGCCGAACCCAATTTTGACTCCTTATACAAAGTGAACTGGATGAAAGGGAGAGAAGCAATCAGCCTGCGTCCCGCTGATCACATCCTGGTGCTGGACGGAAATGAAGAGCTCTCTTACGACAGGCTCCTTGTGGCTACCGGTTCACACACATTCATCCCGCCTATCAAAGGCCTGTCTGAAGCAGAGAATTACATTGGATTCCGCAATATCGACGACATCGAAGTCCTCAAGGAGGTCTCAAAAAAGGCTGAGCACATCGTGGTCCTGGGCTCAGGCCTTATCGGCATCGACTGCGCGACCGGCTTCCTCCACATGGGTGTCAAGGTGGTCCTCGTGGATTTCGCCGGCTGGCTCCTCAACAAGCAATTGGATGAGCGTGCAGCCAAAACTTATATTGATGCCTTCAAGGCGCAGGGGGTCAAACAATACTATGGCGTGGGCGTCGATGAAGTACGCGTAAACGACAATCATCAGATATACGAGATCGCGCTCAGCGACGGGACAGTTCTTCCCTGTGACTTCTTCGTCGTGACTGCCGGTGTCCGCTCAAATATCGAATTTCTCAAGGATTCCGGCCTGGAGCTTTCCAGGTACGGGCTTGTCTATGACGAGTGCGGAAAAACCTCTGATCCGGATGTATTCGGCGCCGGAGATGTTTCGGGACTCAGCCCTATCTGGCCGGTCGCGGTCAAGGAAGGCATGGTCGCCGCAGCCAATATGACAGGTCATAACAAAAAGATGACGGATTTCTTTGCCAGCAAATCCACCATGAGCTTTCTTGGAATCCACACAATGTCCCTGGGCGTCGTGACTCCTCCCGATGACAGCTACAGAGTCGACATCTATGATAAGAACGGCGTCTATAAAAAGGTGGTTTCCAGGGAAGGCGTTATCGTCGGCGCGCTCCTGCAGGGTGATTTGGCCTACGGCGGCGTCCTGCAGCAGATGATTGCCAGGAAAATCGACGTGACCAAGGTCAAAAAGCCTCTGTTCGAGATCGATTATTCCGACTTTTTCCATGAAAAAGCAAATCTCGAATTTGCTTATGAGCTTTGAGCATGAGTGCCTTATCAAACGGGGGTAAAAAATGATTGAAAGGCTGAAAAGAATGCCGGTACCGGTCCTGCCCACATTCGTAGGCGCGCTGACACTTTCCAACGTTTACGGCGGAATGGGCTATTCCTGGTTCCGTTTCCTGACCATGGCTATTGCCACAATCGTCATCATCTGCTATATCGTCAAGATCATCCTTTATCCGGGCGTTTGCGCATCGGAATACAGGCAGACCGTGCCCTCAAGCCTCTATGCAGGTTTTACCATGTGTCTCATGATCCTGGGAAGTTTTTATTATGAGAAAGGTTTTGGGTTCGGAAAAGTGATATGGCTGTGCGCCGTCATCATCCATGCGGTCCATATTTGCATCTTTACCTACAACTTCGTCATTAAGAAGAGAGATATCAACACCACGGTACCGAGCTGGTTCGTCACCTACAATGGGATCATGGTAAGCTGTGTCACGGGCGGCGCCATGAACATGAAGCCCCTGCTGCAGGCGATTACCATCTACGGTATCATCATCTACCTGATCCTGATCCCCATCATGATCTACCGCCTGATCAAGGTTCCGGTCAAACCGGCCGTCTATCATACCATGGCAGTCGTACTGGCGCCCTGCAGTCTGTGTGTCGTCAGCCTGCTCAATACGTTCGATCCGCTGAGTAAGCCTCTGCTGATCTTCCTGTATTTCTGCGTGCTGGCTTCCCTGTTGTTCATCATTGTCAAGCTTCCCGATTTCTTTTCCTTTGATTTTGTGCCGGGCTATGCGGGGCTGACCTTCCCCATGGCCATCGGAATCGTGGCGACAAACAAGATGGCCGGTTATCTCGCAGCCAACGGAATGGAAGGCGCCGGAGCAGCGTGCACCCAGCTGTCAGGATTCCAGATCTTCCTGACCTCTATGCTGGTGGGATATGTCCTTCTGAACTTCCTGCGTATGCTTCTGAGGACCCCCAAGAGGTCCATGTGATCAGAGCTCTGTATGGCAAGAAATTCATCCGAATAATAACTGACCATTTTTTTATAATCTTAGGAAGGATCGGGTCATGCAAACAGATCCGGATCTTCCCGGGTTTTTGCAAATAATGTAAATTCGAAAGCAAATATTGACAAAGATCGACAACCGGAAAATACAAAACAGCCCAAAAAGGAATAATCCCGGGCTGTTTTTTTAATGTTTTTCCTGCAATATGTCCTCATATGAATAACAGAAACGTTCATTCCAGGAGCCGATCAGTTCTTCCCGTCCGCTTTTCACATTCCATGTCCGGATCCGGTCAAAGGCATCTTTGGTCTGAGCATAGATGAAGTCGATCCGGGCCTTATCTGAAATTTGACAAATGGCAATGAATTCATCCTTGTGATCGGTTCTGATCAATATTCCGGAACTTTATCAAAAAAACAGGGGATACTGATGGGAAACCGGTTGCAAATGTAAAAAAGGATGTCAATATAAAGCATTATGAGACAGCCGGAGACAGGAAAATGCCTAATTGTGAACCATGACAACTGCATTACAAAAAGGACATCCGAAATGGTGCCCAAAGGAAATATGCCGCAGAAAAAATCAGCCTTTATATGGTTCGCCTGACTTCGCCATGGCAGCAAAGCAATAAAGATTTGTCATGATTCAGGTTGTTTGATGATATAGTTATTGTATGAATAAAATCACAGTCATAACCGGACAAAGAGGGGCAGGAAAGAGCCGCTTCTGTTTAGAGTTGCTGGAAAAGGTCCTCGGAAGGGGTCTTACCGCCGCCGGATTCATCTCGCCGGCCGTATATACCATGGGAACAAAGACTGCGTTTTACACAATGGATGTCCGCACCCGGGAACAGCGCTGCTGCGGTATACGCAGCATTCAGTATACGGGAACATCCGGATGCTGGCAGATGGATAATAACGTATTAGCGTGGGGAAATGAGCTGCTTCGGAACAGCTGCCCATGCGATGTACTGTTCATTGATGAACTCGGACCGCTTGAATTTGATAAAGGTGAAGGCTATACCGAAGCTTTTCCTGTGCTGAAAAGCGGTGCATACGGACAGGCTTATGTGGTGATCCGCCCGGAATGTCTGGAATCTTTCCGCCGCATTATTCCGGAATTCGGCATCATCATGATTGAGGACGGGACATGTATCACTGGACCCCGGATATGATCCGCTTTATGATCGATGCATCCGCATACGGTGACTACCACAAGCATCTTGCGGAAATGATCTTTCCCTATTTCAGCGGAGCGGAACATATCTGTGATGCCGGATGCGGACTCGGAGATCTTTCGCTGGCTTTGTCAGGAAGGATTTCCCGAATCACAGGTATCGACCTGAATCCGCGCCCGATCGCAATCCTTCGGGATCATTGCGTCATGAAAGGGATCACAAATATCCGTGCAATCGAAGGTGATATCCAGCTGAATCCTCCGCAAATCCCATATGACGGTATGATTTTCTGCTTTTTCGGAAGAAGCGAAGAAATTCTGGACATCGCACTCCAGCAATGCCGGGGAACTGTAGCCGTCATCAAGAAAAATTACAGCGTTCACCGCTTTTCTGTCGGGAAATATCCCACCGGTCCGGACGGATATACCCGCATGCACGCGCTGCTGAGTGAGCGCAGGATCCCGTTTGAAAGCCGAACCGTATCCCTTGAATTTGGTCAGCCGTTCCGTTGTTTCGAAGACGTCCGTACCTTCTTTAATTGTTACAGCCGGGATGAAGACCCGGACGTACTGACCGATGATTTTCTGCGAAGCCGTGTCATTCGAACCAGAAGGGATGATTTTCCGTTTTATATGCCGCATCAACGCCGGATCGGTTTGATCATTTTTCGATCAGAACAAATTAAATGAAAGATATATTCGCAAAGATCCATTGGTATTGAAGCCCTCTTCACAAAAAAAGGTGCCCGCCGCAACTGTGGCGGCAATTACAGATGACGAATAATTTACTGGTGAGTCTTATTAAGAACCTGAACCGGTAAACAGGAGGAATTAAACGCAAAAAACATCTTCAATATAACTTTATACCGAAGATTAAGCATTAAGCGAGAAAGTGGCGGTCATATCAGGCATTAACAAAACAGTTTGCATTACGCAGTGTCTCAATTTACTCTTATAGGTTCAAAGGATTGTGAGAAGAAATTTCCCTGTATCCCTCTGACATCAATTCTTTTGAATTCCCTTGTTTTATCTTTCTATTCTGTATAACTCATTTTACGCTCCTTCATTACTGTTATTCAAGAATTTTTCCGTCTCTGGAAATTGTCACGACCTGCCATGGAATGAATTTGCCTGACGCACGGAGTGCATTCTCAGCCGCCCGCTGCAGCCCTCCGCAGCAGGGGACTTCCATCCGGACGATCGTTACGCTTTTAATATCGTTATCGCGGATTATTTCCGTAAGTTTGTCCGTATAATCCACACCATCCAGTTTTGGACAGCCAATAACCGTAATCTTTCCTTTCATAAACTCTTCATGCATATTGGCATAAGCGTATGCTGTGCAGTCCGCTGCGATCAGAAGCTTTGCCCCGTCAAAGAAAGGCGCCTGTGACGGTAGGAGTTTGATCTGGCAGGGCCACTGTTTCAGCCGTGATACCGGTCTGCAATCAGGTGTATGTTCAAATGCTGAATTGTCTTCTCTGCTGAAAACCGCTGTTTTCGACCCGGGACATCCTCCAGCAAAATGCAAACTGTTCATTTTCTTCTCCATTTTCATGTTCTGACTTTCCTTTACAGCATTTTCATCATAAGCCGGAGCTTCACGTTCTTCAAAGGTGATTGCCCCGGTGGGACAGGACGGGAGGCAGTCTCCAAATCCGTCGCAGAAGTTTTCCCGGACCAGCTTTGCTTTTCCATCCACGATGTCAATTGCTCCTTCGTGGCATGCGTTCGCGCATATTCCGCATCCGTTGCATTTCTCTTCGTCAATATGAATTATTTTCCGAATCATATTACGTTTCCTCCGTTTGTTTATCTGCTTACAGTGTAATATAATCTGTTTTGAAAGTCTGTTGTTTAAGCCACATTTTTATAATTCAGGACAGAGTTATGATTTCAAGTGAACTACAAAAGCTGGTACTGTTCAGGAATATGACTGAAACGGAAATCCTGGATGCTCTCCGGGGCCTTCATTCTATGGAAAAACATATAAAAAAGGGGAGTATCTTTCTTCATGCGGGAGATACAACCAATGCAATGGGTATTGTATTGGGAGGAAGCGTAACGATTGAAAGCAACGATATGTGGGGGAACAAAACCATCCTGAGTCTGGTCGGAGCGGGACAATACTTTGCGGAGACCTATGCTCTTCTTCCGGATGAGCCAATGCTCGTGGATGTGCGGGCCAATGAAGACTGCCGAATTCTTTTTCTCTATATCGGATACCTTTCTGAAAGCTGGTCCTCAGGATCCTGGAAAGAAAAGATCCTGAAAAATCTGCTGCTGATTTCATCGCATAAGAACCTGCACCTTTCCGGCAGGAGTTTCCACACATCTCCGAAAAGCTGCAGAGGCAGGCTTCTGTCCTATCTGAATTCAATATCAAAACAGAAACATTCGCTGGAATTCGATATTCCCTTCGACAGGCAGCAGCTGGCAGATTATCTGAACCTGGAGAGGACAAATATGTCAAAAGAACTCGGTAAAATGCAGAATGAAGGAATAATAATCTTCCGGAAAAATCATTTCAAACTGATACAGCCGTAATTTCGTTTTCGTAATTGCTTGAAGTATAATTCAAATAATCTTTCTTTTTGTAAAATATAGATATAAAGAAGGATATCAATTGCGTACCTAACAATGACCGGTGTCTACCCCCGTCATTCCCGCTAGCATGTACTTGGGCTTGATAGTCCAAGTTTTTTTATTTAAAACCCTTTCAAATGGCTATATTTATGCATTATTCTGTGTAATACACCTATATTTAGTTAGATTTATATGTCAAGTCCGACATCGCGAACTCAATCCTTGTCGTTCCCTCTTATTGTACGTTTTTCCTGACGCTAATAATATATCCATATTTTTTCATTTTTTGCAGCTAGCGCATGAAAAGAAATTCCCTTGATTTCCTGTATGATGGGATTTATACTTAGATAAAAGCAGGAGGTATTTTGTCATGGTCAGATATCGTATTTCCTTCTAACTAAACGATAGAAGGAAAATCCATTTAATCCTTCTATCGCATCATTGCATAGGAGGTAAACATGTACAAATATCTTAAACGCAACAGGCTACACTTTGCAGGAGCCTTAATTTTTGTATTCTTCAGCACAGTTTTTGCAGTCGTACTGCAATTTTTCAAAGGCGAGGTACTTGACTATGCGATAGTCGGGGAGACTCGGACCACGGTCAGGTATGGGATTCTGCTAATCACCTTTATTCTTGGTGAGAGTTTATGCTATTTCGGATATAGGAAGCTCAGTGCAAGGTTTGTTGTTGGATGCACAAAACAACTTAAAAAAGATATCTTCACGAGTATCATCCAGCGCGAATTCGTATCATATAAGAAACTTCCTCAGGGAGAATACATCGCAAAATACATGAATGAGGCGGACACGATCAAAGAACGCCGGTTTCGGCTGCTCCCGATGTTTTGGGAAATCCTGTTCACGATCATTTTTGTCAGCACTGCTCTGTTTGTGCTGGACTGGAAAATTGCGATAATCACCATCGGGCTTTTGACAACACCGCTTTATATTCCGAAATTGATTGAAAAACGGCTGCAGAAAGCCCAGACAGAATATCTGAAAGCAGTTGAAATGAATCTGGCGAAGGTCAATGACTGGCTGAACGGATTTGAAGTGATCAAAAACTACTCTATCGAAAGAAGGATTCTGTCAAAATTTGATCAGGATAATGTTCTTACGATGGAAAAGCTGCTCCGAGATATGACATTCGGAGCGGTATCCCAGCTTATCACAATGCTGATCTCATATCTGTCTTATTTTGTGGTGCTTGTTTTTGCAGCATGGCTTGTCCTGAAAGGTGACTTCTCTGCCGGTGATTTTTTCGTTGCAATCGGCATGATCGACCAGCTTTCCTACCCGCTGATCTCTCTTGCTGAGATCATTCGTCAATTGATAGCGATCAAGCCATCCTGCAGAGCAATGGAAGAATTCATTGCCGGAGAAAAAACACAGACATGTGGAAAGGTACTGACTACGCTGACCGATGGTATCAATTGCCGCAATGTCACGTTTTCATATGTGGAAGGAAAGCCAGTCCTTCGAAATTTCAATTTTGAGGCCAAAAAGGGCAGGCGTTATCTGATCAAAGGATCAAGTGGCTGCGGAAAAACGACAGCGGTCAACCTTCTGCTGCGCTATTATGATGTGGATAGCGGCAGCATCGAGATCGACAACACGCCGCTTTCCGAATACAGCAGTACTTATGGCTGTATAACGGTCGTTCGTCAGGAAGCGGTTCTCTTCCATGATACGCTTCGCTGCAACCTTACTATGTATCAAGATATTGCAGATAACAGACTATTCGAAATGCTGGAAAGCGTTGGATTGAATAAGTTCTTGAACGAGCAAGCCCTGGATGAAGAAATCTCTGAAAACGGTGCCAACCTTTCCGGGGGAGAAAAAAAGCGCTTGATGAGCCACTGGCTAATCTGGATGAGGAAACGGCCTACAAAATTGAAGACCTGATCCTGTCTATTGAAGGGAAGCTGGTTCTTGTTGTTTCACATCAGTTTTCCGAAGAGAAATTGAAGCGCTTTGACGCTGTGATGACTATGGTCAACGCATAAATCTATTAATCTCTCCTCCTGTTTATCGTTCTCGATAACAGGAGGAGACTTGGATTTTTTCCGAAAATAAACCATAATATATCAGAGAGAGGGCCTGAACAGGCCGATAACATAATATAGCAAATAATAATGAAAGAGATCCAAAGCAGAGATAATAAATTGAGATAATAAATAATATTATGCCGAATATCTCAAAATAAAATTTATAGTATGAAAACAAACTAAATAATGATATATAAGATCTTTGAAACACAAACTTACAGATTTGTACAATTGATTAAGCATAAGCAATATGCCAATAGAAGGCCCAACTGTAAAAGCATTTATCGAGTTGCTCGCAAAAATCGCAGCTCGTGCTTACAGAGAAGAACTTGAAAAGAATAATGACAATGATGAGAAGGGGAAAAAATAAGCACTGAGTTGAGGTTTCAATATTATAATGTAAAAATTACAGAAAAATTTTTGCCCCCATCGGGATTTTCTGTAATAAAAAAGCTTCAGATTACCTTACTGCAATAGGTGTCTACGCAACATCCCATTCGAAAAACTCGGAGTTGACATCCCGGGTTTTTCTTTAATACTAAATGTATCTATGATAATATACATAAACTTTGAAAATTAAAGAAGTCATTGAATTAGCAATAACTTCTTTAATAAAATGTTATAATAATTACAATTATGTTATTAATATTGAATATTATTCATTATGATGTTTAAATTTGGAGAGATAAAATGATACTGAAAAATATAACAGTTGGAAATTTTAAAAATATAGCCGTTACCACTCTTGATTTATCCAAAATTACTGCTCTTGTTTCTGTAAATAATTATGGAAAGTCAAATTTATTGGAAGCAATTCGGTTTGGATTTGATTTCCTTGCATCATCCCCAAAAAACAGAATACGATTGATGAGTTCGTTGAGTAATATTCCGATGATTCCCTCATTAATAGGTAAGAATTATACATTTTCAGTTGAGTTTGATGATCCGCATCTGAATGAATACAGACATGTAAAGTATTCTTTTGAATTCATATGGCAGAATGATCAGAAAACCGGAGCTGTAATAGTTAGTGAATCTATTGAAATAAATCGTTCACCAGACAGCAAAAAATATACTTCGTATCTAAAAAGAAGTGAAGGTAAATTCCGTCCTGGAAAATCCAGCACAAATTTTAGAAATATCTTGCTTCCATCAAATTGTCTGGCTATTGATATTCTTTCCTCATATGATGATATCGAAATAACTGATGTCGTTAGAACAATTCAAAATCTTCATAGTACTTTTTGCAGTTCGCTTGAGTTGAGTAGTTCTTATAGTGCATTTCCGATACAATTCGATTTAGATGAGCAGTTCAATTTCTTTGTTGATCAGGATATACCCAAAACACTGAATTATTTGAAAAATAAGGATCCGGAGAGATATCAGCAATTTCTTGATTCTGTATATCAGCTATTTCCGGAATTTGAGAATATTGAATTAAGAACATATGTTTATCTTTCAAATAATCCAAGCGATTTTCCCGCTTCAGATAATAATGATTCACATCAGGATCTGCCGATCCATATAAAAGATGAACTGTATAAAATTTTCATAAAAAGTCAGTATCTCAATCAACCGATTAGTATTGAAAATATGTCTACAGGAACCAAAAGGATCATTTGGCTGCTTATTATTTCAATTTTTGGCGCAGATCATGGAGTGAATCTTATTGAGGTTGAAGAAATTGAAACAAGCATTCATCCGAAAATGATTCGGCTTTTGCTGGAATCGATCAATGATTTGCTGAACAATTCAACAATGATATTGTCCAGCCATTCTCCGTATCTGATTCAGTATTTAAAACCTGATGCAATATATATTGGTGTTCCCAATGATAAAGGAATTGCCCAATTTAAACGCATCAGACGAAATAAGGTTAAAGACATATTACGAATCTCCAATGGCTTGGGTTTGTCAGTTGGCGAGTATATTTTTGAACTTCTATCTGGGGATGAGGATTCTGCATATATTTTGGATCAATATCTGGAGGACTAAATATGTGCTTGAAATTTTCCAGGGGATATGCTTTTATAGTTGAAGGAGAGACTGAGCAAGTCTTCTATTCTTACCTTTTGCAATATATAGGCAGGAAGCATCAAATCGACTTACAAAAAAGTTTTGATCCTAACCTGTATGAGCCATATTTCTGGTTCACTACAGAAAAAGAAACCGTAATTATTAAAATTAATAAGGTTGGGACAATTACACAGATTCCAAATTCGTACAGTTGGTTTATATCTCAATGCTCAGAGCCTTATGGACATAATTGTAAATGGGATGTATTTCTTTGCTACGATACAGATAACTACAAACCGGATATTTCAAAATTTTATAAAGGTAACTGGGAATTGCTGAGATCATCACTTTTTTGATTTAGCAGCGTCAGCTGATATTGAGGATGTTTTGCTGCAGGATCTTGAAGGTATTTGTAAATTTCTTGGAATAAAAAAGCCTGATACCTTGCCCGGTAATACTGGTAAAAAGAAAATGATAAGTCTGCATAAAAAGGGCGGTAAAACCTACCATGAAGGAACAAAAGCAAGAGAATTGATCAAAAGTCTTGATATGGAAAAAATAATTGCAGGAAATCTAATAGAGCTACATCTTATTGAAGAGGAGATTTATCTTTCAAATTCGAAGACTATTTGACACATGAACAGAAGGTTTTTTTTCAACAATTGTTTTGAAAAGCAAAAGGTTCATTTTTTAGCTAAGCATCATATTATACGTTTGTTTGGACCATAATAAAAAAATTTAGAACGAAAAATTCATGTTGCTAATTTGATAAATTTGAACAGATGAAAAAAACAATGGAGGACAATATATATGTCAAACGCGATAAAACTAATAGCTGCTTTTAGAGCCGGATACTTAGGGGAGAATATTTTAGATTCATATTTTTCCTTTTTTGCAAATATGTTATATGAGGAACAAATAACAGTAGTTGAAGATGAAATGATTGAAAAAATGTTTATTGACAGATATTCAATTGAATTGCCATTACCATTCATAAGGCAAGTCCTTGGAACTGGTGTACAAAAGGGATGCTTTATTGATAATCGAGGAAAATATAATGTTGTTATTGAAGAAATAAAAAAATATTGTTTCAACAACAATGATTTTAATAATAAATGGGATAACCTAATAAACAAATTTGAATCATATTGCCAAAAACAAGACATCAATACCACTTCATGTAAAACTTCCGAGTTTATTTTGAATATTTTAGATTACTCAGATGAAAGAATATTATCAGGTGAAAAAGTTGTTGATAATCACAATGTGTTGCCTATTGAATATGCTTGGTATTGTTTTATAAAAGAACAAGGTGAAAGCAATACTGATTTATACTCATTTGTTTCTGCACTCTCTGCTAGTAATATTACGAAACAGGCGCTGTTTTATTCTGGGGATAAAGTAGCAGATTATTCAGAGTTACACGTATATTTAGATTCGCCAATAATTTTTGCATTGTTGGGGATGGATGAGGTTTCCAGAACAGAATCATACAAAAGGCTTATCAACGATATGCTGAAGGCTAAATGTAATATTCATATATTAGATCATAATTTTCAGGAAGTTGATAGCATAATTGCGCGTGCAGCGAGTTGGGCAACCAGTACCCAGTATGATTTAAGAAAAGCAAATAATGCTGCGCGATTCTTTCATGATTCTCAAATGAGTAATATTGAAATCACCGAGTTTTGTAATAACATAGAATTGAAACTAAATGAATTAGGAATAACGGTTAAAGAGACCAGTTATGATATTTATCAGAATAATTTTCAAGAAGATGAAAATTGTCTCTTTGAAATGGTAAAGGCGCGTTATCGTGACAATGGATATGAGTTATCATGTGAAAGAGAAGAAAGCATTCGTGTTGATGTTCGTTCTATCATAATGATATATAGAGAACGGCAAGGACAAACAGCAACGAAATTACAAAAAGCAAAACATATCATGTTAACATCAAATAATGCTATTGCGAATGTAAGTAAAAAATATGAAAGCAATCGCAATACAAAATCTATGCATATTCCTGCATGTATCTCAGCTGATTTATTCGGGGCAATTCTTTGGTTAGATAGCCCTTTGCAGATGCAAGAATACCAAAAGAAAAAATTGCTTGCTGATTGTTATGCTTTTTTAAAACCTGACAAGTTTTTACTTGATAAATATATTCAATCACTGGATGAAGCGAGAAATCAAAATGCTTTAAATGAAAAAGAATTTTTATTTTTACGAACTCATAAAGTTGTGCTCGATTCTTTGATGGATGTAACGAAAGGTGATTATGCTCGCTTCAATTCGCACACATATTTAGAAGTTTATGACGATATTCAGGCTAAATCTCAAAAACAATACCAAGATGAAGTAGATGCTCACGCAATTACTCGTGAAAAATTAGAAAAAACCCAAGGTGAATTAGATCACGAAAAGGAAAAAAGCAAACAGGAAATAGGTATATTACAAGAAAAAATATCATGTTTAGAGGATAAAGAGAAAAAGCGGCAAGAAAAAGAATTTGAAGACAAAGTACAAAGATTAGGTTGGGGGATTTTCATAATCTTTGTTCTTATTCCATATATATTAGTTGTTGGATTGATAGAAATAATTAAAGCACAGTTTTCGGATTTATCATGGCGTTCTTATTATTCGATAATAGCACTTTCTTTATTAACTATAATTGTGGGATTATTATTTGATAAAGGGAAAAAGCTAAGTTTCAGATTAGCTAAAAAATACATTATTTATATGCATCAAAAGGAAATAAACCAATAGAGTTTTCATTGATATATGTGAAAAAGCTATCAAAGTCTTTATTTTATACATGATGAATGCCTACATATTTTTCTTGATAATTAACTTAGAGTGATTTCAAAATATGGATTCATGGTAAAATAAAGATATAAGAGAAAACGTCAGAAAAATCGTACAATGACAGGAGTCTACCCCCGTCATTCCCGCCTATTGTACGAAAAGTCTGACGCTAAAAAAGTCGGACTTTTTTCATTTAAGCGACATTTTTCCGTTTAATAATATAAATCGGATGGGGCGGATCATTTTTGATCCAGAAGGGCCCCACCATGGATGTTTCTGACATCAATATTTTACAAACAATATACTCCATTCTCTCTGCTTCAGGATCGAGACATTTACAATTTTCACTATAATAGAATGAAAGAAAGAGAGGTGTTCAGTGTGGAGACCCGGAATCGCTGAAATTATCATTGTCCTGGTGATCGTCATCCTGCTCTTCGGGCCGGG
>CADACE010000067.1 GCA_902786265.1 uncultured Chloroflexota bacterium | reverse complement strand
TTTTTCCTGTGGCTTATTTCTTTTCCTTTGGGCACCCTGTCGGATGTCCTTTTTGTCATGCAGTTGTCAAGGTTCACATTGAGGCATTCGCCTGCCTCCGGCTGTCTCTGGATGCTTTATCCTGGCATCATTTTTGCTTTTGTTCCAGGTTGCCAATCAGTTGATCCCGTTTGAAGGGATCAACTGATTGGCAACCTGGAAAATCCCTTATTTTTCTTGACTTTTAATAGTTAGTCTATTTCCTATGATAACACCACATATCCCGCCTTTGATACTGCTTCGCGCAGCAGTTTTCTGTCGGGTTCTTCTTTCGTGAGGACGGTGGCTTTTTTCTCACTGATGTCCACTTTTGCCCAGGTTCCCGGGAGGGCGTTGAGCGCGTTTTCCACGCGGATGGCACAGTTTTCACAGGTCATCCCGCCGATGGTCAGGATCTGTTTGTATGGATAGTGGCTTTTGTCACGGTCCTGAACGGGAAGACGTTTGGCTGTCTCCTCATGCGTACCGCAGCAGCCTCCGCCTTTCTTTGATTTTTGAATGACACGGAAAACCGCCCATCCGACAACACAGCCTATGACGATCAGTATTATTACGGTGGCCATCACTTAATTTTGATCCTTTCTCACAGCACAACGGTGCGGGCAGGCAGCGCAGGCTCCCGAACATCCGCGGGATCTGCCTTTCCGCAGTGTGCGGACGGCGAAGTACACCGCGATGAGGATCACGATTACAATGAGCCAATCCCAGACATTCATATCAGCCCCGGCTCAAAAGATCGATCCGATGAGACGCACCAGCAGCGCGGCCACCCAGGCGATCGCGCACTGCCATAAAACCACATATCCCGCCCACCGGCTGCCGAGTTCCCGCTTGATGGCGGCAATCGCAGCTACGCAGGGTGTGTAAAGCAGGCTGAAAATCAGCATGGAAGCAGCTGCCAAAGGAGTCAGCACTCCCATCATCGCCTCATTAGACGGGAAGATGACCTGCAGCACGGAAACGACACTTTCCTTTGCCATAAATCCGCTGATGAGGGATGTCACCACACGCCAGTCACCAAGCCCCAGCGGTTTGAAAATCGGGACCAGAATGCCGGAGACTGCCGCGAGGATGCTGTCGTGAGAATCCGCCACGAGGTTGAAGCGGAAGTCAAAACTGCTCAGGAACCAGACGACGATCGAGGCGATCAAAATGACTGAGAAGGCTCTCTGTAAGAAGTCCTTCGATTTTTCCCACAGGAGCTGCAGCGTCGTGCGCGGACTGGGAACACGGTAATTCGGGAGCTCCATGACAAAGGGAACCGGTTCGCCCCGGAAGAGCGTTTTCTTGAAAAGAAGCGCCACGAGAACACCGACAGCAATGCCGAATATATACAATCCTGTGATGATGAGCCATTTGTAATGCGGGAAAAACACGGAGATGAAGAATCCGTAAATCGGAAGTTTGGCCGTACAGCTGAAAAACGGGGTGAGCAGAATTGTCATTTTCCGGTCACGCTCACTGGGAAGCGTGCGTGTGGACATGACCGCCGGGACCGTACAGCCGAACCCGATCAGCATCGGTACAATGCTGCGGCCTGAAAGTCCCATCGCCCGCAGGAGCTTGTCCATCACAAAAGCCACCCGGGCAATATAGCCGCTGTCCTCCAGCAGCGACAGGAAGAAGAACATGACCACAATGATCGGGAGGAAGCTGACAACGCTCCCGACCCCTTCAAAAATGCCGTTGATCACCAGGTCGTGGATGACTAAGTTGACACCTCCGTTCGTCAGGGCGGAATCGACCATATCTGTCAGCGCGCTGATGCCCATATCCAGCAGGTCCTGCAGCCAGGGTCCGATGACGATAAAGGTCAGGTAAAAAACCAGAGCCATGATGGCAATGAAGATCGGGATGGCTGTGTATTTTCCGGTCAGGACCCGGTCGATTTTCTGACTGCGGATGTGTTCTCTGGTTTCTCTCGGTTTGATCACGCACTGTTCGGAGACTTTTGTGATGAATGAAAAACGCATGTCTGCCATTGCCGCGCTGTGATCCAGTCCGCGTTCCTTTTCCATCTGCAGAATGATATGCTCCAGCATTTCCTTTTCATTTTGCTCAAGGTTCAGCTGGTTCAGGATCAGTTCGTCGCCTTCGATGATCTTGGCGGCTGCAAAGCGCACCGGAAGCCCTGCGGCCTTTGCGTGATCCTCGATCAGATGCTGAACCGCGTGAAGACAGCGGTGGACCGCTCCGCCATGGTCATTCTGGTCACAAAAGTCCTGCCGGGTCGGCTTTTCCTGATATTTCGCGATGTGGATTGCGTGTTTTACAAGCTCTTCGATCCCCTGATTTTTCGCGGCAGAAATCGGCACTACAGGCGTTCCGAGCAGCGCTTCCATGTGGTTCACATCAATGGAACCGCCGTTGCCGGTAACTTCATCCATCATGTTGAGCGCTACAACCACCGGTATGTTCATTTCCAACAGCTGCATGGTGAGATACAGATTGCGCTCGATATTCGTGGCATCGACGATGTTGATGATGGCGTTTGGTTTTTGATTGAGGACAAAGTTGCGGGAAACCAGTTCTTCACTGGAATAAGGAGACATGGAGTAAATGCCGGGAAGGTCCGTGATGGAAGTATTGCTGTATCCGCGTATCTGCCCGTCTTTCCGGTCGACTGTCACGCCGGGAAAATTGCCGACATGCTGACGGGAGCCGGTCAGTTGGTTGAAGAGTGTTGTTTTGCCGCTGTTTTGATTCCCGACCAAAGCAAAGGTCAGTACAGTATCGTCCGGAAGCGGATCTCCGCTGCCTTTCGGATGGAACTTTCCTTCTTCACCCAATCCGGGATGGGGATGCTTTTTCTTTCTTCTTTTTGCGTTTTCCTCTGCGGAGACGGATTTCAGCGGTTCAATTTCGATCTGTTCCGCTTCGGCAAGGCGCAGTGTTAATTCATATCCGTGAAGGCGGATCTCAACCGGATCCCCCATCGGTGCGTATTTCATCATTGTTACTTCTGTTCCGGGAATCAATCCCATATCCAGAAAGTGCTGCCGTAATAAACCATCGCCGCCGACTTTTGTGACGATCGCTGAACTGCCGATTTCCAATTGTTTTAGCGTTCTCATATTGTCTCCTGATTTTCCACCCATACTATCCGGTTTTGTATTCATAATTAGTATACGCTGAAAATTATTAGTAAAAACTAATTGATTAAAAATCAGGACAAATTATTCTGTTTTTTCGTTTTATTTCTGTGAAAGAAGAAGTTTGATGATTCGCAGTGCTGCGTGGGCGTCTTCTTCGCCGAGAGATTTAATGAAGCTCATATGATTTTCATTCATCAGCGAATATTGTTCATTCGCATAATCAATGCCGGATCGCGTCAGGGTGATATGGGATTTCCGCAGGTCTTCAATATTGTGCTCACGCGTAATATAGCCCTTTTGCTCTAATTTCTTGACAATGTTTGCGACTCTGCCGGCCGTCAGTCCGAAGTGTTCGATAATATCAATGGCGAATATATCACTCTGCTGTTGGTTCAGCCATAGCATGACACCCGTTTCCCCATTCAAAGAAAACATATTCGCGAGTTGGGATAACTGTCTTGCTTGTTCAATTTGTATTTGATTCAGTTCTTCTGCAATCTTTTCAGTTTTCATCGGGCTTCCTGTTAGTTATATGTAACTTAATAATAGTTTATTATACCGAACAAAAAATGTCAAGTCCTGATTTCAGAATTGCATGAATGAAAACTATCAGATTTTCGCTTATCAACCGGTGAACTTCCAATACAGAAATCCTCTGCGAAGCAGCTGCGGGCGCAGGTCGATGCAATATCCCGCTTCCCGCAGTTCCGCGGCAGCAGCGCAAAATAATGCCCTTAGACCATAACTGCGCATCGGGGATTGATTCCGGCAGGCAATTTTCCATCGTTCCATAAAGTCGTAGATTTGTTCACCCGGTACCATTCGGTGGATGTAATTTTTTGTAAAGACCGGTTGGAACAGATCCGGTTCAAACCCCATATGAAAATTTGTGCTGAACAGGAAACCTTCCCGAAATACCCGGAAAGGTGCGGATGCAGACCTTCGAATGACGTTAGCGGTCCAAACAGAACCGGTCGGATTTGACGTTCCTTCCAGAAGCATCCCGCCGGGAATTAATTGAAGCCCGAGCTGTTCAATGGGGGCTTCCCATTCAGCTTCATCATATTGCCTCAAAACATTAAAAGCACGGATCAGGCGGACAGATTCATGATCCTTTATCGGCAGGTTGAAACCGCCAAGCCGAAAGAAAGTCTGCTCATCCTCATAGGGTTTCGCCGCAGCCACGCGTTCCGGATCGATCTCTACACCGAGAACAAAAAGATTCGGGTTTTGTTTCCGCAGTCTCTCTGCGGATTCCAGTGTGGTGAAGGGTTCAAAACCATATCCCAGGTCAACATAATATGAACGGATGCCCGGACTGTCCTGTAAACGAATCAGGGAACCCTCCGTTAGCAGCATAAAAATATCTGACCTGCGCAGACGATTTCGCGCGGTTTTTCCCCGGGTCTGGTGTCCCTGCGGTTTATATGGTGTGTTTTTTTTCGAAGTTCCTTCTGAAGACATGTTTCAAAAACAGGATATCCGGAGAATGGGTGTGTGAGGGTTTCCGTATCCGGTATCGAATGATTCTCCTGTTGCTTTCATTTTTTATCGTCTTGTCCCGATGATATCCTTATATACAATTTCTGCTCCCTGAAGGATAGCAGGCAGAAACGGACCTGGATGTGCTCCATTCCCGACAAAATAGAGATTTTCTATATCACTGCAGCGATTAGGCAGATGCGGAACCTCTGTCTTTTCCTGATTTGGAGAAAATCCCCAGGCAGATCCCTGAAAACTGTTGTATGTATCCTGCAGCATCACCGGCGTGATATATCGTTCTCCGATAAGGTCGCTGCGCAGATCATTCTCAAATTTTGCCTGCAGAATTGTCAGGATGTGGTCACGAAAACGATAGGAATCCCTCGGCCAATTGACTTCAGAGTATAAATTGGGTACCGGACAAATCACACTGAGCGAGCCTTTCCCTTCCGGCACGAAGGAAGGGTCGATTTTTTCAGGAACATGGAGAAAAAACAGCGGATCGACCGGCAGGCGGTTTTCCTTGAAAAGTTCCCGTTCCCATTCACGCATATTCGAGGGCATGATAATGTTAAATCCCAGCAGCGGTTGTTTTTCAACAGGAGCTGATTTCAATGCCATATGGTAAATAAACAGTGAAATTCCGGGTTTTCTGCTTTGTGCTTCTGCGACAGTAGTGTATCGGAAACGATCCGAGTCAATCAGATAACGACAGGTAAAAGCGGTATCGGCATCTGAAATGACATAATCAGCCATACGGATACTGTTATCGCTCAAACGCACACCGGTCACTGTTCCGTTATAGACCTGAATCGATTCTGCCTCGGAACTATATTGGATTTCACCGCCGCATTCCTCAAAAAGCCGGACCAATGCCTCGACAAGGGCAGTTGTTCCACCTTTTACAAGGTAAACGCCCCAGCGATGCATCACAGCGGGGATCATCCGATAAAAATGGCTGCTGACGGAGGGTGCTCCGCCGCAAAACATTGACCAGAAAGCGTGCACATTTCGAAGTTCTTCAGAAGAGAACAAACGGCTGCTGACACTTGCTCCGCTCCTGCCGGGGCGCAGATTGCGGAAGCCAAATTCCGGTACAAAGGGGTTCCGGCTTCGTTTATAGGGTTTTGAAAAAAATTTGGGGAGATATTCGTCAAGAATGCGGTCTGATCGTTTTCCGTAGGCTGCAAACCCCTGCTGGTCGCTGAGCCCGAAAAGGCTGTTTTTCATCAGCGTATCGGCAGCTTCCCGGTACAGTGTATACTCGTGTTCGGGAGAGAAAAGGAATCGTATAATCGGGGAGAATTCTTCCAGTTCCAGATAATCCGACAGCGACCGCCCGACATTGCTGAACAATGTTTCAAGCTGCTGAGGCATTGTAATCAGACTTCCCGCATTCGGAAAAATAAAATTATCTATATGTGTCGGCTGCAGCCAACCGCCGGGAAGTTCATTTTTTTCGACAATGCGAACGCGGAAACCTTCCGCTGCCAGACGAATACCGACGGCAAGTCCGCCAATACCCGCTCCGATTATCAAAACATTGTTATTTTTCATGACGAAAGCGGCCGGCAATCCGCAGCCGGCAGTCATTATTGAGCTGATAGTAAATCAAAAATGACTGCCGGCTGTTTCTCACCGGCTACTGAATATTAATGACAGTGATGTCCGCAGGAACTGCAGTCATCACATCCGCAGCCATTATCCAGATAAATTGATCCGGCTTCAATTTCTTCTTCTGTTCCGGGGCGCAGAGAAACGATCTCGCAATCAAAAACCAGCGTTTTCCCGGCCATAGGAGAATTCAGGTCAACAGTAACTGTGTCATCAGTCCAATCCTGAATATAACTGTGCATATGATTACCCTCATCATCTTCAAGGGGAACCAGACGGCCTTTTTCAATCGGGAATTCAGCAGGGAACAGACTTCTGTCCAGTTCAACAACCTGTTCCGGATCATATTCGCCATATGCTTCTTCCGGTTCTACGGTAACCTGTTTCTTATCCCCGACTTTCATTCCCTCCAAAGCCTTTTCCAAGCCGGAAATGAGGTTTCCATGCCCGTGGATATATTCCAACGGGTCAGCGGTGGATGCGGAATCTTCCACAGCATTTTCAACGTAAAGCGTGTATGCCAATCCGACAACAACGTCTTTCCCTACAGTCAAATTTTCACTCATGTTATTCTTCCTTAATTCGTCAATAGTGGTTAGTTTTTAGATAATTGTTATCAATTATGACAAAAAAACTATTGTCTTAAATTTTCATCCATTTCAAAAGTTCGCCGCATTCCTTCTTCCAGCATAACTTTCGGATGATAATTCAATTCCTTTTCAGCAATGGTGAGATCAGCAACCATGCGGTTTGCACCACCCACTCGGCGGGGGTTATGAACAATTTGCGGTTCGATGCCTGTGATCTTCTGAGCCAGTTCGAGAACTTCGTTAACGGAAGTTTCCTGCCCGGAACCGACATTTATGACGATCTCATCATTATTTTCCAAAGCGGCAGCAGCTACAAAAGCATCTGCCACATCGTCAACATAAACAAAATCCCTCGTTTTCGTTCCATCGCCGTGAATCACCACAGTGCCCTTCAGCGCGGATTGCCGCAAAAAAGTAGGAATAACCGGAGAATGCGCAAAGGTAAACCCCTGATACGGCCCGTAGCAATTAAATATCCGCAGACAGACTGCCTGTAAACCCCATAACTGCCCGATCGTACGTATATAAAGCTCCCCTGCCAATTTTGATACGGCGTAAGGTGATTCCGGACGGGGATTCATTTCTTCCCGCAGGGGCATGACCGGCTGGTTTCCATAAATCGCACCGGATGATGCGAAAACCATCTTGCGGTTGCCGACATCATGCATGGCCTCCAGCAGGGTAACTGTTCCGCCGACGTTTGTTTTCTCGTATTCGCCCGGGTAAAGCAGCGAATCCGGAACAATCACCTTTGCGGCCAGATGATAAATGATATCAACATTTTTCAGAAGACGCCAGAGAGATTCCTTACTGTTGAGATCGTTTTGGACAAACTGAACCTCAGGCAGAAGCCGCTGCGGTTTACCGCCCGAACAGTCATCCAAGCCGATGACCTCGTGCCCTTCTTCTATTAATCTGTTGGACAAAGCTGTCCCTAAAAATCCGGCAGCCCCGGTTACGAAACATTTCACTGTTTACCCTCTTTTACTGTGAAGCAAAACACTCTTTCATACATTATATCATTTTTTATTTACATTCATGATTTAGAGAACATGGTTATAGCATGGAATTCAGAATCTCTTTTAATTTTGACCGGTTGATCTTTCCGCTGGGAGTCTGAGGTATATTCTCTGTGATATAAAAATGTTTTGGCACTGCGTATGAAGAAACGCTGTTATTGACAGAGACTTTAAGCGCAGTCTCCATCTGACGGGTCCATTGCGTTCCCTCCTTCAGGACAATAAACGCAGCGGGAGCTTCATAAAGCAGCTCGTCAGGTTCAGCAACAACAGCAGCTGATTCGACATCCGCGTGCTCATTCAGTACCTGTTCAATTTCCATCGGACTGACCAGATGTCCGGAAGTGTTGATCACGTCATCAGCCCGTCCTTCGAAATGGAAATATCCTTCTTCATTTCGAGAAGCCAGGTCTCCGGTTTGATAGAAACCATCGCAGGTCTTTTTTGAGGTTTCTTCCGGCATGTTGTAATATTTTTTGAACATGGACGAAAAACCACTGTTCAGCGTCAAGCTGCCGATGCCGTCGGGATTCGGCAGCGCAATTTCCGCATGACAATCAGAAACGGCTTTTCCCATCCAGCCGGGGATGATTTTCGTTCCCGGTTGATTGGCGATGCGGATCGTTCCGCACTCCGTCTGGAACCAGGTATCATAAATTGGCCGGGAAAAAATCCGCTCGCCCCAATGGTAAACGGCAGCGCTCAGTGGTTCTCCGATGCTGTATATCTGTTTCAGCGAGGAAAAATCAAAATCCTGGAAGAAAGAATCTTCTTCTCTTTTCAGCGCGCGCAGAGCGGTCGGGGCGGTATACCACAAGCTGACCTTTTGGTTTTGCAAAATCGGCATCCAGCGCTTTGCATGAAAATTTCCTTCGTATTGGATTGACGGAACTGCACAAATCATGGGCCCGAGTATGCCATAGACAGTACCGGTGATCCATGCGGGATGCGCGGTGCACCAATATACATCCTCCGGAACAGCATGCAGGACATCCTTCATGCTGCTGAAAATTGCGTCCGCGATCCCATGCCGGTGTACGACCGGTTTGGGCGTTCCTGTTGTCCCCGAAGTAAAAACGATAAAAGCATCATCATCCGGCATGACAGCATTTGAATGATATATCGGCTGATATTGATCTTCCTGGTACAGGATAAATTGTGACCTGCTTTCCGGATCCGCATTTGGAGGAAAAGTTAATTTGTCCTCCGCGATAATAATCCGTTTCAGACTGTCCGGGTATTTGATATCATTGATCAATTTTGACGGATGAATATCTGTCACAAAAAAACAGGCTTCAGCGGCTTTGAGCCTGACTTCCAGACCGCCGCTGCCAAGCCCGGGAAAAAGCACACAGGGGACAGCTCCGAGTTTCAGTGCTCCCCAGAAAAAAGACCAGATCGAAAGTGTCTCCCGAGCGGAAATCAATACCCGATCCCCTTTTTTGCATCCATATTCCTGCAGACAGGCAGCCGCCCGGGAAGATTTATCATCCAATACATTCAGATCATATGAAACCGGATCCAACCGGGAATCTACAATAGTCAAAAGGTTTTTCCGGAAAGGATTTTTCTCCAGCTGTGCCTGATACAAATCAAGGATCGTATTTTCTTTCATTGGTCCGGTCCCTATCTTCGTGAACCCCAAAAGATTCGCGGCAGTGTTTTCTTCATCAAATAAGCGTTTTGCGGTTCCGAGACTACAAAGCCCTCATCATTCACATAGGTCCAGGTTCCTTTATCAACCCGGACAACCTGGAAACCATGATCCTGATAAAACCAGCGGGCCCGGTTGTTATTCCTGTCACAGTTCAGATATATATCACGTATCCGATGCAGCCGGACCTGTTTTTCACATTCTTCAAGAAGCAGACTGCCAAGCCCGTGATCCCGGAACTGCGGCTTGATACGGAACGAGCTGAGAAAATAATAGCGAGTCCGGATCCCGTAGTTCGGATTAGGCTCTTTTTGTGAAAGGAACACCTGGCCGATAATTCCATCCGCTTCGGTTTCTGCTACGAAGGGAATAGAAAGTCCTTTTTGAGAGTTGCGGTAGATTTCCCGATAGATCCGGCGGTAGCGTTTGAATTCACCATCCCATTCCAGCGCCGGCAGATCTTCTTCCCTGAGCAGACGGATATAAATGTTGTTCAGCCATTTGTCTGACATACTAATCCAAACCTCTTTTCAGGAACATTTCGATCCATTCAATTTCCTCTTCCGGCTGGATATCCGTATCGATACAGGCGGAGCGAAGCATTGTAAGCAAATTCTTCATTTCCGGTCCGGGCTGCACACCCATATCCAGCAAATCATTTCCCGTAACGGACGGCCGGATCCGGTGCCATGTGTTTACGAATTGTTTCAGTATGTCCAGTTCCGGTTCTGTGCAGAAAAGCGCATAGCAATACAGTGATTCTGAAGGAAATCTTTCAAGGAAATACGTAATCTCCGATGGGGCATTCCGGATCATATCCGGAAATTCTGCCCGCAGCATTGACAGTCCTTCAATGCAGTGCTGCTCTTTTTTGGGGAGGAGCAGGCGTTCAGATATCTGTGTAACTGTATTTATCGGGAAAGTACTCAGCCAGGTCCAGAGGGCACCGTCCGCTTCAACCAAATCAAAGTCAAACCCGGAAAGGTTCTGCCAGAATTTTCCCGGAACAGTTTCACGAAAACGGATACAATCCTGTTCGATTTGCTCATTCCAGACCAACGCTTCGTGAATTTGGGCGGCAAATCCCAGCTGCACGACGCGGGCAAAGTTCTTTTCCGGATATTCCTCATCGCAGTAAAGCCGCAGTTCATGCCAGATGCGCTGCCCGGTGAGTCCGGTGATCCCGTTCAGCTGTTCGCGGATCTGCCGGAGCGTATCGCTTTCCATTTCAAAACCCAGTCTTTGTTCAAAGCGTACTGCCCGGAAAAGCCGGGTCGGATCATCGATAAAAGAACGGTTATGCAGCGTCCGGATCAGCCCATCCTGCAGATCCTGAAGCCCGCCGCACAGGTCCAGCAATTTCCCGTAATATTCGCCATCCAATCGGACAGCCAGGGTATTGATGCTGAAATCCCTGCGGTGCAGATCTGCCTCGATATCAGACATTTCGACAGTCGGCAAAGCAGCGGGAGAACTGTAAGTTTCCGAACGGGCACTGATCAGGTCAAGCGACATGTCGTTTTTCATCTGCCATTTAGCTGTGAAAAATTGCGGATGGGTGACCAGTTTTCCGCCGTATTGTGAAATAAGCTGCTGTCCGAGTCGTGTAGCGTCACCTTCAACGACGATATCGAAATCCATTACCGGATGGCTGAGCAGAAGGTCCCGCACAACACCGCCGACAATGTAAACAGGCATATCCAGCTGTTCCGCGCAGTCCGCAACGTTGTGGATCAAAGAGAGCTGTTCAGCCGGGATCTGTTCATTCAGTTTTCCCGACAGATCCGGAGGCTGATTTTTGATAAAATTCGGAAGGTTTTCCAAAACCGCTTCCCGCGCGTCATACAGAACATCTTCCGCCTCGGCTATTTCCATATATTCCACCTGGATCATACCGGACGCGGCTCTGCTGTGCCCCCCGCCGTTCATGGTACGCATCATGGCGCCAAAGTCTATATCATCGGTAGTCGCCCGGCAGATAATGCGGACACCGGTCCTGACAGCCAGAAGCAGGATCAGGCCATCCGGGTTGAACATATCGCGCAGCTGATGGGCGACTGCGGAAAACTCATCACCGATCGTCCGGATATCCGCGGAAGCGATGATGATGTTTTTACCCATGATCTCATAAGTCTCCATGGTTTGGATCAGCCGTTCACATCCTGCCTGCTGGTTGTCTGTCATCGGCTGCAGCACATACCGGCGCATCAGATCAAGATCAGCGCCTTTTTCCACCAGCCAGGCAGCAGCCCGGATGTCCCGCGGTGTAGTGGACCCATAGCTCAATGAACCGGTATCTTCATAGATTCCCATCAGCATCAGCGTGGTGAAGATCCGTCCCGGGTGCAAACCGGGTTTCTCCATGAGTTTTTCCACCAGAAATGTCGTACAGGCACCGGTCGGGTCATAAATATTTTCTTCACGGTCCGGAAAAACATGACGATGCGGATGATGATCCCAGACAACATAATCCCGGACATCATCCAAACGGCTGTGAGGTTCGATTTTCTGTGTATCGGTAATATAGACCCGGTGGATCTTGCCTTTCGGTACGTTATTCCATGTAAAAAAGGGCAGACGGGTTTTATAATCGTCAATAAACGCGGCCAGATTCCGGTTCCGCCGTTTGGGTAAAACTGGTATACGGGCAGGATCCAGTAGCCAGGCGGCTAAAACCGATCCCGCCGCGTCAAAATCAGCCTGTTCATGCGTGAGAATAATTTCCATATCAGCAGTTGGCTTACAGCATTCAGCAGAAGGACAAAAGGCGGTCTGCTGATCACTCAGTCAAATAATCTTCTACTTCTCCGGTGGCAAAATCAACAATAACAAAACCGCGCGGACCGCGGTGAGCTCCGCCGATGGCGCCCGGATTAATGATCCGGGTTTTTCCATCAGTCCGGTCGCTTTTGCGGTGAGTGTGACCGACGAAGATATAATCAAAAAGTCCGGAATCCATCAGCGCCGCAAACTGACGGGAGTTCTCCTCGTGCAGCGCTGCTACCAGTTTCCCGTCAAAAACGCCTTTAAACCACCGGTCCGAACGGGAACCGGGCTTACATTCCTGAATCGCAAATTTGATCCCGACCGTGTCAAAATCGTTATTTCCCAGTGCATGGTAAATACAGAAATCCTTAAACAACTCCGCGGTATAAACCGATGACATATCCCCGCAATGGATAATGGTATCGATCCCCTCGGCAGCAATGGTTTTCAGAACTTCCTGCGTGCTTGCAATGGCATCATGAGTATCGGAGATTACGGCAGCTCTCATATGGATCCAGGGGTGAAGGCTGAAAAAGGACCTTAATCGACAAAACGATATTTAAAAAGTGTCCAGAGAGCGATGAAACCGTCTTTCGGCTTGATCTTTTTCCCCTCATCATAAGAGCGTCCGTTATAGCTGATCGGAACTTCGACAATTTTATAGCCGCGTTTCAGTAATTTGGTCGTCAATTCAGGCTCAAATTCGAAGCGCCGGGAATGCAGCGGGATCTCACGGACATCAGCGACTTTGAAGAGCTTATAGCAGGTCTCCATATCGGTGAGTTTAGTGTGATAGAGGACATTGGTCAAAAAGGTAAGCAGCTTATTGGCTGCCAGAGAGCGGAAATAAAAATATTCTGTGTTTTCCATAAAACGCGACCCATAAACCACATCCGCCTTTCCGGATTCGATCACCGGCATCAGTTTCGCGTAGTCCTTCGGATCATATTCAAAATCCGCGTCCTGAATAATCGCATAGGTAGATTTGGCTGCTTTAATTCCCTCCCGGACCGCCGCGCCTTTTCCATGGTTCTGTTCGCATATAATTACCTGAAACCCGTCTTTCCCTTGATATTTCTTTAAGATATCAGTCGAACCATCTTTTGATCCATCGTCGACAAGCACGATTTCTTTGGCAAATCCCGTCGCCTGTACGCGGAATATTACCTCTTCTATGGTTTTGACTTCATTGTATGATCTATAAGCCGCATTCTGTTCAGAGGAAGTTTCTCGAGTCTCCCGTCTGAGATGACCATCTCTCTTGGACGCACGTTACCGTACGACTCTAGCAGCCTACCCGGAGCTCAATGGGATCGAGCAGATCCCCGCATGAACGCGTCATGCTTCGCCCCTGCTTGGCCTTGCTCCAGATGGGGGTTACCCGGCCGCAGTGTTACCACTTACGCCGGTGGTCTCTTACACCACCTTTTCACCCTTACCTCTTGCGAGGCGGTCTATTTTCTGTGGCCCTTTTCCGGCAAGTTGCCCCGCCCCGGACGTTATCCGGCATCTTGCTCTAAGGAGTGCGGACTTTCCTCGGCCCGGCCACGCCGTGCCGCGATCATCTGATCAACCTGACGTCCTTAATCATAATAGATTTTTCGATTTTGTGTAGAAAGTCATTCGTTTTCAGGAAGTTTTGGCTGATTACAGCTTCGGAAACTCCCGCCTGCGGCCGGAAAAGTGGGGACCATCGCTCTATACCCTTTCGTTTATGAGAAGTAAAGGTATACTTGTATGAGATCTATCACAGGAGCGAAAAAGGATTCAGCGGTTGGGATCCAGGGTTCAGCAGAACCGGTTTTCCTGACTCATTGGCGGATCCGGATCGATTATATAAAAAATGGACGATTCATTATATTCAAAAATCAAATCAGGGGAACCGGTTTTCTGGCGGAACCCGGAACTGTCTGAAAAGCCGGAATTTTCCTTTACCGCAGACGATATAAAAGACGCGGAAGAACGTCTGGAACGTTTTGCGCCCTGGATCGCGCAGCGTTTTCCGGAAACTGCCGCTGCGGGCGGGATCATCGAATCGCCGCTGAGCGATATTTCGAATATGATCGAGCCTTTGTTCCGCAAAGACCATGTAAAAATCCGGGGCAGGCTGATGCTCAAACGGGATGACAGTCTGCCCATCAGCGGATCCGTGAAAGCACGGGGAGGCATTTACGCGGTACTGAAGCACACGGAAGAACTTCTGCTCAACGCCGGGCTGCTTTCCCGGGATGATGATTACAAAAAAATCGAGGATGATCCCATACAAGCCTTTCTGCGGGGAAAGAAGCTGGCAGTAGGTTCCACCGGCAATCTCGGGCTCAGTATCGGCATCATGGGAGCAGCGCTCGGATATCAGACTTCGGTTTATATCTCGCGTGAAGCCCGGGAATGGAAAAAAGAACTCCTGCGCAGGAAAGGTGTCCGTGTGGTCGAATCCGAAAAGGATTATGAAGCAGCGGTAGCTGCCGGCAGAGCGGAATCGGAAGCGGACCCGAACAGTTTCTTCATTGATGATGAACGATCCGAAGACCTTTATCTCGGTTATGCCGTGGCAGCGGGACGGCTGCATAAGCAGCTTGAGAAAGCCGGAATCGTGGTCGATGGAAAACATCCGCTCTGTGTCTGCCTGCCCTGCGGTGTAGGGGGAGGACCCGGCGGGATCACCTTCGGATTGAAACAGATTTATGGCTGCGCGGTCCGGTGTTATTTCGCCGAACCGACACAGGCTCCCTGCATGCTGCTGGCAATGATGACCGGTAAAGGCTCCGGGGTTTGCGCCAGGGATTTCGGACTCAGCGGCATTACCGCAGCCGACGGACTTGCCGTTAC
Source organism: uncultured Chloroflexota bacterium (assembly GCA_902786265.1). GTDB lineage: Bacteria > Chloroflexota > Anaerolineae > Anaerolineales > Anaerolineaceae > Flexilinea. Next base: position 909 of record CADACE010000067.1, on the reverse strand, counting down.
CCGGGCATCGGAACTGGTTTTCCGGGAGATGCGGCATAACCTTGATGGATGTTTTACCGTCCGCGATGAAGAGCTGTTTGAATATCTTCGCATGCTGGACCGTTCCTGCTCCATCCGGATCGAACCTTCCGCCTGCGCCGGTTTCAGCGGGATACGTTCACTTGCGGAAGAATGCGGCTCCGCAGGGACTCTGCTCATCTGGGCTACCGGCGGCGGCATGGTTCCCGAAGCAGAAATGGCTGAGTATTTGCGTCAGTGAGTCGAAGAACAGATTTGTAGGATTGGATTCAGAGCCGGAGCTATGCCCTGGAGCATCGCAGGAGCGCCTTTTCTATCGGGGACCGAACCGAAGGGTCTGTACACATCATCAGTGATGTGTCGGTTCCCCTTGTCCGGAGGTACATCGGCACCTGATACAATGTGTACCGTCGCGGAGCAGGCGAAGCTCCTGCACCGAATCAATAGGCGCAGCCTGTTCCTTACGGTGCAGGCCAGTATCAGGTGCCGGTGTACCGCTTCTGATCAAAGATGCAGCGGCGATGATAGCCGTCCCCGAACCTGACCGTCCCCGTTAAACACAGGGAGCCGAAATCCTCCGGACCCCGGCTCCCTATCCCCTATATCCTATTCCCTACTAATCCCTAAACCCTATCCCCTAAAACAGGCTTCACATTGTACGGCGGAATCTCTTCCTCGTAATCCTTGCGTTTCAGGATCCCGAACTCCTTATCCTCCAGGTACTGGCGGTAGGACCGTATCAGATAATCCGCCTCCCAGCTGCCCCTGATCAGAACATCCCGGGTATCTTTTGGCTTCCATAGGTCCCAGGTGACCGGTACCCCTCCGCGGTACTTCATCGTACATTTCATGTTTTCCATGTCATACTTGAGGGATTCGTCATCGATCAGG
>CADACE010000066.1 GCA_902786265.1 uncultured Chloroflexota bacterium | reverse complement strand
CTCTTTCGCTACTTTCTTGTTTATCAGACCAAATTCAATGTTTTCCTCAACACTCATTGTCGGATAAAGCGCATAGTTCTGAAAAACCATGGAGATATCGCGTTTCCCGGGTGCTATATCATTGACACGGTCATTGTCAATGTAAATATCACCTGCTGTTACCGTTTCAAGACCGGTGATCATACGCAGTGTCGTAGTTTTTCCGCATCCGGATGCACCTACTAATACTGTGAATGATCCATCCCGGATTTCCAAATTCAAATTGCTGATTACTACGTCACTGCCATAGGCTTTCGTCACGTTTTTCAATGATATAGAGCTCAACGTATACCTCCTGTTTTTTTTACTGTAATTTGATTTTATCTATCTTCAAATAATGCCGAATTGCTTTTTTCAACAATCAAATTGCTCTTTTCTACAAAAATGAATAATTTTTGATTTACCTTTTGAAAAGTTTCTGTTATATGCTTTTGAGCCGCAGCAGAAGTTTGATTATCTTTTCTCAGCATTTGATGAGAAAAGAAATGGAATAAAAAAAAGACCGATATCTGTCATTAACTCAAGGATAGATACTTTACAGACAATAGCAGGGAATCGGACCTGATCTTATGTCTGTCCTGAGATATGAATAACATGATTTGTGAGTAAAATCCGGCTTCTGCTGACGTAAATGGAAGGGGAAAATGGCCGCATATCATAAATTCAAAATTCTGGCGGCGAAGAAAGTAAGAAAGCCCCACCCTGTAAGTGAAGCTGTTTCCGATTGAAAAGCCATCAACTGTTCAAAACAACTGTTCAATCCTATACTGATTTTCTAAAACCTTTTCAGGATTTTTGTGATCTTCAGGAAATCAAGGAATTTGCAGAAGTTGAAAATTTTCTGGTCGATGTCTGGAATTATTGTTAACGTACTCACTGACATTGCTTATCAGGAGCATTATCGAGCAGCATTTCTAATGATTCTCAGAGAAATTCCTTAGTCTCTTCTGTTTTGAAAGGTTCTGCTCCGGTATGTTTATTCTCTGGATAATTTATATCGTTAATCAGGTATTTAGCAGGATCATATTTTGTCAGCCAAACATAATTCTCAGATAGAAAGACCTAATACCCCTTGCGGGCCATTTCCCCAGCCCGGATCGTAATGACGGCTGGTTTTCCGTGTCTTTGTCCAACGACCATCGCACTGATATATCTTTTGAAAGATGCACATATAAGCTCAATAAAATGTCGTAATCTTATTTTTTCTCTTTCTTTGCCTGCTTCCCGGCGAACATCTTCTCCAGCTTCCTAAAGAGTTTGCTCCCGCGTTTCGGGATTGGCAGAAGCATTTCATATACATCCAGCATGTTGAAGCAGCATCTTCCGGCGCAAAACTTTTCCTGCTCGAGATCTACCGTATAGAAACTGGCAAATTCCCACTGCGCTGTCGGCCCCGTAAATTTTCGACGGCTTTTTCGTGACGAGGTTGCCCTGACAAGAAAGGCAACTGTTACACCATCGATCCCGATACATGGGTCCTTTAACAGCTGAAATTTAAGATCCGGCCAGGTATTATACATATTCTGCAGGAAAGCTTCTGCCTCTTTTATCCCCCTGACCAGATCCACCGCGCCGTCATCCTGCAGGACAAAATCCTCGGTATAGAATTCTTTTGCCATGGAGGCATCCCTTTTTCCCATACCTTTGTAGTATCTCTCCGCGAGCCACCTTGCTTTTTCAGGCGTCAGTTTTTCCATTGTTTTTCTCCTTCTGTCATTTGAATCTTCCACCTGTTTGAAAAGGTTTATCTTTGTACGATATCAATAATCTGCTCGATGGCAATTCTCCCTTCCGGCGTCGGGTAGACGGGATAGACGTGATTCTGCCCTTTTCCGACATGGAGCGTCACATTCGTATTGTCCTTCAGCCTTTCATAGAGCAGTGTGTCGTCCGGATAGAATAGTTCCCGTGTGCCGACGAATATGGAAACGTTCTTCAGATCGGAGAGATCCCCATAGATTGGAGAAATAAGCCAGTCATCCGCAGGAAGGCTTCCGGCCCAGGCTTCGCCGCTCATTTTGCCCATCGTTACTGTCAGCATCGGATCGTAAAAGTCCGTGATTTCGGGATTGCTCATGGTAACGTCCACCCAGGGAGAGAGCAGGACCAGTTCGTCCGGCTGCGAAAGACCACGCGCACTGAGCCCCTCTGCCAGCGCAAGAGAGTATCCGCCGCCTGCGGAATCACCCATCAGAATGATCTTTTTTCCCGCATTTTCCGCAGTCACCTTTTCATAAAGTGCCATCATGGTTTTATGACCTTTTTCGGCTGTGGTAAAAGGCGCAAGACGGTAGATAGGCATAACGACCATCGCATTCGTCTCGTTGGCTATGCGGTTCATCGCTGCCATTTGCTCCGTACCCATTTGATAGACATAGTAGCCGCCGTGAATATAGAAAACCACGCTGTCGTTATCGGCATCGGTGTTTAGATATAAGACAGAGATATCTTCGAAGATCTCTTCTTTCAGCGATTTATCAAATACTGACGGATCGACGGAGAAAGAGGCTTCACCCGCTTTGGTGAGCTCGTTAAAGACCGCCGGCACTTCTTCATCCGTGACTTTGTTGGAGGCAAGTATCCATTCGGCTAACATCGACATCACAGAGCGGCCATATGTGATATGAGAGAAGGCACCAAAGCAGAAAAACGCGCAGCAGATCAAAGTAATGACGCAGAGAGGAGCCTTTGCGTAGCGTCTGCCAATCAGCATGAAAATGCCGGAGATGGCGATGATGATCAGATTCATGGCTTCAATCACAGTAACCAGACCGAGCACATGGCCGATGGCCAGAATCAGCGTCAGAATCACCGTCAGGCAGACTGCCGCAGGGACAGCGATCCTGAACCAACCAGGGAAACTCTCCCGACGAAGGAGAACCGGCACCGCATAAACGCACAGACATACTGCTGCCATACCGAGCATCAGCTCCGATGAATATGGCAGGAAGGATGAAAGCACGGTGAAAACGAGGGCGAGTGCCAGCAGGGCAGGTTTAGTCAAGCGAAAGACTTTTTCTGATATCATTTTTCGGTTTCTTTCTGTTTTGGGACTTGCATAAAAATCAATGCCGCATCCAGGGTGCCTTCAATGACCAGTGTGATTCCGGTGAAAACCCAAACGCTCATCATCGTCATACCGGGATTGAAAATGATCAGAAAACCAAAGAGAAGAGTTATGCCGGAGCTGATCGCTTTTAGATACCATAACTTTTGGTTAATACGGAGTGCATCTACCACGCGCTGAAGTTTTCTGAATCCGATGAGAATCTGGAACAGACCGTATAGTACTGCCAAAACAGGAAACACCCCGACAAACCAGCCGGATTCAAAGAGGCAAAAAATACCTGCTGCTATCATGATTGATCCGGAATAAAAAGCAGATCCTTTTGCAGCTTCCCGGGGATCGGTCCTGAAGTATTTCACGATATCGATGATTCCCAACACGACAAAAAGAACACCTGCGACTTTAATCATTGCAATCGCGTAAAAAACAGGGTTTACCAGAAGTAAAACACCTACAACAATCGAAAAAATGGCAGTAAGCAGCAAAGCCCAGTTTTTTCTAATTATGTTCATAATGAAAATCCTCCGAATTTAATCTGATTTCTTTTCGTTTCCTCACAAATAATGGATCCATTCCCGAAAATGTATGAGAAAACCTTTTTCGACATAAATAATTCAACAGGAGCAAAAGAAAAGATACGAGCAGGCTGAGTATCGCAGCGGATTTGATTCTGTTTTTTGTATTAGATAACATGGTTCTCCTGTTCTTAATCAAATGTCCGGGTCTCCGCTCAGTTTCCTTTCTTGGCGTTGACATTTGATCATGCAGACAGTATAATAAATATCAGAATTTCGGTCAATACCTTTTTACTTCGAGTAAACAATAAAGGAAAAACTGATCATGCCGAACAGAGAGAAAAGAATAGAGAACCTGCAGAGAGCAAACGAAGAATCACATCGTCTGATCGTGGACTGCCTCAGACATGCGCTCTATAAGCTATTGGAAGAGAAAGATATCGGTCAGATCAAAGTTATCGATCTGACAAAAGCCGCCGGAGTTTCACGAGGCGGCTTTTATCGGAACTTTTATTTAGTGACCGATGTGCTGCTGGATGATATACAAACGGTCGCAGATGATATCAGAAAAGCCTTGGGATCGGATGCAGGTCTGAACTGGAGAATCATTCTTCGAACGGTATACAAGCATCGAAAAAAAATCCCTCTGCTGATTAAGGCCGGTTTGGGAATGGAGATCCTGAATAAAATCAACCAAACCATAGATGCAGTGAATGACGATTTCAAACTTCGTATCATGGCATGGAACGGAGTGATTTTTAACTGTATTATATATTGGGCAGAAAATGATTTCAGTCAGGATCCGGATCAGCTTGCTGATCTCCTGACTGAAATCACAAAGTCGATTTTATACGATTGAAATTTTAATATTTTCTGCTACAAAGATCTCTTGTTTCGGCGGATCGCAGCAAGCTTTTCCATGTCTCCGCTTTGGATCTCATGTTCGAGGGCTGCGATGATCTTATCCTTTCGCTGCAGAAAATTCGGGCCGGAGAGGTTCTTTCCGGAAACTGTATGATGGGTGATGAAAGAACAGTCACAGGTCAGATGCTCAGTGAATGTCTTCAATTCGATCAGCATTTCTTTCTCTGAAAGCGTGTCGAATTTTCCCTGTTCCGCTTCCTCCAGAAGGGGCGTTCCCGGGAAAAGGACAAGGCTTCCGGTTCCGACCAGCATGGGCTTGCACCGGCTGAAAATCTCAGCCGAATGTACCGCATGATCAAGACTGTGCTCTTTTCCGGCAACACCGTTCAGAAATGTCATCCAGAAATCAACACCGGCTTCCGACAGTTTCCCGCATTGCTCAATGATATCTTCCGTATGATAGCCTTTATTCACACGGTCAAGCGTCCAGTCATCACCGCTTTCCACACCCAATGAGATTTCCTTCAATCCCAGGTTCTTCAGCTTTTTCAGCTGATCGACTGTCTTGTTCCGGATATCTGTCACACGGGTCGCCGCGTAGATGTATTCCATTTTCGGCAGGTAGCGGTTGATCATTTCAAAGATCGGAGCCAGTTTGTCGTAGGTCATGCACAGCGGATTTGCGGAAAGCAGCTGGATCGTTTTTGCATCGGGAACGATGGCAGCCAGTTCCTGCAGATCCTCTTCGATCCATTCCATCGGCTGCATCCGGAAATCCACATTCCTGTACATCGTGCAGAATTTGCAGCGGTTGTGCGTACAGCCCTGCGTGATCTGCAGCAGCGGAAACGTCGGCCAATAGGGATTTCGGTAAACAGTATCGGTAAAATGCAAGATGTTCTTCCTTTTGATCTGATGTTACATCACAAGATGACCGCAGTCGACCACCAGTTCCGCACCGGTTATACAGGCGGCTTCATCGCTTGCAAGGAAAAGAATGGCGTTTGCCACATCTTCAGCGCCGGAAACATACGGCGGCAGCGGGTTGTATTCCTTCACCCGTGCTGCGACAGCCGGATTTTCCTCCAGAGCCTTTTCAAGCATCGGGGTTGCAATCGGGCCGGGGTGTACGGAATTCACGCGGACATTTTTCGATGCCAGATAATAAGCGGCGTGCTTTGTCAGCGATCTGCCGGCGCCTTTAGAAGCACTGTAAGGGGCGGAACCGCCGTCTGCGTCGCCGGAAACGATGCCCGCGAGGGAGTTCACGTTCACGACCACGCCTTTGCCGAGCTTTTCAAATTCCGGCATGACTGTCTGGATACCGAGAATGATGGAAAGCGCATTGGTCTTGAAAACGTTCAGGACTTCTTCTTCCGTACAGTGCAGAATATCGGTGTTGGTCACCTGAGCTGCATTGTTTACCAGAATATCGATTTTTCCGAATTTTTCCACCGCGGCTTTGACGACTTTTTCCCAGTCTTCCCGGAGGCTGACATCCTGGTGAACTGCCAGAAACTGATAATCACCTTCCTGTTTCAGTTCATCGATCACAGCCTGGACCTTTGCATCTCTGCGGGCAGTACCGACAACGGCAGCGCCTTCTCTTGCGAAAAGCTTCATCGCAGCTGCACCCAAACCCTGACCGGCACCGGTCAGCAAAACTACTTTTCCGTCAAATCTTCCCATTTTTATCTCCATTTTCAATTTAAATATCCGCGGGCGATCTCGTTGACGATCTCCGCGCATGAATCAATACTGCGGATAAGGCTCGCCGCGCTGGATACTGTGTTGATCCCGGCATCCATATCGCCTTTGAGCATTCCCTCGTAAAAACTGCCGGTAGACGGCTGCAGGTTGCCCTTCGCGTTTTCCTCAATGGCGGCTTTCGCTACCTTGTGAGGTGTGCAGCGCCATTTCAGATACCCTTCTGCTTCGGTCAGGACGATCAGGTCATCCGCTCCTGTGTTCAGGATGTCTTCTTTGGTCGCCTCAGCTGCCCGGCATTCTTTGGAAAGAACGAAACGTGTCCCGACGTAAGCGCCTTCCGCACCGACACAGGCACTTGCCTTTGCCATGGCTTCATTGACGATGCCTCCCGCAGCCAAAACGGGAATATTGACAACATTAGCGATCAGGGCTGTTTTTACGATCGTACCGGTCGACTCAACCGGCATACCGCCGCCTTCATCACAGCCGGTCGCGACCAGGATATCCACCCCCGCGGCTTCCGCGGCTTTCGCGGATGCAACAGTCGGATACATATCGCGGTAGATCACCTTGAATCCGGCATCTTTCCATTCCTTTATCTGGGCTTCGTCGAGCGCTCCGATGGCAGCCAGGACCGGAACGCCTTCTTCTTTGCAGACCTGAATCGTTGCCCTTGAAAATCCGGCACCGTCAAAGGCAGATGTCATCACATTCATGCCGAAGGGTTTATCGGTGAGTTCCCGTGTCCGGCGGATGACCTTCCGCATCTCTTCAGCCGTTTCCTCCGGTGTGGCTTTCCCGGTCTCAAAACCCGCGTTGAATCCCAGAATTCCCAGCCCGCCGGCATTGGAGACAGCCGCAGCAAGCTCGGGTGAAGTGATCCATGTCATCGGGGCCTGAACGACCGGTTTTTCGATACCTAAAATTTCACATACTCTGTTCATCATCATTGTCCTTTTAATTCAGTTCAAATACGAAATCTTCGATGGGCTTGCGCTTATAATGCCATGCGTTTGCTTTCGCTTTTTCATTCGGATACCCGAGCCCCAGCATCATGACCGGGATCATATATTCAGGAAGTCCGTAAACTTCAGCAACCGTTTGGGAATCGAAACCCCGGATCCAGATCGTGTGGATGCCGAGCTCTTCCGCTTCATACATCATGGTCGTAGCTGCTATGGAGGCGTCCTGTTCGCCGGAGTTGTAATTCCGGTAATAACGGTCAGCCGGGTTTGTCCACACTTCACGCGCGTCATAACAGACCAGGATCATCAGCGGTACGTTGTAGTGAAAATGGGTGACCGTCTTCAGCTTCGCACGCGCTGTTTCGCTGCGGATCAGAAAGAATTTCTGCGGCTGATAGTTGCAGGCCGTGGGGACGATCCTGCCGGCCTCCAGAATGCGGTCCAGCTTTTCCTGTTCAATGGGACGGCTGTCGAAATACCGTTCCGAATATCTTTGTTTTGCGAGTTCCAAAAAATCCATTTTTCAACCTTTCCGGCGCTGAATGCCTTACGATTCTCATTTTACAGAAAACGGACAGAAATTTCCACATACAAAAAATGAATTATGTAATAAAATATTACATATATTGAATATTGTAAAAATTTGAGGCGGGAAATGGCTGAAAGAACAAAATTATGGATCGCTGACGTCATGAAAAAACTGATGGTCAGCAAACCGATCGAAAAGATCCGGGTCACTGAGATATGCAAAGCGGCGGAGATTGAGCGCCCGACATTTTATTACCACTTCAAGGATAAATATGACCTGGTGGCATGGATCTTTTTTCAATCCGCTTTTGAAACAGATGTGATCTCGGTCGAGTCCGCGGCAAAAAGCATGAACCAGGCCCGGAAAGATTTCATCTTCTACGAGCGAGCCTATGAGGATAAAAGTCAGACGCCGATGTGGCAGTATATTCTGGAATATTTTGTCGAACGGTATACACGGGCAGCGATGGAGATCCTTGGCAGAGATACGCTTGAAACGCAGCTGCGTTACAGCATCCGCCTGTATTGTTACGGCGCTGTCGGTATGACCCGGGAATGGATCCTGAAAGACAAGATCACCCCTGCCGAAACCGTGATCAGAATGATGTTCAACTCCATGCCGGAATCCCTGCGGCAGATCTATTTTCAAAAAGAACAGTAAAATGTCCAATGGAATGATGAAAACCGGGACATTGCAGACTCAAATGAGGAGCAAAAAAGGAGCTACAAACACATAGAAAGGATAGAAATTGATGATGAGTGGTTGAAAGACATGATCAATTTGATATCAGGGAAGTACCTCGCCATTAGATATAAAGAAGGATGTGAATTGCGTACCTGACAATGACCTGTCTCTGCCCCAGTCATTCCCGCGCGGAGGAACGTTTTTTAAAGCGTTCCGTTTTTCTTTAATATATCCGAAAACTACATGACGGCAGGTGATTTTTAGCTATCAGATATCAATCATCTGACTCATAGAAAAAATTACTCTATGCCATAAAGACTATTTTTATAACCTTCCAGAATTTGATTTCTGAAATATAAGTATCTCAGGTAAAATCCGTTTACAGATATAGGCGGTTCAACATATACAATATCTTTCAGACGTGAAACAAACCAGGTATATTCATCAGGTTCATCGTACCATGTAAATTCCTTTGATTCTTTTTCCTTCAGAGTTGTCATGGATTTGACAAAATCGGTTACGCCCGGACCGATATAACTGATGCGGAATCCAAATCCATCGTCATCCAGAATAAAATGAACGTATTCCCAGCCTGCACCTATTTCATCTATATGGAAGGAAAAAGTGTGATCAGTTAATTCGGTCTGCTTTTCCTGACCGGCATCTCTGAATGGCTGCCATGCTCTCTGCAATTTTCTGGCCATCATTTTCTGCTGTCTATTGGTTCTGGTCATTTTATATCCTTTCAAATTTTTATTCATTATAAATTTAAAATCCGGGCTTTCATATTATTTACGAGATTCTGCCCCTGCCTGGCTTCGAAAAAAACTTTATTTGGAAGATTTGGATGAATATTTTTTATACAATGAATACAGCGGCGTTTTTACAATCGCATGAACTTTGGATGATTTTTTTAGTAGTATATTCTATGGATCCTGATTAAAGGATGAAGTCCGGAATAGGTGTGATTTTCGTGCCAAGCTGTGAAATGAAATATTTATTTCATTCTATATTTTCAATGGACTCGAAGAGGTTTGAATCGTTCTTTATTACACTATTCCTCTCTGAGAAGCAATTTATTCTTCAGAAACAGAACGAAGTAGTACAATAGTTTATGATAAAAAAGGAGTTATTCATGAAGCTTTTTATTGATGATGCAAATGTAAAAGAGATTCGCCGCCTGATCGATCTTTATCCGATCGACGGTGTCACGACAAATCCAACGATCCTTTCCAAAACCGGCCGGAACCCGATAGAGGTCCTGAAAGAGATCCGGGAGATAATCGGACCTGAAAAGACGATCTTTGCCCAGGCGATCCCTGTTGAGGCAAAAGCAATTATCCGGGATGCCCATGCCATCGTGAAACTGCTCAGCGAGAATACGATCGTGAAAATCCCTTCGATTCCGGAAGGCTTCAAAGCGATCCGTATGCTGAAGGAAGAAGGGATCCATACCTGCGGGACTGTTGTCTATACCCCGCTGCAGGCTTACCTGGCGGCAAAAGCCGGTGCTGATTATGTAGCGCCTTATGTAAACCGTATTGATAACATGGGCTATGATGGAGTCCAGGTGGTTCAGAAAATTCAGGATATCCTGACGCTTCACAATTTTGACACGGAAATTCTGGCAGCTTCATTTAAAAACAGCAATCAGGTACTGGCACTTTGTGAGTATGGAATCGGCGCAGCGACCTGTGCCCCTTCCGTGATTGATGCCTTTGTAAAAAATATTGCGATCGATGGCGCAGTAAATGACTTCATCAATGACTTTGCAAAGGCTGCTGGTGAGGGCAAAACAATGTACGACCTCATCTGAATCAGAAATAAGAAATCAGAAATTAGTGGTACGGTCATGAGCATTCTTGTGATCGATATCAGTAAATTATGTGCTTATGGGATATGGATATGAAGTTTCTGATGCACTGCAGTGTCCCCACAGGACGACCTGGCGGAAGCCATCGGAAAGCTCTATGATATGTCTGAAAACTGCAATGGAATCGTAATTTCCGTGTCCGTGATCATCGGTCCACAGAATGTTTATGTGGTGATCGGCACACCTCGCTAAAGAAAAACAGTCTGCCCCCAATGTATAATAAATGAGCACGACAGACAATGTTACAAGATAATATCAGCGGAAAACAGAAAATCCAAGGAGAAATGAATGGAAAAACAGAAAAAATCTGATTCTGTGCTCAGAGAAGCAGTCAACCCTGTTTTCAATACCGCGCGTTCCTGCGTAACCGTTAATGCACTGTTGGGATGCAAAAAAAACTGGTAGCTTCCCTTGGTTTTGACATGGCTTTCTTAAATCCTGGTGGGAAAAATATGACACCGGAAATGCGTGAATTTGCTGTCCGGATGACAAATCCGGGGTTCAATATCATGGTTGAGTCCCGCTTTTCCGCGACAAATAAACTCATTATTGAAAGCAAGCCCACCCAGGTGATGGATCTGCCCTGTGGATACACACCCCGGGGTATAAAGCTTGCTGATACAGGAATCCGTTATTTTGGAATGGATCTCCCTGCTGTAGCGGAAGAAATTGCTCCAGCCGTAAAAGAGGTTATCGGAGAAAATGCACTCATCCGCTATTTCAGTGTGGATGCGACAAATTACGGCTCTCTGAAAAATGCACTGACGGACGCGGATGGAGAGCTTCTGATCACGACAGAAGGCCTGCTGATGTATCTGACGCAATCAGAACTGGATGAGGTCTTTCAAAACATCCGTGCGATACTGGAAACCTATGGCGGGAAATGGATCACTACCGATAACGAGATCCTTGCTGCGCATTTCAGGCTTCTGTCCGTCTTAGCCGATAAAGATCCTTTAAAGCTTGAAACAGAACATATGAAGCAGCCATCACCTCCGGAAAATGACTTTCTGAAATCATCTGCTGCTCTGAAATATGCCTCAAAAATGGGATTTGAGGTCAGGAAAATTCCTGTTTTCGATTATCTGCCTGATTGTCTGCTTTCACTCAGAAATTTCTCTGAGGAACAGCAGAGTGCAATACGTGATACTTTCAGGGAAATGTTCTTCTGGGTCATGACTGTCAAACAGGATCAGTATAAAACGGCAGGTGCCAAAGAATGCCCCTTCAGTGTTCAAGCTGACCTGACTGATGATAACCTGAATATCGCCATATCAGGAAGACTCGATACGATTACCTCGCCGGAACTTCTTTCCGTCTATCAGAATGCATGTAAAAAAGGCAGTATCAGGACTGTTACGATTAATTTACAGTCTACGACATATATCTCATCTGCCGGTTTAAGGGTATTTCTGATCATGAGGAAGGCTTTGGAGAGCCGTGAAAAATTCCATATTATAAAAATGAACGAAACTGTGAAAGAAATCATAACTGCTACAGGTTTTTCGGATCTGTTCAACTGTGAATTCTGAGAAATTCCTCTTTCAAAAATCATAGCAATCGAATATCTGAGATTTTGCTGGTGAGTCAACCGCAGAAAAAGGCGCTGTCCGCTGAAATTTGTTCCTGTTCTCTATAAGATACTTGTGAAAGTCAGAGATTCTTATCTTATAAAAATCAAAATATCATGGTGAATCATGAAAATTTCTCAGTAGTCAAACCCTAAGTGTGAACTTCATTCAAAGCCTATCTGTGTTGCTAAATCAGAAAACTCCCTGAATTCAAACTTTCGATTCCATATATATTGAAAAGAATTAAGCGAAAATAAATCTGTCCAAAATCGTATAAAATTCGCCTTCAAAAACAGAGTATGCTGATAGTATGAAAAACCATACGGAGGCGTGTATGCCCAAACGACCAGACCATCCATGCAGCCATCCCGGCTGTCCTGCCCTTGTCCCATCCGGCATCAAGTATTGCGAGATACACAGACAGCAACATCAGGAAGAAGTGCGGTCGGCGTCAAGCCGCGGTTACGGAAAAGCATGGCAGAGGGAAAGCAAGAGATTCCTACAAGAACATCCGCTGTGTGTCCAGTGCGAAAGGCACGGACGGTACGTCAAAGCTACTGTTGTCGACCACATCGTCCCCCACCGCGGAGATCAGAACCTCTTCTGGGACCAGGACAACTGGCAGCAGCTCTGCAAGCAGTGCCATGACCGGAAAACCCTGACGGAGGAACGCTACCCGCAGTATCACTACTGACGGACCACCCTGGGGCGGGGTCAAATCTCTACGCCTGCCCTCGGGAAGACCGGCGGCCCCTCTCACGCGAAAATCCGCGAAATTATAGGGGTGGGGTTCAAGCCACCACCGAAAGCGCAAAACGGCACCCATTTACTCACAAAATCGCAAAATGATAAGCAGTGATGACCAATTTCATCGCTGCTTTTTTGTTGTGTTTTTTGACAAAAATCATCAAAAAATGGCCGTTATTGTTTCAGGAAATAAGACATGGAGACCGAGTATGAAGAACAAAATTTGAAGGAATTTACCGAAAACTGCGCAATACGATTCTGCCCCTGGTGTGGGAATCCGATGAAGCCGGGAAGGCGGAAGTTTTGCTCTGCAAAATGCCGATCAGCATTCTGGAATTTTGAATACCGGCACAAGGATAAAAAGATTGAATTGGAGGCTATGCTCAATGAAAACCGCTGAATTAAAAGTTTTACCGATTGCCGATCTGAAACCGGCAGCATATAACCCGCGTAAAAAACTGAAACCGGGCGATAAAGAATACGAGAAAATCAAAAATTCTATCTCAGAGTTTGGATTTGCCGATCCGTTAGTCGTCAATGCTGACATGACTATCATCGGCGGACATCAAAGATTAAATGTTGCAATCGACCTGGGATACACGGAAGTGCCGTGTGCTTTGGTGGATGTCGATAAGACCAGAGAGAAAGCACTAAACATCGCATTGAATAAAATCACCGGTGCCTGGGATGAGAATCTACTGGCAGACCTGCTGAAGGATATCCAGGATTCTAATTTCGATCTTGGCTTTACCGGTTTCGAACCTCCGGAAATCGAAACACTTTTCAACAAAATCCATTCCAAAGATATCAAGGAAGATGATTTTGATGTGGAAGAGGAATTGAAAAATCCTGTATTTTCAATTCCTGGCGATCTCTGGTGTCTCGGGAAGCACAAAGTGATCTGTGGTGACAGTACGCTTGAAGATACCTATCTCAAACTGATGGATGGTCAGAAGGCAAATATGGTACTGACTGATCCGCCGTATAACGTCAACTATGGTGACAAGAGCGAAATGCTGGATGATTATTTGGGCGGAGCCAGAAACAACAACCATATTATGAACGATAATATGAGCGATTCCGAATTTCACGGATTCCTATTGGCTGCATACAAACAGATGCATGATAACCTCGCCAAGGATGGGAGTATATATGTATTCCATGCGGAGACCGAGGGAATAAATTTCAGAACGGCATTTAAAGAAGCAGGGTTCAGGTTATCCAGCTGTTGCATCTGGAAAAAGAATACTCTGGTTTTGGGAAGGAGTCCATACCAATGGATCCACGAGCCCGTGATTTTTGGTTGGCGTGAGGACGGTACTCATCAGTGGTATTCCGACAGAAAGCAGACAACTGTTTGGGAATATGACAGGCCTAAAGCAAACAAAGAGCATCCCACAATGAAACCGGTCGCCCTGATGAGTTATCCAATCCGAAACAGTACCATGACAAACGGTATCGTCCTAGATCCGTTTCTCGGCAGTGGCAGCACACTCATCGCTTGCTGCGAAACTGAC
>CADACE010000065.1 GCA_902786265.1 uncultured Chloroflexota bacterium | reverse complement strand
GAAAAGACGAAAGTAACGGTCGTCAAGATCTGGGATGATGACAGCGACCGGGACGGCAAACGCGGATCAGTCGGTGCGACAGTCCAGCTGTATAAGACGATCAGCGGTGTAAAGACCGCGGTCGGAGATCCTGTGAATGTCGGGACTTCCGATGACTGGAGCAAAGTCTGGGAGAACCTGCCGGTGTATGAAGACGGCCAGCGTATCACCTACTCGGTGCTTGAGACCCTGCCGAATGGCAGCGTCTATGAGAAGTCCGGTGACGATGTTACCCTGCCGGCAATTGTGGACGACAGCGGTACCATCCGGATAACCAACAGATACACACCGGAAGTAACTATCTTTACGGTCACGAAGGTGTGGGATGATATGGATGACATCGGCAATATGCGTCCGAATTCAATAACGGTTCAGCTTTATGCGGATGGTGACCCTGTGAGCGGAATGACAGCCGTACTTTCAGGCCCCGGCTGGTCTTATACCTGGACAGGGCTGCCTAAGTACAGAGATCATGGCATAGAGATACGGTATTCAGCTGATGAGGTAGACGTGCCTGCCGGCTATGTGAAGATCGTCGGAACCGTGCAGGACAATGCCGTCACGATCACGAACACCTATACACCTGCCCCGGTCATCGTCAATCCTCCGGTGCAGAAGGTCATCGATGGGACAGACGAATTTTACAATAAGGGTGATTTCACCTTCACGATTGAAAACATCAGCGCTCCTGCGGGCGTCAGGGCTCCGATGCCTGCGAATACGGTGATCACAAACAGCCCTGCATATGAGTTGCCCGGCAGAAGGGGTTTCTACGAGTTCGGTGATATTACCTTTACAGTCCCGGGTGTCTATGTATACAAAATCACTGAGACCGGTAATGTCTACAGAGTGATCAATGATCCTGAACCGGAAAAGATCATAACATTTACAGTGACTGATGACGGAACGGGTTATCTGACAGTCACTCCGCAGTCGGATCAGGCGCAGTTCGTATTCACAAATGTCTATGGTGTCGCAACCATCCGGTTCAACGGTACGAAGACGATCATCGGTGAAGAACTTGAAGGCGCAAAATTCAGGTTTGAATTGTCGGACGGTGATGGCAATGTGCTTCAGACGGTCCTCAATGACGGCGGAAATATTATCTTTGATGTTATCACGTTCACGGAACCCGGCACCTACACCTACACTATCAGGGAAATCGCCGGAACCAGAGAAACAGTGACCTATGATTCCAGGGTATATAATGTCACGATCGTTGTTGAGGAAGATGCCGACGGATTCCTTTATATTGCTGATATCATCGGCGATGATCCGCACGCGCTTGACTTCGTCAATGAATATCATGAGGTATTCTATCCGCCGGATGAACCGGTACTGCCGAAGACGGGTTTCTCTGCCCTGCATCCGCAGAGCCTGCCGCAGCAGCCGAAGGATATTAATTACAGACGTCTCAACTGGCGGCTGGAGATCCCGTCCCTGGATGTGAGCTCTGACATTGTTGTCGTGCCGTCCTCCGGCGGCGAATATCCGGTGACATGGCTTGGCCACGATACCGGTCTGCTGGAAGGGTACGCGCTGCCGGGCAATGGTGCCAGCATCATCACCGGTCACAACCATCTGAATACCACAGAAGCCGGACCGTTCGCCCTGCTCTACTGGATGCAGGAAGGTGATCGTATCTTCGTCACGGATCCGCAGAATAACATGCAGATATTCGTAGTTTATGCGAATGAAAAGATCAGTGAGACCGATTTTGCGGGCCTGAACCGCATCGTCTCGAAATACGATAACTCACTGACCATGATCACCTGCGAAGATGAACGCCCTGAAGGCGGATACGAGAACCGTCGTATCATTGCGGCAAAACCATTGGAACAATAGTCCGGATGTCTGATTTCAGACGATAACTGATAACTCAATTTATAAATAATGGCCGGCAGCCTGATCTCAGATTGGCTGCCGGCCATTCAGTTTGATCTGCAGATGTTATTTTCTGCTACCGGTCATCGTAATTGTTGCATTCACGGGTTTTATCCGGATCTTCATAAGTTCCATAACGTTCACAGAACACTTTGTATCCGTCACGCTCTGATGGATCGCACCACTTACAATATTTGCATCTTCCCCAATTTTCACTCATGGTATTACCTCCTGTAAAATTGATTCAGATTATGGCATGAGAACCATAAATCTCCAACCAACACAATTTCACGGTCCTTGCGATGGACCTTCCCTGTCTCCGGCAGCCGCTTTCGGAATTCCTTATGATGTAAACAACCTGAGCTGATATTGTTTTCCATCTTCCTTTCCGTTTGCGTTTCCTTTCCGGGCTAAAACCGGCCAGAGCCTTTATTTTTATGTTTCCCGGTTATCCTGCCCGACGAATTTCCCGGGGATCGCAGCTCCGTTTTTATGTTTCCGGCTGCTGTTTTCTGTTGTTTTTATGTTTTTATTATATGGATCCGGAAATGTAATTTTGTTTTTTAATTTGAACGGTATATTATTGGGTTTTATACAGCATTTTCCGTTAATCAGCCTTTTCTTTACTTCAATTCTCTGAAAATGTTTTATACAAATTCAGGGTAAAATATGATATAGAAAGAGATATCAGGCAAATCTGGTAACAATGATAATAATTATAGAAATGAAATTGTTCTATAATTATATAGTTTACATAAATATATTGATATTTTTATCGGATTTGAAATTGAATTACGCTTTTTGCAATGAGGTCCGTTTGTGAGCCGTTTTCAGCAATTGTATACTGGTGATTTGGCACGTTATGAAAAAATTCCTGTCTGGAACCGTTTGTTCCATTATTATTTGCGGAAAACGCAGACCTGCGGGCATTCTTTGCTGAAGACCTGGTATCATCTGTGCTTCCGTCTGATCGGAGACCGTCACCGCATGGAAATATCTTATGGAGCCGGAATCGGCAGGGGACTTTTTCTGGCTGATCCATTTTCGGTCACGATCAATTCCAACGCGGTACTCGGAGAAAATGTCTCATTGGGCAAAAATGTGACGATCGGCAAGCAGAACCGCGGCGAACGGGCCGGTTCGCCGACAATCGGAGACGGTACCGTGATCGGAGACAATGCGGTCATCGCCGGAAAAATCACGATTGGGAAAAATGTAACGATAGCCGCGAATGCTTACGTAAACCGTGATGTTCCGGATAATATGGATGTGTCCGGTAATCCGGCAGTCATGAGAGAAAAAGGCCGATAACAGTTTTCCGGCGTTTGAAGGGCATAAAGAAGGAGCAGATATGGACAATTATCGTACACAGTATGAAAAGCTTTATGAAGCCGACGACTATTACTGGGGAACGGAACCGGCTGATTTTCTGGAACGCCTGATCAATTTGAAACGTCCCCGCCCGGGAATGAAGGTCCTCGATATCGGCTGCGGTGAAGGGAAGGATGCCGTTTATATGGCAAAACGCGGGTATACAGTCACTGCATTTGATCTCACGGAGTCCGGGATCGCAAAAACAAAGCGCCTGGCAGAGAAAATGGGAGTACGGATCAAAGCGTATGTGGACGATATTAATACCTTTGAAACCGATGAACGCTTTGACATCATTTATTCCAGCGGAACACTGCAGTATCTTTACGAAGACAAAATTGCCGGTTTCTTTGAAAAAATCGAAAAAATAACCAACCCGCATGGATTGAATTATTTCAACGTCTTTGTCGAAAAGCCGTTTATCGCGGAGGCTCCGGATTGGGATAAAGAAGAAAAAATATGGAAGACCGGTGATTTATTCAGCAGATACACTGACTGGAAGATCCATTACATCAATGAATCGATCTTCCAATGCTCCAGCAGTGAAGTGCCGCATTTCCATTGCATGGATTCCATTCTCGCGGAAAAAATGATTTACCGGAAATGACCGGTTGAAAATTGCTGCGGTCTTTTGTCCTGAAAAAATCATGTATTTTTTCCTGAAAATCGTTCTTTTGATAGAATAAAGCGGTACTTGAAAGAAAAGAACTGACAGGAAATGTCTGAATGAAGAAAATTGCAGAAAACATAATTATCGAAACAGAATATACCGGTGTGACCCTGGGCGCGATCGTACAGCCGGACCGGGTTATTTATATTGATGCTCCGCTGCTCCCGGAACACGCGCGTTTATGGCGGATCGCCGCTACCTCAAGAAAAAAGATCCCGCAGCAGGTGATCCTGCTGGATGCCAATCATGACCGGACCATTGGGTCCCGTTATCTGGAATGTACGATCATTGCGCATGAACAGACGCATAACATTTATCAGCGCAGACCGGTCACCTTCAAACCCATCAGCCAAAAGTCCGGCTGTGATTGGGAAAGGATCCGGATCCAGAACGGTTTCCGCTGGATCTATCCCGAAATCGTTTTTTCACAGCGGCTTGACCTTCATCAAAGTGAACTCCATGTTGACCTGCAATACCATCCCGGACCGTCTTACGGATCAACGTGGGTGGTAATTCCCGCGAGAAATGTTGTTTTTGTCGGCGATACGGTCGTTATTGATCAGGTGCCTTTCCTGCATACCGCGGAAATCGGCCCCTGGCTGGCGGCGTTGGATGAACTTGAACGGTATTACGATGAGGGATTTCTGCTTGTCGGCGGACGGAACGGCCTGATCGAAAAGAAAGACATTCAAACAATGCGATCCTTCCTCACAAAAACACAGGCCTGCCTGGCTGATTATGCTGCTGTCAGTGAAAGTGATGAGCGGATCGATTCGCTTATCGCCCGGATGGAAATAGACTCCTTCTTCAAGATCAAAAAAGACCGTATGGGACATATGGTTGAACGCTTATCATACGGTCTGCATCATTATTTCCGCCGGAATTACATGAATATTGATGAAATCGTGTTCGGCTCAAATGAGCCGGAATCGGAAGAAGTACCGGAGATCGGGGCTGAGTAAAACGGATGAAAAAGTTTCGTTTGATTTTTGTAGGTATCTTTTTGATCATGCTGGCAGCGGGATGCAATATGCCGCAGCGCGCTGCCGTTGTGCCGACCGACACGCCTGAGCCGGTCGTTGAGGATACTCCCGAACCAACCGAAACTCCGACACCGCTGCCGCAGCGGGAGAAAATTGCCTTTATTCCTTCTGATGAGGTCCCCGGTATTACGCAGTCGGTCACTAAAGCACTGGATTCCGTCTGTTCCGGGTATGAATGTTCGACGATAGCTAATGAAGACGCTATTGAAAATGATACGGACTTTGTGATTTTTGCCAAAGAGCCTACTTCCTTTGACAGTATCATTCAGCGTTTCCCGCAGACAAAATTTATTGTGGTTTCCGCGCCGGGAACAAGTTATAACAATGCCTGGGTGATCCAGTATGATGAAGCCTTTCTGCCGTTCCTGGCCGGTTTGGCACTGACTGAAAATGCCTATGACTGGCGCAGCGTGGGTCTGATTCCGAATGATTCAGCGGTGTGGGGAACTCACGCGGAGGAAGCCTTTTTGAACGGGGCTCATTACATGTGCGGGAACTGCAGGTCTTCGCTGGCTCCTTATGTCAATTTCCCGCTGGTCGTTTCACTCCCGGGTTCTTCTGCTCCGGATATGTGGAATTCCCAATTTGATGAAGCCCAGAAGAGCACGATCTATGCAGCGTTTCTTTCGGATGAAGCGATCTCTGAACCGCTGCTGCAGAAACTGATTTCCCTGAATATCCAGATGCTTGGTGTCTCGGCTCCTCCTGCCGGGCTTGAGTCCAACTGGCTTGCGGCGATCAACTTTGATTGGGACGATACGCTGCTGCAGGTGATTTCCCGTTCCCTTGCCGGTGAAATACAGGGAACACAGCCGCTTATTTTATCGATAACACCGGGTGCTTTGACCGAATCCTTTTCGGAAGGGAAAGCCAACACGCTGCGTAATGTTTACAGTGATTTGCTGAGCGGAAAGCTTTCTGCTTATACGCCGACAAAAGAATATACAGAATAAGCATAAACATTTTCCATTTTTGCAATTTAGAAAAAAATATGGTATGATTATAGTGCGTTCGGGCGGGACCGGCGCGGCGGGGACTGTCGAACCTTGTCAGGTCCGAGAGGAAGCAGCAATAAGGCAGATCTACTGGGCGCCGCCGGCAAACCTGTCCGGGCGCATTTTTTTAACTAAATCAGTGATTTCTTGGAGAATTCAGCATGACAGACAACAAAACCCCTGATTTTTGCGTATATGATGGTTCGGATTACCAGAAAGAATTCTGGGATGATGCCAATCGTGCCTATGAAGACCAATCGGAAGATATCGCGTTTAAAAAGCTGCTGCCGAAATCAGGCAAACGGATGCTGGAGATCGGAGCCGGAGCGGGGCGCAATACGCCGCGCTATGACGGTTACGAGAAAATCTACCTCTTTGATTACGCGCTGACGCAGATGCAGCAGGCAAAACAGCGTCTGGGTGATGGTAACGGCCGGCTTGTTTTTGCCGCGGCGGATGTTTACCATCTTCCTTACAACGACAATGTCTTTGACGGTGCCACCATGATCCGCGTGATCCATCACCTGTCGGAGATCGATCCGGCGATGGCGGAGATTCAGCGGGTTTTGGAAAAAGATGCCACCTTCATTCTTGAATTTGCCAATAAACGCAATATCAAAGCGATCCTGCGCTGGCTGACCCGCAGACAGAAATGGAATCCCTTCACGAAGGAACAGGTCGAATTTGTCGAACTGAATTACGACAACCATCCGGATACCATCAAAGAAACGCTGGAAGCACACGGGTTTACCATTGAAAAGGCTCTTTCGGTTTCCAACCTGCGTATCGGCGCGCTCAAAAACAACCCGAAAAACCTCGGCTGGATGCTGAAGACGGAAAATGTGCTGCAGGACGCGCTTTCCGGCATCAAACTCAGTCCGAGTGTTTTCCTGAAGTGTATTCAGACTACCGGAAGCAAGTATGATCCGTCCGCTCCGGTCTTCAAATGCCCGGCCTGCGGCAGCACACACCTGGAAGAAACCAAAGAAGCTGTCACCTGTCCCGCCTGCGGCAAAGTCTACCCGATCGTGGATGGGATCTATAACTTCCGTCTGGAATAAAGGAAATGGAAACGATATGACTGAAACGACAGAATTAATAAATCAGCTTGATGAACTGGAACGTTCCCTTTATGTTTTTCACCATCTTTCATCCCAGGTCGAACTGGATGCGATGACAGCGGCCCCAATCGACAGTGCCGCGGGGCGCAGTGTGGTGACGGAATATCTCAGCAAGGAAAGATACGCTGCTTTTGCTTCGGAAAAAACAGGGAAGCTGCTCAGCGATCTTGTGGAACGCAAGGCTGAGCTGCCGGAAAAAACCGCGCGCCAGGCGGAAGTCCTGAAGCGGGATTACGACCGCATGAAAGCGGTCCCGCAGGAAGAATATGTGCAGTATGATATTCTTGTATCGGAAGCGCAGAATGTCTGGCTTAAAGCAAAACTGAATAATGATTATGCGTCATTTTCTCCGTACCTTAAGAAAATTGTAGAAAGTCAGCTGCGTTTTATTGAATATTGGGATCCCGATCATAAGCAAAAGCCCTATGATGTGTTATTGAACGAATATGAATACGGCCTTACAGCGGATATGCTCGATAAATTCTTCGATGAGGTGAAGCAGACCGTTGTGCCGCTGGTTCACGCGATCACGGAAAAGGGCTGGCAGCCGGATACGGAATTTTTGAATAAATATGCTCCTCTGGAAAAACAGCGTGAGCTTTCCGATTATCTGATGGATGTCCTGACGCTTGACCGCGCTCATTGCTCGATCGCGGAGACGGAGCATCCCTTTACCCTGGAATTCAATAAAGATGACGTGCGTATTTCGACACATTATCATACGGACTCGGTAATGAGCTCTTTTTATTCCGTGATGCACGAAGGCGGGCACGCGCTGTATGAGCTGCATACCGGGGATGAGCTGCGTTTCACTTCCCTGGCTTCGGGCGCTTCTTCCGGTATTCATGAAAGCATCTCCCGCTTTTTCGAGAACATCATCGGACGCTCCAAAGGGTTCTGTGATTTCATTCTGCCGAAGATGAATGAGCTTTTCCCCGGTCAGTTTGAATCGGTAACAGAAAAAGCTTTTTATCAGGCAGTCAATACTGCCCGGCCTTCGCTGATCCGGACGGAAGCGGATGAATTGACGTACTGCCTGCACATCATGCTCCGTTATGAGATGGAAAAAGCGCTGATCAACCGGGAGATCTCTGTTGACGATCTGCCGCGGATCTGGAATGAGAAAATGAAGGAATATCTGGGCGTGGATGTTCCGAATGACACCAAAGGCGTCTTGCAGGATATGCATTGGGGCGGCGGAATGTTCGGTTATTTCCCGACGTATGCGCTGGGGAACGCTTACGGTGCCCAGATGTGTGAAAGAATGAAGCGGGATGTGGATGTGGAAAGGTGCTGCGCTGAAGGCGACCTGAAGCCGGTCGTTAGCTGGCTCACGGATCATGTTTTCCGGTACGGATGCCTGCTGGACCCGATCCCGCTGTTCAACCAGTATTGCGGCGCTGAATTCACGGCAAAGCCGTATTGCCGCTACCTGAAGGAAAAATACTCGGAAATCTACGGTTTATAAACCGGATCTACAGATGAAAATGGAAAGGGCTGCCATCCGGCAGCCTTTATTTTTGCGTATTTCTGCTGCCGGTTATATTGAAAAGGATAGCTCCGGTCAGGATCATCAGTCCGCCGATGATGACTGTCGGTTTCGGGATCTCACGGTTGAGGATAAAATCCAGCAGCGCGGCGAGAAACGGGGTGAGGAACATATAATTCACCACATCGGATGTCTTTTTCGCTTTCGCGAAAGCTTCCGCCCAGGTGATATAGGCCAGTGCGGAGGAAAAAAGTCCCAGGAACAGCACATAACTTTTCATCAGGACCGGAAGTGCGGTGAATTCCCGGATGGCGGTCGGCGCTGCCCAAATCAGTTCAATCGCTCCGAAGAGGATGCAGATCCCGGAGGTCTGCAGAGGTGTGTATTTTTCCGTCAGCTTCCTCTGGAACAGGTTGAAGCAGGAGAACATCAGCACACAAAGCAGCATCCAAAGGATGCCCTGATTGACACTGAATCCCATCCGGACATCTGTCAGGATCACGATACCCGCGAATTCAAGACCGATGAAGAGCCACAAAACTGGTTTCAGACGTTCATGAAAAATCACGGAGGCCAGGATCGTTGTGAGCACCGGTGATATCGCGATGATAACAGAAGACGTGGCGGCTGTCAGCATTCCGGTTCCCTTATTAAAAATGATCATATATAAACTGAAACCGCAAAGGGCGGCGATCGCGAACCGGGGCAGATCCCGCGGCTCCGGGAAGGACAGTTTTTTCCTGATCAGAATGGCGGAAAGGATGACCGCGGCGATCCCGAAACGCAGGAATCCCAGTGATTCCGGGCTGAGGAAGGGTGCCAGCGCGCGGTTGAACACATAACTCGGAGCCCAGCAAAGGACTGTGATGAATGCGAACAGATGGGGAGAGTCGGTGAGCTTTTTCATGGTTTGTGCTGCTTTTGATAAGAAGAACGGGCATCCCGCGGGATGCCCGTTGATTGGTTTTCAATACCTGAATTAAAGCCCTGCTGCGGCTCTCAATTCCGCGGCTTTGTCGGTCTTTTCCCAGGTGAAGTCGGCATCTTCCCGGCCGAAGTGACCATAGGCAGCTGTCTTGCGGTAGATCGGGCGGCGCAGATCAAGGTCGCGGATGATGGCACCCGGACGCAGGTCGAAGTGTTCATCAATGATGGCAGCGATCTTTTCATCGTCGATCTTGCCGGTTCCGAAGGTTTCCACATTGATGGAAAGCGGCTTCGCGACACCGATGGCGTAGGAAAGCTGGACTTCGCAGCGGTCCGCAAGACCAGCGGCAACAACGTTTTTGGCGACCCAGCGCGCGGCGTAGGCAGCGGAACGGTCGACCTTGGTGCAGTCTTTGCCGGAGAAGGCGCCGCCGCCATGACGGCCCATACCGCCGTAGGTGTCGACGATGATCTTGCGTCCGGTCAGGCCGGCATCGCCCATTGGCCCGCCGATAACGAAACGGCCGGTCGGGTTGACGAAGATCTTCAGCTTATCGTCGACCATTTCTTTCGGGAGGACGGGGTCGATGACGTATTTGATCACGGCTTCGCGGATCTGTTCCTGTGTAACCTCTTCGCCGTGCTGTGTGGAGATCAGGACGGTGTCGATACGCTTCGGTTTCCCGTAAGCGTATTCGATCGTGACCTGGCTCTTGCCATCCGGGCGCAGCCACGGCAGGGTGCCGTCCTTGCGGACTTTGGTGAGCTGTTCGCACAGTCGATGGGCAAGGAAGATCGGCATCGGCATCAGCGTGGCGGTTTCATTGCAGGCAAACCCGAACATGATCCCCTGGTCACCGGCGCCGACGGCTTCGATGTCATCATCGGTCATTTCGCCGCTTTTCTTTTCCAGCGCAGCATCGACGCCCATGGCGATATCCGGAGACTGGCTGCAGATGGCGGACATGACTGCGCAGGTGTTGCCGTCAAAGCCTTTTTTGCCGCGGTCATAGCCGATCTCATTGACGACTTTCCGGACAAGGTGATCGAAATCAACGAAGGCCTGGGTGGTGATTTCACCGGCGATCATGACAAAACCGGTCTTGGTGAAGGTTTCGCAGGCGACACGGGAGTAAGGATCCTGTTCAATGCAGGCGTCAAGAACGGCATCGCTGATCTGATCACACATCTTATCAGGATGGCCTTCCGTCACGGATTCGGACGTGAAGAAGAACTTCGGTGAGTTCATGAATGTAGACATATTTTTTTATTCTCTCCTATCAAAAAAGCCCCCTTGGATTCTAAGGGGGCTCACGCATTTCTTTTGTGTCCATGCCCTCTTATCTTCCAGATTTGATTGTTTATCTGCCGGAATTAGCACCTTGGTCAAATGATCGGTTGCTGAGGCTTCATCGGGCCGGTCCCTCTACCTCTCTGGATAAGAGCGCCGCAGGGGCGAGATTTATTAAGGTTATTAAAACACAGGAATTATTCTTTGTCAAACATTAAAAATTGAAATATGACAAATGATGTAAGTCTTCTTATCTGTCCTATTCCCAAATGCGGCCGGTACTAATCCATTGTTTTTCAAAGGTACAGTTCTCTATGATAGATAGAACGACCGGTTCAAGAAATTGCAGTAAATTATTAATAGTCTCATCTAAAGATATGCCGATTTCCTTTGCAGGATGAAAGGCTTTCCATTGCGTAAGAATAAACTGATTTGTTGGGAAATCTTTGATGCGGGAGAAGACCTCTCTATCTATCACGTGCTCACGATGTTTTGTAGTTTCTATGATTGCTTTCCGTAACATATCACCGCTGAAATTGAAAATGCCTGACAAATATAAATGTCATAAAAATCTTTCATTCTGCTTGTTGTTTCCATTCTTTGGAGGATGGCGTCAAGTTTTTCGGCTATAGTGCTCTCAAGTGAGTATGTATAGATTTCCGGTTCAACAAATCCCTCTAATCTTGTAGGAATATGTCGTAATACCGGACCGGGAATGATCACATCATTGATTCCAATGTCAATAGAAAAAGGTATCCTCACATTACTGATATAGGCCATAAACTTTGTTTTCACGCCCGGATATTTTTTATCCAAGGTTATTTGTGCTGTATCCAGTGCCTCTATATTGATAAAATCATTCTCAGTTGAGATAGAGCAGATCTTTGACATTATTTTCAGAATCATGGCCGGATCATTTGGCAGTTGTTTTACCAAAAAATCAATATCCCGGGTTGGACGGCTTTCAAACTCAGTCAGCGTATAAATAAACATTCCACCTTTGAGAATCAATTTGTCTTTATATTCGGAAGCAGATAAACGTCTCAGGAATTCTTCTTGAGCAAAAAGCTGCAGACATATTTGAGAGCTGATATTTTGTTCTTTAGCCTGATTTTTCAATCGGGTCAAAATTGATGCCGCTTTATTGGTTACAGCCATATACCAAGAACCTCTTTGACTTTTCTGATCACACGAAGTTTTGATGCGTATTCTGCAAGTACGTATTCTCGCCGATTATTATCCTTTAGGTAAGCTTGAATAGCTTGATTAAAAACTTCCGGATCCATTTTATTTCGATGCAGCAGGCAATCGCAAATAGTCCGCTCCCGATCATATATTTTTATTTCTGTTCCTTCTATTGTCGTTTTTGTAATTCCTATCGGAAACTTCGCGGAAGATATGAAGTGCGGTTCGACTTTCGGATATGGAATTCTGAACCTCGTTCGTGATGTTTTTTCATCAACTGCGATTTTCCAGGCTGCCGGTGTTCTTTCTGTGTATCCGTAATGATCAAGAGCTGATTCCAAATAAAGAACACCATCCGGAAAAAGAGTGATCAAAACCTGTATATCCGAAAAGGAGCTTTCGTCTGAAAGCCTGTAATACCCCCAGCGAACTTGCTCAATGATTCCTTTATCGGTCAATTTTTTGATATCCCGGCTGGAAAGCCCATTATTACGAAGGGTTTTTGTTCTGAGCACACTGCCATTATCAGTGAATATATATTTTACAAAATCTTCCTTATTCGTTTCCATTTTCTTTTCTTTTCACCAAATTATACAAGATAATTGTAAATCTTGTATAATTTAGTGCAGTTCATTTTTATCAATTTCACAAGAAATATTTCAGGATCTTTGACACTTTAAAATAAACCTTAAAATAATCTGAAAACTACAGATGAATCATATTTGATTATAGTAAAATAAGTGAGAAATAAAGCTTGTGAATAACTGAGGGTGGTACTGCAATGATTACTCCTGATAATTTTGAACTCGTATTAAAATATTTGGGCTTTTATAAAGTTGGAGAAAGCCTTTATACAAAGGAATATATTATATTTAATATATCTTTGCAGACAGATATAATATAACCAGCCGGGCAGGGGAAACATACAGCAAAGCACGGGAAAAGATTTGATCTGGAGAGAAAATGAACGATATCATCATAAATGTGGAGCAAACAACATCAGAAAACTCCTCCGAGACTGCATATAAAACAATTCGCAATTATGTTGTCGAAGCACAGAATAAAGTTTATTATGCGGTCAATTCGGCTATGGTCGAAGCCTATTGGAATATCGGAAAAGCAATTTATGAGTTCTGTGGAGAAAATGACCGTGCAGCTTATGGTGAGCAGGTTTTGTCCGTTATATCGGAACGATTAACATCTGAATTTGGAAAAGGTTACAGTATCAGCAATCTTCGCAGTATGCGTCGTTTTTGCCTTGCGTTTCAAAAACAGCAGACACTGTCTGCTGAATTGAGCTGGTCTCATTATCAGCTTTTGATGCGTGTTGAGGATGAAAAAGCCAGAGCTTTCTATGCGGAAGAAGCTGTCAAGGCTGGGTAGAGTGTTCGTCAGCTGCAGCGGCAGATCAACACTATGTATTATCATCGTATTCTTGCCAGTAAAGATAAGCAGAGTGTTGCAGCTGAAATAGAGACAACCGTACCAAAAGGGGACTATGAAAAAATAATCAAGGACCCGTATGTATTGGAGTTCCTTGATCTTCCGCCGAATGATCATTATTATGAATCCGATCTTGAACAGGCGCTGATCAATCATCTCCAAAAGTTTTTGCTGGAACTTGGACGCGGATTTTCTTTCGTCGCCCGCCAAAAGCATTTCAATGTTGACGGCCGTCATTTTTATATTGATCTTGTCTTTTATAATTACATCTTGAAATGTTTCGTACTGATTGACCTGAAAACTGAAGATTTAACGCATCAGGATATCGGACAGATGCAAATGTATGTAAATTATTACACACGGGAATTGATGAATGAAGGAGACAATCCTCCAATCGGGATCTTATTATTCGCTGACAAAAGCGAAACATTGGTGAGATATACACTTCCGGAGGATAACCATCAGATATATGCTTCCAAATATCTCCCGTATATGCCCACAGAAGAAGAATTAAGGCGTGAATTGAACCGGGGAAATTTTACGAAAATTGACCCTGCATGGGTAAGTTAATGAATAATTATATAAATCTTTCTGAAAAACATTTGTTTATGCTGTTATCTGCCAAAACGAACATTATATGAATTTATGCTGCGGCCCGCTGCACAAATATATCAGCAGAGAAACATGGAAGGCTGATAAGCCGTTTGCAGAAAATGATAATCGCTGATGGACAGAGCAAGGCGCGGCATATCTGTTGAATTCCGGGTTTTGCGATCTCTCTTTGTCATATTAATCCCGACTGAAAAAACGCTTGTAGTATAATCTTTGGCTGTAGCGGGAGTTTGGAACGAGAAAAAGAAGTTCATGTCATAAAAATAAAAAAAATCCTTGACAAAAAAAGAACCACTGCTATAATGATGTGCGCGAATGGAGTTATCCATTGCGCCGACATAGCTCAGTTGGCAGAGCGGCCGCCTTGTAAGCGGCAGGTCATCGGTTCGAGCCCGATTGTCGGCTCAGTTGTAAGTTAGTTAGTGTCCTTGAGTAAAATCAAAGATGCTAACGAACTGACAACAGTTCAAAAATAAATGGTGAGTTACCCAAGTGGCCAACGGGGTCTGACTGTAAATCAGATAGCAGAAGCTTTCGGAGGTTCGAATCCTTCACTCACCACTGATTATTCACGGGAGAAGCTGGTTAAAGCCAGCTCTCTTATTGAAAATCAGCGTTAGGCAATAAGTTTTTCAAGCCCTAATAGCTCAGTTGGTAGAGCGCACCCTTGGTAAGGGTGAGGTCATCGGTTCGAATCCGATTTAGGGCTCTTTTTGCCCGTATTCTACAGGTTTATATTTAGAAAATTTTTAGGGAGTAAAAATGGCAAAACAACATTTTGACCGAAGCAAGCCCCACCTGAATGTGGGCACAATGGGTCACATTGACCACGGTAAAACCACTCTGACCGCAGCGATCACAAAATACTGCGCTCTGTGCGGTGGTGCTGATTTCCGCGCTTACGACCAGATCGATAACGCCCCGGAAGAAAAAGCCCGTGGTATTACCATCAACATTGCTCATGTTGAATATGAAACCGCCAAG
>CADACE010000064.1 GCA_902786265.1 uncultured Chloroflexota bacterium | reverse complement strand
AGCGGGGATAAGGACGCGGTGCTGTGGAATGAAGAACAGCACATCCTGACGTCCATCGGAGAAGCAGAAGTGACGGCGTTCCTTACAGCCGTGGATACCGTTGAGATCAAAGACATGATGGCGATCCATATTGTATCTTCGCTGCCCGAAACAGAGGAAGTCTCCGAGGATGACAGTGAAGCGGGAATCACCGAAACCGAAGAACCGGCAGCGATTGATGATACCGCCGGGTTGACAGAACCGGTGGCCGAAGAGGAAGAGGATACTGAAGCAGTTGAACCTGCCGCGGTTGATGATACCGCCGAATTGACAGAACCGGCAGCTGAAGAAGAGGAGCCGGAACGACTGAGGAAGAAAATCCGTCCGATACGGAGGAATCGGGACCCGCGGAAAGTGATGAAACCGATAGCCCTGAATCTGAAGAGGCAGAAGAGACCATTGAGATCCGCATCCGTGACCTGGATGAATACGAACCTCTGAACGGCGAAGCATTCGGCCTTATCGTGATCGACCCGAAAACGAGTCCGTCGCGAAAGTCACGGAGCGGTCCTTCGAAGAGATGCTGATCAAAGGACTTGAAATTCAGCTCCTGGCAGAGGGTGAGACGAAGCTTTTGATCAAACAGTACGGTAAGGAAGAGGTCCTCCGCGAGATCCGGCTGGTGGTGGCCGCCGCTCCGGTGGTGGAACCGGTACAGCCGACCGAAGAGGAACACGCAGATGAAGTGGTTCCTTCTTATGAGGAAACTGCTGAACCTGAAGCTGAGCCTGAGGCTGTAGATGAACCTGCCGAAGAGCAGGTGCCGGAGGAATCTTCCGAAGAGATTCAGGAAGAAATCGCAGAGGAAACTTCCGAAGAAACTGCACCGGAAGAGGCTTACTCAGAACCTGAACCGGAATCTGAACCTGAGCCGGATGTTGAGCCCGGACCTGCCGCGGATGAAGGATCTGCTGAAGAGTCTGAACCGGTAACCGGAAAGTAATATATCTGCTTCATCCTGAAGCATACGAGCGCGAAGCTCCTGCTCCACATAATACTGACTGCGTCTGGATCTGTATTTGGAGCAGGAGCTTCGCTGTTCTTAAGAACGAAAGTACAGGAGAACCGACCTCCTGCGCGTCTCTCCCCCTGGAATCAAACCTCCTTCCGACTGAAACAGCAATGAGCATTGGAAAACCGGGGCACACTCATGTGCGTCTCAGCAACATAAACAAGCTCTCCCCCGATTGACACGCCGATAAGCACCGGAAATATTGTTGCCGCACAACAGTGCAGTTCTGCTGTGCAAGCTTCGCTGCATCAGCAGAGCTGACCGGATTGTGCTTTATTCTGGAAATTAGCGCCAGTGGTACACCAGCACCTGATACAAGTGTACCGATACCGGTACGCTTGTATCAGGTGCTGGTGTACCATAAGGAAGCGCGCACAGTTGACAAGGTGCCGCGGGATCGTTTCTCCCCGGCGCGCGCCAGCGTGTCCGGGAGAAATGATCCCATCGGCGCCGCTGCTCATACAGGGAAAGATGCGCCGCATCGGCCTCACCATTGATCAAAACGCAGGGCTCCCCTGAACGTGCCGCGAGGGATCATTTCACCACCGGTTACACCATGTGCGCCGGTGGGAAACGATCCCGTGGCACTCGGCGTCAGAGCAGAGCGGTGTCAGGAAAAAACACATAAATTTGTCAACTGTAAACGCAGAGACGCACTTAGAAAATGCTTTTTCCGGTTCCTTTTTCGCCCATACGGTGATATCTTCTTGGCGGACTATCTTGTCATTGACCTGATTCTGTGATATAAATAATTCAGTTGTTTAGAACACTTCCCCGCTTATTCATGAGATGGGGAAAGATATTTTGTGTTCTGCAGACTGTTGTCCATACAAATTTAGGAGGAATTTATGAAGAAATTTTTGGCGCTGTTATTGGCTGTCATGATGTTGGCTGCCGCGGTCATTCCGGCTATGGCAGAAGGTGATATGAACATCTGCATCATCACTTCCACCGGTGTTGATGACGGTTCTTTCAACCAGAACTGCTATGAAGGCATTCTGGCTTTCCTGGAAACCCATCCGAATTCCAAAGTCACAGACATCAAGGAAGCTGATTATGCCCAGCTCGTCCCGACAGTCGAAAGATTCGCCGGTGACTATGATGTGTTCGTTCTTCCGGGCTTCAACTTTGCCGCGATCGGTGACATCGTCCTGAACAATCCGGATAAATACTTCATCGTCGTCGATTCCACGATCCAGGACAGCGAAGGCAATGCGGTTACCGCAAACAATGCTTACACCATGACCTTCAAGGAAGAAGAATCCGGTTTCTTCGCCGGTGTAGCTGCTGCGCTCTCCACAAAGACGAACAAGGTCGCCGTTGTCAACGGTATGGCTTTCCCGTCCAACGTGAACTATGAATACGGCTTCATGAGCGGTGTCAATTATGCCAATGCCAAATACGGCACCACGGCTGAATATGTTGAACTGCCGTCCTTCGCCGCTACCGACCTGTTCGGCAACAATGTCGGCGGCAACTATGTCGGCGACTTTGGCGATGAAGCTACCGGTAAGGTCGTCGGTGAGACCCTCATCGGCCAGGGCGTGGATGTCCTCTTCGTGGCTGCCGGTGCTTCCGGCAACGGTGTTTTTACTGCCGCGAAAGAAGCTAAAGACGTCTTCGTGATCGGCTGCGATGTCGACCAGTATAATGACGGTGTAAACGGGGACAGCAATATCATCCTGACCTCCGCACTGAAGGTCATGGATATCAACGTTACCAAACAGCTTGAAGCCATCTATGACGGGACCTTCGTCGGTGAAGACGCGATGCTTGGTGCTGATACCGATTCCACCGGGTTCATTTCCCGGGAAGACCACCAGCAGCTCAGCGCAGATGCTCTGGAAAAACTCGCGGATTGCTACAAACTGCTGAAGGCCGGAGAGATCGTTCCCGCCTCCCAGTGGACTGAATTCAGCCCGACTGATTTCCCGGGCTTAAATTAGTGTGAAGTTTGAAGTGTGAAGAGTGAAGTTATCGATCAGTCTCTGCTCTTCACACTGCTCGTCAGTTTAGATATTTTTATCAATAAGAGAGGGCGGCTATGCCGCCTTCCTTATTCAACTGAGCACTGACTACTGATCACTGACTACCGGTCACTGACCACTGATATGAGGTGAAAATGAGCGAATATATCGTTGAGATGCGTCACATAACCAAGCGCTTTCCGGGCATTGTCGCCAACGATGACGTATCGATCAGCATCCGCAAAGGCGAGGTTTACGCGCTACTGGGTGAAAACGGGGCAGGCAAATCGACAATGATGAGCATGCTCTTCGGTATGTATGAACCGGATGCCGGGGAGATTTTGATCAACGGCAAACCGGTCGTTTTTCATTCCTCTAACGACGCGACCGCCCAAAGCATCGGGATGGTGCATCAGCACTTCAAGCTGGTCGATACCTATACCGTTGCGGAAAATATCGTTCTCGGTATCGAACCGATGAAGCGGAAATTAGGTTTTCTGCCCTGGGTCGATATGAAAAAGGCAAATCAGGAAATCGCCGAGCTTTCCAAAAAATTCGGTCTGGAAGTCAACCCGACGGACCGTATCGCGGACCTGCAGGTTTCCGTCCGCCAGCGTGTGGAAATTCTCAAGATGCTTTACCGCAAAGCGGAGATCATGATTTTTGATGAACCGACCGCTGTCCTGACGCCGCAGGAAATCGATTTTCTGCTGGATATCATCGACGGATTGCGGAAAGACGGGAAAACGATCATCCTGATCACCCATAAGATCATGGAAATCAAGCGCATCGCGGACCGCTGCGCCATCCTGCGCCGCGGGAAACTCATTGATGTGCGGAATGTGGCTGATACCTCAGTTCAGGAGATGGCCGACCTGATGGTGGGACATTCGGTGAATTTCAACCAGCAGAAAAATGAAGCTCATTTTCGGGAAGATATTCTGACTGTTGACCATTTGACAGTGAAAAATGAAAACAATTTTGAAGTTGTGAAAGATGTCTCGTTCAAGGTCCGCGGTGGGGAAATATTCGCGGTGACCGGTGTTTCCGGAAACGGTCAGACAGAAATCGCTGATGCGATCGCCGGGCTGATGAAGATCGCTTCCGGAACGGTGAAACTGAACGGGACAGATATCACGGAAGCATCTGTCCGGGAGCGTGCCCTCGCGGGAATTTCCTACATTCCGGAAGACCGTCACGGCACCGGGATGGTGCTTGATTTCACGCTGCAGGATAATCTGGCCCTGCGTGAATATTTCAGGGAACCGTTTTCAGCAAAGGGTATCCTGAATCAGGACCAGTTCCGGAAATACGCGGATGAACTGATCGACCGCTACGATATCCGCTCCGGTCAGGGCCCCGCGACAATCGTGCGCTCCATGTCCGGCGGGAATCAGCAGAAAGCCATCATCGGACGGGAAATTGAGGAAAAGTCAAAGCTCATCATCTTTGTTCAGCCGACCCGCGGACTGGATATCGGCGCGATCGAAAATATCCACAAACAGATCCTTCAGGAGCGGGACAGCGGCGCGGCGATTTTGCTGATTTCGCTGGAGTTGGATGAGATCATGGAACTGGCTGATACGATCGGGATCATCTACCGCGGTGAGCTGCTCAAGATCGCTCCGGCGGGTGAGATGACATCCCATGAAGTGGGAAGATATATGATGGGGGTAAAAGACGCATGAAAAAGTTTTTGGCAAGGCGTCTTGAGGGACGCCATTCATCTCTCTGGGCTTCCGCATTGGCTATTGTGCTTACCCTTATCACAGCCGGCGTGCTGCTCCTTGTCATGGGGAAAAATCCTTTGGTAGCGTTTCGCGGCTTTTTGCAGGGCTGCGGTTTTCTTCCAAAGGAAAATTACGGCGGCGGGAGCGGGATGCTTTCGGATCTGTTCGATTTTCTGAACTATCTGGCGCCGCTGCTGCTGGCTTCACTGGCGTTTATCGCCGGATTTAAGACGGGGCTGTTCAACATCGGTATTTCCGGCCAGATGCTGCTTTCCGGTTTTCTGGCTACGGCTTTTGTAGGGTATAACAAAGGTCTCTCCGCGGCTGTCGCGAAACCGCTGGTCATCCTGATCGGGCTTGCGGCAGGATGCCTGATCGGAGCGCTTATCGGGTTCCTGAAGTACCGTTTCAATATTCATGAAGTTGTCTCGACGATCATGATCAACTATATCATCAGCTACATGACCGGCTTTTTCATCAATAACAACTATGTGGATATGATGACCCGGACGAGCCGTGTCTGCACGGCTGCCGCCCGCCTGACCTGGACAAATGTAAAAATCGGCGGGGTGAACTGCAAAGTGCCGCTGGGAATCGCGGTAGCGATTTTGATCGCTTTTGTGGTGCAGTTCCTTTTTGACAAGACTTCCTTCGGCTTTGAGCTGAAAGCAGTCGGGCTGAATTCGCAGTGCGCGAAATATATCGGCGTCGGGGTCGGGAAGAGCATTGTCCTCTCGATGGCGATTTCCGGCGGGCTGGCCGGACTTGCCGGGGTGACCTATTATCTGGGCTATACCAACACGATCATCCCGAAGACGCTGGCGGGAATGGGCTATGATTCCATCTCCGTCGCGCTGCTGGGAAACTCATCACCGATCGGCGCGATCTTTGCTGCCATTATCGTTTCGATTTTCCAGCAGGGCGCGAACTATATGAGTTCCCGTGTCGGCGTGGCGAAGGAAATCGCCTCCCTGATCACCGGCATCATGCTGCTTTACGCGTCCTGCGGCAACTACATGAAAATGATCGCGCACGGTTCCCTGCAGAAGGAACTGGATAAATCATCCGCGCGGAAAGAGGAGGAAAGATAATGGAAAAGGTATTTATTGATGGTCTTTCCTTTGCGCTGCCGCTTCTGATCATGGCGGTCGGGGCGATTTATTCGGAAAAGAGCGGTGTTACCAACCTGGCCGTGGAAGGGTTCCAGGGTGTCGGTGCTTTTGTAGGCGCTTTGTGCGCGATCCTGCTCATCCCGAATATGGGGAACGGGAACCAGGCTGTCATTTATCTCGCGATGCTTGCAGCGGCAATCGGCGCCGGACTTTATGCCTGCCTGCATGCGCTGCTGTGCATCAAATTCCATGCGGATCAGGTGATCTCGGGTGTTGTCATCAACATCCTGGCCGTCGCGCTGACCACATTCTTCACCAGCGCTGCCAATACCGCGATCAACGGGACCGCCTCAAACAAGTTCATCCTGGGCGTTTCCAACCGTTTTTCGGTTCCCGGTTTGTCGAAGATCCCCTGGATCGGCGGCTTTTTCACCAATATGTATCCGTTTGAGATCATTATCATCGTGCTGGTGATTTTCTTCTGGTACCTGATGAACAAGACCCGTTACGGGATGAGCCTGCGTGCCTGCGGTGAGAATCCTCAGGCTGTTGATGCTGCCGGCGGTGATGTGATAAAGACCCGCTGGATCGCGGTGATCATTTCCGGCGCGCTTTCCGGTATCGGCGGGATGTGCTTCGCTTACTCGCTGCTGGCAAATTTCTCCCCTTCGATCTATCAGGGGTACGGTTACCTCGCAATCGCGGCGATGATTTTCGGGAACTGGAATATCGGTTCGACCGCGCTGGTCTGCCTGATTTTCGGACTCGCAAAGTCTGGCGGATATCAGCTCTGCATTGCCATGGGACTGCCGAGCAATTATTCGGATCTGTTCCTGATGCTGCCTTATGTGCTGACGATGCTGCTGCTTATTTTCTTCTCGAAGAAAAATCATCCTCCGAAGGCTGCCGGTCAGCCGTGGGATAAGGGGAAGCGTTAGCCGGCTCCGCGTGGACAAAGACATGGTCAATGTCCGGACGCCGCGCCATTTTATCTTCAATTTCGGTCTCGATGGCATGGACCCGGGTAAGGTGCATATCGCCGTCGAGATCGATGTGTATATCCAGACGTAATTTGGTGCCGACGTATTCTGCGAACAGCTGATGGACGCTGAGCACACCGGGGACGGATTCGATTTCCGCTTTCAGTTCATCCAGCGTCTCCTTGGAGGCACCATGCCCGGTGAGGTAGTTGATGTTTTCCACAAAAGCCAGGAATGCCGTCCGCAGGATCCATAACGCCAGCAGTAGCCCCGCGACAGGGTCCGCAAGGGGATGGATGAATTTCGAGAGCAGAATGCCGAGAGCGGCAGCCGCCGAGGTGAGCGTGTCCATCAGGTTGTCTTTCGCGGCTGTGTCAAGTGCACGGTTGGAAATTTTCCGCGCGATATTGCGGATGATGATGAACATGGCGCATTTTATCGCGGCGGAAGCGATGAGGACCAGTACCGGCATCCCCGGTTCGATGGGGACCGCGGTCCCGAGTATCTTCGACACTGACTCGCTGAGGGCCATGATGCCCGCCCATGCCATGGAACAGCTGATGCATAAACCGACGATCGGTTCAAAGCGTTCATGTCCGTGCGGGTGGGAAATATCCGCGGGCTTGATGGAAATCAGCAGCCCGATGATGAGCGTCAGGGAATAGAGTACGTCGGAGACCGAATTCAGCGCGTCGGCATGCAGCGCGGCACTTCCGGATCGACCGGCCGCGATCCATTTCCCGACTGCCAGAAGCAGGTTCCCGATAAAAGTGGCCGCGAGTGCCTTGTACATCTGTCTTGTTGTTTCTTTATCCTGTATCGTATCTTCAAACCATTTCATACCTGTATCATACTATAAAACGGAAATGATTAGAAGTAATTCTTCGATAAGAACACATTGGGAAATCGTAAGAAAATATACTCTGTTATCAGAATTACAAGATTGTATCACTTTTGAATAACAATATAGTACAATTGTAAAAAAGGAGGGATGACGGATGGCGACGCTGATAAAAGATACAAACTTCAATATGCGGATCAATAAACAAAAAAAGATGGATCTCGAGGCGCTTTATGCCAGTTTGGGTATGACTTTGCCTGAAGCAGTTAATATATTCTTTGAAAAGTCTCTTCTTGATGGAGGAATTCCTTTTGATGTCAGGCTGCCCCGCTATAACCGTGAAACTGAAGAAGCCATGCGTGAAACCCGCGATATCCTTGCAGGTAAAATTGAAACAAAATCCTATCATTCTGCGCGGGAGCTATTTGATGACCTGGATCATGAAGAATGCTGATACTGCGTACGACATCAAAATTCCGGAAAGATTATAAGTTGGCTAAAAAAAGAGGTCTGGATCTGGGCCTTTTGGAAGAAGTAATTGACCAACTGCTGAACGAAAAACCGCTTGATAAAAAATACAGAGATCATGCCCTGACCGGAAATTATATCGGATTTCGGGAACGTCATATTCAGCCTGACTGGCTGTTGATTTATGCGGTTGACCAGGGACAGTTAGTACTTACAGTAGCGCGGACCGGAACACACAGTGATCTGTTTGATGAATAGAGGTTCACATTTAATACTTTTCCGGGCGGGGGAATGCTCACTCTTTCTTTAGGCTGTTGAGATGATATTAATTTTTAGAATTATTCTGATTTAAATATCCGATTCCGAGAAATATTTTTGTTATAATGAACTACAGGAATTCAGAATCCAGGTATCATTTGCAGAAAAAAATCTGTACAAAGAATAGCCGGAATAAACAGTAAAAGCTTTTTTGAAAATCTGGGCATCTGTTCAGAAGTTCAATCATGGGGTGTTCCTTTATAGAATTATGTCGATTACGGACTGAACAGTTAAAGTCCCGGAAGAGAAAATCCAAAATTATGAATTCTACTTTGGAAGACAAGGCTGATCAATGGAGAGAATATGAGCACAATTGATATGAAAAAAGTGTTTACAACGGTGCAGAACGGCAACGATGTCCGCGGTGCGGCTATTGCCACGGAAACTGAAAAACTGACGCTTTCCGGTCCGTTGGTTGCGTTTATCGCAAGAGCGTTTGCGGACTTCCTTGCCCAAAAATGCGGGAAAAACGCATCGGAGCTGCGTGTCGGGGTCGGGCATGACAGTCGGGTGACCGCGGAGCAGATCAAATCGGCATGTCTTTCGGGACTTTCCGTGACGCAGGCATACGATTGCGGGCTCATAACGACGCCTGCCATGTTTCAGTCTGTGCTGCTCCCGAAGAGTGATTTTGACGGATCCGTGATGATCACCGCCAGCCATCTGCCTTTCAACCGCAACGGGATGAAGTTCTTCACGAAAGACGGTGCTCTTTCAAAGGCTGAGCTGACCGGGATCCTGGACGCGGCGGCTTCGCTTGCGGAGCAGTACGCGCAGGCTGATCCGGAAACGATCCTGACCTGTGAGAAACTCCCGGCAGGTTCCATTGAAGCTAAGGCTTTCGATATGCGGGCGGTCTATTGCGAACATATGAAGGATGTGATCCGCGGAGAAGTGAACGCGGAGGATTATGAAAAGCCGCTGAAAGGGCTCCATATCGTTGAAGATGCAGGCAACGGCGCGGCGGGATTTTTTGCCACGGATATTCTGGAACCGCTGGGCGCGGATATTTCCGGCAGTGTCTTTTTGGAACCGGACGGCACGTTCCCGAACCATGTACCGAACCCGGAAAACGCTGCTGCCATGGAAGCGTGCCGCAAAGCGACTCTGGACGCGAAAGCGGATCTTGGCGTGATCTTCGACTGCGACGGTGACCGGGGCGCGGTGGTCTTTTCCGACGGCACGGAAGTGAACCGGAATACGCTGATCGCGCTGCTGGGCGTGATCGTAGCGGAACAGGCTCCGGGTTCAACGATCGTGACGGATTCGGTCACCTCTGATGAACTGGCGGTCTTCCTGACGGAAGAATTGGGGCTGAAGCATCTGCGGTTCAAGCGCGGGTATAAAAATGTCATCGACAAGGGCGTTGAATTAAATAATGCCGGTGAAGTGTGCGAGCTGGCGATCGAAACCTCGGGACATGGCGCTTTCAAGGAAAATCATTTCTCCGATGACGGTGCCTATATCGCGACGAAGATCATCTGCCGCATGGCGAAGCTCATGAAGGAAGGCCGAAAGGTCGAAGCGCTGATCGAAAAGCTCGAACAGCCGGCGGAAGCGGCGGAGATGCGTCTGAGTATCACGGTCCCGGATTTTAAAGCGTACGGACAGCAGGTACTTGAGGATTTCAAGACCTTTTGTGAAGCTGATCCGCGGTTCCATATCGTCAGCCCGAATTTTGAAGGAGTGCGTGTAGCTTTTGATGACGAGGAAGTGAAGGGTTGGCTGCTGATCCGCCTTTCCCTGCATGACCCGGTGATCCCGATCAACCTGGAATCAAAAGAACCCGGCGGAGTCGAGATCCTCAAAGGACGTATCCGCCCGTTCCTTTCCAAATATGACGGACTGAAATAGGTAAAAAAAAGAACCGCGGTGGGATTCCCTCCGCGGTTCTTGGATTCGATATATTTGGTTAGATTTCCAAC
Source organism: uncultured Chloroflexota bacterium (assembly GCA_902786265.1). Lineage (GTDB taxonomy): Bacteria > Chloroflexota > Anaerolineae > Anaerolineales > Anaerolineaceae > Flexilinea. The sequence continues at coordinate 5,606 of CADACE010000064.1, read as the reverse complement.
AGATCGCTGAAAGCGCGGAGCGCTCCGTCGGTTTCGTGAGCAAGTACGCGTTTCGCGAGGACCTTACCCAGCTGTACGCCTTCCTGATCGAAGCTGTTGAGGTTCCAGACGAATCCCTGGAACATGACTTTGTTTTCGAAGTGGGAAAGCAGCGCGCCGAGGGCTTCCGGTGTCAGCTGATCACCGATAATGATGCTGGAGGGACGTCCGCCTGCAAAGCTCTTGTTGGGATTCTCGTCATCTTTCCCGCAGGCAAACGCCATGATCTGTGCCGCGACATTGGCACAAAGCTTCTGCTGGCTTGAGGTGCCCTGGATCTGGACATCCATGCCGGTCTGGTTCTTTTTGAACCCGACGAACTGGAGCGGCACGATATCGGTTCCCTGATGCAGCAGCTGATAGAAGGAGTGCTGCCCGTTGGTACCCGGTTCACCGAAAATGACCGGTCCGGTCACGTATTTGACAGGTTCGCCGAAGCGGTTTACGGATTTGCCGTTGGATTCCATGTCCAGCTGCTGGAGATGGGCAGGGAAGCGGCTGAGAGCCTGTGAATACGGCAGGACGGCTGTGGCGGGGTATCCCTGGACATTGCGTTCATAGACACCGATAAGCGCGTCGAGCATGGCGGGATTCTTGCGGATATCCGCATTCTTCGCGGTTTTGTCCGCTTCCGCGGCACCTTCGAGGAAGCGTTCGAAAACTTCCGGACCGAAGGCCAGGGAGAGGATCGCTCCGCCGACGCAGGATGTTGAGGAATAGCGTCCGCCGATATAGTCATCCATGAAGAATGCTGCCAGATAATCAGAGCTCTTCGCCAGCGGAGAGGTCTCACTGGTGACGGCTACCATATGTTTGGACGGATCCAGTCCGGCGTTTTTCAGAGCGTCTTTGACGAAGGATTCGTTTGTGAGTGTTTCAAGGGTGGTGCCGGATTTGGAGACCAGCACAAATAATGAGTGAGCGGTATCGATGCTGTTCAATACGGAGGCAGCGTCATCCGGGTCTACGTTGCTGATGAAGCGCGCTTCCATCTTGAAATTGCCGGTCGCTTTTGCCCAGTTTTCCAGAGCGATATACATCGCGCGTGGTCCCAGGTCGCTTCCGCCGATGCCGATCTGGACGACGGTCGTGAATTTTTCACCATTTTCATTGGTGATGGCACCGGAATGGACTTTTTTCGCGAATTCCGCGGCTTTTTTCTGCTCGCCAACGTAAAAAGCGCGTTTGTCCACGCCGTCGGCGATCACCGCATTGCCCAGCTGCCCGCGGGTCAGCTGATGCAGCACCAGACGTTTTTCACCTGTGTTGATGACCGCGCCGTTATAAAGCTCTGCATATTTCTGAGCAAGTTCGGTTTCGTCTGCCAGCGCCTGGAGAGCATCCAGTACGTCTTCATCCACCTGCTTGGCGGCATAGTGATAGGTCAGCCCGCCGGCCATGGGGACCCGGTACTTCGCGACGCGTTCGGCACCGTTTTCACCGGACATGGCTTCCTGAAGGTTTACATGTCCTTTAAGTCCGTTCAGTTTTTCAAAAGCAGCGATTGTATCAAGATTTTTCCAGTTCATATGTTGATCACCATCCTTGTTTTTCATTGGGTTTCTAATGGCATGTTTCCTTCTCACATGTCCTTTTATCATTATACTTGAAAACACAAAAGATTAGTATAGATTTTTCCGCGACTTTTTCATTTTGTTTTCGCTGAAAATTGGTATAAAATAATCATACAGAAGCATCTGATCAGAATGGAGCAGGATCGGGACGGGAGGATAAAATGACAGAAATCGGAAATCAGGCTGATGTTCCTTTCAAGGAACGCTATATTGATCTTCACTTGCATCTGGATGGCGCGCTCACTGTCGGGGTCGCCCGGAAGCTGGCTGATCTTCAGAATATCCCGCTGCCGGCGGATGATGAGTCACTGGAGAAGCTTTTGACGGTCCAGCCGGACTGCGCGGATCTGAATGAATTCCTTGCCCGGTTTCTGCTGCCCATTTCACTGCTGCAGACCCCGGAAGCCCTAAGCGAGGCGGTTCGTCTGGTCTCTGATGAGGTGAAGGATCAGGGTGTCGTTTACGCGGAGCTCAGGTTTGCTCCGCAGTCCCATACGTTAGGCGGAATGACTCAGGAGGACGCTGTTCTGGCTGCGCTGAATGGCCTGAAGAAAACCGAATTGAAAGCCAACCTGATCCTGTGCTGTATGCGCGGTGTGGGGAATGAGGCGCAAAACCTGGAAACCGTGGAGCTGGCGCGGAAGTATCTGGTTGAGGACGGCGGTGTGGTCGCGGTTGATCTAGCCGGAGCGGAAGCACTGTTTCCGACCGCAGATTATAAAAAGCTGTTTGAAAAGGTCCGGGAATATGGCATCCCTTTCACCTTCCATGCGGGAGAAGCGGACGGGCCGGAAAGTGTACGGCAGGCTGTTGAATTCGGCGCCGGCCGTATCGGGCATGGTGTGACGATTTTTCAGGATCCGGAGGTCGTCCGTCTGGTGAAAGACCGGGGCATTGTGCTTGAAATGTGCCCGACCAGCAACCGGCAGACACATGCTGTTCCGGATATGGCTGATTATCCGTTCATGTCATATCTCGGGGCAGGGCTGAAGGTGACGCTCAACACGGATGATCCTGCGATCGAAGGAACAACGCTTGCCGATGAATATCGTTATATGGAAAGGACCTTTGGCCTGACAGCAGCCCAGGAAAAGGTCCTGCTTGCGAACGCGATCGACGCGGCTTTTACAACGGATGCCGTGAAAGCCCGGCTCAGAGAGATGCTGCTGTAAGGGAATCTGTTATCTGCCGCATTCTGCCAGAAGTCTGCAGATCCCTTTCGCCAGTCGTCTTTCAGGCTCTGTAAAGTGGTTGCCCGGGTTCATTTCAAAGGTACAGTTAATTCCCAGACCTTGATAATGCGTGTAGAGCAGCCCGGTTTTTTCAGCGACAGTCTTCATGAGCTCGTTTCTGGTGAGGCTCTCTTTGTCACCCAGGGAAAAATACAGAAAATCCGGTTTCCGCTGCAGGTCATGGCTCATTGCAAATTCGCTGAAACCGGGAAACCACAGTGAGCCGGAAACTGAAGCAGCGCCGGCAAAAATGTCTGTGCGGTACAGGGAATACAGGGCAAACAAACCGGCAAAGGAGTAGCCGGCAATATAGCAGGGACCTTTGCTGCCTGTCTTCTCTCGGATTTCCGGGAGAATGGTGCGGGTCAGGTCCGCTATGTGAGCATCTGCGCCGCTGCCGAAGTCCGATTCGCCTTTGAAAACTCTTTTGGCCGGCCAGGGTGAGAGATCCTCTTCCCATTTATCTACCGTGACAGCGGCGATGCAGCAGCTGCCGCAGCCGGTTTTGATCAGCTCGCGGTGCAGTGCTTCGCCTTCATTCTCAAATGTGTGGACAATGACGATGGGCGTATTGGTATCCGCTTCCTTTTGGCGGAAATATGTGATGTTTTGAATTCCCATAGCTTTTGTTTCGTTTGGTATCCGTTAATTACCCATATGGTTGATCATGCCCGCCAGGTAACCTGCGCCGAAGCCGTTATCGATGTTCACGACGGAAACACCGCTGGCGCATGAATTCAGCATGGAAAGCAGCGCGGAAAGTCCGTGGAAGGACGCTCCGTATCCGACACTGGTCGGGACGGCGATCACGGGACAGTCTGCCAGCCCGCCGATGACACTGGCAAGGGCGCCTTCCATTCCCGCTATCGCGATGATCACGCTCGCGCTCATGATTTCATCCATGTGTGCCAGCATACGGTGCAGTCCTGCGACGCCGACGTCATAAAGGCGGGTGACTTTGTTTCCGAAAATTTCCGCTGTAAGCGCTGCCTCTTCCGCTACCGGGATATCGCTGGTACCGCCGGTGGCGACCACGATCGTCCCGATGCCGTCTGGTTCGGGAATGGAGCCGATGATGCCGATACGGGCTTCCGGATAATAGGTAATTTCGTGTATGCTGCTGACCGATTCCGCTTTTTCCGCGGACATTCTTGTGATCAGGATATTCTTCTGTCCGTTCCGTTTCATCAGGTCAATAATGCCCGTGATCTGCTCAGCGGTTTTGCCCGCCCCGTAGATGACTTCCGGGATCCCCTGACGGATCCCGCGGTGCAGATCGATTTTCGCGTAGCCGATATCTTCAAACGGCTGTTTCTTGATTGTCAGAAGCGCGTCATCGACCGAAATCTTCCCTGCCTGTAATGCTTCGAGTGTTGATCGTATCTCGTTTCTCATTTTCTCACTTCCAGATCCAGCAGAACTGCTGTGTAGTCTTTTTTCAGTGTTTGGAGGATGTTTTCCCGGTTTTCGATCAGCTTCCCGATTTGATCCGCGGGAACCTGAATGCGGGCAGCGTCCGCGAAACGTCTGATGCGGAAATTGGTGAACCCAAGGGAAAACAGGTAATTTTCCGCTTTTTCGGTTGCCTGTAATTTCTCTGCGGTGATCTTTTCTCCTGTCGGGATCCGTGTTGCCAGACAGGCGTACGCGGGCTTGTCCCAGGTGAACAGACCTGCTTCTTTGGAACGCCTGCGGACTTCATCTTTGGTGATGCCGCATTCGCGCAGGGGGGAGAGCACCTGCAGCTCCTGCAGCGCTTTCATCCCGGGGCGGTCATTCACGTCATCCGATGCGTTTGTCCCGTCCAGAATCACCGGAAACCCGTCTTCCGCGGCGGCTTTCAGGATGGTGCCGAAAATGACTCTTTTGCAATGGTAGCAGCGGTTGGCAGGGTTGTCCGTTACGGTCTCGGAGCTCAGAACGTCCACAGGCAGGATCTTCATCGGGACTCCAACCTCCTTCGCCAGGCGCACCGCGTCATCCAGCTCAAATTGGGGCTGAAAGGCGGATCGTACATAATAAGCCTGAACTTCCGCTCTGTATTTTTTTGCCGCGTACAGCAGATACGAGGAATCTACCCCGCCGGAAAAGGCAATCGCTGTTTTGGGGTGCAGCGCAAAGAATTCATCAATTTCCATAAGTACTCCCGGGACGATCCGTAACCGGGCACACCGGGTTTCGCGAATGTATGCAACGAAACCGGCAGAAGCCGTCTGTCACCGGTGATCCCTGATCGATATCTCTGGTATCTTCCGGATCGTTTCCTTCTGGAATTGATTATAGTATGATTTCATAGTTGATCAATATATTTTGAATGCATTTTGGATGTTTTTGGGGAATATTTCGTAATTGCTTTTGGATGATTTTTGATTGATTTTTCTTTCTGTGATCCTCTCCTTCCGCTGCATTTACTATTACAGCCCGGACCTGATTTTTAATTAATCACGAATTTTCAAAATTCCTTGACAGAGAATAAGGGGTGTGCTAAAATACTCAACGTTGAGCGAGACAGAAACAAAATCTGAAACGCAAAACGGAATGGGGATGTGGTGTAGCGGCTAACATGCGGCCCTGTCAAGGCCGAGATCGCGGGTTCGAACCCCGTCATTCCCGCTTATTGTTAGGTACCTGGAGTTGACCAGACCTGACAATTTTTTTTAATTCAACATTGATATCTTTCATCCAAAAATTATAGACATAATAAATGACGGACAGGGCCGGATCATCAGGCCCGGAAAGGTCTGTCCATGGATGTATCAGA
>CADACE010000063.1 GCA_902786265.1 uncultured Chloroflexota bacterium | reverse complement strand
ATCGTGATATACAGCCATTCCTTCAGGGTAACCTTCTGCTCTTTGGACATGCGACTCCTCTTCCCTCCAAAACACAACCGTTTCCAACGATAAACCATTATACCATTAGTATTTTGAGACACCCTCTTCAATGAGCATTTAGAATTGGGAGTTTACCGCAGATAATCGTGCTTTAAAAGGCGCATCGGTTGAATTGTATTCTTCCTGTGTGAAGACAAAATTTTTTCTGCGGGCTCTTCTGGAAACAGCAGCTGTACTTTCCGTTGGATTTTCGACCGCTGCTGCAGATTCCCAGTTCAACAGGATCCCTGATGACCGGCGTCTTTCAACAAAAGACTACTACACCTACTGCATGTCCCACAGGGATTATCAGATCGATGTTTCTGAACTGAACGCAAATTCCTTCGTAAGTGACCTTGAAGGAAGCGATATGCCGTATGAAGTCAGACCATCCTGCAACTTTTCCAGAAGGCTGGATGAAAGCGATATACGAGACTAACTATTATAAGTCAAGGAAAATAAGGAATTTTATGACGCCAGTTCCCGGATAAAGAACAATATCTTTTCACAGTCATTTTCGTCGGCGAACCGCATTGACAGTTTTCCCATGATCCTCAAACCTTTCCGGTGAAATTACTAAGCTTTCAATTTCTAAAACGGATATTCTTTCAGTTCCGGATAGGACCGGCCGCTTCATTCTTCATCTGCCCGCATGATACGGACGGAATCACAGGTTTCTCCACGAAGCCTCGGATAATTGTTTACGTTTACATCATAAATGCCGCATTGTTCACGCCTGATATCCATGATGTCCCTCCAAAATAACTGAAGCTGCCGATCAGATTTCTATTATTAACTGTTCCCGATCGTCGGGAGCCAGTGGGATAAGTATTATTTCCGCCACAACATCACCTCATAAAGCCTGAATTTACAGAACTGTTCCAAAATGAATCAGCTTTTCAACGAAGGTATTCTTTCTTCCGCAAGGACAATATTCATATATGTATCTTTCTGGAATGCGGATCGGCGCCTTTGTAACAATGCCTATTGAAGCGGTGAACCTTGATAATTTCAAAGTGTATCAGCTGCCCGATCTTGGTGTACATACAAAATACAGCAAGAAGGGTGTCACTTCGCTATACAGAATAAGTCAACTGTTCGATGTAGTGAAAAAATGGGATGATTTTATGCGGAAAAACTATTCTGTACAGAATTACTGGTATCCCCGCCTTGACAGGAATAAGAAGATAAAGCCAGGTGAACCAATAAAAGGAGACGTAAACAGATCATATGCTGACACTCGTAATGTTTCTTCCGTGTTTTATAAAAATCTTGAAAAGCTTTGCCAAATGGCTGGCGTAGAATATAAGTCTGCACATGCTTTACGATATGGACATATTAATTACGGCATGAAGCATGCGAAAACCATCCAGGATTTTAAAGCTATATCCCTAAATGTGATGCATGGAAGCATTGATATCACAGACAAAATTTATTCAAAAATGAACATCGATGCAGTAAATGAAACGATTTCAAATATGGGATATGAAGAGAATATTCATACTGCCGATACCGAAAAGAGAAATAAGGACATCCCTGTCAGCGAATTATTGGCGAGTCTTCCCGTGGAAATCCGCGAAAAGATAGTCAGGGAAAAGCTTGGTTTATCCTGATTATCGGGCATGACATTAATCTTAATAAAATATGACGTTCTATAAACAAAAATTGACCAAATAATTCTTTTTATAAATTTCTTTTAAGATTTATAATTATTAACAAAAAAACTGGCTACAAAGCAAATTTCTTTGTGCCGGTTTTTATTAAGAAAAGGAAATTCTATAATTTCCGCGATAACTTTAGCGCCCCTGACTGGACTCGAACCAGCAACCTGCGGACAGCGTATTTATACTATAAGGTGGAGTATTTTTTGGGACTGATAAACGCCGCAAAACACCCCACCACTATATACTCTTTATCCTTTGGATTAACTCACTCTATAAAAGGAATCTCTATGAAGCTTTATTATCAGACTTCCCAAATAATGATTCCTTTTGTATTTCTCCTCATTGTCGTACATATTTGAAAAAGCCTGTAACAATATAGCTTTCGATTCGTAATACCATCACATCCTTTGTATTATTGAAGCTAACATCTGCAACATACGTGCGTCCTGTAACTGCATAATCTGCTGGGCCTTTGACAAAAGTTAGAAACATGCGTCCGGATTCATCGCCTGTGAATAAAATCCTTTCATCAGGCAGTTGGATTGACTTTAAATCCTTGAAATTTGGCTCTGCATTTTTATTTTGTGTACCTTGGTACATCCAATAACCATCATCCAATGCCCATACATAATCCGTAAGAAGTTGTGTATATTCATCAAGATATGAATGAATCAGCCAGTACTTCCACCACATTCACATTCACGATTCATCTCCTTTACTCTTTTGTCAATATAGTAACATTTAAGACGATTGACAATAATCAGATTCGAACGCTGCGAAGTAAACCTGATAAATCAATCCGACGTCGCAGTTGAGAGTAAAAAGATAGTTTCGGACAACAAATTGCGCCTATTTTACTCTCTATTCTAACAATGACATGTGCTGTCCATTATCAAGCAATAAGAATGACCATTAACAAAAAGCGAGTAAAGAGAAGGATAATAGAACATACGAGCGCGTATTTTTTTATTTCGATTTTGGGTTTTTACTCGAATTATATTTCTAATAAAACTAATTATTTATTTTGATTGTTATCTAATTAATTATCCGTAATTGTTATATCTCCGCAAAATTGCGATTCAGCAATACCTCTGCAAATATGAATCTGTCTCCCTTCCGTACTATTATTATATAAGCATAGAAAGCCATTTGAGAGAAATTCTTTTCTGCTATACGGATGACACGAATCCCATATCGTTTTGTACATTTCCAAGTGGAAAGGAAACGATATGAGGATCCGTATTCTCCTGTTTACAATCATCACGCTATTTGCAATCAAACTTCCGACTATATCTCAAGATACAGTAAACCGGACTATTGAAGATCATATTACGATCGATGGCAGGACATACAAGGTTTCATCAGATTTCACCATTCCGCCGGAAATCGACAAGGATTCACCGGTCAGACTGGTCTTTACAGATGATACACATGAACTGCTGAACATCGAACGTCTCACAGACGATGATTCCAACAATGATGATCTTGAATATCATTTCGGGATTGTAAATGCCATATCCAGAGCTAATACCGATATGGAATACCGGGTATATCTCGACGGGACCGGTTACCTTTTTTCAAAAGACACTCATATCGATGAGAGAACCGCTTTCCTTGAAAAATATGCGTCAGCTGCACTGGTGACCATACACGGAAAAGTTCTCGTATGCAAAGTACTGGCATCAAACACTGCCATACAGGAAAAGGATATATTCTGGGGCGAGGTCGAGGATGCGGAACAATCTGAAACTCTGTTTACGATCACGGTCAACGGTGTAAAGCATGCCCTGAATGCCGGAACAGAAACGACCGGACAGGTAATGATACCGGGCGCCTGGGTTTTTGGATACGAAACAGGCGGAACTGTCAGATCTGTTTCCGTTATCGCGGACAGTTTCCCAGATCCGGCATCAGTGCAGAGTTTTACCGGGATTGTGAGTTTTATCGGAAATGTAAATGAAAACGGATCTTTCTATGTTACCGTAGACGGAACCACACTGCGTGTGCTCCCCGATTCCTTATGCAGTCCGGAGATCGTTTACGATGATTATGCTGCTGGATTCCGGATCGGAAATGATATCCTGCTCATGAGAAGGATCCCCGAGCCTCAAGGAGAATCCGAAACCGCAATAACAGATCAATATCTGTATTCCGGTTATATATCAGAAATCAGTGCCGATGCATTCAGCATCAATGGCAGGATCCTGTATTTTGATCCTGAGACCAGGTTTTCCGGGCATATTGGGCAGGGAAAATTTGCCCTGGCTTCCGTTTCAGAGGATCATGCCGGCATGGTCTATTTGCTGCCCGATTCCTACTCCGATTACCACTACCGGGCTGTATCAGGGATAATCAGCGGTCTTGGTCCTGAAACATCCGGCGGCCAGAGAACGATCCGGCTGGATGAAGATATCTTTTTTATGGATCAGGATACCATGATCCTGAAGAATCCTGCCTATGACGAGGTTGGAACAGCTCTCTATAAAGGAGCTGCCCGGATTTCAATGATCGATGTCCTGTCAAAACCAGCAGATGAAGGCATAAAAATCTCGGGAACGATTAACTCCGCAAAAACAGCAGGAACAGACGGTTCTGTCATAATTACAACAGACCGATCCGAATATGTTATGCCACCCACAGCCGTTCTTTCCGGTTCGTCCGATTTTTCACGTCTTGCGGCCGGTGCCGTTATTGAAGGCTATGCCTTTGGGAATGAGGTCCTTGTCCTGAAGATCGTCAGAGGGGCAGGGCTGATCGGGATCCTGATTCCGCCCTGGATGGAATATGCTGCAGCAGGTCTTCTGATTTCCGCTGTATTTCTTATCCTGATCCTGAAAGTGATCAGGAACAGGACATCATGGCACACAGGATCCCTGGATATAGGATCAGGGGATACGATCATACTTCACGAGGAAAACGGTCAGATCAACAGTTATGAGGCGGACCAGGCCGTATTTGATCTCCTTACAAGTCTTCATGAAAGATCTGTGACGGTAAAAGTACGGCAGGGAAAGATCATAGAAGTCAGGTGATTCCATTTTTGTATCTTTGTTGAAATACATTTTAGGAGGAATCCATGGAAAAAATTGAATCTGCCACCGTAAAGCAGACTGAACGAAAGAATTTCAGCCTCTCACGCTTTCTGATCATCATGCTTATGCTGCTTGCCCTTCTGCTTCTGGGTTTTTATACAGGGACCAGATACGGGATAGAAACAGCGACAGAGGCCGCACTTGAATTTCTTGAATACAAAGCAGCAGAGCCTGCAGAGACCGACACCAGCCTGATCAAATCGGAACCTGCTGCAGTTTACCGCTGATGCTCATTATACTGAGAATACTTGTAATAGGAGAAGTATGTCCACCTATAGTTCAGTTTTACCGTCAATCCGGCTTCCATGAGTTTTCTCCGTGATTCAAGAGCCTCATCTGCCGGGAGAAACTCATAAACCGTTTTGGGAAGATCATCAAAAAAAGCAACAGCCTCATTAATAGAAATGCCCCACTCCTCATGAAGTTTTTTAACCGCCAGTACCTTTTTCGGAGAAGTGTATCCGGTGATGATAACGTCGTATCCCATAACAAAGACCCTGTCATCCACCCAGAAGGAATCCTGAGATTTCCGGGAAGCGCCGAGCTTCTCTTCAAGCGCCTCAGTCAGGCTAGCCGACTTTATGATGCTCAAGCATTCTATTTCGTCGACTAATTCTTTTACAGATCTTTTAGACATCGATTTTTCCTGAATTCATTTTTGTTTCTTAAAATAAACGATATTTTTTCTCCGGCCGGGCTGTTCACGGTAGTGTTGTAACGATTATTCAGATTTCCCGAAAAAAATACACAGAGGACGGATTCTTGTGCCGGCTTCACGGCGGCAGACAATCCGTCTCTGTGTGTTTATTTTCAGGAATTGTTGATAAAGTTTCCTGATATGAATCAAAAGCTGTAAATCAAATCTTTATCAAAACGCTTCAGCAGTTCACATGCGAGCTTTACAGCATTGTCAAAATCCGAATAGGCAGAAATGCCGTAATGTGTGTGCGCATATCGTACCGGAATGCCGATAACGATCACGGGAACACCGGAATTGCTGAGGTGAATTGCCGCTCCGTTTGTCGCACCGCCGCTTCGGACTGCATCCTGCACAGGGATCCCCAATTCTTCAGCCAGGTTCAATGCGTAACGCTGATATCTTGGATTCGTGATCATTCTGGCGTCAATATGACGCAGCATCGGTCCGTGTTTGATGGCAGTCTGAACCATATACGGCTCGACAACGGTGTCATCAGCGGGACAGCCCTCGAAAACAATGGCGATATCGGGTTTGATGACATTCGCGGTGATCGTTGCTCCGCGGACACCTACTTCTTCCTGTGTAGCACAGGCTCCGATGACATCTACCTTCAGTGTTTCATCTTTCAGGTCATGGAGCGTCTTCAGGATCGCAGCACATCCGACCCGGCAGTCGAAGGCTTTTCCTACCATCAGGTCATGATTTTCATCATAGGTGAAGCTCACATCAGGTGAGACCGGTTCTCCGATTCGGATCCCAAACTCATTTTTAGCCTCTTCTGCGGAGCAGGCACCGATATCAATGGTGATGTTTGACATTTCCAGCGGAGCTTTCCGTTCAGCTTCTGTCATGAAATGGGGCGGTTTGCTGGCTGTGAGGCCAGGAATATATTTTCCTTCTTTGTTGCGTACCCATACCTTATGCGCGGGAATGTTGCTTGGCACCCATCCTCCGATGGGAATGATGCGCAGCGTCCCGTTCGGGCAGATTGCCTGAACCATGAAACCGACTTCATCGGAGTGGGCATCCAGCTGCACGACCGGGCGTGAACCGGTGTTTCCGATCCTGCGGATAAAAACATTCCGCATCCTGTCCACACTGGTTTCACCGACTGTTTTTGCATAAGGCAGGATCTCAGCTACGACTTCTTCCTCAAATCCGGAAATTCCGTTGGCATTGGAAATAGCCGCGATCATTTCAAGCGCTTTTGATTTTTCCATACCATGACTCCGCTTATTTCAGAGGGACTTTCTTGAACTCTTCCATGAAGTCCACGATATAATCGGCAGTAGTCCGAAGCATTTCGGTGCCCCACTCAATCGTGGCGGTATTCGGATGATCAGGGCCGATCCAGCCGCTGTCTGTAACATGAGGCGTTGCCCGCAGGATCTCAACGGAGACTCCTTTGAACTCTACAGAGCGGAATCCGGTAGCTTTCAACTTGTCGGAAAGATCAAAAAGCTTCAGCGGTCCGCCGATCTCGCTTTGATCTACCAGAGAGGGATTGATCCCCAGGATAGCTGCAGTTTCTTCTCCGCCGCCGTGTCCGCCCTTCCAGGCCGGGTTCATATCCCAGGCCATCAGCCACCAGTTGAGCATGGCGACCAGACAGCCTTTCTCTTCAAATTCCAGCCCCAGACGTTCGATCGTCTTCATATTCCCGCCATGCCCATTCAGTATGACGAATTTCCGGGCGCCATGGCGATAAAGACTGAGCATGATCTGTCTGAAAAACTGGTAAAGGATCTCTCCGTCAATATCGATCGTTCCCGGATAGGGAGCCAGACTCTGACAGGCTCCGAAAGGAATCGTCGGGGCGATCAGTACATCACTTTTTTCTTCGATCATTTTCAGCAGATGGTCCGGAATGATCGTATCCGTACCAAGAGGCATGTGGCGTCCGTGACATTCGATGCTTCCGATGCCGATCAGAACCATGTCATTTTCTTTGAAATAGGCTTGCGCCTGCGGCCATGTAATATTGGCGAGTCTCATTTTCCTTTGCCTCCTTTAAATTGGCAGCCGCCGGTTTTAAGCCGGCGGCTGTATAGATCAGTAATTACTGAAGGACCTGAACGTTGTTCAGCGGGTGGTAACCGTTGGAATCCATCACGAATCCTTCAACCTTGGCGTTGGCGCCGACATTGAGGGAACTGTAGAAGATGGGCAGGTTGTTGTTGATCTCATCCAGTTTGATGGCGAGGTTCTTGTAGATTTCCAGACGTTCGTCAGCATTGTTGGAGCTGCGGCCGGCTTCGATCAGAGCGTCCACATCCGGGTCGGCAATGAAGGTGCGGTTGCCCGCGGCACCCTGCTGGGAGGAGTGTTCGAGTGAATAGTAGGTGTAGTCGGCATCGCCGCTGGAGGTGGTCCAGCCGAAGTAAGCCATGTCATGTTCGCCGTTGGTGGTGGCGGCAATGAAGGCACCGAATTCCATCACATCAACAGAGACTTCCACACCGATCTCGGAAAGCATGGCCTGGATGACCTGGCACATTTCAATGCGGGACTGGTTGTCATTGACCCACAGTTTTGCGGAGAACCCATCCGGATAACCGGCTTCGGCCAGCAGTTCCTTGGCCTTTTCCGGATTGTATTCACGGACGCCGGTGCTGTAGTAACCAAAAACGCCCGGGGCGATGATGGCATCAGCGGGCTGGCCGGAACCCATGTTCAGGGCATCCACCAGCAGCTGGCGGTCGATGGCATAGCTCAGTGCTTCGCGGACAAGGGCGTTGTCGAACGGGGCCTTGTTCATGTTCATGGAGATGTACCAGCAGCTCAGGGACGGGATCTCATAGGCGGTCAGAGCAGCATTGTCGCGAACCTTCGGCAGGTCATTGACGGCCAGATCATAGGCCAGATCGATTTCACCGGTTTCCAGAGCGATGGAACGCTGTGAGGTTTCCGGGACGACTTTCATGATCAGATTTTCAGTCAGGGCCTTGCCGGCATAGTAGTCATCGAAAGCCTTGAGTGTCACATGGTCACCCTGTTTCCATTCGACAAAGGTGTAAGGGCCGGAACCGACAGGGTTGAGGATGAAGTTCTGTTCATCAGCTTCAACAACATGCTTTGGAACGATAGCAGCAAAGGGGATCGCCAGGTTGCGAAGGGTCGGGCCGTAAGGTGCATCGGTGACGATGGTGACGGTGTAGTCATCATTGACAGTGACGGTGTCGATGAAGTCAACGATGTAAGAAACCGCGGAGGAAGCGATCGCGCGGTCGAGAGAGAATTTTACATCTTCAGCGGTCAGTTCAGTGCCGTCGTGGAATTTGATGCCCTGGCGGATGTGGAAGACATAAGTCAAATCGTCAACGATATCCCAGCTTTCAGCGATCTGCGGGAAAAGCTCGTTGGTGGCAGGATCAACGGCAACCAGTGTGTCGAAAATCTGGCTGGTGACCTGAACGGCAGGTGTTTCTTTCCCCTGATGCGGGTCCAGAGATGTGACATCGGAACCCTGTGCCCAGGTGAGAGTGTCCTTATATTGTGCGCCGGCAGCAGTGCTGATCAGGGCAAGCATGAGGACGACCAAAACGAATAATACAGATTTTTTCATTTTTCCTCCTATGAGTTTTTTATTTTGTCCGTTTGGGTTTCGGACATCGGCATGATCCGGAAGCTCAGATGGGCTTCTGGGAACGACCATTAGATTTCTCCACGCTGTACCCGCAGGCATGTGACAAAATGTCCGGGTTCTTCTTCCGTCAGGACCATTTCCTGCTGAGAACATTCATCTTTCGCGAAGGGACAGCGTTTAGCAAAACGGCAGCCGATCCCCGGGTTAACCGGAGAAGTCAGTTCGCCTTTCATGGTGATGCGGTTCATCGGCAGGTCCGGATCCGGGATAGGGATCGCAGAGAGCAATGCCTGTGTGTAGGGATGCATTGGCTTTTTGAAAAGCTTCTCGGAAGGGGCTTTTTCAACCATCTGCCCGAGATACATGACGAGAATATCGTCTGAAACATATTTCACAACGGAAAGGTCATGTGTGATGAACAGGTAGGTGAGTCCCAGCTCATCCTGCAGATCCGCCATCAGGTTCAGGATCTGGGCCTGGATGGAAACATCCAGCGCGGATACGGGTTCGTCGCAGACAATGAATTTCGGGTTCAGAGCCAGTGCCCGTGCGATTCCGATACGCTGCCGGCGTCCGCCATCCAGTTCATGAGGATAAGTGTTGATCAGGCGGTTGGCCAGACCGACCAGGTTCATGATCTCTCTGACCCGTTTCTCGATCTGTGCTTTGTCTTTTCGGGAATATATCTTTTGAACAAGGAGCGGTGCGGCAATAGCTTCGCTCACTGTCATTCTCGGATTCAGTGAGGCGTATGGATCCTGAAAGATGATCTGCATATCGCGCCGCAGCTGTTTCATGCCCTGTTTTTCAAGTGAAAGAACATCTTTCCCTTGAAAATAAACCTCTCCGGAAGTAGGCTCATGCAGCCGGAGGATCGCCCTGCCCATGGTGGACTTCCCGCAGCCTGATTCACCGACAACACCCAGCGTCTTCCCGTTATCAATGGTAAAACTGATGTCATCCACAGCGTGAAGCATCCCGGCCGGTACCGAAAAATATTTTTTCAGATGGTTCACACGTAAAATTTCAGCGGTATTTTTAGCCATCTAACTATCCCTCCTGTTCATAACGGAAACAGCGGACCTTGTGCCCGTCGGCACGTTCAATCAATTCCGGTTCATTTTCCAGACAGCGTTTTTCCGCAAATTTGCAGCGGTCGGCGAATTTGCATCCTTTCGGAAGCTGTGTCGGATCCGGCATCATGCCGTCGATAGCATTGAGACGTTTTGATGTGGTGTCCAGGCTCGGAACGGATCCGAAAAGACCTTCCGTGTAAGGATGGAGTATATTTTTATAAACCTGACGGAGGGTTCCGTATTCCACGATCTCACCGGCATAAATGATGGCAACACGGTCGCAGTTTTGGGCAACCACGCCAAGGTCGTGTGTGATGAGAAGCATGGCAGTATTGTTTTTCTCTTTCAGGTCATGGATCATTTCCAGAACCTGAGCTTGGATCGTTACATCCAGAGCTGTCGTCGGTTCATCCGCGATCAACAGAGTTGGGTTGCAGGCCAGTGCAATTGCGATCACGACACGCTGTTTCATTCCTCCGGAAAACTGGTGCGGATAGTCATCATAGCGCGAAGCGTTGATGCCTACCATTTCCAGCATATCCTCTGCCTTTTTCCGTCCTTCCTTTTTGGACAGGCCGGGGTCATGAGTAAGAATCACTTCACGGATCTGGTCCCCGGCAGTCATGACGGGGTTCAGCGATGTCATCGGATCCTGAAAGATCATGGAGATTTTTCTTCCCCGCAGCTGCCGCATTTCCTTATCTTTGAGCTTCAGCAGGTCTTTTCCTTCATAAATGATCTCGCCATTTGTGATTTTTCCCGGCGGATTCGGGATCAGTCTCATAATTCCCCTTGCCAGTGTGGTTTTCCCGGCACCGGTTTCTCCGACCAGACCTAAACTTTCTCCTTTATGCAGCTGCAGATTCGCCTTGTTCAGTGCTCTGACGACACCATCCTCGGTGGAATAGATAATGCTGAGGTCTTTTATATCGAGCAAGAGTTCTGACATATCTTTTTTCCTCCTCAAATGGTTAGTTCTTCAGTTTCGGGTCAAGCGCGTCGCGGAGACCGTCTCCCATCAGGTTCAGGGAGAGAATCGTGAGCATGATCCCCAAACCGGGCATCACGGTCACATGCCAGGCATCGCGGATATAAGTTCTGGCATTGGAAAGCATGGCACCCCATTCCGGTGTAGGAGGCTGGATCCCGAGACCCAGGAATGACAGACCTGCAATAGAAAGGATAGCTCCGGCCAGTCCCAGCGTTGCCTGTACGATTATGGGAGCGAGTGCGTTCATGACGATGTATTTGAAAATGATCTCGGAATCATCGCAGCCGATTGCCCGTGCCGCTTCAATGAAATCACGGTCTTTAACAGTCAGGACTGAAGCTCTTACGGTTCTGGCGAAGGTTGGTATGTAGGCGATACCGATGGCAATCAGGACGTTCACAAGGCTGGTTCCCAGCGCCGCGACGATCGCGGTGGCAAGTAGCATGGATGGGATCGCAAGCAGAATGTCCATCGCACGCATGATGACCGCATCGACCCTTTTCCCGTAATATCCGGCAAGTGCGCCGAGAAATCCGCCGATGATCAGAGCGAATATAATTGCAAGTGCACCCATGAACAGCGAATAGCGGGTACCCCAAAGCATGCGCAGAAAGATGTCTCTGCCGAATTCATCCTGTCCGAAAATATGCTGGGCAGATGGTCCCTTTAGCCGATGCAGAAGATCCTGCTTGATGATGTATTGTTTGTAAACCTGATTTTTTGTGACCCAGTCAATGACGGTGGTGCTGATGGCAACAACAACCAGAATGCTCAGATAGATGAGCCCGCCCATCGCTGTCTTGTTCTTTTTAAAGCGTCTCCAGGCTTCGTCCCAAAGAGAACGCTGTTTCTTTACCGGAACGGTTTCATTTATATTGCGATTCTCTTCCATGACGATCAATTTCCTTTCTTGTACATAGATTTGATGCGCGGGTCTACGAAAGCGTAGACGATATCCACGATCAGGTTGACAATGGAGAACATTGTTGCCATAAATACCACACAACCGAGGACCATCGGAATGTCACGGGATTTGATCGAGTCGACCATCAGCCTTCCCAGGCCCGGCCAGGAAAAGACCGTTTCAGCAAGCATCGCTCCGCCGAGAAGATGCCCGAACTGCAGACCGACTGCTGTGATGATCGGGATCAGTGCATTTCGAAGCATGTGCTGTGTTGTGATCACATGATCGTTAAGCCCTTTTGCCTGGGCGGTAGAGATATAATCCTGACGGATCACTTCGAGCATGGACGATCTGGTCATCCGGGCTACCATGGCCATGGAATTGATTCCTAACGTCAGAGAGGGTAAAATGATACTTCTCAATACGGGAATAACTCCGCCGCTGCCCATCCCCTGTGATGGCAGCCAGCCAAGGGTCAGAGAAAACAGCATCACCAGCAGAAGTCCGGACCAGAAGTTCGGCATGGAAACACCGATCAGTGCGGCGACCATGGAAATATTATCAAGCAGGGAATATTGTTTTTTTGCTGAAAGGATCCCGATCGGTATTCCAAAAAGAAGGGCGATGAATATACCGGCTACAGCCAGGATCGCTGTGTTCGGAAGCCTGTCGATCACCTGATTCCAGACGGGAATATTATTCTTGTATGAAGTGCCCATGTCCCCGCGGAGAAGGTTCTTCATATAATTGAAATAGCGAACAAGAAGCGGGTCGTTGAGACCGAGCTCTTCTCGTTTCATTGCAAGGGCTTCAGCCGTTGCCTGATCTCCGAGGATGATTGCGGCAGGGTCGCCCGGTGCAAGGTTCATGATGAAAAACACAATGAACGTAACACCGATGATCACGGGAATCAGTTGAAGTAATCGTTTTAATACGAACTTATACATATAGACTTATCCCTTCTTTATATGTTGAGATATCCTGATGCAATTATTGCTTTACAAATATCGATAATACCCTTTGTCAAGTATTATTTGTATTGTAATTGAATTTTACAATATTTACAATAAGTCAACAAGAAATTAGTAAATTAAACTAAAATTGAAAATTGTTAACAATTTATTGTATTATTTTTACAAATAAAATAATACAATAAAATGCTTTGAGAGAAAGAAGCACCTGTTGTATAATTCGGAACGGGTGAGGAAAAGAAATGAGGCAGAAATGAAAAAAATTGGCGGCACCTTTCCTCCGGAAAAGACTGAACCCGCAGAAAACGGTTATTTTGATCGTGTATGTCCTGTAAACGGAGACCTGAAATTTATGATGTCAGGCAGGTGCGGCAGTTATTTCTGTTTATGCGATATCGGTCTGTATGATCAGAAAAAGGTTGCTTATGTTCCTATTTATACCTGTGAAACTGTCCTGGCACCATTCGTAAAAGCTGGATATAAGCTGAAATTTTATGAGATTGACAGAAATCTTCACAGTGTTTTTGATCCCGCTGTATTGGATGAGATCAGCCTGATTTCATTGTGCGGTTATTACGGATTTGTGAATTACGATCATGAATTTGTGAAAGCCTGCAAAGACCGCGGAATCGTAATTCTGGAAGATGTGACCCATTCCCTGCTGTCAGAAGACGGGATCGACCCGCTGTGTGGTTATGTAGGCGGAAGTTTTCGGAAATGGATGGGAGTACCCTGCGGCGGGATTGCCGTCAAGATGAATGGAAAATTCAACTGTAAAACGCTGCCTCCGCACCCTGAACATCTGGACCTGCGCATCAGGACCATCAATGAACCGGGAAATGATCTTTTCTGGAAAGGCGAAATGCTGCTTCGAAAAATATTTGATTCCTATGCAAGTGATGAGTCTTCGGAATATACACTGCGGCATGTAGATCTCAGTGAGATCAGCAGGAAACGGCGGGAAAATTACAGTGCGATCCTTGCGGGACTGAAACAGGATCTCATGGGAATTCATGTGATCTTCCCGGAATTGCCTGATGAGACTGTTCCCAGTCACTTTGTTATTTTCGCTGATGAACGTGATGCACTGCAGAATTATCTCTCGGAAAGGAGCATTCACTCTACGGTTTATTGGCCGGTAAGTCCTTTTGTTGATTTGGAAGGACATGAAACTGCCCGGTATATCTATGATCATATTCTGGCTGTTCCCTGCGACCAGAGATATACACCGGAGGATATGCTGCGGATAAGTGAGGCGCTGAACCGGTTTGGAGGCTGTAATGAATAATACAATTGATAATACCAAAAGCCGAAAGAATTGCTCAGAGGTTGCCTTGTATTTCCTAAGGGAACAGATCATTGACGGTAAACTGCAGCCCGGTGAGAAAATAATTGAAAATAATATTTCCGAAAAACTAAACATCAGCCGCGGACCGGTCCGCGATGCATTGAAACAACTGGCGGTAGAAGGGCTGGTGGATTATCATCCGAATAAAGGCTGTACTGTGGCATTGCTTTCACCAAAAGATGCATACGAGGTGTTTTTTCTGCGGGGCAGTCTGGAAAAACTTGCACTTGAAAAAAGCGGGTGTCACCTGGATACCTATGGTCTGCTTGCGATGGAATCCGCGTTGGATAAACTCAGATCACTTGCCGGGGAAGATAATCTGCTTGAAGAGGTCGAAGCAGATGAAAAATTTCATTCGCAGATCGTTCTTTCCTGCCAGATCTCCCGCTTATATAAAATGTGGGAGCTTCTCAGCCCGCTGAATGGTGCAATGTTTTTGCTTTTGAAAAATATCCGCAGCAGCTGTGGGAATGAAAACTTCACGGAGTCCCGGGGAAGCCGTCTGGTCAGTTCTCATGAAAGGATCTTTGAAGCGATAAAGTCTCAAAATTTAAGTGAAGCCTGTCAGGCTCTCGATGACCATTACCTGAAGAACGGAGAGATCATTTACCGGCATTCTCTCATCGACTGATAAAACGCTATTTGATTTAAGGTTGATGTTTCCCTTTGTATGTGAGATATGTTTCTTTTTTTGTGCCCTGATATTCAATAATTCCTATATATATTGGATTCTCAAGCATACTCCGCAGCGTATCATCACGAAATGCACGTCCGCTTCTGCTTACAAATCCACTTTCATTCAAATAATCAGCAAGATTGCTAAATGAACAACTTCCAGTTGAATACATTTCGAAACAATGCCGTAATGCTGCAGCTTCTTTTTCATCAACTATCAGCATCCTTTTATCTATTTCAGGAGAATCTCCGAGTTTCCATTTTCGATATCCAAAGGGAACTCTTGATCCGATAAAATAACCTTCCTTTGCAGCCTGATGCTTTCCTTTTGCTGTTTCCCATGAAAGATTCTGGATATAGTGTTCGTTGATGATTCCAAACAGATTCACAGTGAGTGTATTTGCCAATTCCAGATTTTCATGAATCGAATAAACCCGAACCCCAATATTAGCGAGATCTTCCAAAGTGTTTGTCATAGCTCTGAAATTTCGTTCAAAGCGATCCATTTTATGAATAATGATCAGAGAAAACTCACTGGAATGGGCAGCTACCATCAATCTCTTGAATTCAGGACGATCTTCATTTTTCGCAGAAAAAGCCTCGTCTATGTATATATGGGCATCAGTTACATCATACCCCTGTTCAGCAGCATATTTCAAACAGGCAATCTTCTGAGCTTCTATTGAAAATCCGTCAACTTGCATTTCAGAAGAAACACGAAGATAGATGGCGGCAGATTTCTTCAGCTGCAAAGCTTCAATTGAATTTTCAGCTGCCCGTCGTTTTTGAATGGCTTTTGCTTTTTTATTTGCTGGTAAGTTTGAACTGTCGATGACCTGATCAGAAATAGTATCATTCATTTCTCGACCTCTTTTTCGGGTTGTTCTGATCTGTATGCAATCTCAGAAAGAAGTTTGATAAATGCTTTTACAGTACATATCAATTTTGGGACAGCCTCTTTCTTTGATTTATGACGGAAAGTTGCTTTCTGATCCTTCTGATTTACGGTGAATAATGGTACAATGGTTTATCGTTGGAAACGGTTGTGTTTTGGAGGGAAGAGGAGTCGCATGTCCAAAGAGCAGAAGGTTACCCTGAAGGAATGGCTGTATATCACGAT
>CADACE010000062.1 GCA_902786265.1 uncultured Chloroflexota bacterium | reverse complement strand
GAACCAGGGGAAGGTCTCGACGGAGAGGCTTGCCTCAGTGTTCAGGGGACAGCTTTCAGGAGGAGTTAGTGCTCAGTGGTCAGTGGCCGGTGGTCAGAGGACCGGTGGCCGCGGACAACAGCCAGCTGAATTAACTTCACACTTCACTCTTCACACTACACACTTTAAGAAGGATGAGGTGATTTACGGGAACACGCGGATGAAGTGTTTGTCGGCGTCGCCGAACGCGGCGATCGTGGGTGCTACGGCGGACCTGCTGCTGGAGGTGGATGAAGCGCAGATGGTGGCCTCGGACAAGTTCGACCGGGAGGCGGCGCCGATGGCGGCATCCACGAACGCGGTGCAGGTGTTTTACGGTACCGCCTGGGATGACCAGACGCTGCTCTACCGTGAAATGCAGCTGGCGCAGAAAGAGGCGGACGCGGACGGGCGGAAGCATGTTTTCGTGACCACCGCTGCGGAGGTGGGGAAGGAAGTGCCGGAATACGAGAGCTTCGTGCGCCGGCAGATCGAGCTGCTCGGTCGGGACCACCCGGCGATCCGCACGCAGTTCTTCTGTGAGGAGATCACCGACCTGACCTCCATGTTCACCGCGGAGCGCATCGAGAAGATGAAATATGATCATGAACCGCTCTACGCACCGGAACAGGACCGCTGCTATGTGGTGCTGATCGACGTGGCGGGTTCGGACGAGATCACCCCGGCGAGCAAAAAGGCCAACGGCTTTTCCGACCGGCGCGATGCCACGGTGGTGACCATCTGCGACGTTTCCCTGCCGGACGGCAAGGAATATGACGCGAAGAACTTCGTCTGGAAGGTGGTCGCGCGGCGTCTTTACCGCAACATGCGGGCGGAGATGCTGGAGGAGCGGATCTGTCAGGACATTGACCACTGGCGCGCTTCCCATATCATCGTTGACCATTCCGGGCTGGGCGCGATGCTGAGCGATATGCTGGTGAGCAAATACAAGTCAAAGGTGATCCCGATCGACATTACCGGCGCCAATAAATCCAAAATGGCATGGGACTTCCTGGCGATGGTGGATACCGGCCGCTGGCAGGAGCATAAGGGAGACGAGATCAACGTGCTGAAATCCGGATTTGTGCCGGGCAGGGAGCCGTATGAGATCCTGAAGGAGCCGGAGCTGCTGCAGCAGATGTTCTTCCGCGAGCTGCGCGGATGCCGCATGGAGCCGACGGGGAATCCCTCCAACGTCCGCTGGGGCGTGAAAGACGGTACGCGCGACCACGCCACAGGCCGGATCCTGCACGACGACCTGGTGATGTCTGCCGCGCTGGCGGTATTTGAGAACGGAAATCTGCCGCTGCGTGTCCTCGATGAGGATGACGACGAACATTATGAAATGCTCGCCCGGATCGCAAGACAGCGGGAAAGGGAACTGCTTTATGGAGGAAGCGGAGTTTGGTGAAAAATAAGGTGAAAAATAAGATGAAAAGTGAAAGGTGTGGAATAAGGTGAAAGGTGAAAAGTGAAAGGTGAATAGAGGCTATGTACCAGGAACCAGCCACCAGGAACCAGGAACCAGGAACCAGAAACCAGGAACCAGGAACCAGAAACCAGTCACCAACTACCAGTCACCAGAAACCAGCCACCAGAGACCAGTCACCAGAAACCAGAGACCAGTCACCGGCCGCTGATCACTGAAAAACAGGTATAATCGAATTAGTTTGAAAACGCTCATGTGAGATTCAGTACAGAAAGGCAATAGAAATGACATTCAATACAATTCCATTAACAAGAATCGCGGCTTCTCTTGCCAAAGCCATGGATATCAAACCTCCTGCTCAGGCGGATGCACCCCTTCCTCAGATCGAAACCTTTGTGAAGGACCATTGTATCAGCGGCAAAGCGGAACGCATGCTGATCTATAATCCGGACGCGATCGGGCAATGGCTGATCCAAAAATACACGGATGATTTTGCTCCGGTGATGAGGCATACCCAGCTTGCCATCCCTTTTCTGACCGCGTTTCCGCCGGTGACCCCGGTTTGTTTCGCCACAATGTATACCGGAGCTGCTCCGGAAATTCACGGGATCCGGAAGTATGAAAAGCCGGTTGTGAAGACAGATTCCCTGTTTGATGCTTTTGTCCGTGCCGGCAAAAGGGTCGCCCTTTCCGCTATCACGGGCTCCAGTATGGGGATCATCTGGTCGGGTAAGGATATCGACTACTTCCTCGAAAAAGACGGTGAAGCCGCAACCGCACGTGCGCTGGAACTGCTGGATGAGGATCAATATGATGTGATCGTCGTTTACACAATGGAATATGATGACAATATTCACGCGACCCATCCGGAATCTCCTGTTTCCCATGCCTCTATGGTTCGGCATAACCAGCAGTTCGCGGAGCTTGCCGAGAAAACGACTTCCGCGTGGAAACAGTACGATACCCTGCTGGTTTACGCAACGGACCACGGTATCCATAAGACAATTTTCGGAACCGGGAATCACTACGCGGATATTCCTGAAGATATGAATGTGACAGAGTTTTTCGGCATTCAGCCGGCTGAAAAATGAGTTTCCTGTAAACAGGTGCAAGACATATGCCTTTTGAATGTTATTTTTGTAACATTTTAGTCAATGTATTTGTCACTAAGCTATATTTTGTGTAATTCGGAGGTTTATTGTATAATACAGGAAAAGGAGTGGAACATGAAACGTTATCTAATTGCAATTCTGTGTATCTGCCTGCTTGCGGCTGCCTCTGTTGCTTCGGCACAGGATGGCTACAAGGTGACATATGTCGGCAATAATTGTCTGGCATCTGTCCCGACGGATGAAAGAACCTACAAAGCAGGTGAGTATGTGTCCGTTCTCTTCGATCCCGTGACCTATATGAACGGATTGATTTTCTATGGCTGGGACTGGAACAATGACGGTGTTGCGGATTTCGGCTATGCCTACAATAACTTTAATATGCCCGCGAGGGATGTCGTGATGAAGGCGATCTGCATCCTGCCGTATTCTCCGGAACCGGCTCCTCATCCGCATCCGGGACCGGGACCGCATCCGGGTCCTCACCCACAGCCGGGTCCGGGACCTCATCCGGGACCGGGTCCGCACCCCGGACCTGCTCCGCATCCCTGGCCGCCTTTCTTCCCGATCCATCCGTAACAGGTGAAGGATCAAGGAATCTGAATAACGGATAAGATTTGAATGAAATAAAGGAACGGTATGAATTTTCCATACCGTTCTTTTATTTCAGCTTTATCGCTTGTCCGTAAGTTTTATGATCCGCAAAGGCAGCTCGCTGAGCAGGATGACCAGCAGGACCATGATCAGGGCATACGCGTATATGTCCTGATATTCGTTGAAATAAATGCTTGTGTTGATGGCTTTGCCGAGAGAATTGCGGGTCTGGACCATGTATTCGGTGGAGATCACAAGCTTGAGGCCCATCCCGACCGCGTTGATATATGCCTGTTTGAGGTAGCCGGCCATCAGCGGCAGATGGACATGCCATAATACCTGCAGATTGAACCCGCTGTTCAGCCGGTATACGTCGATCAGATCTTTATCAATGTTCCGGCAGCCTTCGCAGACAGCCTCACTGATCATGGGGATCAGGATGAGCGACGTCCCGATGAGCGGAACGCGGTCATAGGCCGTGAGGACCATGATGATGACCACCAGCACGAGCATCGGGATCGAGCGGAGCATCATCATCAGCGGCCGCAGCAGCGTCCGGATAAAGTCACTGTACCCTTCTGCCAGGCCGATGATCAGCCCAATCACGGTGGAAACCGCCATCGCGCTCAGCAGATGGAGCAGCGTGGTCCGGATCAGCAGCCATGTGTTTGGTGTGGAAAGCAAACGGAAAAAAGCTCTCAGAATTTCTGCGGCATCCGGAAAAACCAGATGGTCATTTTTTATCCAACCGGCTGCCTGGATCAGGCAGCCAATCAGAATAATTCCAAGAGCAAATGCTAAGACCTCAGAAGCTTTACTTCGCCTCATAATAGAAGTCATCTGACGGTACGGAACCGCCGAACTGGCTCAGGTCGATCCCGGCAGTGGCTTCGATCTGGTCCTTTACGTCCGCGGCTTTCGCAAAGCGGATAGCGCAGTTCGGGATGGCAGTCTGAGCCACTTTGAGGTTAGGCAGGATCTCCAGCGCGACAGCTGCTTCAGCCACGGCGTTGAGATCGTTTTGTCCCAGGTTTGCGGCTTCTTCGGCTTTCGTCAGAAATTCGGCAGCTGCTTCCGGATGGTTTTCAATGGTTTCCGGGTTGACAAACAGCCCTGCCTGGGTATAACCGTCAAAACCATTGGCAGCCTTCAGCAGGTCATTGACAGCGTAAGCGGTGATGTTTTCGTTCTTCATCTTCGCTGCGGTCAGGGCAGGTTCTGCCGTGACGACGATCGCGTTTGCGTCGCTCAGCAGCAGGCTCTGTGTGTTGGCAGCGCCGGCGAGGTAGTCAGTCTGAGCGGGAACCAGTCCGTTTTCCGCGAGGGCATAGAGCACGACGGAAGCGTTGATGGTGTTTTCGCCAAAGAGCGTGATCGCCGCGCCGTTGATGTCTTCGAGCTTGAAGTCAGCCTTTTGTGAGGCGATATAAAGGTTGCCCCAGGTGACAACTGCAGCCAGCTTGTAATTCGATTTGCCGGCTTTGTAGAGCTTGGCGCCTGCATTGATCGGTGCGATGATGAAATCTGCCGTTTTGTTGGCAAATTCCGCCGGGATGGTATCCGCAGCCAGGAAGGTATAATTATCCGGGTTTTCAACAGCGAGCGGTGCTACAGACAGCGCTGGGGCGCCGTTTGGTGCAGAGACTTTGATCGTATAGGTTTCATCGGCTGAAACAGGAGCGATAATTCCGAGGACCAGTAATACTGACAGGATCATTAAAAAAAATTTCTTCATTAATATTTTTTCTCCTTTTCCCCTTTGAAGAGGAATTATTGATACGCTGATGTCTGCGTTTGAAGCAGATTTATCTGCGCATGATGATTATACTCTGTTGTTGGAAAAGTGATTGCTGTTTCATCAATTTGTTTTTTTATGGCTTTATCAATCACGTTTATTCAATCATGACTATGAATGAGTTTTGGCGGAAGGCCGGGCTTTCATAGTATGATTGATAAAAATCATTTCATACAATGCCGGTTTTGGATAAGGGAGACGATGGTTATGGCAGCAAAGTGGCTGAAGGATGCTGTTTTTTATGAGATTTACCCGCAATCATTCTGTGATTCGAATGGCGACGGGATCGGGGATATCAACGGGATCATCTCGAAACTGGATTATATCAAAGAGCTGGGATGCAACGCCTTGTGGATCAATCCGTGTTTTGATTCCCCTTTCAAAGACGCGGGATATGACGTCCGCGATTATAAACTGGTTGCCCCGCGCTATGGGACGAATGAGGATCTTTACCGCTTGTTCGCTGTGGCTCACGAGAAAGGGATCCATGTGCTGCTGGATCTTGTCCCGGGACATACCTCCGAAGAGCATGCCTGGTTCCGGCAAAGTCAGAAAGAGGAGCGCAATGAATACAGCGACCGCTATATCTGGACAGACTTCTGGCTGCATGGCGCACAGGGAATGCCTTACATCGGCGGTGAGTCGGAGCGGAATGCCTGTTATGTCCTGAATTTCTTCAAATGCCAGCCGGCTCTGAATTACGGTTTCCTGCATCCGCAGGAATCATGGCAGTTTTCGATGAATCATCCGGAACCGCTCAAAACCCGCGAGGCAATGAAGGATGTCATGCGTTTTTGGCTTTCTCATGGCTGCGACGGATTCCGTGTGGATATGGCGAATTCTCTGGTGAAGGGCGATGATGAGAAAAAATCCGGAACCAGCATGATCTGGCGGGACGTCCGCAGAATGCTGGACCTGGAATTCCCGGATGCAGCAATGGTTTCCGAATGGAGTGACCCGAAAAACGCGCTGCGGGCGGGTTTCGATATGGATTTTTACCTGAATTACGGCGGCGTCAACGGCTATTGCACATTGATGCGTGATTATTATTATGACGAAAAACACGATGCCAGCTACTTCAAAAAAGATTCCGGCGGCAATATCAACCGTTTTCTCGGGCAGTATCTGGACTGGTATGAGGATACAAAAGGGCTGGGATACATTTCTCTGCTGACCTGCAATCATGACACGACCCGGCCGCGTTTCGGACTGGAGCCTGATGAATTAAAACTGGCTTATGCTTTTCTCTTCACAATGCCGGGTGTTCCTTTCCTTTATTACGGCGATGAGATCGGGATGCGGTTTTTGGACGTCCCGACGAAAGAAGGCGGTTATACGCGTACGGGGTCGCGTACCCCGATGCAGTGGAACCGGGGGAAGAATCTCGGGTTCTCCGAGGCGGATGAGAAGGATATTTATCTGCCGGTTGACCCCGCGGATGATGCTCCGACGGCTGAGGATCAGCTGAAGGATCCCGGATCCCTGCTGAATACGGTAAAACGCGTCCTGCACCTGCGTCATCAGGAAGAGGATCTGCAGGCGGACGCGGAATTCAGTGTAGTTTGCTCTGAGCCGGGGAAACCTTTTGTTTACCGCCGCGGTGATCTGCTTTTGGCTGTGAATCCGAACAGCGGCGAAGTGCACCTGGAACTGCCGGATGAAAACCGGTCTGTTCTTTTCAGTATCGGCAGCGGTGAATTTACGGACGGCCAATTGACGGTCGGACCGCAGTCTTTCCTGGTGCTCCGCTGAACTGCCGATGGTATAAAGGATTATTGATAGAATTGCATGGCTTACAGAGTCATGCAATTCTGCTTCTTATGGGTTTAAATTATTCTTTTATTGTGAAATCCCCTCTATAGTATGATAAAATACAGACAATTATTGTAGGCAAACGGAAAACAGAGAAATATTTCTTTTACCGTTGGACAGAGGAACATGAATATGGTCATAAACAATGCAAATTTCGATGCGTCTGCGGAAAAACGTCAGATCCTGGTAGTTGATGATGATTTCATCAATCGTGAATTGCTGGGTGAGATCCTGAAACAGGACTACAATGTTCTTTATGCCGAAAACGGGATGGAGGCTCTTGAAATAATCCGCGAACATCATGAGGCATTGTCTCTGATCCTGCTTGACCTGCTGATGCCGGTGATGGACGGGAAAGAAGTCCTGAAACGGGTCACGGAAGATGTTGATTTTTCTCATATTCCGGTGATCGTGCTTACCGCAGACCAGCAATCGGAGGTCGAATGCCTCAGCTTTGGGGCGATTGATTTTATCCCCAAACCCTATCCTCAGCCGGATGTCATTTTGGCCCGTGTCCGGCGCACTATTGAGCTTTCCGAAGACCGGCGTATCATTCAGGATACAGAGCGCGATACACTGACCGGACTTTATACAAAAGAATATTTCTTCCGCTACGCAGAACAATTTGATAATCGTCATAAAGGCCTGGAAACCGACGCGATTGTGTTCGATGTGAACCATTTTCATATGATCAATGAGCGTTATGGAAAAGCCTACGGTGACCGGCTCCTTTGCCATGTCGCGGACAGGATCCGTGAAGTCACGAAGGAACATGGCGGTATTGTCAGCCGGAAAGAGGATGATACGTTTATGATTTATTGTCCTCATCGTGATGATTATGAAAATATGCTGGAGATCATTTCGACCGGAACTTTTGATGAGGAATCCGGTTCTGCGCGGATCCATCTCCGGATGGGCGTTTATTCGGTCGTCGATAAATCCCTGGATATCGAAATGCGGTTTGACCGGGCTAAAACAGCTGCCGATACTGTCCATGGCAGCTTCACAAAAATGGTCGGTATCTATGACGAAAAACTGAATCAGCAGGAGCTTTACGAAGAACAATTAGTAGAGGATTTTTCGGCAGCGATTGAAACGAATCAGTTTCAGGTTTATTTTCAGCCAAAATTTGATATCCGTCCGCGGAAACCGATCCTGGCCGGAGCGGAAGCTCTTGTTCGCTGGAAACATCCGAAATTCGGTATGATCAGCCCCGGCATCTTTATTCCGCTGTTTGAAAATAATGGCCTGATCCAGAAGCTGGACGAATTTGTCTGGCGTGAAGCAGCGCGTCAGATCCGGGATTGGAAAGATCGTTTCGAATATTCTGTCCCGGTTTCGGTCAATGTTTCGCGTATCGATTTATATGATCCGAACCTGCTTGATACGCTGAAGAATATTCTGACTTCTAATGATCTGATACCGGATGATCTTCATCTGGAGATAACCGAATCAGCTTATACCAATAATGCCGAACAGATTATTGACAAGGTCCGACATCTGCAGGAATTTGGGTTCCCTATCGAAATGGATGATTTCGGTACGGGATATTCCTCGTTAAACATGATTTCATCGCTCCCGATCGACGCTTTGAAACTCGATATGCAATTCATTCGGAATGCTTTTGTTGAAGGCGGAAATACCCGAATGATGGAAATTATTATCGATATCGCGGAATTTCTCGGCGTTACCTCCATCGCGGAAGGGGTCGAAACAGAGGAACAGGTTAAGGCTCTGCGGATGATGGGCTGTGCCATTGTTCAGGGATATTATTTCTCTAAG
Organism: uncultured Chloroflexota bacterium; assembly: GCA_902786265.1. Lineage (GTDB taxonomy): Bacteria > Chloroflexota > Anaerolineae > Anaerolineales > Anaerolineaceae > Flexilinea. Next base: position 8,493 of record CADACE010000062.1, on the reverse strand, counting down.
CCGGTCCCGTCTGAGGAATTTGAGACGATTCTTACAGAAGGAAAAGCAGCCCGCGCTGAGCTGAATGCAGCTCTAAAGGCCGAAAAAGAGGCAAAGGAAGCGAAATTGGCCGCGGATATATCTGCCATGAGGCAGTCGGAGGAACAAAAGACACAGCAATCCGGTTATCCGGAAAATACACAGAGAAAGCAGGCGGATGCAAAAGGAATTTCGATGCGTGCATTCAACATATTCCTGACGCTGATCGCCATACTGATCTCAGCGGCTCTCTATTTTATAAATACCAGAGTGAATCAGGGATATCGTGCTTCCATTGAAGCAAGCGATCGTTTTGTTACAGCACAGAAGGCTGTATTCAATATGGAAGCAGTTTCCGACTATTTGACAGATCGCGTGAGGCTTTTTGTTGTCAGCGGTGATGTGTCTTTTATGAATGATTTCTTTGAGGAAGTTAATGTCGTAAAACGGCGTGAAATTACCCTTTCCGATCTTGAATATCTGATGGAAAACAACAGCGACAAAACCGCGTATGAGAGCCTTTCCAGAGCGCTTGCGCTCTCCAATGAACTGGTAGAGCGGGAGTATCTGGCGATGCGCCTGCGTCTGGAATCTCTCGGCAATTTACCTGAAGAAATGCCGGAAGTTCTTGCTGAAATCAAATTGATGCCGGAGTACAATTCGCTGTCCGCGGAGGAATTGAAAGATAAATCGATCAGCCTTGTCTTTGACGATTATTATATGGATTATAAAGATCGCATCAAGGAAAATGCAGACCAATGTACGCAGAACCTGATATCGACGGAAAGACAACTGGTCGAGAAAGTTTCAAATCAGATGCTGCTGCTGTTGAGAATGCAGTCGGTTCTTATATTGGCTCTTTTGGTAGTTGTGTTTGTCTTTGTCTTCTTTATCGGTACACAAGTCCGTAAGCCTCTGACCGATCTGGTAAGAAACATGCGCGCGCAGATGCCGAACAAACCCTCAGGTGCTGAAGAACTGAGGTTTGTTTCCCGTAATTATAATGATTTTCTGGCTGACAGCCGGAAGGCAAGAGCTCAGCTGACTTATGAATCTCTCCATGATCCGGTGACCGGGTTGTTCAACAGCAGCGCATATGACCTGCTGGTTCGCAGTATTGATGTTAATTATGTCGCTCTGATACTTTTTGACATTGATCAGTTCAGCAAGATCAATGATACCTATGGTCATGATATCGGTGATCTCGTCTTGAAGCGTGTCGCTGAGGCACTGAAAAGGAATTTCCGCTCGGTGGATATTATCTGCCGCATGAGTGGAGATAATTTTGTCGTGATTATGACACGTATGAACAGTTCTATGCGCCCCATTGTGCTTAACAAATTCCAGATGATCAATAAAATGCTGCAGAATCAGGATGGGGAGGTTCCCGGCATATCTGTGAGTGCGGGTGCCGCCTTCTCTGATCGGCAAAATCCGCAGGGTGACCTTTTCGGTGATGCAGAAACAGCACTCGGTAACGCCAAAGAACTTGGCCGCCGGGAATGTGTTATCTATTAAAGTTGATGTCAGTAAACGAAAAAAGGACGCTCACCCGCGTCCTTTTTTCGTTTACTGTATGTTTATTACCGGCCTACTGCTTTTCTGACCTGATGTTTGAGCCTTGAAACATATGATGTGTCTTCTGTCTTTTGCGGAAGATAGATTTGTGTGAATTTTCTGATCCGCTGCCAGTAATTCTCATAATCCGCGAACATCGCATAACCGTGAGAAGCTTCCTGAACGATCATGATATCTTTGCTGCTGTCGGCGGCTTCATACAGTTCATAACACATTTCCACCGGGAAAATATTGTCCTGTCCGCCATGGATGAAAAGGGTCGGCGTGTGACTCTTGCATACCTGGTTGATCGCAGACGCTTCCATGAAGGAATAGCCTGCCCGCAGGTAGGTGACCATGCTGGTGGCGAATGTCAGCAATCCGGAAGGAAGCCCGCGCCGGTGAAGAATGTAATTGCTGAGATCAGTCAGCCGGGAATATGCACTGTCGGATATGACGCATTTTACATTCGAAGGCAGGTTGTCCTCCCCGGAAGCCATCAATACCGCGTCAGCGCCAGTGGAGAGCCCGAAAAGAATGATTTCGGCTTTCGGCTGGTCTGCACAGATCAGCCGGCACCATTTCACAATATCCAAACGGTCTGCCCAGCCGAGTCCGTAATAATTTCCACCGGACCGACCGAATCCCCGGCATTCGGGAATCATCACATTATATCCGTCTTCATAAAATGGTTTGACAAAGGGAAACATGGCGGAAGCGGATTGACCGTAACCATGGACCGCGATGATCCAGCGCTGGACCGGTTTGGGCTGTTCAAAGCAATAGGCGTTCAAGGTAGTGCCGTCATATGCATGGGTCTGCCGCTGGGAGATCGTCGTCTTTTCAGCCCATTCCATTGTTTCTTCTGAGAGGTCCATGCGGAAAAATTCCCCGATTTTCACGGATTCTTTGTATTTTTTCAGCGGACCAAACATATATTTCTGGTTCCGGTTGATGATATAGTCATAAAGAATGTTACCCGCCGCAGCCATAAAGCCGAAACCGGCGGCTGAGAGTGTCAATGCTGTTTTAATTTTCCCGTCCCAATTCTGTGCCATATAAGAATCTCCAATCATAATCGCGGAAAAACCGGCGATCGATCATTTAATCATAGTTTTCATAAGTATAATTCAAAAATCGTTTATAATCATTTTCGCTTTGAGAGATGGTGAGTAGCAGCGTTTCTGTTTCGGGAAACGCTCGGCTCCCCGGTAAATTGTTCTTATCACAATTTTTAATGAATTTGTCGGAAAAACTCGATATATTAAAAAAATGTGGTAGAATACTCTTTTGTTGGTTGAGAAACCGGCAAACTCGAGAGAAATATATTTGCAGCTGAAACAATGCTGACCAAAGATACGAAAGGAACTGAACAAAATGGCAAAATGTGAAGCATGCGGTAAAGCGACAACTTTCGGTCACGCCCGAAGTTTTTCACAGCGCGCGACGAACCGGGCATTCCATCCGAATCTTCAGCGTGTCACCGTTATGGAAGACGGTAAACTGGTGAAAAAGACATTGTGCGCCAAGTGCATCCGCACCCTGGCGAAAACTGCAAAATAAGTCAGTATCATTTATTACAAAGCAAACTGCCGGTCAACCCGGCAGTTTTTGTTATTAATTCCATATCCTTTCGTTTATCTGTGATTATTGATCACCTGCTGAAATTCACTGACAACATCCGGATAATCCGGCGCGTAGAGCTCATAGTTCCCGGAACGGATAACGTCCGCGTATTCATGGGAATCTGTCAGACGGCTGCCGGTGATGATCCCGGCATGGCAGCGGTCGGGTGTCTGGTGCATATCTGATCCTGCCTGCAGATAATACTCCGGGTGACGCCGGGCCAGTTCAGCGGCACGTTCGGTCCAATTCTCATGGCGCGGGTTTGTATTGATCAGCTCGATCCCGTGCACAGCGTCTTCGAATACGGTCTTATTCCCGTCACGATAAGGATGCGCATGTATGATGAGTACCTCGTTATGGAATTCCTCGAAGAATTCACGGGCTGAGCGGCGGATCACATAAGGATGCGCACGAAGCCAGGCTTCATCGACGTCATAGACAAGGTAGTCGTTATTGTTCTCGGGAAAGCGCATTTCAATACCGAAGAGCACGTCAAAACCGATCTCGTCGCCGCGCTTTTTCGCGGACCGATAACCTGCCAGGTAGAGGTCAACAATGTGATCCCATCCCTCTCCGTGGTCGACCTTTTCGAGAAATTCCTCGTGAAGGTGGTCGGTGATGACCAACCCCGTGTACCCGTGGGCGGCATAATAATCCACGGTTTCAGCGGCGGGAAGCTTTCCGCAGGGACTGGTTTCCCTGGTGTGAATATGAGTGTCATAGAGAAATTGTTTGTTCATACTGTTGATTTTATCCATGGAATTGCCTCAGACAGGAAAACTGTTACTGCAATGATTTTTTATCAATCCATAAATATAAAAAATGTTGCCAAAAAATGTCATCTTTTCCATTTTACATTCTTCCGGAAGGTTTATTTTGTGTAAAATATTAGGCATATACTGACAATGCTCATATAATTTATATGACATTTCGTTAAAGTAATACAGGTGATGGTGACCGTTTATGCTTGTTCGTGACAGAATGATTTCTCCTGAAAAGCGGCTTTCCGCTGATCTCCCAATGGCCTCCGTGATTGGGGTCTTTGATAAAATCAATTCCTCCTGGCTGCCGGTCATTGACCAGGAAGGGACAATGTTAGGTCTGCTCACCTGGGCAGATGCAAGGCGCGCCGGAAAATTGATTGAAAATGGATCTCAGGCTCCGGATCACGAATTGCTGGTGCGGGATTTCATGACGACCAAATATTTGTTCGTCACGGAAAATATGCCGATCGAAGAAGCCGCAAGGATCATGATCGATTATGATATCTCAGAGCTGCCGGTCGTAAAAGACGGCTATTTTGCCGGCATTATCACTGACAAGATCATGCTCCGTGTCCTGATGGAAATCACAGGCGCGAGACGGCAGGGGATCCGGCTGATGGTCCAGCTGGAGAACAAGACCGGTGAGCTGCTGCACCTGATGCAGATCGTCAGTGAAAATAACGGATCAGTGGAAGGGCTCTGCACATATTGCGGCTCGGAAAATGAATATCTGAACGCGACAATGCGTGTGGAGGGCGTCGATAAATACATCCTGAAGCAGGCACTAAAAGGGATGGATTGTAAAGTGATCGACATCCGCTGAGCCGGAAATGACCCAAATCTGTAACTCAAACCGCAGTCAAAGAAAATCTGCGGTTTTTTTGTTCGACCCCAAAAAGAGCGTCGAAAGATCCCGGCTGTCCGCTGAATCCCGAACCCCAGAAACCTAATCCCTAATCCCTAATCCCTAATCTCTATTCCCTGTTAAGCCAATGCTCCGCCAGTTTCGGGATATCGCGGACACTTCCTGTGCTCCTTGTGCATTTCGGGATCGAGTTGATAAAATCCTGCCCGTACCGCTTGGTATTGATGCGGTTGTCCATGATGATCACCAGCCCCCGGTCGGTATTTGAGCGGATCAGACGCCCGAATCCCTGGCGGAATTTCAGGATGGCTTCCGGCAGGCTGTATTCCCCGAAGGCGTTTTCAAATGTGGCGGCTCTTGCGGCAACGATGGGATCGGAAGGCACGTCAAAAGGCAGTTTGGCGATTACGACCACGGAAAGCGCATCGCCCTGGATATCGACGCCTTCCCAGAAGGAGCGGGTACCGAGCAGGATCGCCTTTTCCGTGCTGCGGAAAGTCTTGAGCAGTGCGGAGGGAGATACGCCCTCTCCCTGTTCAAAAACGCTGATCCCGTATTTTGACAGTTCCGGGCTGATATCATTGGAGGTCCGCTTGAGCTGGGCGTAGGATGTGAAAAGCACCAGCGTCCGTCCCCCGACAGTTCGGGACAGGTTGATGAGCGTCTGCTCCAAAACATGCTGCGCGGAGGGCATGCTTGGCTCCGGAACGTCCCGCGGGGTGCACAGAAGGACTGCTTTTTCATAATCAAAAGGAGAGCCGACACTGAGCTCATCGGCGTCCTCCGCGGCGAGTCTCTCCCGCATATAATCAAACTGGCGCGATGTGGTGAGTGTCGCGGAAGTCAGGATCACGCAATCCTTTTCATTCCACAGGCTGTTCTGGATCATCGGTCCGACGGAAAGCGGTGCGGCGCACAGGGAAAGGCGTGAACTGCTGCCGGAAAGGTCGATCCAGTAGATCATGTTCTGCTCCGGCTTCATGAACATGGCTTCCAGAATGTCATGGATCTCTTTGAGCTGATCGGCCAGTCCCATGAACATCGCGTTCATTTCATCGGTCTCTTCGTCAGGATCATCTTCAAGGGCTTCTTCGATCTTTTTCCCCATCTTCGTGGCTTTTTTGATGATGGAGCGCATCAGTTCTTCGCAATTGGACCAGACGATCTCGATTTCATCCCAACCATCCTGGGAGCGAGTTTCATCCGAAAGCCGGTACTGCTGCCCGTAAATGGTCAGCGGTTTCCCTTCCCGGGCATCGTCCATGAACTGCCGCAGGCAGTCAAAGAGGTTTTTCAATTCTGGCGCCAGCTCTTCGGCCTTGCCGGTGATTTTTTCCGTGATCGTGCGCAGCTCTTCATATGTGTCATCGGTGATTTTGGGCTGCAGTGCGGTGAGCAGCCTGCCGGTATATCCGCTGTTGAGCGTCCCGATATCCTGGATCACGCGGTTGATATCAAACAAAGAGGTGCGGAAACTCAGCGCGCTGGTGGCGGCGGATTCCAGATGGTGTCCTTCATCGATGATCAGGTAATGATAATCCGGGATCACTCCTTTCGCGTAGACAGCATCTGCCAGCAGCAGCGCGTGATTGACGATGATGACGTGGGAATGCTGTGCCTGTGCCCTGATGCTGTAAAAAGGACACTGGTTCTTCTTGCGGAAAGGACAGAGGTTCGGACGGCAGCCTTCATTCTCAGCCGAGATCCGGCTCCAGACTTCGCTTTCGATGGGACCGTTTACGTTCAGGTCTCCGCGGTCTCCTGATCCGTTTTCATTGAGCCATACCAGCACCTTCCCCAGAACGCGCATCTCTTCCGGAGTCGCCGCGGTTCTGCTCTGCATCGCGGCCAGACGTTTGGGACACAGATAATTTCCCCGCCCTTTCTGGACGGTCGCCCGCAGATCAGTCTCCAGGATTTCTTCCAGTTGGGGAATATCCTTGTTGATCAGCTGGTCCTGCAGGTTGATGGTGTTGGTGGAGATCACCACGCGTTCCCCGTTCTGCATTGCCCACTGGAAGGCGGGAATGAGGTAGGCGAAGGACTTGCCGGTCCCGGTTCCTGCTTCAATGAGCATGTGATGCCCCTGAGAGAAAGCATTGCAGACTGTCTGCAGCATCTCGATCTGCTGTTCGCGCGGTTCAAAGCGCGGGTCATGCTGGCTGAAAGCGCCTCCGTCTGAAAGGATCTCGCTCAGCTTTTCACTGTCCAGTTCTTTGGGAAATTCGGCCGGTTTTAGTTCGAATTGTTCGCCGTCCCATTTCGGCGGAAATGTTGGCAGCCTGAAGCTTTTGTTTTGGTTAAAGCGTTCGCCGGCTTTGATTCGGGAAGAATAAACCTCCCGCAGCGGACCGAGCCCCGCCCATTGTGAGGAACCCGCAAGGTTGATAAGCGCGGCAAGCAGCTCGAAAGGCAGATCATAGGCCTTTTGGATCAGCTTGTTGTATAGCTTCATCGTCATGGTGCAGTCCGCCAGCGCTCTGTGTTTCCCTTCCGCGTCGATACCGAATTGTTCGGCCAAAGCGGAAAGCTTATAACGGCCGGCGCGCGGCAGCAGTACACTTGCCAGTTCATAGGTATCCGTGCAGCGGTTCTTCGTCAGGATCTTATAACGGCGGAGGAACCCAAGGTCAAAGCCGATATTATGGCCGACGATCGCGTCGTCTCCGACGAAATCGGAAACCTCATCCAACACATCGAGAATATGAGGGGCATGGGTGACCATTGGATTGGTGATGTGGGTCAGTTGGGAAACAGCCGGAGGGATGGGCCGGTCCGGATTGACGAAGGTCTGATAGGTTTCCAAAACTTCAGCCCCGTCAAAGCGGATCATGCCGATTTCGATGATTTTATCCTGCCGGACGTCCAGCCCGGTCGTCTCCAGATCCAGTGCTACCATGCTCATGATATTTTCTGTCCTCACTTCCCTAATATATATTATATACGTTTTTCTACCCTTCCGCCGCGAAGTCGTTTCACTTTCATCAAATGAGCCATGATTGACACCCTTCCTGCCGGTTCGGGGTCTTTCGCAGTTCCCCTCGGCATTCGTCTCGGGCGAACCCTCCCCGTTACCGTCCCCGTTAAAAACAGACAGCCGAAATCCTCCGGATCCCGGCTCACTATACCCTAAACCCTATCCCCTATTCCCTATTACCAGGCTTCACATTGTACGGCGGGACCTCTTCCTCGTAATCCTTGCGTTTCAGGATCCCGAATTCCCTATCCTCCAGGTATTGGCGGTAGGATCGTATCAGATAATCCGCCTCCCAGCTGCCCCTGGTCAGAACATCCCGGGTGTCTTTGGGCTTCCAGAGGTCCCAGGTGACCGGTACCCCTCCGCGGTACTTCATCGTACATTTCATGTTTTCCATGTCATACTTGAGGGATTCGTCATCGATGAGGCCGTCTTCGCTCACGTAGCCCTTTTTGATCACGATCTCGTTGATCGAGCGGTCAAACTCGTAAGCCTCGACCGGCTGGTTCTTCGCCAGTTCATACGGGTCCGGTTTCCGGGGGACCCGTTCGGTTTGAGGAATCGGATGCGGCGGGATGATCCTGCCCGGCAGATACATGACATCCTTCGGGATCACCTTTTCACGGAATTCCGCCGCGCGTGCCGCTGCTTCGATTTCCTCCCGCTCCTGATTGGGAATATAACAT
>CADACE010000061.1 GCA_902786265.1 uncultured Chloroflexota bacterium | reverse complement strand
CACACCGGACTATACCGATACCTTCGGCAAGATCGAATTCACGGAGCCTGGGACATACCAGTATATCGTGAAGGAAATTAAGGGCTCTATCGACGGCATTACTTACGATGAAACGGAACATCTTGTGACGATCGTAGTAGTCGATGACGGGAACGGGAACCTGATAGCGGATGCCGGCAGTCAGCTGATACAGACTGTCGCCATTACAAATACCTATTCCCCTTCCGGCGCGTACATCCAATTCCATGGAACAAAGACCATCATCGGTGAAGAACTCGAAGGAGCGAAATTCCGGTTTGAGCTGCTCGACGGTGACGGGAACGTGCTTCAGACCGTCCTCAATGACGGCGGAAACATTACCTTCGATATCATCTGGTTCACGGAACCCGGCACCTACACCTACACTATCAGGGAAGTCGCCGGAACCAGAGAAACAGTGACCTATGATACCAGGGTATATAACGTCACAGTCGTTGTTGCGGAAGATGTGGACGGGAACCTTTATATTGCCGAGATCCGCGGTGATGATCCGCACGCGCTTGACTTCGTCAATGAATATCACGAGGAATTCTATCCTCCGGATGAGCCGGTACTGCCGAAGACCGGATTCTCAGCCCTGCATCCGCAGAGCCTGCCGCAGCAGCCGAAGGACATCAATTACAGACGCCTCAACTGGCACCTCGAGATTCCGTCCCTGGATGTGAGCTCTGATATCGTAATCGTGCCGTCCGCCGGCGGAGAATATCCGGTAACATGGCTTGGTCACGATACCGGTCTGCTGGAAGGATATTCGCTGCCTGGCTATGGTTCCAGTATCATCACCGGGCACAACCATCTGAACACCACAGAAGCCGGACCGTTTGCCCTGCTTTACTGGATGCAGGAAGGTGATCGTATCTTCGTAACGGATCCGCAGAGTCATATGCAGATATTCGTTGTCTATGCGAATGAAAAGATCAGCGAGACCGATTTCACGGGTCTGAACCGCATCGCCTCGAAGTACGATAACTCGCTGACAATGATCACCTGCGAAGATGAACGCCCCGGCGGCGGATACGATAACCGTCGCATCATCGCCGCACGGCCTCTGGATCCGGGAAGCACGAGCCTGCCCTGAGGCAGCAAATGGAAAACGGAGCACAAGGGGTCAGCCTCCTGCTGCCGCGCAAGCCGGCACATGAGAACCGATCTCTTGTGCGTCTTTACAGTAAGGTAAGAAGAAATGGTATATCCAATATACCGATGAACAGAGAAAGCAGCAGCGCACATGAGTGCGCTGTTGTTATTAATCAATTATTCAAATCGTTTTCGGAAAAGAATTGAACCAGGCCCGCTCTTCAAATTCCTTTTTCTTCGGAAGAGCCGGAGCAGATTCCGCAATTCCGACAGGGAGAAAACAAACCAGTTCATAATCATCCGGAACGCCAAGTATCTGCGCCATTTGATAACCGATCCTGTCTGTATCCGTGATATGACCTTCAAACCAACAGCTTTGATATCCAAGCGCGGTGATGGCAAGCAGCATATTCTCAATGGCAGCGGAATAGTCCTGAACGGCAAAGCATCTGTCACGATACGCTATGATCCTCCGGCTGAGGACACAGATCACTGCCGGAGCAGTTTCCCCGACAGGCGGGTCTATCACGGCATGCAGTCTTGCTAAAACCTCCGGATCATCCACCCCGATGAGGCTTGTAGTTTGCTTATTGCAGCCTGACGGCGCGGCAAGACCCGCCTGCATGATCTTTGACAGGTCTTCTCTCGGTACCGGTATCGATTTATATTTTCCGCGGTAGCTGTGTCTGTTTTGAATCAACTCCAGGATATCCATAAAATTCTCCTTCTGATTTATTCCACCGTATTAAACTCAGGCCAGGCCTTTTTTACATGGCATTCCTTCAGCTCGCCTGTAAGCATAATGCAGTTCTTCCGTGGCCAATGCCATTTTCGTTACGGAAAATTCACAGTCGTGCGGATAAACATACCAGGTATCTTCCAATGTATTCAGATCCACACAGTCGCCATATTTGCCGAGATATTCATATTCAATATGACAGGAATACAGGCTCGGGACAGGTTTAACCATTTCGAACGGGTCGCCATCCGGATCCGTTCCCGTCACGGTGAAACCGTTCATATCATGGGTCATAAACCCTTCTCCGAGACTGATAAACTTCTTTGCGTTCGGAAGTGAATCCACCCTCACGGGCAGTTTTCCGGAGCTGTATGTTCCCGCTTCAACTTCCCGCCGGACGTTATCCCGCTCCCACTCATACCAATCCGGGATATGCGAAAATTCCGTCTGTCCTTCATCCGCCGAAAGTTCGCCACATTCCGACATAGTCCAGGATTTTCCGCAGGACCCGCAAAAGATTTTTGTACCTTTCGAGCTCATCCGGAATTCCGTTCCGCAGGCAGGGCACTGATATAACACTTTATGCAGTCCTTCCGCCCGCCCGGAATACGTTACACGGATATTTTTCTCCTTCTGCCAGGCATAATCATCATATTGAAAAGCATCGACAATTTTTTTATTGATCTCATCCGGATCCGCATTCTTCAGTTCTTCCGCTGTATACAGCACAGTAAGATCCGCTTCTGTAGGCGCGACGCCGCGGTCATGAAGGTTCCAAAAGGGTGAATTGATGTGATGCCCGTGACAGATCAGGGTAACGACCGGAACACCGAGCAGCCGGCACAATTTTCCCAGAGAAGCCGGAAGCACCGCTGTTGTCCCGCAGAGAGAATAGCGTGCTTCCGGGTAAATCACAGCGATATTGCCGTTTTTAATCACCTGTCTGAGATGTTTGATAAGAGTAACGTCATTCGTGAATTTCCGCTTGCAAATACAGCCGATATCACGCAGCAGCTGCTCTCTGCCGATAAACCCGTCAATGGCGACCACATAATTAGCCCGGTACGGGAAAATCGCTTTCGTCGCGACTTTAAAATCCATAAAGGCGTTATGACTGCACAGGAGAAGGTACGGCGGTTTCAGTCCTTCGGCGCGATATTTCCTGATGATCGTCCGGTGCTGTATCGTCGCCGGCCAGCTCAGGATCCATTCGAGCGGCTGTAAAAACCATTTTGTTTTTACCGGAGGCTTTTTCATATCAAAACGTAAAACTTCCTTTTTCATATACCTCCAGATGTTCTGTTTGATAAAAATCGCTGTTTTTAAATCTGTCAAATGAATTGATACAGATTTTTCTATAGTTCCAGCCCCATCAGGATCACTTCCGTTTCCTTTTTGAAACCAAACTCCCGGTAGAACCCGGGAAGGATCCCTTCGCCCGCGGTAATCAGATGCACGCCTGACATTCCCCGGGCTTTTACATCGGCAAGACACTGCGTCAAAAGCTTCTTTGCGATTCCTCTGCGCTGATAAGCAGGATCAATAGCAAGGTCGTTGATCTCAAATGTACGGCCGTAATGAAACAACATGGAAGTACCCAGGATAAATCCGGCAATTTCACCGTCAATAACATACTCAAGCCCATAGGCCTGTTTTGATTCCAGAAGCTCCTTTACATGGATCATCGCATCCTCCGGTTTCCACGGATCATTCCATGGCTCTCCGGAAAAAGCTGCCGCATAAATCTCCCCATACCGTTTCACATTTTCCAAACTGCACTTTTGAATTATTTCCTGCATAATCGAATCTCCTGCAGTCATTATATTATATTATTTTATTATATAATTTATGAAACAATCAACAGATATCCGCATAAAGGTCCGTTTTTTTATTTAAATTTCGGAGAACGATCGCATGAAAGATATATCCGGACTTATAAAAGATCTGGTTGTGGACGCACCGGGGCTTATGTACAGGCTGCCGGAGGCGCCATGGTCATTGAAGGGCTCTTCATACTGATCTTACCGGTGATCTGATCCCGATTTTACTCATGATAAGCACAAAAAAGTGCCCTCGGAAAGAAGGCACTTTTTTGTATCATATTCTCAATTCACAGATTTCAAGAAATCTAAAACTTATTTTTTCCCGTAAAGAAGCGTCGAACCGCCAAGCATCAGCGAATTCGCTTCCAAGGGTGAATTGAAGAATTTGTCTGTCGTGTCGATCAGGTACACTTCTTCATACCCCTCAGCTTTCAGTTTTTCGGCGAACTTCCGCATATCACCATAACGCGGTCTGGACATCAGATCATGGATGGCAAAGGTGCCGCCCTTTTTCAAAACCCTCAGCGTCTCCATCAGCAGACTTTGTTTACTGATGCCGGCGATGTTGTGATAAACATAATTGCTGGTCACAGCGTCAAAGCTCTCATCCGGGTAATCCAGCTTCACCGCGTTACCCTGTTCAAAGCGGACATTCGAGATTTCTTCAGCCGCCGCGTTCCGTTCGCACAGGGCTTTTGAATAATCCTTATATTCAGGACCCCAGTGATCCATCCCGACCATCAGCGCGTTCGGATTCCTTTTGGCACAGGCAATGGTCAGCGCACCGCTGCCGCATCCTACATCCAGCCCGGTTCCGCCATCAGGGATATTGACATAAGCCGCGATGCCGTCAATGATCTGTTTGGAAAGCTTGCGTTCTCCTTCATAAGAGAATTTCTTACGCGCAGCAGCACTGTAAATCGTAAACACTCCGCAGCCGACAGCTCCGGCAAGAAGGGCGCCCCCGCAGAATTTTCCGAGTTTTGATTTGCTATGCGCAGCCTTCTTTGCGGTTATCATGCCGGCGGTCATCAACACACCGGTTCCCAAAGCGGATCCTTTGACCATCTCCTGCGGCATCCAGTTGGCATAGTCCGGTTTTGCCGGGGGAAGAGTCCCCTTCGGCCTGTCATAGGTCTGATGGATCTCAGCCCATTTCGGCATTTGGGAGCGGAGCTTGTCCCAGACAGGCATGGAAAAGTCAGGATTTTTCTGTCTCAGCTGTTCAAACTGCTCATCCAGCCATTCCATCTCTGTAACTGCATTCCGGCAATGATCCGTCGCGCAGAGCTTTCCGAGAGTTGTTTTCGCCATGATATACAGTAATCTTTTGACCGCCTTTATTTTCACCCCGCTGGTAAAGAACATCTCATCCCCTTTGGGACGGATATCGATCCCCGAAGCTTTGATCAGTTTATACCCTTCCTCCGCGGCGGCCAATACATCGCCCATTTGATCAGGCCCTGCTTTGGTCAGGTCGCAGTTCAGCCCGTAGCTGAGATAAACGATTGGAAGGATAAAAGCTGCGTGGCAATATAGCCAGCCTTCCATGTCATCCATCCAGTGAAGCTGATATCCCGTATCTCCAAAGGCTATTGTCAGTTTTTGTTTGGTGTCCCCGTCGGCTTCCTGATGTAAACCGCCAACCGTCATGGATCCGCCGAGGCCGACACAGGTCACGGAATCTGCTTCCCGCACACCGGCTGTTCCCTGAAAACCAAACAGGACTTTCTTCTTAATCGGCGAAAGCGACAATAATTCCGCCTCCATTTTTGCGGCACAGGGGTTGTTCCCGACCAGAACTACCAGCGGCGTGTTCAATTTCGCAAGCTCCGGGATCAGGGCACTCTGCTGCTGTCCCTGCATTACGGAAAACGCCATATCATAATATGTATTTTCAGGTACGCTTTCGATCACACGGGGATGATCACAGGTATCTTTTCCGGAAAGCTTATGATGGATCCGAAGGCCTCTGTACGCGAGAACATCTTTCCATATGCCTCTGGAAACAACCGTTACATCATTTCCCGCCTCACATAATTTGTGGACCAGATAGGACCCGATAACACCACAACCGTAAACCAATATTTTCATTTTCTCTCAATCCTGTTCCCTGATACTTTCAGCCAAATCATTTGGTTAGCAATCCAAAACTTATTATAATACCGCAGATCGGAAAATAGCGGAAAAACAAAGAATACCCGCTTTTTACGCCGGTAATTCCCAATGATTTTATGGATTTATCCGATATTGATCACATTCCGCTACCGAAAGCGGACCTGATCCGATACGCACATTACTGTTTCCTGACCAAAAATCCACTTCAGCTGATTAACATCAGGATTCCCGTTATTTTCCATTTACCAGTGAAACCAGCTTTTCTTTTCATACGGAGCAGATTCTACATTCAGGCAGGTATACCCGGTGGCGTTAATTGCCTTTATCAACTGATCCGAATCTGTGGTCTCCTCTGTCAGAAAACAGGCTTCGCCTTTTGAATGCGATGCTGAAACCTTTTTTGCGGAGGGAACTGTTTTCCGTATCACGTCACAGATATGCGCCTCACACATCCCGCACATCATGCCATCGATTTTCATTGTCGTTTTTATCATTTTTTCCTTTCTCCCGCTCTGATCCGGAAGCGGATGTATACCGGCAGATCTTTTGAAAAGGAGCTGCCTCACCGGGAGGCAGCTGCCTTTTTAATCGAAAGCTCAGTAATACCGAAACTAATGGTGTCTGCGGCAGGAAGCGCTCATCGGACAGTGGCTGCATCTGTTTCCGCAGGATGATTTCCCCTGTTGTTTATCCCTGATCATACCCCTGATGATCAGGCCTACGATCAGGATCAAAACCAGACTGACACCGATCGTCCCGATATTTTCCGATAACCACAAAGACATAACAGACTCCGTTTCTAATTCAGGATCAGCTCAGCTTTTCCGTAAGTTTGGTCGCTTCCGTGTATTTCTTGATGAAGAGCATATACAGGATCCCGCAGAGAGCCGCCGCAGCGATGATCACACCCGGGACGTTCGCGTTCCCGTTGAAGAGACCGCCGAACTGGTTGATCATGAACGCGATCACGTAGGCAAAGCCGCACTGATAAGCGATGGCGAACCAGGTCCATTTCGCGTTGTTCATTTCACGCTTGATTGCACCGATCGCCGCGAAGCAGGGAGCGCAGAGCAGGTTGAACACCAGGAAGGAGTAAGCAGTCACATTTGTGAAGGCCATGCGAAGGGTCTGCCAGACGGTAGCGTCGCCGCCGCCATAAAGAATGCCCATCGTACCGACGATATTTTCCTTCGCGACGAGTCCTGTGAAGGACGCCACCGCCGCGCGCCAGTCACCCCAGCCGAGCGGACTGAAGATCCAGGCGATCGCTCCGCCAATCTTCGCGAGGATGGAAAGATTCAGCTCATCGTCACCGAGCATGCGGAAGCCTTCTTCCGTGAAGCCGAAGTAAGAGGTGAACCAGACAAAAATCGTGGAGAGCAGGATGATGGTACCGGCCTTTTTGATGAAGGACCAGCCGCGTTCCCACATGGAGCGCAGAACGTTGCCAAGGGTCGGCCAGTGATAGGCAGGCAGTTCCATAACGAACGGAGCAGGTTCACCGGCGAACATGGTTGTCTTCTTCAGCATGATACCGGAGATGATGATCGCAGCCATACCGATGAAATAAGCGGAGGTGGCGACCCAGGCGGACTTGTTGAAGATCGCACCTGCGATCATGGCGATGAACGGGACCTTGGCACCGCAGGGGATGAAGGTCGTGGTGATGATCGTCATGCGGCGGTCGCGCTCATTTTCGATCGTGCGGGAAGCCATGATCCCCGGTACACCGCAGCCGGTACCGATGAGCATCGGGATGAAGGATTTGCCGGAAAGGCCGAACTTGCGGAAGATGCGGTCCAGAACAAAGGCAATACGGGCCATGTAACCGCAGGCTTCCAGGAAAGCCAGCAGGAAGAACAGGACCAGCATTTGCGGGACAAAACCGAGCACCGCACCGACACCTGCGACGATACCATCCAGGATCAGGCCTTTCAGCCAGTCGGCAGCATTGACTTTATCAAGGAAATTTTCAACAACGACCGGAACACCGGGCACCCAGACACCGTCTGCGGCAGGATCCGGTGCGTCAAAACCTTTTTCTTCGAAATACGCGACACCGTCCCTGAATGAAGTGCCGTGCACACCCGCTTCTTCCCTTTCCGCATCGGTCATTTCCGGAACTTCATCAAAGTATACCGTCAGATCACTTGTTTCCAGCGTTTCCTCGTCTTCAACAGTGATGACTTTGCTCTTTTCCGTGCTTTCGAAGGCTTTGAGCTCCGCCAGCACAGCATCGGGATCGAAGTCTTCCGACTCTGCATCGATTTCATAAAATGCGCTGACAGCAGTCATGGCATCATTATATTCACCGGCTTTTTCCTCATAAGCCGCGGACCCGATCCCGAACAGATGGAACCCGTCGCCGAACAGACCGTCATTTGCCCAGTCAGTTGCGGCCGATCCGACGGTCACCATGGAAATGTAGTAAACCAGGAACATGACCGCGGCGAAAATCGGCAGCCCCAGCCAGCGGTTGGTGACGATCCGGTCGATCTTATCCGATACAGTCAGTTCACCGACCTTCTTTTTCTTGTAACAGGCCTTGATCACTTCCGCGATGTAAACATAGCGTTCGTTGGAGATGATGCTTTCCGCGTCGTCATCCAGTTCCTTTTCGGCAGCCTGAATATCCTTTTCAATATGCGCAAGGGTCTCTTTGCTGATGTTCAGTTTTTCCATCACCTTGTCATCGCGTTCAAAAACCTTGATCGCGTACCAGCGCTGCTGTTCTTCGGGCATATCATGCACAACAGCTTCTTCGATGTGAGCGATAGCATGCTCGACCGGACCGGAGAAGGTGTGCATCGGGATCGTTTTGCCGTTTTTTGCCGCATCGATCGCTGCTTCCGCGGCTTCCATAACGCCCGTTCCCTTGAGAGCGGAGATCTCCACGACCTTACAGCCAAGCTGACGGGAAAGTTCCGCGGTATTGATCTTGTCGCCCTCTTTCTGCACCACGTCCATCATGTTGATCGCCAGTACGACCGGGATCCCGAGCTCAGTGAGCTGGGTCGTCAGGTATAGGTTGCGTTCCAGGTTGGTACCGTCGATGATGTTCAGAATGGCATCAGGCCGTTCATTGATCAGATAATTTCTGGCGACAACTTCCTCAAGAGTATAAGGCGAAAGGGAATAAATGCCGGGAAGATCTGTGATGATCACGCCGTCATGTTTCTTCAGTTTCCCTTCCTTTTTTTCAACGGTCACACCCGGCCAGTTTCCGACGAACTGATTAGAGCCGGTCAGCGCGTTGAAAAGTGTTGTTTTCCCGCTGTTAGGATTTCCTGCTAAAGCAATTCTGATTTCCATAAAGCTGTTTACCTTCTTTCCTATTCAACTTCGATCATTTCCGCGTCTGCTTTGCGGAGAGATAATTCATAGTTCCGAACATTGATCTCGACCGGATCACCGAGCGGTGCGACTTTCCGTACATAGATCTCAACACCCTTTGTGATCCCCATATCCATAATGCGGCGTTTTACCGCGCCCTCACCATGAAGCTTCACGACTTTGACGGTTTCACCAATTTTTGCGTCCCGTAATGTTTTCATTGTTTCATCTCCTCTTTTTTCCTGAATCATGACCGGTCAGATCATGATTTTTCTTGCCATATCTTCACCGATCGCGATACGCGATTCCTTGACTTTGACGATAATATTTCCGTTTACCATGTTTACGACACTTACTGTTCCGCCAACCTGGAATCCGAGGTTTTCCAGATGCGTTTTGATTTCCGGATTACCGCCGATTTTTTTTATCGTATTTTCTTCTCCGATATCAGCTAAATTGAGTGGCATCATTTTCGATCCTTTCTTACGAAGCAGATATTTGATCCGAGCTCCATTTGCAAGTAATTAGTTTTCTTTAACTAATTTTAGTTAATATAATCTAACTACTTGGTTTTGTCAATGGAAGAAGAAAATGTTATTACAAACTAACTACGATTTCGGCAGGATATTTACTGTAAAAGCAGGTATTCGGGCAATGCGGATCTGTTATTCATTCATAGTCTGATCTCCCCGGCAGACGCTCACTCCGCGCCTGCTGCGCAGCAGCACCCGATGGCAATATATTGTTTTCTCCGGTCCTTATTCTTTCGCCTTATTCGCCGAAAATAATAATTGACAGGTTTATGTTATTATTTTCATAATATATTCTCAAATGCTTATATCCGTCAGGTTGACAAAAACTATTTCTCAAGTAAAATTGTAAATGCTGTTCAGATAAGCTTTGCAGCAGCAAAAAGAGACATACACGATGTCCAAGCAAGAATTGTAAAGATATACTTTTTATTCAGCAGGCTCGACAGGAGAATAAACACATGGAACAGATTCCGGGAACCGAATACTCGCCGATGATGTTAAACAGAAATGCCGGGAACCAATACATCATCAGCATATTTGACGGAGAGGAACAGCCTTACTTTGTTGATCTTCGTTCCTTTCAAAAACAGCAGGTAATGTTCGGAAGATCACCTGACAACGATATTGTTTTACATTCTGCCCTTGTCTCCCGTCACCACGGCTATTTTCAAATCGACAGTAACGGCTGTACCCTGGTTGATAATAACAGCTCCAACGGTATCATCGTCAATGGACAAATGATCCGCTCAAAGTTTCTTCAAGAGGGAGATCAGATCAAAATTGATCGTCTGACCGCTTCCATGCGTGACGGAGTGATGATCCTGTTCGGGACAAAAAAGGAGCCGGTTACCTGGCGATTCATCTCACTGAATGAAAAAAATGTAATAACGATCGGTCGAAATCCTACCTGTGACGTTGTACTGGATCACATGAGCGTTTCAAGAGTTCACGCAGTGATCGAAAACCGTCAGGGAAATTTCTTCATTCGCGATAACAACAGCATGAACGGCGTTTATGTCAACGGACAGCGGATCTACAATGAGCAGATGCTCAAAGAAAAAGATGTCATCGTTATTACAAATTCCAAACTCCTTTACAGCGCCGGATTATTGAATTATTGCTGCTTCACCAACGGTATCGGGCTGGATGCTATCGACATCGTGAAAAGAGTCAAATCGGGTCATGGTGAGAAAACAATTACCAATCACATCTCACTGTCGATTGAACCATGCAGCTTTACCGGCATCATCGGAGGTTCCGGCGCCGGGAAAACCACCTTTATGAATTGTCTGAGCGGCTATAACGGAGCCACAGAAGGTCATGTACTGATAAACGGCGTAGATCTGTATAAAAACTATAATTCTTTCAAAAGCATTATCGGATATGTTCCTCAACAGGATATTATCCACGGAAACCTGCCTTTGCAGGAAATGTTGGAATATTCAGCCAAGCTGCGCATGCCGCCCGACACAACCAAAGAGGAACGAAAAGCCAGGGTCCGTGATGTAATTAAAACAGTGGAATTATCCGGGCATGAAGATACGATGATCAACCTTCTGAGCGGCGGGCAGCGGAAAAGAGCGAGCATCGCAGTTGAGCTGCTTTCTGACCCGAAAATATTCTTCCTGGATGAACCGTCTTCAGGATTGGATCCGGGCACAGAAAAGAATCTGATGCACACCATGCATAATATGGCTCGTCAGGGAATCACGATCATCCTGATCACACATACCATTCAAAACATCAATCTGTTTGATAAGATCATTTTCCTTGGAAAAGGCGGAAATCTTTGTTATTACGGGCCGCCGCAGGGAGCACCTTCATTCTTTGGAGTTGAGCATTTGTCAGATGCTTATATGCTTACCGAATCAAATTCAGATGAGCTGAAAAACCGATTTCTGACCAGCGGAATCATGCAGCCCGTTGAGAATACCGGTCACAACACGGGGAAACAGGTTCGCGGAGAATCGGAGTCCTTTGGCGTGAAGACGCGAAAGATATTCAGCAACACATGGACATTATCCATTCGTTATACAAAACTGCTGATCAACGATACACAGCGTATGCTTCTGCTCTTACTTCAGCCGCCTCTGCTGGCACTTATGATTTCCATTACCAAGGACGGAAATCAGTATAAATATCGAATGATCACGATGTCGCTGCTTTTCACGCTGGCTTGTTCCGGTTTCTGGATCGGTATTTTGAACGCTATTCAGGAAATCTGTAAGGAAAAAATCATTCTGAAACGGGAAAACATGGCAGGGCTAAGCCTGTTTGCTTATGTAACATCAAAGATGCTGGTACTGACTATTCTTTGCGCTGTCCAATCATTTCTTCTTCTGGTATCCTATTGGATCTTGATCGGACTGCCGGAGGATGGGATAATAATGAGTCCGTTTCTTGAATTGTTCCTGACAATATTCCTGACGGCTCTTTCCGCGACTGCGCTTGGTTTAGTAGTATCGTCATTTTTTGATAATCCGGACAGAGCGCTGGTTGTAGCTCCGCTGTTGATCATGCCGCAAATCCTGTATTCCGGAATTCTCTTTGAACTGGAGGGAACGAAAAATACGATTTCTTATTTCACGACCTGCCGCTGGGCGATGAAAGCATTTGGGATCACCGCAGATCTGAATAAACTTCCAGAATTGAATATAGATATGCCGATATACAAAGAAATCTTTGAACACACTGCCGAAAATATGGGCATTGCCTGGGGAGCGCTGCTGCTGATGACAGTCGTCTGTTATGCGGTCAGTTACATTTCCATGCGGGTCAAGAAATTATAATTTCCGGTCCTCTATTATTCACAAAGATCGCGGGAGACAGAGAATCTCTGCTCCCGCGATTTTTTTCTTTCAGGTTCAAATGATCCGCATCCCGGTGGAAATATCATTCCCCGCAAATCATCCCCGCGTCATACATTCATTATGGCAGTCTTCAGGATAGAGATAAACCTTTCACGGTCCAGCTTCAGCATCACCATCGCGTTGCTGAACGGGAATTGCTTGTCGCTGTAAATATCGGTCACCGTTTTTCCGTTGGTAATGGTGCCTCTGGTTTCCACAACAACTCCCGCTTCTTCCCCCTCGAAGAGCTCTGGATAAGCCAGATACATCACCGGACAGGAATCATGCATACAGAACCCGGTTTCCCCGAATTTACTGAGCACCGGCCAGGAATGCATCAGGCAGGCTTTCGTAAAGATCCCCGCAGGTTTCCCGGAAGCTTCCAGTTCGTCGACATCCTCCATACTCAGGCAGGCCTGAAGCGTCACATCCAGACCGAACATATAGATCTTCGCACCGCTGCGGAAAACGATATCAGCCGCCTGCGGGTCAACATACATGTTATATTCCGCGGCAGGGGTAATGTTTCCCACCCCGGCCGAACCTCCCATCAGGTTGACGGAATGCAGCAGCGCGGGCAGCTCCGGATATTTGGTAAAGGCAATCGCGATGTTTGTCAGCGGAGCGGTCGCAACCAGACGCAGCGCATGCGGATGCGCTTTCGCACAGGCATAAAGAGCGTCCCAGGCGCTTTCTTTCTGTACAACAGGATGCTCCGGCAGCGGCAGATCCACATCACCCAGCCCGTTTTCTCCGTGAATATGAGCCCCTGTAACCAGCGGAACGATAAGCGGTTTCTCAGCCCCGCGGTAAACCGGGTAGTTCGTCCCGATCAGCCGGTTGATGCGGTGCGTATTCCAATAAGCATTTTCCTGAATCGTATTGCCGCAGGCAGTGGAAATTCCCAACAGATCCAGTTCATCCAGGTACGATGCCAGCATGATTGCGACAGCATCATCCGTCCCTGTATCACAATCCATCCAAACAGGAATCTTACTCATTTTTCCACCTCCCCATAAGTCCGTATCGAATCGATCAGGTAATTCACAAAAGCCTCACGGTCGAGGTCGAGCAGGCATGAAGCATTCGGTGTTTTTCCCAGCGTCCCGTGCCAGTCTGTGATCGTCGCGCCTTTGCAGTAATCTCCGCAGGTTTCGATCTGAACATAAAAATCCCGTATGGTGAAGATTTCCGGATGGATCAGGACCATCACGGCACAGGGATCGTGCATCGGAGCGCCTTCATAGCCCATCGTTTTGTGGAAGCGATAGAAGAATTCCAGCCACTGCCAGACGATATCGCTGACGGGATTGTTCAATGCCCGGATCCGTTCAAAATCTGCCGGGGTCACCAGAGCTTTTTCCGTGACATCGATCCCGGCCATGAGGATCGGGATGCCTGATTCAAAGACGATCTTTGCCGCTTCCGGATCCACCAGGATATTGAATTCCGCCGCGGGCGTCCAGTTGCCGAACAGGCAGCCGCCTCCCATCAGACTGATCCGCTCGATGCGGTCCTTCAATTCCGGGTGAGCCAACAGAAACGCTGCGGTATTCGTCAGCGGACCGGTGGAAACGATCGTCACCTTACGGTCACAATTCCGGATCACCCGCGCCCACAGCTCAATGCCGCTGATTTCCTGAACCGCAAAAGCCGGCTCCGGCAGCGCAGGGCCATCCAGACCGGACTCACCATGCACCGTAGGAGCATTCATCTGTTCCGTGTTTAATGGATGATAGCAGCCTCTTGCCACCGGCGCATTCAACCCGATGAGCGTACAGACCCGCAGCGTGTTATAGGTCGTCTTTTCAATCGTCTGGTTCCCGCCGACAGAAGTCACAGCCAAAATGTCAAACTGTCCGCATCCATGCGCCAGTACCCAGCTGATCGCGTCATCATGTCCCGGATCGCCATCCAGGATGATCGGTATTCTCTTTGTTTCTGTCATTTTTTCTCCTTAGCACTTTGCCAATTGCAGGTCTACTTCTTCCTTTGTCGGTATTGAAGAAGCCGCTCCCGGACGGGTCACACTGATGGAAGAAGCCATGCTCGCCCGGCGCAGGCACTCCGCAAGCGGCAGGTTGCCCATCAGTCCGGTCACAAAATAACCGGTAAAGGTATCACCGGCCGCGGTCGTATCCACAGCTTTCACCGGGAAAGCATCCTGATGGACGGTTTCCGATCCGCTGAATGCCATACTGCCCTGGCTGCCAAGCGTAATGAGGACAGAGAGCTCCGGATAGTTTTCATGGATCTTTTTCCAGGCTTCTTCCGGGTCATCACTGCCGGAAAGCTGTTCCGCTTCCACTTCGTTCATCAGCAGCCAGCTGATTTTGGACAGATCGACGGAGTTTATGATCTCATTATAAGGCGAGGGATTCAGTACGATCCGCATCCCTCTCACGTATCCCGCATCCACAATTTTTGAAAGAGAATTCACCTCATTCTGCAGGATCAGATAATCACCCGCGTCAAAATGGCTGAATGTAGATTCGATCTGCGCTTCGGTGATACATTGGTTGGAACCGCCGAACAGCAGAATACAGTTCTGTCCTTCCGGATTGACCTGAATCACCGCGTTGCCCTGCAGCTCTTTCACCGCGGCGAGATAATCCACATTGACGCCGCTTTCCTTCAATACCTGTTCCAGCATCGCGCCGCCCTGTCCCACACAGCCCGCGTGATAAATCACGGCACCGGCCTTTGCAAACGCGACGGACTGGTTCAGTCCCTTCCCGCCGGGGAAAACCGATTGCGATGCCGCGCTGAGTGTTTCTCCGGGCTGCACAAAATGCGGAACGTTATAAACATAATCCAGGTTTAGTGAACCAAAATTCAGAGCTTTCATATTTCCCTGTTTTCCTCAGAATACGCTGATCGATGCCTTTAATCATTTTGGGACAGTTTTCCGCTCCCGCAGGCAGCCGGAAAACTGTCCCTCATTTATTTATCGATCAGTGTTTTTCACTATCATCACAAAGCAGCAGCGTTATTTTGCTTCACCGGCAAGAGCCGCGGCAGAATGCTGCTTTTTGATCTGCTTATTGCGGACAAGCGCGAAGATCACCAGACCGATGATCGTGACCGCGTAAGGGATCGGAGATGCCAGGTTGGAATCCAGACCGATAGCGGAGAACTTGATGCCAAGCGCCTGAGCAAAACCAAACACCAGTGCGGAAAGCATGCCGCCGAGACATTCACCGCCGCCCATGGCCTGCGCGGCCAACGCGATAAACCCGCGTCCGGCGACCATGTCCAGAGACCAGCCCTGGGCATATGCCATCGACATGAAAGCACCGCCGAACCCGCACATCAGGCCGGAAAAACCAATCGCGACATACTTGATGTTGAGCACGGAAACACCCACGGAAGACGCGGCGTTCGCATTTTCACCGACTGCCCGGATATTCAGACCCAGCGGAGTTTTATAGAGCATGATCGAGGTCAGCAGACAGAAGATAAACGCCAGATAAGTCAGCAGGTTATGTCCTGAGATCACTTTGCCGATGAAGGGAATGCTGCTGATCAGCGGGATGTTGATATCCGGAATGCAGAGCGATTTGGTGATGAGGCCGGTCGTGGACGCCATGGATTTCCCTTCTGTAAGGTTTGTGATCACTTTGCAGAGGAACAGCGTACCGCCCGACCCCATCATATTTATCGCAATGCCGACCAGGATAATATCCGTTTTCAGCTTGAAAGCAAAGAAGCCCATTACCAGCGACATCAGTACACCGGTCACCAGCGCCGCCAGAAGTCCCCAGAGCCAGCTTTTCGCGTAATAACTGACGAGAGATCCGGAAAGTGCCGCGAACATCATCAGCCCTTCAAGACCGATGTTTGCAAAACCGGCTTTTTCCACGACAATAGCAGCGAGCGTTGCGAAGATGATCGGAGCGGATATACGAATGATTGACCAGAAAAATTCCGGCGTAGCAAGCATTTTCAAAAAGTTCATCATGATATTATCCCTCCTGTGCCTTCATAGCATTCTCACGGGCAATCTCTTCCTGAGCGGACTGGACCACAAGCTTCTGCTTATAACCGGAAAGGAACTGGTCCGCGGCAAAGAACAGGAAAATGACACCCTGTACGATTGAAATCAGCTGTGCGGGGACTTTTGCATAGGTCGCCATCAGGTCGCAGCCTTTGGAAAGGTAAGCCATGAAGAAGGCTGCCAGCGGGACCATGTATGGATTATTTCCCGCAAGGATCGCAATGGTGATGCCTGTCCAGCCATATCCCGGCAGAGCGGACCAGGAAAACGCGTTATAACGGCCAAGCATTTCAATACCGCCGCCGGCACCGGCCAGAAAACCGCCGACCACCTGTGAAAGGATGATGGTCCCGGCCACGTTCATGCCGGAGTATTTGGAGAAATCCTGGTTGATACCGATCATACGGATCGCATACCCCCAGCGGGAGCGGTACATGAACAGTCCGCAGAGGATCACCGCGATAATCGCTATCACAAAGCCCCATGTGAGCTTTGATCCGCTGAAAATTTTGTTATTGACGATCGGCGCAATAACGGAAGTCTCCCGGAAAGGATAGGACATGATCTGCCCTTTGGATTTATCCGCCAGATAGGTGTTCATCATGAATTTGATGACATACATGATGATGTAGTTCAGCATCAGCGAACACACCATTTCACTGACGTTCAGTTTCGCTTTCAGGACAGCCGGGATCAGCATAACGATGCCGACGGCCAGTCCGCCCAGCAGCACTGCCACCACCGGATGCAGTCCGGCAGGAAGCGGCAGGTAGATGGCAGCCATCGCCGAGACAAAAGCCCCGAGCATGATGCCGCCCTCAGCACCCATATTGAACTGATTGGCTGCAAACATGATGCAGACGGAAAGCCCGGTGAATGTGGTCGGGATCATCGCTGCGAGGATCTCCGTAAAACGCTTGGCTTCAAAGGATGTGCCTTTTTTCTCGCTCATGCGGAACAGCGGACCGATCAGCATCTGTTTCAGTGCTTCCTTTGTAGCATTCAGTTTTTCGGCAAAGTTGCTGCCGCCCGCAGCAGTGCTGCCACCAGCAGGGCAATGCTGATCGCTACAAGAGTCCGGATCAGTGTAAATTTGATCTGACGTTTTTTAGTCATGGCAGACCCTCCTTATTTCTTCCTTGCTCTGATGTTTCAGACCGAGCATATATTCTCCCATAATGTCATCCGTCAGGTTCGCGGTGTCATCAAAGTAAGCGGCAATTTGCCCGTTATGCATGACGATCAGACTGTCGGAGAGCTCCATCACCTCATTCAGGTCCGCGGAAACCAGAAGAACCGCGATACCGGAACGGGAGAGCTCCACCAGCTTTTTGCGGATGAATTCCGTTGCGCCTACATCAATACCGCGGGTAGGCTGGTCCGCCAGGATCAGCACCGGGTCATTGGAGAATTCACGGGCAACGACAACCTTCTGGATGTTGCCTCCGGACAACATACCCACATGCTGGGCTCTGGATTTGCACAGGACGGTAAATTCTTTGATCAGCCTGTCCGCTTCCTCATGGATAGCTTTCATATTGAACAGAGGACCGTTGTTGAACCGTTTTTCACCGGCCCGGTCGGAGATCACATTCTCCTCAATGGAGGCACTGGCGGCGATGCCGTAGATCATGCGGTCTTCCGGAACCAGGGAGACACCGAGAGCACGGATCTGCTGCTGCGGCATACCGAGAATGCTGGTCCCGTTGACGGTGACACTCCCGGAGTTCGGTGTGTTGAAATTGAAGAGCATATCGACCAGCTCTTTCTGACCGTTCCCTTCCACGCCGGCGATGCCAAGGATCTCACCTGCCCGGACATCAAAGGAAACCTTGTCCAGCATCTTCTTGCCCCACTCGTTGACGTATTCAAGGTCGCGGACCTTCAGGATGGACTGCTTCGGAACTGCCTTATCCTTCTGGACGCTCAGCACAACGTCGCGGCCGACCATCAGTCGGGAAATTTCTTCTTTCGTGACGTCCTTAGTGTAGTAAACACCCATGCTCCGGCCTTTGCGCATGATCGTCAGCCGGTCAGTGATTTCCATGATCTCATTGAGCTTATGGGAAATAAAGACGATGGTGTATCCCTGATTCTTCAGGTTTTTCAGTTCGACAAATAACTCAGCGGTTTCCTGCGAAGTCAGCACGGCTGTCGGTTCATCCATGATCAGGATCTTAGCGCCGCGGACCAGGGCTTTGAGGATCTCCACCTTCTGTTTCATGCCAACCGGAATATCCATTACTTTCGCTTCCGGTTCCACATGAAGATTGAATTTTTCGGCATATTCCTTCGTGATCTCGATGGCTTTGGCTTTATCGATGAACGTGCCGGATTTTGTCGGGACCATCCCGAGAACCATATTTTCCGCTACGGAAAGGCTCGGCACCAGCATAAAATGCTGGTGAACCATCCCGATCCCATGGGCGATAGCGACCGAAGGTGAACTGAGATTCAGCGTTTCACCATTAACGACGATTTCACCGCTGGTCGGCTGTTCCAGCCCGAATAGCATCTTCATCAGGGTGCTTTTTCCTGCCCCGTTTTCGCCCATCAGCGCATGGATCTCACCTCTGCGGAGGTTGAAATCGACGTCCTGGTTTGCCGCAACGCCGTTGGGATAAACTTTTGAAATTTTCTTCATTTGGACGACATATTCGTCCTTCGTACCGGGTATTCCATCTGTCATGATTAAATTCCTCCCGCTTATACGAACATGAGGAAGCTCCGGGGAGCCTCCTCATGAGATTTAATAAAACTCTTAAGTCGACAGACCGAAAAGATTACGGGCGAACCGCTTCGCGGGCGCTCACGACATCTGCGGCATTTGCGCCGATGGCTGTGTCAACAACGATATCACCGGCAAGCACGGAAGCTTCGGCTGCGGCGACAGCGGCCTTGGTCGCATCAGAGGCATATTTGTCGAAGTTCTTATCGGTAACGATACCGACACCGCCTTCGGCCAGACCGAGGGTAACTTCAGTGCCCCAGTATTCCTTGCCGGCATCGAGTTCGTCAAACACCCAGACGAGGGAGTTGCCGATGTTCTTCAGACCGGAGGTCAGGGTCAGGGCAGCCAGATCCGGGCTCAGGGTCAGTTCCTGGTCGGAGTCGACGCCGATGAACCAGGCTTTGCCGGTTTCCAGAGCAGCTTCAGCAGCACCATTGCCGGCGTTGCCCGCGACACCCCAGATGATATCGCAGTTATTATCGTTGATCATGGAAAGGCCGTATTCCTTCGCGATGGCGGTATCGACATAGTCGTTGGTATAGCGGGTGTCGATCTTGATGTCCGGGTTGACGGACTGGGCGCCTTCGATGAAGCCGATGAGGAAGTCATTGATGACCGGGGAATCCACACCGCCGACGAAACCGACAACGGCTGCGTCGTTCATCTTGTCCAGGGAAGTATCGGTGGTCATGCTGGCGGCATAAACGCCCACGAGGTAGCCCATATCGTTCTGCTTGTAGGTCAGGTTCAGAACATTGCTGTTTTCACCGACATAGGTGTTGTCATCGAAGATGATATATTTCTGATCCGGATAAGCGGTAGCAACTTCCTTCAGGTAGTCAGGCATCTGATAGGTACCGCAGATGATGACATCATATTCTTCGGATTCGGAGACATCATAAAGGGTGGAGAGCCAGGTCGGCTGGTCTTCATCAGTACCGCCCATTTCGATGGGGGTGAATTCAATGCGGCCGTCAGCGGCAAGCTTTTCAAGGCCGGATTCGGCGGAATCGAAGAAGGACTTGTCACCCAGGTTACCATTGATCAGATAGGCAACATTGTATGTATCGGCAAACGCAACAGCCGACAGAGTCAGGATCATGGCAACAGCCAGAATCAACGCAAAAACTTTTTTCATATATTCCTCCAATTGTTTTGATTTGTCAGGCATCTGCCTGATTCCTTAAGATTTTAGCGTAAAAGATATAATATGTCAATTGTGATAAATGTTATTCTTTCTCAGCCATAAGTTATACCTTTGAAGACCTCTGCGCACGACAAAATCCTTGACAGGAGTTTTATGTTCATTTAAAATTTCAGACAACAGAGGCAATATCAGCTGTAACAAAGAGAGAATTTGGGAGGAATAATGAGTATTTTCCGTGAAAAGAGCATCGACCGGGTATCCAGCCCGGAACAGCTGAATGATTATATCCGTGTGACCACACCCACGGTCTGGCTGGTACTGCTGGCGCTGGTGATCCTGCTCCTGGGCATGCTTGCGTGGAGCATTTTCGGTACCGTGGAAGGGGTCGACGCGAACGGAACAGCTCAGGTGTTTCACCCGATCGCGCTTTTAACAAATTGATCCATGCCGGAAGAGAACACGTCCTCACAAAGCAAACGCACTGCTGCCGAAGCCGGATGGCATTTGTCACGATATAACCTTACCGCGGAATTGCCGGAGAAGGGGACTTTGGCTGTTGCCAATCTTTACAAAAAGACCTGCGGAGAATACGGCCCGGTGGATCTTTTTCTGATGAACAGCCTCGATAAGATCAGTGAGGATCATCCCGTCATTCCCCGTCTTGCAAAGCGCGGCGTGATCGTGAATTTCGACGAGAGGGCAGCTCTGGAAACCATGGGAAAGATCTCCTGCGGTTCCGGGTCTGTTGTGAGTCTGACGATTTGTCCTACGCTGGGATGCAATTTTGACTGTCCATACTGCTTTGAGAACCATCGATCCGGCAAAATGCCGCCGGAGGTTCAGGAGGATATCCTGTCCCTTGCCCGGCGCATGATGAAGGCAGGAAAATCGGAAAAATTAAACGTTTCCTGGTACGGCGGCGAACCGCTTCTGGCGCCCGATGTTATCAGTTCTCTCTCTTCAAAGCTCATGGCACTTGCCGAAGAACATCATGCTGTATACAAAGCGGAAGTCATCACGAACGGATACCTGCTGACCCCGGAAAACGTCAAGATACTGGAAGCCGCGAATGTATCCAGAGCCCAGGTCACCATTGACGGGATCGGTGCCGCCCATGATGCCACCCGCCACCTAGCGGATGGCAGTCCCACTTTTGAACGCATTATCATGAACCTGCGGCAGCCGCTTCCGTTCAAGGTAAACATCCGTCATAATGTGCACGGGGGAAACCGTGATGAAACAGAAAAGCTTGGCGCCTTTATCGAAGAACTCGCAAAAGAATCCGGAAATACGTTCAGGTTTTGTCCGAAACCCGTGTTCGGTTCGTATGCGGCAGAACAGCGCGGCAGCCGGATAGAGCTGATCGACAGACCTCCGGATTGGAAAGCGGAATTACATCAGGAAAAGCGGCCTTCCCACAGACCGGCTTTCATTTGTGCTGCGCATATGCTGTATTGTGTTACGATTGATGAAAAGGGCAGGCTTTATAAATGTCTGGAAACTGCCGCTGATCCGAAGCTCAGTTTTGGAAATGCCGGGGAATGGGATCCCGCGGATCCGCTGACAACAGCTTCAAACCCGGACAACCTGATGATGTTTCTGAATGCAGTCTGTCCTGTTCCGGATGAAGAATGCAGGGAATGTATCTGGCTGCCCGTCTGCGGAGGCGGCTGCACCTATCACCGTCTGTTCCGAAAACGTCTCTGTTTTCCATATCGGAACGATCCGGAGAAATATGTGCGAATGTTTTTTGATAATTAAAATCAGTATTCGGGAGTTAGTGATAAGAGAAGACCTCTCTATTGCATTACCTAAACCCTATTACCTATAGATTTTAACCTATAGCTAAACCCTGGCTATGAAGGAGAAACAACAAAAATGCCGGAAACAAAAATCAAACAGCCGATCAAAAAAGGTGTCGCTAAAGTGCCGGTGGTGATGCAGATGGAAGCGCTGGAATGCGGCGCTGCCTGCCTTTGCATGATCATGGCATACTACGACAAATGGATCCCGCTGGAACAGGTCCGAGCGGACTGCGGTGTTTCCCGGGATGGCAGCAGCGCGAAAAACGTACTCAAAGCAGCCCGCAGTTACGGCATGGTCGCCAGGGGATACCGCTTTGAACCGGAAGACCTGCGGAATGAGGGAAAATTTCCCTGCATAGTCCATTGGGAGTTCAACCATTTTGTGGTCTGCGACGGCTTTAAAGGCGACAAGGTCTACCTGAATGACCCCGCCCGGGGAGATTACAGCGTCACCATGGAGCGCTTCGACGAAGCCTTCACCGGCATCTGCCTGATGATCGAACCCGGAGAAGATTTTGTTCCATCCGGCAAACCGAAATCCGTAGCAAACTTCGCCAGGGAAAGGCTGAAAGGGGCAGAAGCGGCAGTCGCTTTTGTCATACTTACCACCATCATCGGTTCCCTGATCGGCATCATGAATGCCGGATACTCCCGCGCTTTTCTGGATTACCTGCTGCCCGGAAAGAACCCGGACTGGGTGACACCCTTCTTTGTCGGATTAGGCCTGCTCACCTTCATCCAATTGACGGCTGCCTGGATCCAGGCGGTCTATTCGCTCAAGCTCAATGGGAAAATGGCAGCGGTTGGCAATGCCACCTACATGTGGAAGGTTCTGAAGCTGCCCATGGAGTTCTTCTCCCAGCGTATGGCAGGGGATATCCAGTCCCGGAAGGCTGCCAATGCCTCCATCGCGGCGGAAGTGGTAAACACCCTGGCGCCGCTGGTGCTGAACACCGTCATGATGATTTTTTATCTGGTGGTGATGCTGCGCTACTCCTGGCTGCTGACATTGGTGGGTCTTACCGCGGTGCTGGCCAACGTACTGGTCTCACAGCTCATCAGCGCCAAACGCGTCAACATCACCCGCGTGATGATGCGGGACCGTGCAAAGCTTTCCGGTTCCACCGTCGCCGCGATCGACCTGATCGAATCCATAAAGTCCAGCGGGGCTGAAAACGGTTATTTTGAAAAATGGTCCGGCTATCAGGCCTCTGTCAATACCCAGAACGTAAGATATGAAAAACTGAACCAGTACATCGGTGTCATTCCCGGCACCATCAGCGCACTGATGAACATCCTGGTGCTGATCCTGGGCGTATGGCTCACCATGCAGGGAAAGTTCACCGAAGGTATGATCCTGGCATTTCAGGGCTTTATGACTGCCTTCATGGCTCCCGCACAACAGGTCATCTCTTCCGGACAGAAAATCCAGGAGATGCGCACCGGCATGGAGCGCATCGAGGATGTAATGGAATATCCGGAAGATCAGGCCTTCTCCGAGCGGCCGGAGCCAGAGGAATACGCCAAGCTGACCGGAAATTTATCTATACGAAATATTACGTTCGGTTATTCCAAACTCGCACCCCCGCTCATCGAAGACTTCAGCCTGGAGCTGAAGCAGGGACAGCGGGTCGCTTTTGTGGGAACCTCCGGCTGCGGGAAATCCACCCTTGCAAAACTGATCTCCGGGCTTTACCAGCCCTGGAGCGGCGAAATACTCTTCGACGGCAAACCCATCGGCGAAATCGACCGTTCCATCCTGACCGGGTCTGTCGCGGTTGTAGACCAGGATATTATCCTGTTTGAAGATACCATCGCCAACAACATCAAGATGTGGGATACCTCCATTGAGGATTTTGAAATGATCATGGCTGCCCGTGACGCGCATATCCATGAGGATATCATGCAGCGGGAAGGCGGCTATCAGTATAAGCTGATCGAAGGCGGACGGGACTTTTCCGGCGGACAGCGGCAGCGCTTCGAGATCGCCCGGGTGCTTGCCCAGGACCCGACGATGATCATCCTGGATGAAGCGACCTCCGCACTGGACGCCAAGACAGAGTTCGAGGTGGTCAATTCCATCCGCGACCGGGGTATCTCCTGCATCGTCATTGCCCACCGCCTCTCCACCATCCGCGACTGCGATGAGATCATCGTCCTCGACCACGGCCGCGTCGTCGAACGCGGCACCCATGAACAGCTTCTCAGTCTCAATGGCGCTTATGCTTCGCTGGTTTCAAATGAATAGGGTATAGGGTTTAGGGTGTAGGGAGTAGGGAGTTTGTAGGCAGCTGCTTTGCAGCGATTAAAGTATGACTCAAGAAAGAAATTACAAACTTCACTTTTCTGAAACCTTCATTAAATAATAAAAGGAGAAAAAAATGATCAACAGCTACAAAGATCTTGAAGTCTGGCAGAAGTCAATGGCTTTAGTCACTGAAGTTTATCGTATTGTTAAACTACTTCCACCAGAAGAACGATATGCACTTTCTGATCAAATGCGGAGAGCAGCTGTTTCAATACCATCCAATATAGCAGAAGGTCACGCAAGAAGTAATCGACGAGATTATATAAATTTTCTCTCAATGTCAAGAGGTTCTAATGCTGAACTGCAAACACAATGTCTAATTTGCGTAAATCTTGGATATATAAAAAATGACAATATACAGTTGGCATTGTCGCTCTCGGATGAAGTAGGCAGAATGCTGACTACATTGATAGCAAAGCTGGTAGCTGCCACTAAACCCTAAACCCTACACCCTAAACCCTGAGGAGAAAAATGGGCTGGTTTGAAGAACAAATAATACAACGCAAAAACGCCGATCGTGAACAAATCGAGGATTCCTTCCAGGAGATCGCGGGAGCGGTAATGGGACGGCGTATGAGCGAGGCGCTCAATGACGACCGCCGTCTGACCACGGATGCCATCGGCGATATCCTGAAATATTACCATGTCAAGCCCCGGGAAGTCCCCGATACCATCCGCGACCTGAACGAGGTGCTGGAATTTCTCATGCGTCCTTACGGCATCATGCGCCGCACCGTACGGCTGGAAAAGGGCTGGTACAAAGACGCCGCGGGGGCTATGCTTGGCAAACGGAAGGATAATGGCGAAGTCGCCGCACTGATCCCGAATGACATGGGAGGGTACCGATATTATGACCATGCGGCCGGAAAATTCATTCCGGTTACCCGCAAAAACGAGGATCTGTTTGAAAAAGAGGCTTTTGCTTTCTACAAGCCTTTCCCGCTCAAAAAGATGAGTACCGGCGACCTGATGAGGTACATTCTCGAACAGCTGAGCTTCGGAGACCTGATGATGCTGGCTTGCGCAATGATCTTTGCCACCGGAATGGGGCTGCTGCTGCCTTACCTGAGCAACATCCTCTTCGCCCGGGTACTCCCCTCGGGTTCCGGCCGTATGCTTCTCGGCATCGGGATCTATATGGTCTGCGCGGTGATCTCCTCCCGCGTCATTGAGATCATTAAAAACCTGTTTATCGCCCGGATCAACACAAAAATGAACATTGCTATCGAGGCAGCAGCCATGATGCGGGTGCTTTCACTGCCTGTGAACTTTTTCAAAAACTACAGCGCGGGGGAACTCTCCAGCCGGGTGGGTTATATCAGCATCCTGGCAGGGCAGCTGGTCAGCACTGTTTTGACAACGAGCCTGAGCGCGGTATTTTCCCTTGCCTATGTAACGCAGATCTTCCGTTACGCCCCGGCGCTGGTAAGTCCGGCTATGCTTGTCACCTTCCTGTCGCTGGCCGTCACATCCGCTTCCGTATTTCTCCAGATGCGGGTCACCCGTGACCAGATGCTGCAGGGAAGCAAGGAAAGCGGTATCAGTTACGGTCTTATCACCGGCATCCAGAAGATCCGCCTTTCCGGCGCGGAACAGCGCGCCTTTGCCCGCTGGGGAAGGACCTATGCGCGGGCAGCAGAGCTGCAGTATAATCCGCCCATGTTCCTCAAGATCAGCTCTGTGCTGTCCACTGCGGTTTCCCTGCTGGGGACCATGTGGATCTATGCCGCCGCGATCCGTTCGCACGTCAGCGTAGCCGAATACTATGCATTCAATTCCGCCTACGGAATGGTGAACGGCGCCTTCATGGCGCTGGCAGGAATCGCGCTGACCGCAGCCCAGATCCGTCCGATTTTGGAAATGGTCCGTCCGATCATGGAAACAGAGCCGGAAATCTCTGAGGATAAGGAGATGGTAACGAAGCTTTCCGGCGGTATTGAACTGAATAACGTAACCTTCCGGTACACGGAAGACGGTCCCGCGATCCTGGATAACCTGAGCCTGAAGATCCGCTCCGGACAGTATATTGCCATCGTCGGCAAGACCGGCTGCGGCAAATCCACACTGATGCGGATCCTGCTGGGCTTCGAAACGCCGCAGAAAGGCGCGGTTTATTATGACGGGAAGGACATCAAAAAACTGGACCTCAAATCGCTTCGCCGCAATATCGGGGTCGTGATGCAGAACGGCAGGCTTTTCAATGGAGATATTTATTCCAACATCGTCATCTCAGCGCCCTGGCTCACACTGGAGAATGCCTGGGAAGCTGCTGAGCTGGCCGGAATCGCTGAAGATATCCGGCATATGCCAATGGGAATGAATACCCTGATGTCGGAAGGACAGGGCAGCATTTCCGGCGGACAGCGGCAGCGGCTGCTGATTGCCCGTGCGATCGCGCCGAAACCGAAGATCCTGATGTTCGATGAGGCAACCAGCGCGCTGGACAATCAGACGCAGAAACAGGTCTCGGAAGCGCTGGACCGCATGAAATGCACGCGTGTAGTGATCGCTCACCGCCTTTCCACCATCCGCCAGTGCGACCGCATTATCGTACTTGATAACGGGAAGATCATCGAAGACGGCAGCTATGAAAAACTGCTCGCCAAAGACGGCTTCTTCGCCGACCTGGTCTCCCGTCAGCGTCTGGATGACACCGCTTATGTAGGAAAGACGACGGCATTTTAGTGTAAATCAAAAAAAACTGCAGTGGATACAGTTATTATGGTAAGCAGCCGGTAATAAGCGTTTACCATAATGTTACTTAAAAAACACAGATCCCAACAGTATTACACCGGAAGCCACGGAATACTGTTGGAATCAGAGATAATTTTCTAAATAATACCGGGGAAAACCCGCATTTCCGGATTAAGCATACTACCGACACGCATGGTGACGGGTAAAAGACAAATCATTTCATGCAGTAGTTGTGCTTTGCCAGGACAAACGCGTTATCCGGATCCCCGTGGACGATCTCGCCAATCATGCAGTCAAATTCTCCTGCTTTCGGAAGGATGAAGGTTGCCTTTCCTTCTTCAGGTTTGACAGGTTTCCCGTTCACAGCGACCTCTTTCAGCGCTTTATCATCCAATCGAAAAGTAACACACCAATGAGCCGGTCTGATATCTGCATTCATCGTTCTCAGCTGTTCCAGTTGTTCAGCACGCGCATCAACGATTCCGGAGGAGGCCGCTTCGATGTAACGAGCCAGTTCCTCTGCATATTCAGCGCTGTCCTGAATATCGTCATCTGTGTAGAAAATCTTAGAATCCGTACAGATACAGTATTTTGCGTCTATCTCATATGCCGGCCCGATTTCATTATGCTCTCCACCCCAGCCGATAAAGCAAAGCGGCAGCCGCATTAACGGAACATGGCCAAGATTATGTCTGAGCAGATCCCTGCAGTACTGTCCGTAAGCCGAATAAGCACCTAACTCGGTCGATTCCAAGAGACAGCGAAGATAACCAAGTGCGCATTGTACATTCTCCGGCAATATTGTATACTTTTCCATTAAGACAGCCAGCTGTCTGGCATCTTCTGTTTCCATAATCGGAAACAGCACTTTTACATGCGGAGAGGCAATCCTTACCGCGTCAAGTTCATCCCACTTGATTCTCATAATACTTTACTCCTTTTTTACCTTGTTCCGCCAGCGCTCCCGTAAGATATCACGGGTCTCCATCAGCGCAAAACCCGGAAGGTTTTCACCCTGCCATTCGTTGGGGTTCAGGATCCTGTCGCCATTAATACCCGGTTTCACGCCCGGATACTATCGTATGGACTGCCTTCGACCAGTACGCTGTCTCCGGTACTGTCCAGAAACTCAAACAATTCGGGGTTCTGCGGGAATTTCGCAAGATTTCCCTGCAGCACCTGTGTACCGCCATTCAGAAGAAGCATCGCCAGAATGGGGTTGTCTGTACGAAACACATTGACAATTTTCTGTTTCATTATGCTTACCTCTCTTTTTATCAACATTTGATCCGGGTATTTTGATTCTTGTGATACTAATTCATAAATTATAGGCAAATTTGAATTAAAATGATATGATATGAAAAGGTATAATTTTTAATACTGACAGTATAATATCAAATCATTGAGAAGTACTGCTTTTCACAGCCTTTATAATATTAAAAAACACGGAGCAGCAATGAAAGGAATTGTACTTGCCGGAGGCGCCGGCACCAGGCTTTATCCATTAACGATGGTAACATCAAAACAATTGTTACCTGTTTACAACAAACCAATGATTTATTACCCCCTGTCGACACTGATGCTGGCAAGGATCCGGGATATTCTGATCATCAGCACCAAGGAAGACACCCCGAACATTATTAAACTGCTTGGAGACGGAAGCCAGTTCGGTATCAAACTCTCATACAAAGTGCAGGAACGCCCGGAAGGCCTGGCACAAGCCTTCACGCTTGGGAAAGATTTCATCGGAGATGACAGCTGTGCAATGGTTTTAGGCGATAATATTTTCTATGGAAACGGACTGGGACGAAAACTGGCCGCGGCAGCCAAAACAACAGAAGAAGGCATGGCGTCGATATTCGGATATTACGTCGAAGATCCGGAACGCTTCGGGATCATGGAATTCAACCGGAAAAGCGACGGCTTTGAAGAAAGCTACGAGGTAGTATCGGTTGAAGAAAAGCCAAAAAATCCAAAGTCAAATTATGCCATTGTCGGTTTATATTTTTACCCGAAAGGCGTGAGCGAGATGGCGGCACAGGTAAAACCGAGCGCCCGCGGCGAACTGGAGATCACGACACTCAATGACATGTATCTGAAACAGGGAAGGCTCCAGGCTCAGCTGCTTGGCAGAGGATTTACCTGGATGGATGCCGGTACTGTTGATTCATTGCGGCGCGCGACGAATTTTGTCTGCATGATCGAACAATACCAGGGCATGACAATTTCCGCGCCCGAAGAAATCGCTTTTCGTCTGGGCTGGATCGACGCAGATCAGTTAGAAGAAAGCGCGATAAAATACGGAAAAAGTCCGTATGGCGAACATCTGCGTGCCGTTTTGGAAGGAAAAGTCATCTCATAAAAATCAAGAGGCAGTAATGAAGAAGAAAACCTTGATTTTTGTATTTTTATGCATATTCATTTTCTCGCTATACAATTCGGCATATGCTGACAGCGAAACCGATTTTCAGTATTTTATTGGGGAGCTGCGCTCGGAAGGGCTGATTCCCGAAGAGCCGGGCAGCATTATCAAAATCGGAGAATTCAGTGACGAGATGGCTCAGCTTGGATATTACTCCTGGTTTCCGATGATTGACGCGGAAAATTTTGTCCTCTCATCAAAATTAACATGGGCTTCCGGAAATGAGCATCCCAACTCCACACAAGCAGGCTGCGGGGTCGTATTCGGAGCGGATCCTGTAACGAATTACCATGTATTAGCCTCTGTACGAATGGATGGAACGGTATATATGTCCGGGTTTAATCAGACCGGAAATCTGAAATACGGTAATAACTATTATGGTGTACCAACTTTTGAAGGAACAACAGATTTTGCGCTGGTTGTTAACGGAATGAATGTTTACATTTATTTAGACGGGAAACAAGTCATGGACCGTCACAGCATTTACGGTTACGGAACCAGCGTCGGTCCTGCGGTTCTTTCCGGATCAAACTGGAAATTCGGCAACCGTTGTACATGGACTGATACATATCTTTTTGTGTTCTGAAAACAGATCCGGGGACAGTTCCAGATAAGGGCAGTCCCCGGAATTATTTTCCACAATTATTTCCCATAATTTCTCAGTAACAGGCGATGTTGCTGTCGGTACGTGATTCCGTACCTCCGGCATATACACCGTTTTCCAGACGGACGATCATCTGTCCCCTGCCAAAGGCTGAAGTGTTCAAATCGAGCTGAATATCGTGACCTCTGCGCCGCAGCGCTCGGGCCATTTCACTGTCAAAACGGGATTCCACCACAGCACACAGATCATGCTTCCACTGCCACCGCGGAGCGTCCAGCGCCTGCTGCGGATCAAGTCCGAAGTCAACATAATTCATCACAACCTGGACATGTCCCTGCGGCTGCATATAGCCGCCCATCACACCGAAAGGTCCGACCGGACTTCCTTCACGCATCAGGAATCCCGGAATGATGGTATGGTAAGTCCGTTTGCCGGGTTGCAGACAATTGACATCACGCGGGTCCAGAGAAAAATCCGCGCCTCTGTTCTGCAGGGCGATCCCGGTGCCGTTAACGACAATTCCGGAACCGAACCCCATGTAATTGGATTGAATGTAAGAAACCATGTTCCCTTCCCGGTCCGCGCAGCAAAGGTAAACCGTACCGCTTCTCGGCGGGTTGATATCTGACCATACCTGTGCCCGATCCGTCATCCTGCGCGCCAGTTCCGCGCCATGCGCGGGAGAAAGAAGCTCCTGCACATCCATGGTCATGTTCTTCGGATCCGTAACATAGCGGAAACCGTCTCCGAAAGCCATTTTGATCGCTTCGAGCTGCCGGTGGTAAGTCTCCGCATGGTCCTTTTCCGGGAATTCAAACTCCTTGAGAATATTGAGCGCCATCAGCGCGACGATCCCCTGTCCGTTGGGCGGGATCTCGCAGACGTCATATCCGCGATAACCGACATGGATCGGTTCCACCCACTGCGCCTGATAGGAAGCCAGGTCATCATAGCGGAGAAAACCGCCGGCTTTTCGGCTCTCCGCATCAATGATGCGGGCAAGTTCCCCGGAATAAAAGGACTCGGAGTCGGTCTCGCCGATCGATTCCAGTGTATCGGCGTGATCCGGCAGGAAAACGATATCACCGGCCTCCGGGGCTTTCCCGTCCGGGGCAAAGGTGCGGAACCATCCCTCAAACGCGGAGCCGTTCAATATTTGGCGATATCTGCGGAACGCGGACTGCCAGGCATGGGCGATATTGGGAGAGCAGGGATAGCCTTCCCGGGCATATTTCACCGCGGGAGCCAGGTTTTGCATAAGTGACAGACGCCCGAAACGCTTTGTCAGCTCCGCCCAGGCTTTGGGTGCGCCCGGTACCGTGACCGGTGTCCAGCCATGGTGAGGCATTTCCCCGGCATTGTCCTTTCCTTCGGAGCATATTTTTTCAATATCCAGTTCCATCGGCGCCGGGCCGCTTGAATTCAGGCCGTAAAGCCGCCGGTCCTTTTCCGACCATACCAGCGCAAAGGCATCCGAACCGATCCCGTTCGCGGTCGGCTCAACGACTGTGAGGGTACCCGCGGCAGCGACGGCGGCATCCATGGCATTGCCGCCTCGTCTCAGGATCTCCAGCCCCGCGGAAGCTGCCAGGGGGTTCGAACAATTCACCATCCCGTTACGCGCATAAATCGGAT
Source organism: uncultured Chloroflexota bacterium (assembly GCA_902786265.1). GTDB lineage: Bacteria > Chloroflexota > Anaerolineae > Anaerolineales > Anaerolineaceae > Flexilinea. The sequence goes on along the minus strand of CADACE010000061.1, from coordinate 2,320 downwards.
AACGCTGGGACGGATAACGCTGATAAAGAGGGTCAAAATTTGTCTTCATAAAACAGTTTTTATCCTTTTGAATTAATACCAGTCGTGTTTTTCCCCGCGGTCGAGTGCGTTGATAAGTTCCATCTCCTCACCGGTCAGTTCAAAACCGAAAAGGTCCAGATTTTCCTTGATATGCTCCGGATTTCCGGACCCCGGAATAACAACGATACCGCGCTGCAGGTCCCAGCGGAGAATGACCTGAGCCGAAGAAACATTGTGTGCCTGCGCGATGTTTTTGATCGTTTCATTATTGAGCAGCTCCGCGGTATACCCTCTGCCGCCGAGCGGGTACCAGCATTGCACGACGATCCCTTTTTCCTGAATAAAGGGGACGACGTCCTGCTCCTGATAATACGGATGGATCTCATTCTGTACAAGTGCCGGCATGATGGAGATCTGCGGCAGGAATTCGGTCAGCTCCTTTATATACCAGTTCGACAATCCGAGCGAACGGATCCTGCCCTGTTCGACGAATTTTTCCATGGTTTGATACGCCTGCACATCGTTTGTTCCGGGATGATGCAGGAGCATCATGTCGATATATCCGATATCCAGTTTCTCCAGGGCAAGTTCAACCGCGCTTTCCGCGCTGCTGAACTGACTGGGATAGATCTTTGTGATCACGAATATATCTTCGCGCGGGATGCCGTATTCCGCCATCGCCTGCCGAACGCCTTCTCCGACCGCTTCTTCATTGTGATACATATAAGCCGTATCGATCAGTCTGCCGCCGTTTTTGAGCAGGGTCTTTACGGAATTCACACAGGTGTCATGATCGAGCGCATAGGTACCCAGACCGAGAATCGGCATTTCATAGCCGCTGTTCAGCAGAACCGTCCGTTTCTCAAAATCAAACACACCAGTCCGGGGTTCGTCAGCCGGGTTTGCCTTCAGTGAAAATACCGCTGTGACATCTCCGCCGCCCAGAATGGCTTTTAACTCTGCCTGTGTCAGGTCCTGTACCTTGCCGAGGCGTGTGAAACTCCATGTATTTGTATCGTAATATATCGTGATCTGATTCCCCTGATACAGGATCAGGTCTCCCGGTCCGGTGGTTATTTGTGAATCATTTGTGGGAAGAGAACTGCCGAGCGGACCGACCTTTTCGAAGTTCCCGTAATCATGCATTTGAATCGTGATATCGCCCTGTGAGAGCAGGTCAAGGAACGCGTCTGCCGAGGAGTTATGCTCCGGTTTGACCGTCAGAACATTTTCTCCGATATGTACATAAATCATGCTTTCGCCGTTTTCAACAGCCTGAACAGTGATTTGACGAACGGGAATAAAAACCGAAAGCAATACGAATAAGAACAGAATAGCTGACCACAGCCGCGTTTTATGCATCATTTTCATAGCCCCTCCCATGGATCGAATTGTAAAACTGATTTTTGAGTCATTCATGACCAAAGGTTTCTGCACGAATTTTCACTGATGAGTACTGATATCGGAATACAGCATGATCATTTCAATATTACCTTATTGCCGGCGAAAATGGAATTTATCCGCAAATATATTCATTACATCATGACGAAGGTACACCGGCACCTGATACAATGTGTACCGCCTGTAATTATAAGGATGTGCCACTGTTCCCTGAAGATAAGGTGTCAGGGCTCCCGTTAGAGCTTCACACAGGCGCTCTTCCTGCGTTGCGGGAGGGCGGTGCTCCCGCTCAGAATCCAATCGGACGAAGTCCGCACCTTACGAGGTGGGGTCTTTCTCAGTTCCTTCGTACCTCAGGAACCGACCCCAAAATCATCCCGGGGGGCGGCGCCGGAGGGATCATTTCTCCCGGACACGCTGACGCGCGCCGGGGAGAAATGATCCCGCGGCACCTTTGTTCTATTTTCCTACCACAAATTTTAAAAAAGTCAAGGGACAACATTGCCGGTTTTCTTTTTTCAAGTTTTGCTGTAAACTGTTTTTCAGGAAGAAAGAAGCAGGATGTAGGTAGTAGGTATCAGGTATCAGGTATCAGGTATCAGGTGCCAGGTGCCAGGGACCGGAGACTCGATCCGGCGGAATTAACTTCACTCTTCACACTTCAAACTTTACACTTTTAGAAAGGAGCCCGGTGATGAACGACGAACTGAAAAAATCCATCGAAGAGATCGAAAAAACCGAAGAGATTTTCGAGCCGGATATCTTTGGTTTGGAACACATCACCGATTTCGACTCCTATGACGAAAGGCTGAAGGACGCGCTGGCGGACTATGAGGCGGCCTGCAAAGCCTTCCGCGCGGCAGACCCCAACAAGCGGCTCATCATGAAAGCGGCCGAA
>CADACE010000060.1 GCA_902786265.1 uncultured Chloroflexota bacterium | reverse complement strand
ACATAAATTCAAAAATAATTTACTCACATTTTTCTTTCTTTTGTCGTAAAAAGGGGCCAAATCGGTCCCTTTTTCATGTTTTAAAGTGGCAAACTCGGGTCTTACCACACTTTTTGGGTTTTGTCAACCGACAACATTGCCGGTTTTCTTTTTTCAAATTGTAGTGTAGACTCTTTTGTGAAATAAGAAATATGAAATGGAGGCAGGAATAAGGGAAAGTAATTAAGGTGAAAAGTGAAAAGTGAAAGGTGAAAATGTTGGTGGCTGGTGACTGGTAGCTGGTTGTTTGTGATCGGTGGCCGGTGGTCAGTGATTGGTGGATGTTACTCGAAATAAAGATGCGGCGAAGCCGCTTCCTATTTTCCCTATACCCTATCCCCTAAACCCTACACCCTACATACCACTATATCCTATCCACTACACACCATATAGCCAATACTACACTTTTTCACCTTTCACCTTTCACTTTTCACCTTATTCCTACCCCTGCGACTGAAAGGAGCACACATGGCAATCAACCCGTTCGATAACCCAACATTCGGCATGATGTACAAAGACGCGCTGTATTCGCTTTATGCGGGCGCGGTCATGCCTCATGATCGGGAAATCCTTGCCATGGCTCCGCTGCCGACCGATGTGGTCGATCCTTTCGCTTCGCAGGATGTCGATCCCCGCCAGATCATGGGCTTCGCCTATAATTCTCTGGTTACATGGATCGATGAAGCGAAGAAAGCCAATTATTTTTCCAAACGATTTACAGATCTGTCCAAACTCGTGATGAAAGGCGTCATGACCATGGGACGCGGTCTGGTCACCCTGCACAACCGGGGTGAGGACCTCTCCCAGGCTCCGATGCAGATCGGAGAGCTCATCAGCGTTTCTTCTTACCATTTCCGCAAGAGCTATCTCGGCGTGATCCAGACGGCAAAGTCCCATCCGGAGATCAGCGAACGCCTGCTTATCAATCAGCTGAGCTGGACGAACCTGCTGTTGCGGCTGTATAAGACGCGGGACAAATTGAATTCGGAAAGCGGAAGGCGGAATGCGGAATCATTACCCAATATGAAATGCGGAGTTCGGGATTCGGAATCATTACCCAATGCGGAAGCGTTGCCGGATACGCAGTCTGCTTTGAATCGTGGGCATGCGCTGCCGGATGTTGCCGCGCTGTTTGAACCGTCAGCGCTTGCCGCACCGCGCGCACTTACTTCGCTTGACGGATCGAAGAGCCCATCAGTCAGCCGCAGAAACGCTCTCAGCGCTTCCCGAGAAAAATTCGGAACTTTGTCCAATGCGGAATGCGGAATTCGGAATGCGGAATCATTACCTAATTCGGAATTAGGAATGCGGAATGCGGAAGCATTATCTAATACGGAATTAGGAATTGTGAACTCCGAAAACCATATATCGGAACCGGAAGAGAAGACTTGTGAAACGAAAACTCCGGAAGCCATGACAGAGGAAGCGAAAAACAGCAGATCCATGACGGAAACAGTGAACAGTCCGACGGAAGAAAAATCCTCTGAAGCAGAAACATCCGGGATAACGGATGATCCGGAAGTCCGAACCGAGGAAGCGGAGGCGGACGATCCCGAAAGGGAAATCACGGAAGACAAAGAATCGCACGGCAGCTTTCCTGAGCGGGATCTCTCCCCCGGCGATTCGAATGAAGTGACCGGAGATGATCTCGGAAGGAAGGAACTGATACACGAAGTTTCAACAGATAATTTGGAACAGAGCAGTTCCGAAATAGGGCTATCCGGGAAGCCGGATAATCCGGAAAGAGCGGAGTGCGAAGAATCGCCCGGTATTTTCTCCGATCCCGGCGAGAATAAACTGATACACGAAACCGGGCAGCCGACGGATGATCCGCCGGAGCTCTCCCCCGGAAGTATGGACAAGCCGTTTTACCTGGAGGTTCTGCACCATGCCTTCGCGCGCAGCGCGGACAACGAGGATGACAAAATTATCTTTACAACGGATGAGATTTGTTACCTTGCCCACGATCCCGCTTTCGCCGAGATCTACCCGGACCAGGCCGCCGATATGCGCCGCATTCTTGCCCAGCTCATCAGAGACGGGGACGGTTTCACATCTCATGATGGGTAAAGACCTTTCGGTCCGGACCCCGATGGGACATGATGCGGAAAACAGAGAAATGGTTACCTGAGACAATTGCATCTTTGGGAAAATTTATTTGTAATAATCACTTTTTGAGTCGCAGAAAATGTGCTAAAATAGAGAAACCGACAGGTTGTCGGTTTTATTGAAACCGGAAGGCTGCTTTGATATGAGACACGAAAAACGCGGCGACGCAAGAAAAAAAGAGATACTGGATACTGCGGAACAGCTCTTTGCTGCCAACGGCTTTGACAATACCAGTACAAATGATATTATCAACGCCATCGGAATCGCAAGGGGGACGTTATATCACCACTTCACATCCAAGGAAGATATTCTGGACTCCGTGATAGACAGGATCAACAACACCATGATGAGTGATGCGAAAAAAATCACCGAAGACAGGCAGATCCCGCTGCTGGACCGGCTGACAGGTTCGATCTGCGCGCTGAATGTTGATTCCGGGATCGGGGAAGAAGTCATGATCCAGGTACACAAACCGCAGAATGCCCTGCTGCATCAGAAAATGCAGGAAAAGCTGATCAGCGGGATCGTACCAATTATTGCTGATTTGATCGAAGAAGGAAACAGAGAGGGAATCTTCCACTCCCCTTACCCGAAAGAAGCGGCAGAGATGGTAATGATCTATTCCAATATCGCGTTTGATGACCTGGCAGTCATGAGCCCCGAGGAGAAAACGCAGAAGATACAGGCCTTTATCTGTCATGCAGAACGCATAATGGGTACGGCAGAAGGAACACTTCAGGAACCGATCATGCGTATTTTTTCGAAGTAAGCACAACCGGCCGGGATGGACTTAGGAAAAATAAGTCCTTTTTTTTGACAACAAATAACCGACAATCTGTCGGTTATGTAAAGGAGAATGCAGATGAAAAATAAATCCAATTACAGTAAATTTCTTCTCCTCTGGAGCGGTGAACTGATTTCCGCCATCGGCGGGGGACTGAGCAGTTTCGGCCTCGGTGTCTATGTGTTCAGCCTGACAGGCAGCGCCGGAAGCATGGCACTGGTCACGCTGCTTGCATTTCTGCCTACACTGCTCCTTTCAGCCCCTGCCGGCGTATTGGCAGACCGGTATGACCGCCGTCTGCTGATGATGATCGGAGACGGCTTGTCCGCTTTAGGGCTGATCTATATTCTTGTCTGTATGATGACGGGAGGCGCTCAGCTTTATCAGATCTGCATCGGGGTCTTCATCAGCTCCGTGTTCTCCTCTCTTTTAGAACCATCCTATAAAGCTACCGTTACCGACCTTTTGACGAAGGAAGAATACTCAAAGGCAAGCGGAATGGTCAGCCTTGCAGGAAGCGCGCGGTACCTGATATCGCCCCTGTTAGCCGGTCTGCTTCTGGAAGCCGGAAATATCCAGCTTCTGCTTATCATCGACATCTGCACCTTTTTCCTCACGGTGGTCTGCACCGCAGTGGTCCGGAACGGACTGGAGATGAAAAAAGCAGAACCGTCCGATCCGTTTTGGAAAAGCTTCCGTGACGGATGGCAGGCTGTCACAGGGAAGCAGGGAGTCCTGATCCTGATTATCGTGTCTTCTGTCATGACCTGCTTTATGGGAGCGATACAGATCCTTTCCGAGCCCATGATCCTGAGTTTCACGGACAGCAAGACCCTTGGCATCGGAGAAACGGTTTGCGCCGTCGGTATGCTGGTTTCAAGTATCCTTTTGGGCATCAAAGGGATCAGCGGGAAATACGTTTTGACGCTGTGCCTCTCTCTGGCAGCCGCAGGCGCAGCGATGATAGGCTTCGGAGGGTGGGAAAATATTTACATCATCTGTGCCTTCGGCTTTCTGTTTTTCTTTATGCTCCCTTCTGCGAATAACTGTCTGGATTATCTGGTCCGGACCAACATCGAAGCCGATAAACAGGGGCGGGCATGGGGACTCATCAGCTTTCTGTCCCAAATCGGCTATGTTGCTGCATACGGCACCGCGGGAATGCTGGCTGACCGGATCTCGGCGGTACGGAATATCTCTGTCGGAAGAGGCGCGGCGCAGGTCATCATGATATCCGGCGTTTTACTGATCGTAACCGCCGCTGCACTTTACTATTTCAAAAGCGTAAGGAATCTGGAAGATCATGCAGGTACGATTGATTAAAAATGACTTCAAAAATAATAAGCTGGTCACGGCAGCTGTCATCTGTTTTATGTCTGTTTCGGCAGCGTTGATGGGACTGTCTGTCATGTTGTTCGGCAGTCTGCTGAATTCGATCGACCGCCTGATGGAAACCGCCGAAACTCCGGATTTTCTCCAGATGCACAGCGGAGAAATCGACATCAGCGCACTGAATGAGTTTTCTGCTTCCTATCCCGGTGTCAAGAAGATGCAGATTTCAACGTTTCTGAACCTCGAAAACGGAGATCTTTCCCTGGGAGAGCATTCTCTCGCGGATAATACTCAGGATAACGGCCTGTGTATTCAAAGCAGCTCTTTTGATTACCTTCTCGATTTGGATGGAAACAGGATCCGGGTGTCTCAGGGGTCTGTATTTGTTCCGATATGCTACCGCGATGAATACGATTTGAAAACCGGTGATCCCATGCGTATCGGGACGCAGGAGCTCACCATTGCGGGATTCCTTCGTGATTCGCAGATGAATTCCATGATGGCCTCTTCCAAGCGTTTTTTGGTGAACGAACAGGATTACGTAAGATTGAAATTCCTGGGCGATGAAGAATATCTGATCGAGTTTAAACTGCAGGAAGGAGAAGATGTTAATGCCTTTTCTACTGCCTACGGAGATGCCGGTCTGCCGGGAAACGGACCGACCATCACCTACCCGCTGATCCGCCTGATGAATGCTCTTTCTGACGGGATGATGATCCTTGTGATCCTCCTGGTCAGCGTTGTGATCCTGGTGATATCGATCCTCTGCATCAGGTATATCCTTCTGACAAGTCTCGAAAAGGATAAGAGGGAGATCGGAATGATGAAAGCGATAGGGATCTCCCGGACGGATATCCACAGCCTGTATTTTTCCAAATTTCTTATCCTCTCGGTCATCGGTGCTTTGATCGGCGTGCTGTGTGCGCTGCCGGTTTCGATACCTATGCGCAGACAAATGTGTAATCTGTATGGGATGCCGGAAAATATGGGGCTGATCTTCCTGTTATCTGCCGCGGGAATACTGGCAGTGGAAGGTCTGATCCTCTTTTCCGTTCACCGGACCCTGAAAGCCACGGATAAACTGACGGCCGTCGAGGCTCTTTACGGTATCGGCAGATTTGAAAATAAGAAAAACCGCTATCTGTTCATCGCTGTCATCACCGCAGCCGTCACCGCACTGATCCTGATCCCGCAGAATATCGCGAGTACGCTGGCATCTCCGCGTTTCGTCACCTATATGGGGATCGGCAGCAGCCAGATCCGGATCGATATCAGACAGACCGACCGGATCGAGGAAATAACCGGGACAATTCTCAGCGATATCAAAAAGGACGAGCAGACGAACGGCGCTGTCCTCATGGAGACCCGTTCTTACCGGGTCATGTTGGAAGACGGCAGTGAATACAGCCTTCTGATCGAAAACGGGGATCACAGCCAGTATCCTGTCAGTTACAGCGAGGGAAGCTGGCCCGAAGGGGAAGATGAGATCGCCCTTTCTATGCTGAATGCATCCGAGCTTGGTCTTGGCGTCGGCGACTATGTAACGATCCGGATGGGACAAAACGGCACGGACAAAACAGTCAGATGCAGAATCTGCGGCATTTATTCCGATATCACAAATGGCGGAAAAACGGCAAAAGCCCGCTTTGAAGATGATGAAAATTCCGAACGGCCGATGTGGAGCGTAATCTATGTGACGCTGAAGGACCCAAACGAGGCCGCGTCGTGGACTGAAAGATATCAGGATCTCGTAAAGAGCTATGACGCCTCCATCCGTGTGACGGATATTGCCAACTATGTGAATGCCATTTACGGGCAAACCATTACCCGCATCCAAAAGGCTGCTGTGCTGACGATGTTTTCCTCCGCTCTGGTGCTCGCGGTCGTTGTCCTGCTTTTTATCAGGCTGACGATATGGCAGGAACGGAATGACTGTTCCCTGAAAAAGGCGCTTGGATTCATCTCGGCTGATATCCGGATATCGTATCTGAAAAGATCGGCGATGTATATTCTGACCGGTATGGCTGCCGGCGTTTTTCTGGGACTGATCCCCGGGCAGAATCTGGCAGGGATGCTTCTCGGTTCTTTAGGCGCTTCAGGATTTCATTTTATCATCGACCCTCTCCGGACCTTTATCCTTGTCCCGCTGCTCATCATCACGGTTGCTGCATCCGCGGCATGGATCAGTCTGAAGGAAATCGACCGTATCAAGGCATATGAATGCTGTACCGGACGTGAATAGAGATGTGAACAGAAAGGAATTTGAAATGAAAGTATTGATGAAGGTAAATAATTTATGCAAAAATAATATTCTGAAAGATGTCAGTTTTTCAGTTGATGAAGGGGAAATGATTGCGATCATGGGGCCGTCAGGTTCCGGAAAATCCACACTGCTTTACAATGTATCGGGAATGGATCAGGCAGATTCCGGAGAAGTATGGCTTGGTGACACCGAAATCGTACAGCTGTCTGAAGATGACAAAGCCCGGCTGCGTCTGACCGGGATGGGGTTTGTATTCCAGCAGATGAACATGCTGTCGAATCTGAATATCCTCGACAATATTCTTCTGCCATCGGTTCACGCGGATAAAAGCAGAGCCTTCCATGCAAAACAGAAAGAAAAAGCCCTGCAATTAATGGAACAGTTCGGGATCAGGTATCTCGCGGACAGAAGGATCACTGAGGTATCCGGGGGACAGCTGCAGCGCGCGTGTATCTGCAGGAGCATGATGCTCTCTCCCCGGATCCTCTTCGCAGATGAACCGACGGGGGCTTTAAATCAAACCGCATCAGAGGAAGTTCTCCGGGCTTTTCTGCGGATCAATGCGGCGGGGACGACAATTCTCATGGTAACCCACGACAGCCGTGTAGCCGCAAAATGTCAGCGGATCCTTTATATTCTGGACGGAGAGATACGGGGAGAGCTGACCCTCGGCGCTTATTCTGAAGCTGAGATCACAAACCGGCAGCAGAAAACCGCTGACTGGCTGAAAATGATGGGATGGTAAGATCAGTTTTTCTCTGTAAACGGAAGCTATCCGGATCCATATGGTTCGCATCCGGATGTTTCTCAAAAGGAACGTCCGAAGAGAAATCCGAACGGTCCTGGGTAAGACGAAAAGATCTGCGGATCATTAAGATTTTTGCCGGATCACAGATTCAACAGCCACAGAGCCGGCCGTACGACGGTACTTTCATTTCTGAAATAATGTCCTACAAATTTGTAGACATCTGAGACATAAGGATTGGAGGGAAATACAGCAGCGTGTTGGGAGTCATGCCCCGGTGAACGCAGCCACCAATTTGAAGCGCCGCTGTATTCATCAACCTCTGCTCCGAAATGTATCGCCCATCCGGTCGGCCGGCAGAATTTCTTTTCGTCTGAATCAAGATATTTTTCAGCATCATCAAGGCTCAGCAAAAAGATCCGGTCTGAAGTGGGATTTCCTCCCCAGGTTCTGAATTCCGGATTATTCGGATTATCGAGTTTCGACAACCAGATCAGTTTCTTCTCGTCTTCAGTAAAGGAATATTCATAAAAAATCCCGTTCAGCCATTGGCGCAGTGTGCAGGTTTCCCAGGTAACACTCGTATAATTATTATAGTAAGGCGGCAGCGCAATACTCTTCTGATTGTTATTGTAAGGCTGGGTATCAAGCCCGTACCTGCTGAGCAGCAATATTTTTGCTTCTTCTTTTGCAAGCACGATCCATTCAATCGGGCAGGATTCCCAATCATCCCGTGAATAGCGTCCGAGGGTTATGATATCTCCGGCTTTTATTTCCGTATTTGTATTCATATCAAAGAACAATATCTTTCAGTTTACGTTTCGGAACATAGTGCGTATCCTGATCGTCCCGGTAATAATTCAGGCTTTCGTTGGGTTCAACTTCGGTAAGGACGATTTTTTCATCCGGTTTTCCGAAAGCGACGATCAGCATCGGAACGATGTTTTCCGGAAGTTCCATGGTTTCAGCCAGTTTCTTCGGACTGAAATTGCCGATCATGATCCCGCCGAGATCCATTTCCGCCGCTGCCAGGAGCATTGTCTGGGCAGCGATGCCTACATCCCGAAGGTATCGGTTCAGATCCGGATCCCAATCGGTATTCTGACAGATCACGATAAACGCGGTCGGGCATTTGCCGGGATGGGGGAGCTTCATCTGCGGAAGTCCCCGTGCCCAGCCTGTCAGCGGCTGAATTTTGTCCAGGTCCTCCTGCTCATATGCCAGCAGGTACTGAAACGGCTGCCGGTTTACACTGGACGGCGCGAACCGTGCGCAGTCCACCAGTTCCAGCAGTTCTTCTCTTGTAATTCTGCGGGATTCGTCATATCCGCGGTAACTGCGGCTTTTTTTTACCAGTTCTTTGAACAGTTTGTTCCTTTCCATGATAGCCACCCTTGTTTTTTGAAAACCCTTTGTTATTCTTATGCAGTGACAGGTCTCTCTTGCGAACCCTGCTGATTAGAAAAATTCACATTATAATGGATAGATTTATTATACCCTGAACAGCTTCGGAAAAATCATGGAATAATAAAATCACTCGAAAACCATAGCGGTCAAAGGCATGATTTCAGTTCAAACAAAGATATAATTACACTAATTCCGGGAGAAGAAATTGTCCGGCCGATTCGGATGGCGGGATGAAGGCGAAAAGCAGCATGGGAAGACTGAAAAGATATATCTATCCATTCCGATTTTTTATCGCATTGACACTGACGATCAAACTCGCCGGTGCGGTTGCCGAGCTTTTCGTTCCGTATTTTATGGAGCGGATTCTCCGGGAAGGGACCGTGCCGGGTCAGCAGAACCGGATTTACAGTTACGGAGCTCTGATGATCCTGTGCGCCGGTTTGTGTCTGCTGCTGAATATCACTGCCAACCGAATGTCTGCCTCGAGCTCAGGAAAGATCACCCGGAAGCTTCGTTATGACCTGTTTCAAAAACTGAACAGCCTCTCCGCCCGGCAGATGGATAAGCTGACTGTGCCGTCTGCTGAATCCCGTCTGACCAGTGATACCTATCGGGTGAATGAATTCCTTGCGAGGGGGCAGCGGCTGGGGATCCGTGCGCCGAGTCTGCTCATCGGAGGCGTGATCATGATGATTGCCATGGATGCCGGCCTTGCACTGGTTCCGCTCTCGCTGCTGCCGATCATTGCTCTATCTGTATGGATGATCACCCGGAAAAGCGTCCCGCTGTATACCAGGGAACAAACCGTTCTGGACGATGTCGTGCGGGTAGTGCAGGAAAATGTAACGGGAGTCCGCGTCATCCGGGCGCTCAATAAAGCAGAGTTTGAGAGGGATCGGTTTGACGAGGTAAATGATACACTGACCCGGATCGACGTCAAAGCCGGCTCCATATCCGCACTGAACAACCCCATTGCCTCTCTTGTTCTGAATCTGGGACTCACAGCTGTCGTGGTCGTCGGGGCATACAGGGTGTCCGGAGGCGGGACAAAGCCTTCCGTTATCGTCGCATTCCTGCAGTATTTTGTCATGATCCTGAATGCCTTGCTGGGAGTGACTCGGATCTTCATCATGGCTTCCCGTTCGACCGCTTCGGCACACCGCGTGGCAGATGTGCTGGACCTGCCGGAGGATTTTAAATACGATCCGGTACAGGATCAGCCCGCTGAAAAAGGTCCCGTGCCCCATATTGAATTCCGGGATGTCAGTTTCTCCTACAGCGGGGTCGGGGAAAACATCTCCCATCTGAGCTTCAGGCTCTTTCGCGGGCAGACACTGGGCATTTTAGGTACAACAGGGTCCGGAAAAAGCACGATCATCAATCTGCTGATGCGCATCTATGACGCTGACAGCGGAGAGATCCTTATCGACGGTAAAAATGTCCGCTCTTATAAAAAAGACGAATTGAGCAGCCTTTTCGGTACCGTATTTCAGAACGATTTTGTGATGGAAAACACGATCTCGGAAAACATACGCTTCTTCCGTCCGCTGGAAAAAGACGGGATCTCGTCAGCCGCACAGGATGCACAGGCATTGGAATTCATCAGCGGAAAAGAAGGCGGTATGGAAGCGCCTGTAGCGATCCGCGGCAGCAATCTTTCCGGAGGGCAGCGGCAGCGGCTGCTGATCGCAAGAGCCCTGGCGGGAGATCCGGACATTCTGATTTTGGATGATGCCTCTTCCGCCCTTGATTACCGTACGGATGCCCTGCTCCGCCATGCACTGCAGAAAAACCATGCTCATACTACAACCATCCTCATCGCCCAGCGGATCTCTTCCCTGCGCCATGCGGATTGGATCCTGGTACTGGATGACGGCAAAGTGATCGGCTCCGGAAAGCATGAAGATCTGATGGAGCAATGCGGGGAGTATCGTCACATTGCCGAGACGCAGATGAGCGTCGGTGAGGAGGCGGGTGAATGAACAGTATCCGTCAGGCTTCACCGGCCGGGAACCGGCGGAGCCATATACAGCTGCTCAAACGGCTCTGGCAGTATCTGGGGCGGAACCGGCGTCTCATTGTGCTGGCGGTTTTTCTTTCAGCCGCATCCAGCCTCCTTTCTCTGTACGGGCCAAAGCTCTCCGGCCGGGCGATCAACGCCATTACGACAGGAGAAAGTGTTGATATCCCCTTTGTGCTGCGCTGTGCGGGATGGATGGCTGCATGCTATCTGCTTTCCTCGGTATTCAGCTATCTGCTGCAATTCGTCATGATCCGCCTTTCCCGGGCAGTCGCCAGACAGATGAGGAAGGATATTTTTGACAGCCTGACCCGTCTGCCTGTCAGTTTTTTCGACAACCGTCAGGTGGGGGATATCGTAAGCGTTATAACCTATGACGTAGATACAGTGAACCAGTCCCTGGCTTCTGATGCGCTGCAGATCCTGCAGAGTACTGTTACTGTAACAGTATCACTTGCTTTGATGCTGTCCATCGCCCCGGCAATGGTTTTAATTTTTGCCATTACCATCCCTGTTACGATCCTGTTTACCCGCTGGCTGGCGGGACGGGTGCGTCCGCTGTTCCGCTTCCGCAGCCGCAAGCTGGGTGAGCTGAACGGTTTTGTGGAGGAAATGCTCAGCGGGCAAAAGACCATCCGTGCTTACGGACAGGAAGAAGCCGTGCAACAGCGGTTTGAAGAGAAAAACACAATAGCGGTCAATGCCTATACAGAGGCTGAGGCTAATGGAACAGTCACCGGACCTTCCGTTACATTTATCAACAACGTGTCCCTGGCATTTGTCTGCATTTTCGGTTCCCTTTTGTATTTGAAAGGAAAGATCCTGCTGGGGGACCTTTCCAGCTTTGTCCAGTATTCCCGGAAGTTTTCCGGTCCGATCAATGAGGTGGCGAATATCATAGCTGAACTGCAAAGCGCATTTGCCGCGGCTGAACGTGTCTTTGCGCTTATCGATGAGGAACCGGAGAAAGCCGACAGTCCGGATGCTTTTGTGATGGAGCATGCGGAAGGTGATGTGGTGATCGATAAAGTCGATTTTTCCTATGACAAGAAGCAGCCGACGATTACCGGATTTGATCTTCATGCCCGGCCCGGTTCTATGATCGCGATCGTCGGCCCGACAGGTGCCGGGAAAACCACCGTCATCAACCTGCTCATGCGTTTTTATGATGTAGATGCCGGAGAAATCCGGGTGGATGGACATCCGATCAAAAATGTCACAAGGGAGTCCCTGCGTAAATCTTATGCCATGGTCCTGCAGGACACCTGGCTGTTTTCCGGCTCGATCTTCGATAACATCGCTTACGGGCGCAAAAATACTTCCATGGAAGACGTCATCATTGCCGCAAAAACAGCCAGGATCCACAACTATATCATGCATATGCCGCAGGGGTATCAGACGATGCTGACTGACAACGGATCAGGAATATCCAAAGGTCAGAAACAACTTCTCACCATCGCGCGGGCGATGCTGCTGGATGCGAATATGCTGATATTGGATGAAGCGACTTCAAATGTAGATACACGTACGGAACAGCAGATTCAGGCCGCGATGCGGGACCTGATGAAAGATAAAACCTGTTTTGTGATCGCGCACAGGCTTTCGACGATCAAGAACGCGGACCTCATTCTGGTCATGCGGGACGGACGAGTGGCAGAGCAGGGCACTCATGAGGAACTGATCAGCCGCCCCAGCTTCTACCGCGAACTCTATCGGGCTCAGTTTGATGCAGTGTATACTGAGGAAAGGTTCCATAAACATCATTACGGGAACTAATATTGAAAACAGAACAGCCGTCCAAAGCGGAAACATCAAATACAAAGCCTATTGCGATTAAACCGGCGCACAGACTCTCGTTTTCAAATCATTGATCATAAAAATCAGTCTTCTGTTCGCAGCTTTTTTCCGGGCTTTTTCTCAAAGTACGATTTATTATATATAAACATCAAGCGGGAAACACAAAAGAATGTGAATCCTATCCTGAGATGACTCGATTCTATCGCAGAGAATATTAATAAATTAAGGAGAAGCTGAATCCGGTCTTTCAATCTAATTCAGCCTCTCCTGATCAAAGACAATCTGCAGGATCAATCGTCCTTGGAATGACGTTCACCAATTTGATAATCCTGCTGATTGGCAAACATTTCCCGGACCGTTATCGGTTTGTCACCGGTCAATTTTTCAAAATCATCTGTCCAGGTATCCATCTTCCCCTCGCGAATCGCCTGGGCAAATGTTACCATGCCATCAGATGAAAACGGAGCTTCGGAATCCTTCAGGAAAACACCATCAGTGGTACGTGGAACGCCCATCGCGTCAAAGATCTGATAATTTTCTTCATCCGTAACGAAATGATATCCGACAGAATTTCCGGTTTCTTCGTTCCCGATCTCGCAGAACCGGGAAATCGTCATAAGTTCTGCACCGTTAATATCAAGGGTCGCATGATCATATTGCGGTTCAAATGCACGATGAAGTGCATAGGCTACCGCTTTAGCACAGTCCTTTCTGGAAATATAAGCCATCAATCCATCTCCCTGGGAGTTTGTCAGCGGACCGCCCATGTGAACATACGTGTAATAGTTGGTGATCATGGCTTCAGCATATTGGGAGTTGCGGAGGAAAATATAATCGAGTCCCTGAGAAGCGATATACCTTTCCGTATAAATATGATCCTTCTTTTCCACTGATGGGTTGGTTTCATCACCCGCATTGACCAGAGATGTGTAAATGATTTTCTTTACACCGGCTGTTTTTGCTGCGTCAACACAGTTTTTATGAGCATTTTGACGTTTCGGACCAACAAAAGGCATAGATATCAATGCCAGCGCGTCCGCACCTTTGAAAGCTTCAACCAAACCGCCCGGATTATTGAAATTGGTAATGTGAGTTTCAATCCCCATTTCTGCATACTTTTCTAAAGAAGCGGGATTATATCCACAAAATATGAGATTTTCTTTTGGCTCAAGTTTTAGAAGAATTTCAGCGGCAAATCCACCCAGGTTGCCATCAACACCAGTAAGCAAAAGCTTTGCCATTATTTACTCCTTTTATCGATGAAAGAGAGAAAAGACCTTCAGCTGTCCGTCGGCAGCTTACCTGATACGATACTACAAGTAATATTTTATCACAGCATTTTTTGATTCAATTTTTTACTTCACCGGAGGAATGGCTCAAGCAATTTGAAATGTACCCCATTTATGAAGAATTCCCGGGGATTCCGGAACAACGGGAAAGTAATATTTTCACAGAAGCTGCCCATAAATAATCAGCGTAAACCCAAAAAGAAGATGACCACTCTGTTGTTTCTTTGACGCTATGCCGAGGTCGGAATCAGTATTTACAACCTCGCCTTTTACCCATTGGCAGATTCCGGATATGCAGTCAGAGAAGGAAAATGATACTGAGATGTATGATTATGCGGCCGGGCAAGAGGATTTCGACCCTTTTCAAGCTATCTTCATGATAATCAGTTATACTTATTTCCACCAAATCGTTCATGAAAAAATCAGTAATCTGGGAGGTATTGTCATGTGGATTGCAGGTTTCGCGTTATTTCTCTTAGGAGTTGTTTTTGTTATCGTCGCTCCGATCAATAAGAAAAAGAATGCCCGCTGTTCCGCGCAGACACAGGGGACGCTGGCGGATATCCGGAGACGTAACCACGGATATTGGTATTATTATTCCTATGATGTAAACGGGACCAGGTATCAACTTAAATCCACGGTCTGCAGCCCGGAGACAAAAGATGTTGGAGATACCTGTACGATCTGGTATGCTCCGGCAAAACCGGAAGATGCGCAGCCGTTTCGTTACGGCTCCAATAAGATCTACAATATTATTCTCATCATCGGAATCGCCGCGATTCTGTTGGGAATTTTTCTGACCCTATTTGGTATCGTTAGGCAAAGCCTGTAAAAGCGATTTTGTCTGTGAAATAACATATCCTTTTTTGAGCATCAGCTAATCAGCTGGTGCCTTTTTTATTCTCGGAACGATCAGATTTTTTCATTTTCCGGAAAAAGGAGAATATGGCAGGCAGCAGAATTCATGGAATCACAGTTGAAATCAATGGAAATGTGACCGGGCTTGTAAAAGCCATTCTATAGGATAAGCGTGATTCATAGCAGCAAAATCGTTTTCACATCACTGATGACAGACCGCTTGTACCGGTTTCGCGGTCACAAGCGGTCTGCCAACATGAACTTTAAACCAATCATTCAGTCCGGAATGGCGATAACGACACGGCGGTTAGAGTAACCACCCGAAACGCGTTCATTTTCGCAGGTAATCAGCGTCAGTGTATTTTCAAACTGGTTGACGATCGTCTCCAGCGCAGAAATATCTTCAGCAGCGACCAATTCGTTGCGTATTACAGCAAAAGATATGATCTCAGCATTTCCCTTCAGGACAAACATCTTCGTCCCCGGTTCCAGTTGAGATATAAGAGCGAATGGACCGGCTTCTGTTCCGCTTAGGTGGTTGTGGCCGGTGAGAATACTCACCCCTTCACCAGGCCTTGCACTGCCCTGAAGCAAACCCACGCTCTCACCCAGCCATTGAACCGAATATTCATCATCCGCGAAAGGAACCTGAACAACGTCGGTGTACATAATCAGAGCTTCATGAAGTTAAAAATTAAATCTGATTTATTAGATTTTACACGGATTTACAAAATATTGATACCCCTGTTTGCCGTATTTGTGTTGAAGAAAAAAGTAAGAAAAAAAATTCTTTGATAATCAAATGCCAATTTTCCCTTTTGACAAGCAATACATCAAATCATAAAAAATTGGAAACATCTAAAAAGACCATATTACTTGCATATACCTTTATTAAGTATTAAATACGGTATCCGCGGCAGGCCGACCCGGTTCTGACAATTTGTTGGGATCAGATTGTTCCTGTACCGGATTGGGAAGCATCTTTTCTTTTTTCCTGTAACAAACTCAATACCTCCATACAATATTCTTCCCTGTAATTTGATCCGGAAAAGTATACAAATGCATGCTTTATAATTTGAAACATCAGGAAACAATAGTTTTTCCTGTGAAAAAAATACATGGAGAATGACAATGAAGAGATTTATATTGGCTGTATTATTTGCAGTATTGATGAGTATTGCATCCGCGTCAGCTCAGGGGCCAGCCGGAGGTCCTAACGGACAAAGAGGTGGAAACCGCGGAGGAAATGGTGGCGAAGTAGATAAATCATCCGATGCAGAACTGCAGAAAATGATTGCGGAAATAATCCCGCAGTTTGAACTGGTGACTTGGGAGGATCCTGAAACAGGGATTTCGCTGCAGTACCAGCTTTTTAATCCTGCTGATTATGACGCGAATGAAAAATATCCGCTGGTTCAGTTTGTTCCTGATTCCAGCGTAGTCGGAAAAGGTACGGATGCTGTACTGACCCAGGGCTGGGGTGGGCTTATCTGGGCATCGGAAGAGGAACAGTCGAAACATCCGTGTTTCGTCGTAGTACCGGTATTTACGGATACTGTTGTCGATGACAACTTCAATCATTCAGATCAGATAGATGCCGCTGTTCATTTTATTCAATATCTGCTTCAGACATATTCCATCGACCCGAACAGGCTCTATACCACAGGGCAATCAATGGGCGGGATGACCTCCTTCTACCTGAATATAACGTATCCTGATCTCTTTGCCGCTTCTTTATTTGTCGGCAGCCAATGGGATAACAGCAAGCTGAATATCCTTGAGGACAAATCGTTCTTCTATATTGTCTCTGCCGGTGATCCAAAAGCTTCAGCGGGACAATCAGAACTTCTTTCCGTTTTCGACGCGGATGGAGCCTTTTATGCTCATGATGAATGGAGTGCTCAGGATCCGGCGGATGAACAGAACGCTGCTGTTTCTGCTATGCTCAATGAAGGCTATTCCGCGAATTATGTGACTTTCACTGCAGGCACTACGTTGGCTGAAGGCGCTTCTGCTTCGAGCAGAGCAGGCGAACATATGACTTCTTTCGACTATGCCTACAAAATCGAAGCAGTCCGTGACTGGCTTTTCCAACAATATATTGAAAGAAATTAAAGTGAGGAATATCCCTAAATAATTGTTACAGCACCCGGATCCGAGTATCGATCACCGGGTGCTTTTTTACTCATTTTCAAATATGATGGAAAACAGCACAACGTCCGTTTTTTTCATCAAATCCGGGCACATTAAAATGAACCTGAAATACTCATTCGGATGCTCCTCTATAAAAACGACCAGCTCATAAAAACCTCGGTCATAAGCCAGCTTTTGTACCATCGGCCCATCAAACATATTGGTGAGCCCGGTGTCCCGGATCGCCAGTATCTGTTGTTTCACTTTTTCATCCATGTCAATTCCTCACCTTCCTGACGATGTCTTCACCATAAACAACGTTCAAACCAGAGCCGTTATCCCAGTGCATCAGAAGACTGCCAATGTCGTCCACCCCGAGAACGGTTCCTCTGGTTCCAGCAGGTGGAGCCTGCACATCATCCATTATGACAAGCTCCACCCGTGTCCCTGCGGGATATTCCTTCCGTAGGAATTCAACTGTTTCTTTATTCGGAAATCTCATCATCACTCCCCATGGACGCCTTAATTGCTTTCAATTTTTCACGTTTCTGTTCCTGCTTATCCAGCCAGCGCTGCCGGTCTTCTTCAGTGCGGAAGGCGCAGTGGCCAGACAAGTTCTCCATCAGGTATTTCCGGTCGTCTTTGTATTCGGGACCGTTCATGCCGAGCCTAACCAGCCAGATCCGCATAGTATATTTTTCGTTTTCACCATTGACTGTCTTGGCCTGTATACGGTTCTGGCTAAGTGCCTGCCTGTTCATCATCGCGCAAATGTCGGTGAATGTTTTGAGTGCGATTGGATTGTCTGTGGTGGGAAGTCCGCTGAATATAATCTTGTCCGGTTCGATGATCAAGCCGTTAATCGCTTGCCCGTGTCCCTCTTCGTAGGCAGCAACTGCTTTACGGAGATTCTCCGCTGTGAGCAGTCCGGTCTCATCCCGAAGAAAATCGGTCAATCCGTCTTCCACACAAAATGATGTGCCGAGCGCCTTGTTCAAAAGCTCTGCCCGGGTGAAGATCAGGTTGATCAGATTTCTGAGTGTTGTTCCATCGTGGCGGGATACCGGAAGGCTGACTGTCAGTGTTGGTGTTTTGGGGTTTTCCGGGTTTTCGATCAGTCCCTCTGTGATCAGGGTTTCAATCACGGTCGCATCAGCGGAATCGTCCACCTCGAGGTTTCCCTCTTTAGTAACTATGAAACCGTATCCTTCATATGAGCATTTCGG
>CADACE010000059.1 GCA_902786265.1 uncultured Chloroflexota bacterium | reverse complement strand
GAGTCTGGCCAGGTTCGTCTTCAGGGACACCGCCGGTGTACTGAGGATTTCCTCCATATACGACAATTCTTTTCGTATGAGGCTGTGAAGACTCATCGAGCCCGCCGCCGGTGCCTTCCGGTTCTCCTTTTGCCTGTGCTGTCAGGTATTTAGCCGTCTGGATCAGAGCGCTTTTCAGATTCCGCCAGGGGAAATCAATATCCACTTCCACATACAGGGTGCCGCCTCCTGGAAGGCCCGGTTCTTCACCAGGATCTTCTCCCGGAGTATCACTTTGATCCTGATCCCCCGCGGCATCCTCCGCGGAACCGGCCATTGTACCGGGAATGCTTTCATTTACCTTTTCAAGAATACTTGCCGCCCGGTCCTGATCGTAGTTGGAAACAGCCTGACAGACTTCAGGAATCAATACCGCAAGAATAAGGACGATGAAAATAAAGCGTTTTCTTCTCATGATGATCTCCCGAATCAGAAATCCAGATGCAGTCCGGAAACACTGCCGGATCCGGCTGATCCGATCACTGTATTGATGATCTTCTCGGCGATCGGATAGGAAAGCACACCGAAAATGAATACGGCAATGCCCAGCGCGAAATTGGCGATTTCATTTGAAACCTTCTTGGGCAGGTTCAAAGTCTGCGCGGCTTGTGCGCCGAGGCCGGACTTCACGGTACCCACGACAAATACAAGAATCATGGCTCCATAAGCGATTTTGATATAGAGATTCGTCATATCCTTCAATATTTCGAAAATCGAATTGATATGACCTGATCCCCAGGTTTCAGCATGAACCGGGAGTGTATTCAGTAAAAACAGCGTCAAGGCTGCCGCTTGAACGGCAGCCTGACAAAGAAAGGATATTTTATGATCACTTTTATTCATCCCGGCCCCCTGCTCCCGGCATGACACATGGAAAAATGCCGGGAGCACCGATCTTACCCGTCATCCGCCGATGCCGGGCAGCTGAAGAGAATCTGTAGTAAAACCTCCCGACGCCCCGCCGCCTGAAAGGACCGCATTGATGACCTTTTCCGCGATCGGGTAGGAAAGGATACCGAACACAAAAATCACGACACCGCCGAGCACATTCATGAGTTCACCCGACACCTTTCCGGCGGCACCGAACTGCTGCGCCGCCTGCGCGGTCAGGCCGGATTTAACCATGCCGACAGCGAAAATCAGGACCATCGCGCCATAAGCAAATTTGATGAAGAGATTGGAAAGCCCCTTGAAAACGCCGAACATCTTCCCGATCTCTTCGCCGGCGATTTCTTCCGCCGCGAAAACCGTCCCCGTACGGATGCTGAAAAACATCAGGAGGGAAAGGAGTACGGCAATCGCCGTTCCCATATACGGGCTGTACAGATTTCTTTTTTCTTGAGTAACTGTTTCCTGCATGCTGCACCTCACTTTGATTCTTAGTTACCTGTAAATATACAAAACCAAAAGTCTATCTTTTCGAGATGTGGGATGTGATATAGCTGTTTGAACAGAACAGATACATCACAGAATGCTTATCAAAGGAATACTGCGGAACACTCTGCCCGAAAACCGCGTGAGTGTTATTCCCAATACCTGTCTGCGCGGAGATCTGCCCGGGTCCGTCCGTAAAAATATCGTTGTCGATAAGGAAAGACCTGTTATTTTCTCCGTATCTGTCGCGAATCTGCTTCCACATGGTCTGGATGATCGGAATCTGACCGTCATAGCATTCCGCCAGTTCCTGAATATACGCGTCCTCAGCCCTGCACTCGATAGCCTCCAAAAGACCGGATTTTGAGAAGTAAAACCGCATCTGGTATTTCCCGGAGAACTTTTCGCTGCTTCGGCACAGGTAATAGCTTTTTCCCAGGAACGAGCTGTAGAGGGCTTTGCAGCTGAAAGCTTTCTGACGCTGCAGGCGGCCCATTACGTCATTTCTGCTCATCCGCCAGAGACCGTCCGGATCTTCTCCAAGCCAGGAAAAGGTATAGTCAACGAAATCCTTATAGGACGTTTCGGCTGCCGCCGGCAAAGCCGGCAGCAGCATCAAAAAAAGGAGAAACAGAAGGAATTTTTTCATTTTCCCTCTCCTTACGGCTGAACAAGCAGAGGCTGAGACTGGTAGAAAGAGATCTTTGACACATCACCAAAATGCAGATTCCCGTCACCGTCATACCAGTTGTAGAAGTCATAGCAGGTTCCGCAGTCCCCTTTGGATTCGTGCCCCAGCTCGTTCATCTCCTCCCATTCATAGGTAGCCCAGGCATATTCATGAACGATGCAGTAGCGCTCACATCCGCATTCATACGGTTCCGAACAGTACTCCTGCCCATCCGGGCCAACATCACACCCGCCGCCGCAGGTTGAGCAGTTGCGCTTCACAACGGATCCGTCTTCACAGCACTGGCCGACCTCGTCTTTGCCGACCGTGGCGTTCCAAAGCCAGGCCTCGCTGAAGCTTGCATGAGCGTAAAAGCACCAGGTGGATTTGATAATGATCCCGAAAGCAGGTTCTCCGTTATCCCCGATAACCGAAGAGCCGTGGCAGTTGTGGCTGGACACCTCAGAATACAATCCCACCAGCGTAGTCTGAGCGTTGCCCCAGTAAATTGTTTCACTGGAAGACGGATTTTTGTGTCCTTCTCCTGAAGCTCTGAGCTGCCCAACACATTCGCTATAGTTCTGGGCTTTTTTACACTGACCTTTGACGAATTCATCATAGGTAGGCCATGGCCGTTCGCCGAAATTCCTGTTTGCAAGGACTTTATATGCCTGAGTAAACCTGCCATTGGCCTTATACGAATTGTAGATATCCTTCGGCGTAAGCATAACAACATGGCTGTTGCCGCCAAGCAGTCTATAGGCGGTGTTGACCCGGTCAAGCGCGTCCTTCCCGTTCGTGATGGCATTTGCCGCGGCTTCATCCCAGATGCTGCCAACATACACAGAAGAGATTGTGATCTCAAAGGACAGTCCTTCGATGATCTCTGCCCCGACCACTGTCGGAGCGTTCTTCCCAAGCGGAGCCTTGTAGGTTAGAGTTCCGGGAACGCTCCCGCTGACTTCAATGCTTCCCTGCTTCCACTCGATGAGAATTCCCGTAAGCATCTTTACCAACGGATATTTCGGTTCGGGATCGTAGACGATCGGGCAGGGAAAAGTCACGGAAACACTGGAATCCAGGTCATCCCCGAAATGGCAGGTGATCTTTTTCGTACATCCGGAATCCTCAACTGTCATGCCTTCGCAGGGACACCCGCTGGTAAGCTTCCGGTAATGGGCAGCGCCATTAACGCCGAGCATATCAGGTATCCCGCATTTATCGTCATCCACACATTTCTTACAGACAACTACATCCGCCCTGGTCAGGCAGGTATTCCTTGCACGGAGCCATGCTCCCGACTCATGTTCGTAGGGAACGCTCCCTTCAGGAACTTCCGTTCCCTGTGCGGAAATCCCGGTAAATATTGTGAATGCAGCCAGCAATGCTGACAGTAAAACGGTGAGTCTATACCTCATGATGGTTTCTCCCTTCACGTGTAATATCTTTCATCCGGGAAGGATACAAATTTTTTTTATGAAATATGATCATTGAATATTAGTGTGATATTAAATTTACATTCTTCATGTCAAAAAGTAATATTGTTTTAGATTGTCGTGTAAAAAAAGAAAAATATTATATAATTAAGGTATCAATTGATACCTTTAGCTAGGCAGAGATTATGGGAAACAGCGATGAACGATCAAAAATTGAAACAAAAACTGAAGTACAGGGATATATTCAAAACCTGATTTACTCACTTGAACATGGAGCACATATAGATTTTCAACCGATCAGGAGAATTGACGCCGAAAGGGGAATCAAATACAGTAATAAATTTACTATAGAAGACTTATTTCCCAATGAAGATCCACTTACTGCACTCAAAAGAGAAATACAGAAACTAAAGGTTGAAGAATATATCAGAACTGTTCAAGATATAAAACATCCGAAAAGAAGTGAGTACAGAGAATTCGGACGTGTTTATCCTGAAAAGGGTGATGTATATATAAAGATTCGGGTGGAAGTTATCAATTGTTATGGTGGACAGACAGTATTTGTAATGTCATTTCACTATGCGTTTGAACCACTAGCGAATGAGTACTTCCCTTATGGGAAGAAAGAGGATTAACTATGAAAATTCTCAGTATTGAAAAACGGTTTTGCCCGTTTTGCATGGAAGAGCATGATGTAAAACGAGTTGTAATTGAAGAAGAAAACGATTTCAAAGGTGAGCACATTGTGTATCCGGCTGAATACTTTTATTGCGAAAATGATGATGAATATTATGCTGAAGATGAAATGATCTCCCGGAATAGTTTGTCTTTACGCAATGTCTACCGCAAAAAGGTAGGGCTATTATCCACCAACCAAATTATGAGTATTCGGAGCAAATACGGCATTTCACAAAGCGATCTGTGCATTATTCTGGGGTGGGGAGAAAAGACAATTACCAGATATGAGGGATTTCAGGTACAGGATGCAGCGCATGATTCAATACTCCGCAAAATAGATAATGATCCGGAATGGTTTTTATCTCTGCTGGAAAAAGCAAGAGAAAAACTTCAGCCGGCTTCTTACAATAAATACAGAGAGACCGGTATGCAGCTGGTTGAAAAATGTCAAAGCACCTATCTCAGAAATGCCATTTTCTCAAAATATGCTCCTTTTTTTGGAAAGATCGAATTATCAGGGAATACACCTTTATCACTTGAAAAGGTTTCGGATATCATCAGATATTTCTCAAATTCTGCATTAGTGAAATACCTGTATAAAGTGAAGTTGATGAAAATGCTCTGGTATGCTGATGCTTTATCATATAAACGTCATGGGCATGCTATTACGGGACTGGTATACTGCGCACTTCCTATGGGGGCAGTTCCTGTTGCTCATAGACTATTGATCTCATTGGACGGAATCAATTGCGAAGAATCAGAAAAAGACGATGGAACGATTTACTGCTTTAGGCCAACAGAGAATAAGGAATATTTGAATCTGTCTGAGCAGGATATAGATGTGCTTGACACTGTAATTGAAAAGTTCGGTTTCTCAACGAAAAATGAAATCGTTGATGCGATGCATAAAGAAACAGCATATACAGAAACTGCTCCAAGGGATATAATCCAATTTAAATATACTATGGAACTGAGCTTATTATGATTTGAAAAAATCATAATAACAAAATAAAGCAATTATAAACACCCCTCTGTAAGATTCACAGAGGGGTGTTTTTCATCTGTATAATGGTAAATTGTCAAGGCAGTATCTGTATGTTATACCGCCGACTGTCATGTCATGATTATAGGAACATCCTCCGTTCCAGGTGATTCCGACTGTTTTATCTGCGTTCAAGGTCGGATTCAGACTCGACCAGCCTTTTCCGGTAATATACGCCGGAACGCTGTTCTCCGGAACACTGTATGCGGATGAATATTTGACTGTATCAATAAATGCGGCTCTCGTGTAAAAATACGGAATATCCGTTTCACTCCTGGTGTAAGTGTAAGGTCTCGCCGGATCTCCCGTTTTCTGTGAAGGAATATGAACATACCCGGAAAGCCTGTTCCACACCTTTGATGATTCCATACGGTTCCAGTATTCTGAAGACGGTTCCGGCAGAGCAGATATATCCCAGCACATTCCCGGTTGATCGATCAGATCCGGAAAGTCTGCGCAGTGATCCATCAGGGCATCTCTCACCGATTCAAAATACCCATAAAAATCGTCCATTGAAAAGTCATCCGGAGCGACCAGAAATTCCGCGTGAGGGATCTTCTTCACATAGAATTCCGCATTCGCGTCATAGATCAGGGCACGGTCAATCAGGGAAACCTGGCTTGAATCGTTCAGATCTGTCAGCAAGAGTGTCGAGTTCTCACAACCTCCGCCGAAAAATACAAGGCTGTCAGCGTATTGATTGTCCATTGCAACTGTAAGGTCATGTCCGGAATGGAGCAGCATGAGTCCGATCCGCATGTAGTCCGAGGCGATGGGCGAGCATAACGGAATATCGCCGGAGAAATGCCTGTCATTCAGGTTATGCAGTTCAAAGGAAATTCCGCTGTCCAGCATGTCAATATAGGTCATTCCCTTTGTATTGAGCCTGAAATGTTCCGGATTTTTATTCTGATCGGACACGATTTTTACGCGATGAAGCCACACATTTTCGAAAGTGACAGATGCGTTATCAACGGCGTGTACAATCGTTTCTCCAACGTGACTCATATCTGAGAATACTTCCAGATCCTTCATCCGGAAATCGATCTCACTCTCCGCGTCATCATACAGTGAAAATTCCTTTTGCCCTTCGCAAAGGTATCCGACGCTGTAGAATGCGGGAAGATTTTCTTTTCCGGCCGTCCCATTCACAGTGATCATTCGACTTTCTCCCGGATACAGTTCCAGCACTTCAACGGATGTGCTTTCGTCCAGACCGATCTCACACCCTTGTGCATCGGAGCACTCAACCGACAGCGTGTTTATGCCGCTGTTTTTGAAGCTCACTGAAGAATTACGTGTGATCTTCATTGAATCCGTTACGGTAAGGCTATCAAAGGCAAGACCGTCATGGCATCCCCGCAAATCAATAACAAGGCTTTCAAAGATTTTCCCGCTGAATTCGGTAACATCGGATCCGCAGGTGAAATACCCGTCATCAGCGTACGCTGTTGAACAGATGAGCGCAAGAATTGACATTACAAAAAGACAAGCAATTTTTTTCATAGTTCCTCCTTATTCTTTTGCTGATTTGAGAATACTGTATCAACAGAAATTTGAAACCGGTTTTGTTTTTTTTCTAAACCGGTCCGCCGATACCGGTTGCTGCTTCAGCTGTCGAAGTTGCTGTAGTCTGGAGCGGATTGGCGCCAAGGAGATTTGCCCATAACGGCCGGTATGTGCCGGTAACAGTTGCTGTCGCCCTCTTCCCGGATACGGAAACGCTCAGTGTGAAATCTGTCCTTCCGGCGCTCATATATTTTGGCTGGTTCCCGTTGACTGTTTCCCGGAAAACTTCTTCAGCGCGTGCTCTTGCCCAGCGTGCATTCAATGTGTAATTGCTGCCTTTTTCCGTTCCGCCGCTTGATCCGTCTTTCCCGCCCATGTCAACCGCTCCTGCCGCAGCCAGGGCTGAGGAATCCGCAAGCGACCTTACCATGCTGCGCATTGTCAGAAAGTTGCCAAAATCCACGACAACTACCATCATCAGGAGGAAAACCGGAACGGCAAGTGTCAGGAATGCCAGGTAAAACTGGCCCTTCAAGTGTTTTTTCATTTGTCCGCCTTTCTTTATTTCACAAACACAGAGATGAAAGGAGATACCGGATAGGCTACGGTATACTTCAGCGAACCCATATCTCCCAGATTGGTCCAGCGGGAATTGTGGGGATCGACCTGATTCGTCAGGAGATGGCCTCCCCATCCTTTCTCCCAGGTTTTATCGGCGATGCCGAGAGAGACCCCCAGAGAGCTCTCTGTCTGTGTCGCTGCGCTGTTGTTTCGATTTAGCACATAGTTCGATGCGTTGATATCCACTTCCGGATCTGTCTGGGAGCGGATGATCGCGATGCCGTCCGAATAGTTGGTGTTGGCAGCTGTTAGTACAGCATGCAGCCTGACTCCGTTCAGATACAGGACGTAGATAAAGAAGATCATCACCGGCGCGATGATCATCAGTTCAATGGAGCCCTGAGCTTTCATTTTTCTTTTCATACAACACCTCCTTACTTACAGGCAGAGTCACAGGGAATAAACTCCCAGTTCCCCGGTGCCTGGACATATCCTTTGGTGGGTGGATTTCCGAGATCGATCTTTGCCGGATTGGAGATCAGCTGCACCGCCGTACCGCTGGAAGTAAAACCGATGAATTTCGAAAACGATGACTCGATCACGTTTTTTCCGGGCTTCGCATCTCCTGTCTTATGGACTTCAATGTCCGCGTATGGTGCTTCTGCGGATGCCGCCGCCGCACCTTTTTTCAGCCCTCCGCTCGCGGATTCCAGCGCACCCTGGGCTGTAACGTGAAATGCGTGCCACTGCAGCGCAAGAGAAATAATCACAAGCACAAGCAGGATGAACATGGGGAAAAGAGTCATGAATTCAATGGAGGCCTGCCCTTTGATTTTCTTTTTGTTCCGTTTCATTTCCGGTTCCTTTCATAATTTGTTTGCACAAGTGTACAAATCAGGCTATAAATTTCGATTTAAATCATCTAAAAATATTGAAGATTTACCTAAAGGATGAAAATTTCGCGAAAATTGCATAAAAAACGTCGTTTACCAATGTCTAACATGGGTTTGCACCAATCATTGCAATTTAAAATAAAACTCCTATAATTTGGAATCAGAACCTAGGTGAAATCGAATATATATGTGTGAGGTGAAATAATGTCTAAAATTGCACAGGGAATTAAAGTTTATTACGACACTGATAAAAATAAACCGAATATTGTTTTTCTTTCAGACGAAACAGTAAAATACTACCCCGATGGCGGAATGCTGTTCGAATTCATTGATGATGAGGTCATTTATATGATGACTGAAAAACTTCAAAACAGAGTGCGATTGTATCCCAACAATAATGATCCGCTTACCGTTGAAAGTATTACGGAATGTTTTTCTGAATGGCTATATTACACACTGGACGAAGAGGATAAACCAGTTGCCACTGAAATATTCCGCAGCAGCTTTTCAGAGTCAATCCATAGAGTGTTGGAGAATGAGAATGCAATGCAGAAATGTTCAACAGTCGGTGAATTTATGTCTGCCTGCTGTGATGATTTTCTGTCATATATGAAAGCATTTTCCTTATTTTTTGATGCTCTTGCCGCTGAAGCCAGCGGAGAAGCAGACGTATTTCAAACAGAGATTGCAGATATCTTCAAATCATCCGCTGATGATCTTTACGAGATATACAAAAAGAAATGCAGCGTTAGACATAAGAATGGGATGACTCAGGTTGAAACTCACAATATAACCAACCCTATACAACTGTTGGATTTCGAATATTCCCGGCTGAAGAAGCACAACAAATCTGTGAAAATCTGTCAGAATTGCGGACGTTATTTTATTCCACCAAAGAGGAATGATACCGTTTTTTGCCAGATGCCGTCACCCCAAAACGAAGAAAAGACATGCCGGGAGATAGGCCCTCAAATCAAGCGAAATGAAAAACGGAAAAACGATCCGAATGAACTGGAGCACCACAGAAAAATGTCCAGTATAAGGATGGGGATTCTTAGAGCGAAAAATGGCGGCGAGGATCAGCTTTTGCCAGGGTTACGCAAGATGCTGGAGATCGAAAAAAAACGGTACTCATCTGCCACAGACTATAACGACAACAAATAAGATAATGCGAAAAAGGCGATTTATTCGTATTTTGAAAACCAATAAAGATTTACTGATGATAAAATTTTTTTTTGTAAGGTCATCGACCACAGGAGGAAAATATGAAGTGTGCAAATTGTGGTAACGAAGATCCACGGATGCTGTTCGAAGAGGATAATGGTGAAATCATTTATTGCAGTAAGTGCTGTCATAGAACACGTACAAGCGACGGGCAGGATGATCTTGTCGAATGTCCATATTGCCATCGTTTGAGAGACCGGAAAGCTCTGTACTGCATGTGGTGTAATTGTGCATGGGAAAGCACACCAAAACCAAGCCCCAAATTTTCCCGAGAACTAAACGAAAGCCTTCGTGATTTTGACGAGACTTTGACACCTGCGAACATCCGCTATTGGAAGGTTCGCCCTAAAAAATAGAATATTCAGTACAAAAGAAGGAGCTACACATGGATATAAATCTCGAAAAGGCAGCTGGTGATGTTATCAAAGAGATTGCTGAGAAAATAAAAAATCTGAACAAGCTGAATATCATCGTCGCCGGGAAGACAGGGGTTGGAAAGAGTACCCTGATCAATACAGTTTTTCGCGGCGAAATGACTACTACTGGGATTGGGAAACCCGTGACTACACATATTCAGGAGTATACCAAAAAAGATATACCTCTGAAGATTTATGATACCCGTGGTTTTGAACTGAAGCAGGAAGTTCAAGATCAGGTAAAAAAAGAAATTTGGGATACGATCAACGCTGGTTTGGCTTCCAAAAATATTAATGAGGCTATTCATTGTATTTGGTACTGTATAAATACAGCGTCGCAGCGTGTTGATCCAGAAGAGATTAACTGGATCAGGGAGCTGTCTGAAGAAAACAAAATAGCCAAAGTGCCGATCATAATTGTATTAACACAGTCCTTTTCAAAGAAAAATGCTGAACAGATGAAAAATGTCCTGCTTGAGGAAAATCTGAATATAGCTCAAATCGTTCCGGTTTTGGCAGTCGACTATGAAATAAGTGATGATTACACAGCTCCTGCATATGGATTGGACAACCTGATTCAGGTAATGGGAGAAGCACTGCCAGATGAGCTGATGGATACGCTCTCCTACTTACAGATTGTTAATCTTGAAGAGAAGAAGAAGCATGCCAGAAAAGCAGTTGTCGCTGCTACTATTGCTGCAGCCGGGGAAGGGGCTGCTCCAATCCCTTTTTCTGACAGCTTTCTGCTGATTCCCACACAACTGGGAATGATTGTTTCTATTACTGTTATATTTGGATTTGATGTAAATAAAAGCATCCTTATTGCACTTTTGTCTTCAACTATTGGATCAGGAGGAGCTACTCTTCTCGGGAAAACAGTAGTAACCAATCTCGTAAAAATGATTCCGGGTATCGGTACGGTCGCTGGAGGAGCTATTTCGGCAAGTACAGCAAGCGTCATTACTGCTGCTTTAGGAGAGGCTTATATTCAGATACTGTCATTGGTTTTCAAAGGTGAAATGAGCCTAGAAGAGCTTTCTTCTAAAAAAGGGAAAGAAATGATGTCTTCATTTTTTATAGATGAGCTAAAAAAAGGAAAAGGCAAATAAGGCATTAGATTTACCTTTTGATAACACCCCGTAGTTCATTGAGGCTTACGGGGTGTTTTTTTCATACGCTTTATAGATCGAGAAAAACTGATTTATTCGATAAATCATTTTTTGTATACTGATCTGCAAAGGCAGAAAAGCCTGATTTCTGCGCAGAAAGGAATGAATGCTTATGCTCGAATCAATTTGTCGTGACGGAATGCTCGGCGATCAGGATGGTCAGGGATCTATTGAATATATGATCCTTGCGGTCGCCGCAGTCGTACTCGGGTTCCTCGTGTTTACCCTGATCAAGAACGTGGTCCAGGGACACCAGGGAGACCTGAACAGCGCATGGCCTTCCTAAAGAAGACATGCAGGAGGCGGGGAGAAAACAAAATCTCCCCGCCTGTGAAAACGGGATAAACCATGGAGGTAATTCGACAGGGAATACTTGGTGACGACTCAGGACAGGGTTCTATTGAATACCTGCTTATCAGTATCGGTGCGCTGGTAATTGCCGGAATCTTCTTCTATGCAATACGCGATACCATACAGGCGCACACATTATCGATTTCAAATCACTATTCATAATAGATATTGTCGTTGGAGTAATTCAGCGACAATATTTATTATCACAATCATATTAATTTTTTATTATTCGGGATTTTTATCAGAAGGATTCTCTATTTCATCTGTCGAAATAATATCTTCTGTGTCTTGGCTAAATACATTGATGTACCTAATGAAAAAATCTGTATAATATTGTTTTTTCTTTTCACCAGTCATTAGGTTCTCATACATCTGGATGGCAAATTCTTCAGTAGAAGGTAAGAATGGTGTATGAATATAATTTGTTTTTGAAAGATCCATCGCAATTGCTGTGCAGGTTTCAGGTGGAAGATGATACAACAAAGAAGCAAAATTTATCCTTTTTATTTTTATGTAATCAGCAAGTTGATTAAAGAAAAAATCATCACATAAGTATTGAGCATTCAGCTTTTTTGAGAGGATTAGGGCGTCTAATTGAATCAAATGTATTCCAGTTTGAGCAAAAAATTGTTCACCAGTGAAATTATCAAATAGTTCGAATGTGATTCTTTCTGCATCAGAAATTGCAATTATTTCAATATTTTCGCAAAACTCTACAACTGCTTCCCAAATAGCTGATTGATTCTTATCTGATTCGAAGAATAAGATCTTGCCATCCTCAACAGTCATGGAGCCAGGTGAAATAACTTCCATTTCTTTAGCACGTGAATATTGTTCCTGAAAAAAAGATATATAACTTTCAGGGATGACTATCCGATCTTTTATACCTTTGATGAGATTCATCCATCCCATAAGGCTGGCAAATAGGAGTGTGGATATTGTTGGAACAAATTTACTCTCATCAAAATTTACAACGGTTGGATAACCGGATAAGAAGACTTGATCCTTTGAAAACAATAACATCTTCATAGCATCAATATATCTACTGTAATTTCCTTGTATCAGAGCATCAATAGGAAGTCCAATTCCGCCGTCCTCTCTACTGTATATCCGTAATAAGGATTTTGTTTGTCTTGTGCTGCTCTGCAACAAATCTGATCTTTTTATCTGCTCAATGATATTTTTAGGATCTCTTGCGCTAAAAATTTTTACACTATCTTTAAATTGTTCAGGAAACTGATATATTTTTGAAAAAACAAATCGTCCAACATATATATATCTTGGCAGAACCTCAACCAACCGATAAGATTTTTCATTAATTTTGAAATTCTGATTAATTCTGCCACCTATCAATTTATTATATACAAGACTACTATTCGGGCAATGGTTTACCCCGAGACTTTTATTGTTTGGATCATTAAACTCGGTTTCTGAATCTAAACATAAAGAAATAAATTCACCTGGACAATCTATTTTCTCTAGTTTTACAACAGTATTCGGAACGACCTTGGCATTTTTTGATTGTTCATTGTAACGGGATAAATATGAATAGTAATAACCTAAATAATATTTATAGATATCAAAATCGTCACGATCATTTAAGTAGTAAAAAGCTTTATATGCAAAATAATCAGCTTCCTCAATTTTCCCCTGGATTGATAATGCATAGGCCACTGCGAGACAATATTCTGGTTCTTTTGATAATTTAAGAAAATCAACATATGGCTGGTATTCTTCCAGATCAGATATATTCCTTTCGAAAAGAAGCATAATTATATTTCTTGCGGTATTTTCATCATGAGTAATCTCAAAGAATTCTTTCGAATATCTCAGCATACTCAATTTCATTTCCAGTAAACGCGAATAGCCAATCCTGATTTGCAGAAATCTTTCACGTGCCAATCCCGCTTCCAGCATTCGTTCGGCAATTCGGTTTGCGGAATCCATTTCAATATCGATTATCTTTCTTTGACGTTTTTCACGAAAATTCTTATTAATAACTTCAAGACAACTTTCATATATAATATTTATCACTAACGAATCCAAAACTGATAAATCGTCAAAAGACGCTAAAGTTTTGTCGATTAATTCGATACGCTTCCACTTAGCAAAAAGAATCGCAAGTCCTGCTTTGGTTTGATCTGAGATTCCAGTGAAGCCTGCATCTGTTAATTCGACAAGAACTGGAAATATTATTTCATCGAACGAGCTTTTATCTTCAAGATAAAAAGTAATCAAAAAAACTGATTCAACAGAATTTTTGTATTTATCGATTTCATTTTGAAGGATTGTCTTAAAATCTTTGTTTCCACTCCTGTATAAAGCCCAAAGGTATACTCCAACAACTCTAGGGGTCTTTTCTTCTACCAACTGGTAGACTTCAAGAGCTTTCTTATTTTCGCCTGCCAATACTAGAGAAGAAATATATCTTTGTGCAAAGAATTCATCCGATTTCCAATTTAATCCAGCATATATTCTTATTGCCTCATCTAAATCTTCATTCAGTTCGTGACAGATACCAAGCCGAAATCTGATATGGTCATTATTTTTAACTTCATCAGAGAAAGTTTCAAATATTGCAAATGCTTTTCCAAGATATTTTGAATATCTACAACCTAGATGACTATATCCTTCAAGATATAAAAGGGCAACCATTGCTTCATTTACTTTATAAAAGTAGTTGTCTTTATATAAAGAAAGGGTATCGAGAAGTGAAATAAGCTTTTCAATATGCTTTTCAATTCCACATCTAAATTCACCGACTACTAACTGAATATCCGAGCAAAGAGCAAAAAATTCATTCCTTGCACATTTATCAACATCCGATAGATTGTGGAATAAACCACTTGCTTGATTAAACTCACAAAGATTGAAAAATGAAAGGCCTGCGTGAAATTCGAGTTGTTTCTTTACCCGTTCATCAGTTATTATTTTTGATCTATATAGTTTAATAATTGCTTCCCACAGTTGGGATGTAAACATCTTATCAATCAAAAAGACCTGAACTTCCGGACAATGTTTAGTAAATTCTGTTGCAATAACTGGATATGGATTTTTACAATAATTCTGGAGCCATTTTGCTTCGTTTTGAAAATCCGAAGGGATATAAATATCTATATCATTTCCTTCACGCAGCTTTATTAGAAATTGGTAGATATATAAACAATCTGTTCCATTAAAATGTTTTAAATCATGAGAAAGAAGTTTTTCTAGTTCTTGAGATAAATCTATCAACTGAAGAGAAAAATACATCCGATGACATTCTTCGATTTTTTGAGGAAGCAGCTTTTCTGTCAATGCAACATAAGTAATATTATTAGGCGGTTCCTGCCCATTCTCAGTAATAATCGAAATATTCATCGAGTGAGAATTAATTCCGGATAAATCATAAGCAACTACGCGATGGAGAAAAAAATAATTGGCTATATTTGGATATTTATGAATAAGATTTAATATATCCTTATTCGAGACTGGCTGAAGAGTAATCCCTTTTTTGGATAATATTCTTTCAACAGATTTATAGCCATCGGAACTCTTAGTTATGGTTTTATTACAGAATAAATAAATGTGGTCGAGTTTTCCCTCATAATTCTGGACGGCCTTTTCAGAGGATTCTCGAAACTTTCCCCATTGAATACTATTTTCAAAATATTTTGCTTGAAAACTGACTCGCCTTCTTTTTGAACCATCTTCATGGACTGGCTCTAATTCCGGGTCAACTTCTACGCCAGGATTGTTATGATTGGAATGTGGGACATTTGTTTGTTTTATAAATTCGTAATAAAAAAGCTGTCGTGAAAGATCTTCGAAGGCTGTTGTTTTATCATCGTTACATACAGCAAATTGCTCCCATGTAATATTTGGATAATTATTTATGGGTCCTATTGCCATATTCAAATACCTCTCGTGATACATGCTTTGTTAATGATTTATTGCTAATCGTATACTGAATTAATAATTTCCAACAAGATAAAAAACATCTGGTATAGATGCTTTTGAGAAATCTAAACCAATCAACATTATTTTAACAGAATAATCGTCTGATGTTTATAAATAAAGAAAACTCAAAGATAGTCAGGGGGAAAATAATCAAATAAATCGATTTATAAGTTGATTATTTGATGTATTTGAAGCGGATGAAAAGAATCTGAAAAAGAATTATGTAACTATCTCACCAGTCTTAATATCACAAACATATTGATAAAGAATAGATAACCTCTTTTCTGTAACATTCATATCAAAATGATAATGGCCACAGTACCAGTGTCTGTAAACTGTTTTTTCCAGCACTAGATCAAGAAATTTTTCCGCTTTGCAGTCAAGACAGAGAAGCCTGTGCGCGTTATTGATCTCATTTCTGACTATTGATTCAGGTGCTGCGTGGGTAACAATATAATCGACGAGAAATCCGTTTTTCTCAAGGTTTTCCATTGCTTCCGAACATTCTTCTTCGGAAGACTCTTCCTCAGGCCACCAGCTTTCCCCAATAGTTCGGTAAGCTTTGTCGATGCTCAGTCCTCCGCCAAAGGTGAAGATGCTTCTGTCCTCGATATTGAATACCTGACCGCGCATCAGATGAAACACTTTGTCCGTGACTCTGTGGATCTTTCCGCCATTCCATATTTCGACGGGATAGCTGTTCAGAAGGTCGAAATTCTCATGGTTTCCATCGATGAACAAGGTCGTATAAGGCTTTTTTGAGTAATAATCCAGAATATCCTCGTCATGCATTCCGCCGTCCCAGACTCCGCCGAAATCACCAGTAATCAGCACATAATCATTCTCAGACAGTGAAGCCAGCGTCTTGTTCAGAACAAGCTTGTCTATATCGTTGAATCCATGTGTGTCGCCTGTAATGCAGATCATTTTTTACTCCCTAATATATTATATCGAGCAACGGGAATGGTTTTATAAAGAAACATATAATAATAAGCAGACAGAGAGTAAATGATATGTTCAGCACCTTACCGATCAGCGGTTTTTCAATAGACTGGAAAAAAATATCTTCTGATAGTTTTCTGCGGAGTATTCCTGCTATCAACGGCTTGGAAAGTCTTTCTTTTCGCCAGCCGATAACATTTTTTGTCGGTGAGAACGGGAGCGGAAAATCAACACTTCTGGAAGCAATTGCCATAGCATACGGGTTCAATCCTGAAGGCGGAACAAAAAACTACAGTTTTTCTACCTATGATTCCCATTCTGAACTTTATCAGGCAATCCGGTTATCAAAAGGACCTGTTAAAACACATTGGGGGTATTTTCTCAGGGCGGAGAGTTTCTACAATGTCGCTACGAAAGAAGCTGAATATTCGGAAGAGGATGAATCAAAAGCAAAACACCTGCACCGGAAATCTCATGGCGAAAGCTTTCTTGAAACAGCCCAGGACAACTTCCGTCCACACAGTCTGAACCTGATCGATGAACCAGAGGCTGCGCTTTCTCCCCAGCGGCAGCTGACAATGTTTCTTGAAATTTACAGATGTGCCCAGGCAGGTGCTCAGTTCATAATCGTTACTCATTCACCGATCCTTACAGCGATTCCGGGCGCGGAAATCCTTTCTTTTGACGATGGAGTGATTCATCCTGTTCAGTACGAAGAAACCGGGTGCTACCAGATCACATCTATGTTCATAAATCAACGTGAAAACCTGATTCGCCAATTATTGGAGGAGTGAAATGAACAAAGAGAAAAGAAAGCAAATTGAGCTAGATAAAAAGTTGTCAAGAATATGGCAATCCTATAAAGATCTGAAAAAAGAAAAACAGCTTGAGCTTACCAATCATTCTTTCTCTTTCCGTATTGATAATATCGGTGCCGGATGGGAATATGTTCATTTTGTACTGGATGACCAGTCACACGATTTCCGTATCAGTTATATCGGCCCGGGGGTATCCGATTTTGTCAGATATTCGACACATCTCGAAAAAAATGAAACGGGAACATTTACATGGTACGATGAACCGGGCGAATACAACTGGCTTTTATCCCGTCGGGATGATGTGATCTATATTGAGGCTCCGTTCCGCAAAAATGGATTTTTTCTGATATACGATTATTTCAAGGACCAAGTAAATGAAGGCTGGAAAATAGGTATTCTGCGGATGTATACAAACATCAAAGTTATAGGTGAAGACGAATGACGGACAAGCGGAAAAACAATGAATTATGGGCACAAAAATCATACCCGTCTTACCATCAGTTTTCCCGGATTATTTCAGCATTCAGGATATTAAAAACGTCACCCCGCCTCGAGGTCGTAAGGCGGGTGACATATTGGAGAGATGTATAAGTTGGAGATTCTATGAAAACTTCTGTATCTTTGATTTCCGCGTAATCAAAGAGCAATTCATTCCCTTATTATTGATTCTACTCTCGTGACCTTATAACAACCTTAGATTTTAAAAACCTGTATTCTGCATGATGATGAAGATCGGTCCGATAAGAACGAACAGCGAAGACATCATGACGAACGCAGATGTCAGCATAGTAACTGTGACTTTTGCCTTGCCGCCTGCCTCAATGATCTCATTTTCCAACCGGTCCCGCTGAAGCATCGCCATCACCCTGAAAGGTTCGACCAGGTTCTGGCCTTTACTTTCCATGCGAACCAGTTCAAGAAATTCGTTCATCACAGAGATCTCAGGCAGTTCCGCTTTGATCTCATCGATGATATCTCCAATCGTCCGGTTCGTCGCCTTCCCTACGGCAATATGTTCGCAGATCTGTCCGAACTCCCCAGTCTTCTTTGCGGATGACAGAGCCTTTTCCAGCTGTTCGCCGGATGTCAGCATCAGAGATATCTGTTCAAGGCCGAAGCCCATTTCACGCTGGATCGTCTTTTTCCGGGTATTCGTCGCGCTGACGATCTTCCGGTCCGGAGTGATGAAGCCGAAAACAGCAGCGCCGGTTGCCAGCAGAGCGACCGTCAGGAAGCTGCCTTTCAGGATCATTCCCAATACAACAGGAATAATAAAGAAAAGGATCGCA
>CADACE010000058.1 GCA_902786265.1 uncultured Chloroflexota bacterium | reverse complement strand
TGGTTTCCAGAAGTCCCATACGACGGGTTCCCCTCCGCGGAACTTGATGGTCACCTTGTTGTTTTCGTAATCCCAGACCACCGACTGGTCGTCGATCAGGCCGTCCTCGCTGACGTAGCCCTTCTTCACCACAAAGTTGTCATGCTCAAGGTCATACTCTTTGTGATCCACGTCCAGTGCCGCTACTCTCTGGTACGGCACCGGCCGTGTCGGGACCGGCTGTCCTTCCGGCACCGGATCATGCGGGAAGATGCGCGGAGGCAGGAACATATGTCCGTCCGGCACACGGGAGCGGATGCGTGCCGCGGCTGCGGAACATCTCTTTTCGGATTCTTCTCTCGCCTGTCCGTAATCATTTCTTTTGATGCCGTCTTTGAGATAGTGGTTCTGGGTCGCCATGCAGCGGTTGAGGAAGTTCATGCGGTCCACAGCGTCGATCCTCAGTCCGTCCAGATATTCGGTCTGTTCCGGATATTTGCCCTTCACTGCCTTGTAATACTGATTGCAGGTTCGTTCACGGATATCCGCGTCCTTGCAGATCCTGTCCAGAATGTCACGCCCTTCCTGCCGTTTTTCCAGTGTTGCGTCCGTCATATGGAAGATCACGGAGACCCGCGCGATCAGCATCTTCGCGATGATTTCAACGCTCTCAGCCGCTTTCATGATCTTCCGCTTGTTGGGATCTGTCCCGCGGAAAGTCTTACACACATCGTCATAAATTTCCAGCGCTTCCTTCAGCCGTGCATCGTAGGAGTCGAAATCGGTGATGTGTTCCAAACCGAAAATATCCGGCTCGAAAATCTCTTCGGTCTTTTCGATCTCTTCGATGGATTTTTTCAGTTCGTCGTTCATCACCGGGCTCCTTTCATTTAGTGTGAAGTGTGAAGCGTGAAGAGTTCAGTTAAACTCCGCCGGATCGAGGCTCCGGTCCCCGGCACCTGGCACCTGAG
Organism: uncultured Chloroflexota bacterium; assembly: GCA_902786265.1. GTDB lineage: Bacteria > Chloroflexota > Anaerolineae > Anaerolineales > Anaerolineaceae > Flexilinea. The sequence goes on along the minus strand of CADACE010000058.1, from coordinate 20,216 downwards.
ACCTGGTACCTACATCCTGCTTCCTGCTTCCTTTATAACCAGAGTGTACACCCTGAATTAAAAAAAGAAAACCGGCAATGTTGTCCCTTGATTTTTTTTAAATTTGTGGTAGGAAAATAGAACAAATCGGAAAAAGTACGGTTCCCATCGGCATGGGGACGGTTCACATGAGGCGCTTGCGCCGAATGGAACTGTCCTCACGCTCCACAGGAAGAGCGCTTGTCTCTTGAAAAATGATGTCAGAGCCTTGCTGTGAATAAAGATGAGCGCTCAATCCATGAAAGCGGGAGGACGGTTCCCCTCGTACCTCGGGCGAACCGTCCCCAAACCCAAATTGGGCGAACCGTCCCCAAACCCAAATTGGGCGAACCGTCCCCAAACCCAAATTGGGCGAACCGTCCCCGAACTGTGATATGTACCGTTTTTCTTCCGAATTATTTCCGATATTACAGGATTATAATTACAGAATACTTATACATACCGCAGCAGAAGACCGGGAGAGGATCATGCCAAGAGCGGCGAGAATTAAGAGCGTGAGCGGAAATTATCATGTTGTTCTGCGTGGAATTAACAAACAAAGGATCTTTGAGGACGCACAGGATTATGATAAATTTCTCTGGATTTTAAAAGACAGACAGAAATTGTTTGGCTTCTCGCTTTTTGCCTGGTGCCTGATGCCAAATCATGTCCATCTGCTGCTCAAGGAAAAATCTGCACCCCTCAGTCAAATCTTTCGCGGGATCGGGTCAGCCTTTGTTTATTGGTACAATGTGAAATACAAACGCACCGGCTATCTCTTTGAAGGTCGTTACCGGTCTGAACCGGTAGATGATGAATTCTATTTTTTGACCGTTGTACGGTACATCCATCTGAATCCGGTGAAGGGAAAACTATGCCAGGCTCCCGATGAATACCGGTACAGCAGTTACAATTATTATTTTCATAATTCTCGATATTCCGGTTCGGATTTGATCTTCGGTTTGATGGAGCGGGATGCGCTGGAGCAGTTTCATAAAGAGAAGAACGATGATATCTGTCTGGATATTGATCATGATGGGCCGAAAAGAATGACGGATGAGCAGGCTGCATTGTTTGTGAAGAAAGCATTCGGGATTGAGCGGATAGCAATGGTCCAGTCACTTCCGGAGGATCAGCGGGAAAAGGTTGTTTTATCTTTGTTGAAAGCCGGTGCGTTTGTGAAACAGGTCAACCGGTTGACAGGCATTACTGTCGGTAAGATCGAGTATTATCGGGATAAACATTGAAAGTTCAGGGCCGGTTCGCATCGTCCTGGGGACGGTTCATATCAGGATCGGGGACGGTTCGCCCGACGAAGGAGGGGAACCGTCCTCCCGTCTTCAAGGGAAGAGCGCCAATCCGGTGGAGAGGGTAAAATTACCTTGCGTCGCAGGAAGAGCGCCTGTCTCCTGAAGGAATGGTGTCAGAGCCTTGCTGTGAATAAAGATGAGCGCTCAATCCATGAAGCGAGAGGACGGTTCCCCTCGTACCTCGGGCGAACCGTCCCCAAGCCTGATGGGCGCTCATCCTGCGAAGGCGGGAGGGCGGAGCTCCCGCTCTGAATCTGATTGGACGAAGTCCGCACCATACAGAGCGGGGCCTTTCGCGGTTCCCCTCGTACCTTGGGCGAACCGTCCCCAAGCCTGACAGGCGCTCATCGGGCGATTCCCGTATCAGGAAGCGTCTCCTTTCAGCAGGCGGTTGAGCCGGGTGAAGCACCAGTAGTCATACAGCGCGGCGGGGTCCCGGAGCGGGACATCGAAAATATCTCCCGTGACAGAAAGCAGGTGCTGGAGCATCAGGCAGCTGCGGTACAGCTCACGGTAGCCCGGTGCCATCCCGAAGACCAGCGACATGCCGGTGTTTTCCGCGGAGGAGTGCACCTCGCGCATGAATCCGCTCTCACAGCGGCGGCGGATCCCGTTGACCGTGCCGTCAATGACGCGGATGATCTCAGCGTATGCTTCCGGGAAATCATTTTTCCTCGGCGCCAGCCTCGCTTTGAAGCGTATCAGGCGGGCCGCGGTCTGTTCCAGCATGAATTTTGTCAGCCGGTTTTCCCTGGTGTCAAAGGTGATGAACTGTCTGACGGCAAGCATCTTTTCCGCCTGCAGGCCTTTCCCGTCCCTGACGAGGTACTGCGTATGGTTTTCCGCCCAGCGCAGGGAACGGCTGTCGAAGTGTTTGGCTTTGTAAAACGGGAGCACCTCATGTTCCTTCCGCAGCTCATGGTGCGGGCTGCGCAGGATCACGTCCGCGGCAGAAAGAAAATTATCGCAGACCTTCCCCAGAACTGCCGGGAATTCGGCTTCGGAGGACTTCCGGGCGGCAGCGGCGTCAATGGCGTCACGGGCTTTCTTCAGAAGATCAGTGACCAGGCTGTAAACTTCAGCGGTCACATCGGCGACGATGGCCTTATGGTCGTCTTTATAACTGGTCTTTAACGGAAAAACCTCGACCGAAAGGACCAGATAGGGCTCATTCCCATCCCCGTCCACATCGATCACGAGGTCTGACATGCCGGCCTTGTTCAGGAAGGTGATGAGGCCGCTGAGGATCCCGGACCCTTCGGCAGGGTCATTATCCCTGTGGAAGTAACAGCTGTCGTGCCGGAGTGAGATGGAATGCCCCGGCCTGAGCGGTTTGATGCTGATTTCATAGCTCCGCCGATGGAAGAAAAAAGGCATGATGCGGTATTCGCCGAGGATGCCGAAAGGCGTCCGCCTCAGGTCAGCCGTCTCGTGGTCCCCGGAGATTTCGGTATGGAACCCTTCCTGATCCCGGCAGCTGATCCGCAGCGCGGATCCCTTCCCCGGGATGGATATTTCGGGAAGTGACGGATGGGACGCGGGTCTCCTGACTGTCAGTTCGAGCAGGTCCGTCCGGACCGAGAGCAGCACATCAGAGCCAGTATGAGGTGTAGCCATCCTCGTCAAGTCTCCTGACCATAAAGGCTGTTTTCGCGGCGGATTTGGGGAAGCGGATGTTCCCCTGTGCCAGTCTCGCATCCATTGCGTCGGCGGTTTCGCCGTCCGGGGTCTGAAGGCTCTCGAACTCCCCGGCGAAGAATTTGAACAGCTCGCAGAGCATATCCTTCAGGGCGGCGGAGCTGCCCTGGAGGCGGGGCAGGATCTTCTGCATGACGGCGTTGTCCAGCGCCTCATCCCGGGGCAGCAGGTCAGCCTTGCGGTTGTTGAGCATGTAAAAGCTGACCTCATCCCGCACGCGGTAGCCGACGTGGGCGTTATTTTTCTCAAGGATGTGATTGATGGATTCCAGATCCGCGCAGACGGATTCGACGAACTCCCGGTTTTCTTCGGTTATGCAGCGGTTGAGGAACAGGTATTCGCTTTTCAGGAAATCGTTGCTGACTTCCAGAGGTTCCGTTTCCGCGGGAAGGGGTCCGGAGGGGGGCATGAGATGGACCGTGTTGAATTCGATCGTGTTCGCCCGGTCCAGGACCTTTTTGCTGAAGGAGAAGGTGGTCTCGTCCATGTTGACCGTCCCGACCAGGTAGAGATTTTCCGGAAAACGGATATCCCCGTAGGAATCGAAGGGCAGCAGACGGTCGGTGACGATCCGGCCGTCTTTGAGGTCCCGGGTCTCGATCACGGAGAGAAAATCGCTGAGGTAATATTCGACGCGTGCCAGGTTCATTTCGTCCAGGCACAGCAGGAAGGGCTTTTCCGGCTCGTCTTTGGCTTCGAGGATGATGCTCAGGATCCGGCCGGGAACAAAGTTGCCCTGCAGGTCGTTGTGTCCCAGCAGGTCGGAGGAGTCGGACCAGTCCGGACGCACCGGCACCAGCCGGTATTCCGCCCCGATGGCCCTGGCGAACAGCTTCACCAGCTGCGTCTTCCCCGTCCCGGAGATCCCTGCCAATAAAACGAAGGGCTTGCTCTTGAGGCTCAGCCAGAAGTTCTCGATCATCCCCGGGTCGTAGGTGAATCCCTTCCCCCGGATGTATTCGTTGATATGTGCGATTTTCTCTTTCGTCGTCATTTCCATCTCTGTGTCTCCCGTCTCTTCTTTGATTTGTTCCCCGGTCTTTATCTGTAAGAATATCCGCTGAAGTCTGTAATCCCTGACCCCCGAATCCTGAACCCTGAATCAGCTTTTGGAGGTTTAATTGAATTCATCATGGTTTTGATGTCAGTCAGAATTAAACGAAGATCAAATGCTGTTATTATAATCCATTCCCCATAATGGTTTATATTCTGATGTTTCCAGCAGCGCATGAGTGCAGTTTTGCTGTGCCGGCTTCGCGGCAGCATCAGGGCTGACCTCATGAGCTTTGTTTAGGATAGATATGAATTTTATCAAATTTCATCGATACCTATGCTCTTTAAATATTGATAAGTTCCATCATAATACTCTGGCTTTCGTGTCGAATCCTCCCAAAAACCTTCAGATGATTTATTCGGATTTCCTTCTGGCACACATATAATCATACCGGCTCTGGCACGTGTGAGTAAAACCCGATAAGCATTCAGCATATATTTAATAAGATCTTGTTTGGTTTCACTGGTTGCCGTCTGCTCAACCCACTTTGTCTGACCGTTAAATCGATAAAAATGCCATTGTCTATGTTCGCATCTCATATCAGCATCCCATAGTACACATGTATAATCAAGCTCTAATCCCTGAACCTGGATTTCGGTTGCGGCATCTTCCAGGTAATTCGAAGAACGTGTGTCGGTTTTGTCTTCCAAAAACCAATGAACAGCATTTTCCTCATCCGAAGGCAAAATATGTACAGCTAAAGGTTTATATCTTGCGGATTCTTTTGTTACTAAAACTCCGGTTCGTTCTGTTCCTCTGACTTGTTTATGAAGCCATTTTCTTGCTTTATCCATATTTCTTGTCAATACGATCGGATATTTGTCTTTAATATCAGCATAAAGTCTCGCTGCATTTTTATCAAAGCTTAATAGTGCATGCACGAAAGCAGACAATTTTTCTGCTCTGTAGGATCGTAGGGTAACACTAAGATGAAGATCATCTGAATAGGTTACATGATGATTGTCCTGTAAAAGCTCATTAACCCGTCCTTCAGCATATTCTGCATCTGTTAATTTTGGAGAGATATATACATCCCAGTGAGGAAATTGTTCATTTAAAGCTTTAATCCATTCCGTTATTCCCGCTTCACCGGTATTGATCTCTTGTCCACCGCCAACCAGACAAATAATCACAGCCCAATCTCTGCGCTGATCAAGTGCCCAGATTAGAAATGCCGCTTCTGAAACAGGAAAGTTCGGTACTTTTAGCTTATTGCCATAAGTTCCACCCCGTTTCAGATATTCAGCAAGTCTTTTGTGAGTCCATGATCGTTGTGCCTCGTCAAAGATGGCAACATGCTCTACTTCTCCATATCCTGAATCTGCCATTTCTACTGCTTTTTGGGGATCTATTTCAAGAGTCCCGTTTTCAACAGGATTCTTGATCTTCTTCAGCATATTGTCACGATATCTGTGGATCATCTGAATAGATTTTTCCACTTCTCGCTTTGAATCGGTTTTTTTCTTCTTGATGTTCCTCTCTTTGCATTTATTGTAATTATCTCGAGCAAGTGCTTCTGTTAAGACTGCAACGAGAGGACCATTCCCGGAAAGATAAACTGCACCTTCGTCTTTGACTGGTTCATTTTGTCCTTGATAGGTTTGTTTTATCGCCACATCGAGTCCAACCAATGTTTTTCCGGCACCTGGGACTCCTGTAACAAAGCAGATACTTTTTTTCTGTTGTTCTTTGCTTTTCTTTATGACACTTAATATATATTTTATTGTTCGATCTGTGTAAACCTTATCCGCTTCGTGCCTTGTAATATCTTCTACAGAATGATTCTCGTATAATGATCTTGCTGCCTCAATTATTGTTGGGGTTGGAGCATAAGGGCTGATGATCCAATTCCTATCGACAGGCAGCTCATTGGGAAATTCTTTCAGCACGTCAAAAATCAGCCGATAAATGCCTGAACTTCCTGATACTAATGGATTGAGAACTTTATCTGCATATCCGGACGGTTGAATGACTGTAGAACTGCTTCTATATTTGGTTGCAACAAGGATAGGAACGATCACTTTATCCTGACTGAATTTATGAAAGTAATTCAGATCTAATGCATAGTCCAAAACCTGATCCACATCCGCTTCCAGTATGTGGCTCTCACCGACTTTGAATTCGATACAAAAAATAATGCCCTGATAAAGCAGCACAACATCAATTCGCTTGCTTAAACGCGGGATATCATATTCAAAAATAATTTGCCCTGTCTTGTCTTCGAGACGATATAACGTCTCTTTCATTATAGAAATCTCACCATTCCATGCATCAATTGTGGTAGTCTGAGCATTACCATGATAATTGTTGCATAGTTTTCCAAGGATAGCGTCATTTGTCTCGCTAAGAAATCCTGTAAAGCTATTGTCATATAAGCATCGATTATTCATAGGTAAAACCCTTCTCTTCTAAAATTTGCACTATCTTATATAATAAGTTTTAAAACGCGATTTTGTATCTGGAACTTATTAAATGCTTTATTGTTCCGGTGTTATTGTATCCATAAGTATATTATAACGGCGGCAGTTTTCAACTGATTATCAATGAAAAGTGAAAACCTGTGTGTTCAAGTTTGATAGTATAATTTTTTTACATATTATTTATTCTCGTAAAACTGATTCCAGCGTAAAAGAAGATTTCTTTTTATCAGCATTTATCAAAAAATAATAATATTATAAGAGGCAGAAGATGGAGAGCGAAATAATAAAATCCAATTCAAATGATGATCGGAAACATGCGATTTTGCAAGCTGCCGGAATGCAGGAGCTTTATCCGATTCAAGTTGATCAGCGTATCAGCGCAGTGGATCACACACGTATATCGCTTTCACAATTGACCTCCTTTGGAACCGCTTTCGAACCGCTGAAGCAGGCTGTACAGTCTGTGATTAACGGACCGGGTGGAAGCGGTCTGTATAAAGTGACGGTTCCCAAAGGCGGGCATCTGGCTGTATTCAATGACGGAAGCGGATACCTGGGTGGGGCTTTGAAATTTAATAATCAGGTCGGTGCAGGACAGGCTCGGCTGAATCCGATTATTTGTGATCCTACCATGATTTTCATGGCAGCTACATTGGCAAATATTGACCGGAAACTTGATAAAATCATGGAAATGCAGCGTGATCTGATGGATTATCTCGTTCAGAAAGATCGTGCTGAACAGATTGGTGATCTCAATTTTCTCACAGATACTTATAATAACTATAAATACAACTGGAACAATGAAAAATATATCAACAGTTATCTGATTAAAGTACAGGATATCAAACAGGCTGCAGAGCAAAAAATAGAATTTTTCAAAACAAGGATCACCTCAAAAATCAACAAGAAATCCTTTTTCCATCTTGATCATAATGTTAAATCGCAAATGGAAGATGTCAGGTCTTCATTCAAAGATTATCAACTTGCAATTTATCTATATGCTTTTGCCTCATTTATTGAAGTTATGTTTCTGGAAAATTTTGATCCGCAGTATCTGACCAATATTACGATTAAGATTAACGAATTTTCGAAGAAATATACAGAGCTTTATGAAGAATGCTATGAGGAGATTGATAAATATTCCCAGTCATCTTTGCAATCTGTTGCAAGAAAGCTTTCCGCAGCAGCCGGAAAAGGAATCGGTGCCGGGTTAGAAAGTTTTGCCGGGAAGGTAAAGGATAATGCCACAGAACACATGGCACTTCCGGAAAGCAATGACGTGCCATTAGAAGCTCCCAAACCGCTGCAGGAAGGTTTGCAAAAAATAGCTATATTTGGAAAAGGAATCAGTCGAGGGATCAATAAGGGTATTCGTGATGCCGCGGATAAGGTTCAGAATGATCGATCATTTTCTGCACTTGGTGAGAAGATTTCCCAACGGCATGATGATATCAGTGAGCAGTTAATGGAGACGTTTCGCGAAGATCAAAGTGTCTATGTCCGTCCTTTTGTCGATAATATTGATACAATCAACCATTTGTACAACGAAGATCTTGAGATGCTTTTCGATCGGGATTATATCTATATCGGAACTGCTTCTGCATCATAAAGGGGCGTGTGGCAGAAAGGGACAAAAAAATGACTGAGAAAAATGAAAACGTATCGAACAGCGGTCAGGAAGCGGGCGGGGGAGCCCGGCGGGAGGCGGAAGGACAGGCGGAGCCGCGGGTGAGGGCGGTGCCGAACATCCCCAGACGGGAGCCGGATTCACTGCCGGAACGCCTGGAAAAGTCAAAATCATCATCCGCCGGCGTCCTGGTGATCCTGCTGGCCCTGGCGCTCATCGTGTTCTTTCTGGTGTTTGTGTTCCGTCCCGCGTAGGGTTTGGGGACGGTTTCGCGAAGCGGAACTGTCCCCCTGGTTCATACCGCCTGCGAAAATGTATGTCCTCTGTCCTGAAAGAAGCTTCATTTCCCTGCAGGTGCCCGACCGGACAGCTCCGACAAATTAAGGGGACAGTTCCGCAGACGCGTAACCGTCCCCCTGCCCTGTTCGGCGTCATGAACCGGGCACCTGACTGATTTACCATTCCACAAAATGATAAAGGATCCATTCCTGGTTCCCTTCGTCCTCCGTAAGGCGGATGGTTTCGATGGACTTGCCGGCCTGTTCGATCCAGACGGATTCATCGGCGGTGCACATGTACCAGGGGCCGCTGGCGTCCTCCGGCTTTTCGATCCAGCGGAAGAGCATGTTTTTCCTGAAATCCAGGCGGTATCCCCAGGCATCAGGGCCGGATCCGCGTACATGGCAGTCAACTTCCCGCCGTTCGAAGGTTTTGCCTTCGACGGTCAGGTGGGTCTCATCCGTGAAATTGAAGGTGGGCTGCAGATTGCCGAGTTTCTCATAGCTGTGGAGTGAGGACTCCGGGGCGTACAGCGGTTCCCAGATGTTGTGAAGTTTGTCAAACATGATTTTTCTCCTTTCTGTGGGTCGATTCAGGTGCCTGAATCGTTTTGTTTTTTTATATGTTATGGCCGTTTTGGGATTTTTTCCGAACCGGCATAAACGGCAGCGGGCAATTAGCTGTCCGGATCCTTTATTGTTCCGATGAATCAGACAAAAGAACAGCTGTCAGGCCGGATTTAAAAACCCGTCCAAAAAAAAATAAAAAACGGCGATAACTTATTGGTACGGGCTTTTCCGAAGGGAAAGTCAGCAAAAGCGGGGAGCTTATCAAAAGCTGACCGGGCTGATCCGGATCAAAAATTGGTCCAAAAAAATAAAAAAACGGCGATAACTTATTGGTACGGGCTTTTCCGAAGGGAAAGTCAACGGATGCGGGGGCTTATCAAAAGCTGACCGGGCTGATCCGGATCAAAACCCGTCCAAAAAAAATAAAAAACGGCGATAACTTATTGGTACGGGCTTTTCCGGAAGGGAAAGTCAACGGATACGGGGAGCTTATCAAAAGCTGACCGGGCTGATCCGGATCAAAAACCGGTCCAAAAAAATAAAAAAACGGCGATAACTTATTGGTACGGGCTTTTCCGGAAGGGATTCGGAGGGGGAGACCCGCCCCGGCTTTCAAAGGACAGGCGCTCTTCCTGCGAAGACTTCAGGAAAGTTCCCCATCCAACCGCTGACGCTCAGGCGTCCAGAGTGAACCTTGACAACCGAATAAAAAACAAAATGAATCAGCACGCGGCTGATCACTGACCGCTGACCACTGACCACTGACTATTGACCACTGACCACTGACTATTGACCACTGACTATTGATCACTGAAGAGAAAGGAGACGCCTATGGACATAAAAGAAATTTTTGAACTGCTGGGACGATACGCAAAGGAAAACCCTGAGCTTTGCACGGAAATTGAGGAATTTGTCAAAAAGTTACTCGGGTGCGAAAGCGATCAGGCCGGGATGGAACTCCTGAATGAATTCAAATCCGCCCATCCGGAATTTGCGGCGCTGATGAAGACCTCCGCGGACGGGAAAAAGGAAGAGCCGGCCGGGAAAACCTTCCCGGTTCATGATCCCTTTTCCGGTGAGATCCGTAAGCGCATCAAGCTGAAGGATCATGACAACCATTATGCCGGCTGGCGCGCCGCGATCATGTCCCTTCCCGAAAAGACGCTCCCGCTGCCGGTCATTGACGGCAGATTTCTGCAGTCCGCGAAGAAAATCTGGGAGCAGAACGTGTATGGGAATGAAGAGATCCTGCGGGTCGTGCTCCGCCACTGTATCGAATACGGCAAAAACGGGAAAACGACACCCATCCTGCTGGTCGGGGATCCCGGGATCGGGAAAACGCTTGTGGCGGGTATCTACGGGAAGATCCTGAACCTTCCGTGCACCGTCCTTTCCGGCCCCACCGCCGTGGCGGGACGGGGACTCGCCGGTGCCCCGAACATTTACAGCGGAGCTTCGGCAGGCATCATCGTCCAGTCGATGATCAGGCATAACGCCGGGAACCCGGTCGTCTGCCTGGATGAGCTGGATAAGACGCTGACCGCTTTGGGACGTGAAAGCGGATTCCAGGACGAGCTCCTTTCGGTTTTGGATGACAGCAGTGAACACTGGTACGACAACTATCTTGAGATTGAGGTCGATGCCAGCCATATCCCCTTCATCTTCACCGCCAACTATAAGGAGAAAATCAGCCTGCCGCTGCTGGACCGGATGGAAATGGTTGAGATGAAGGCGCCTTCAAAGGAAATGCTGCACTCGATCACCCGGAAAATCACGGTCCCGGACACGCTGAGCCGGTACGATGACGGACATGTGAGCATTCAGGACCGGGAAGTGGACATGCTGGTGGATATGCTCTGGGATTTCGGCAATCACAGCTGCCGGGCGTATCAGAAGGCATTCTCACAGCTGGTGAGCGACGCGTATCTGGATTCGCTTGAAAAAGGCAGCGAGATCTGCATCTCGGAAGAACGTGTGAGGAAAACCGCGGCCATGTGGCAGCGGAATGAAAAGGCTAAAAGCATTGGTTTTGTAATATAAGAGGAGGAAAAATATGAGCAGCAGCTATTCAACTGAACTTGCCGGCGTTATCCGGAATTTCCTGGATAATGATGACTGGCACTATGAATTTCTGGAAGATTGCGGGATCTTCCGTTTCGGTTCCAGGATCCCCTGCCAGATCAAAAAGGTCGATATTATCATCGACGTCAAAGATGATGCCTTTGTCACTTATGTGATCTGTCCGCTCTCCGCGGAGCTTAAAGATGAACACCAGACACTGGAAATGGTGAAGTTCCTGACAATGGCCAATTACGGGCTCCTGAACGGGAACTGGGAGTTCGATTTCACCGACGGTGAGATCCGCTACAAGATCTTCGTCAACTGTGAAGGCGTCATGCCTTCCTATGAGGTCATCAAGGCCTCGATTGGCTGCCCGGCCGCCATGTACCACCGCTACGCTCCCGGGATCCTGCAGATCCTGCTGAACGGCAAGTCCGCCGCGGAGGTCATCCGGGAATGCGAATCTGATCTCCCCAGCCGCCCGGCCCCTGAATCGGAAGACACGGAAGATACTGATGACGAAGATGACAGCCTTCCGGAAGATGATGACTTCGATGAGGAAACGGACGGCTTCATGATGGATGGCGACCTGGAAGAACAGGCCGCCCGCCTGCTGGAAATGCTGCATTCATTCCGCCCTGAAACGGAATGATCCGGGCAATATCCTTACCGCTGCCGTATGCCTGATACGGCGGCGGAAATTTTTTTATTCGGGCTGTTCCCATTAATGACCGGGAAAGACCGGAGGAGGTATGAGATGTGTTCTCAACAGAAAAATGATAGGAATAAAAGCGCCGGACTTTTTGCGTATGACGCTTTCACCCGGCTGACAAAGGCACGGGAGGATATCGCCGGGAATGTCGTCATCCCCGCGGAATTCGACGGAAAGCCGCTTGTCGAAATCGGCAGCTGTGCCTTCAAGGATCATATGGGACTCAGGCAGGCAGCCATCCCGCAGGGTGTTGTGAATATCGGCTGCCATGCGTTTGCCGGGTGCGTAAATCTGGAAGCCGTTACCCTTCCCAAAGGGTTGCGGGAAATCGGGGATCACGCTTTTTCCGAATGTGAAAATCTCAGGAGGATCAATATCCCGGACAGTGTGGAAAAGATCGGGGATCACGCGTTCGCCGGCTGTTCCGCGCTCACCCGGATCTCGCTGCCTCCCCGTCTGTACCATATATCCGGCTCGGCATTCAGCGGATGCGATCATCTGACGATGATCGGACTGCCGTTTGACCATCCGGAATTTGAGGTGATGGGCCGTCTGCTGGTCCGAAAGACCCGGAACAGCATTTTCCGCGGCCTGCTGGAAGCCGATACGGAAGTGTTCCATATTCCTGCCGGTTACGCGGAAATCGGGGAGTACGCTTTTTCCGGATATACGGAGCTGAGACACGTGCGGATCCCCGGCAGCGTGAAGAAGATCGGAGAAGCCGCGTTTTCCAACTGTCCGGAGCTCGCGGAGATCATTATTCCGGACGGTGTGACTCATATCAGCGAATTTACCTTTTTCGGCTGTGAGAGCCTGAAACGCGTCAGGCTGCCCAAAGGGCTGAAAGCGATCGGCGTCAAGGCCTTTTTTTTATGTTCCGGATTGTCTGAGATCAACCTGCCGGAGGGTCTGCAGGAAATCGGCATGGGCGCATTCGCGGACTGTCCTGAATTGAAGACCGTCACCATTCCGGAAAGTGTGGTGTGGATCGATGAAGACGCGTTTTCTGACTGCGGCGAACTGAGCGTTGATGTCACTCCCGACAGCTTCGCGGAAGACTACTTCCGGAACCTCCGAAGGAACTATCGGCTCAGGATCAAAATCAGGACATGACTTTTCCGGATTTTCAAATGTATCCGGAAAAGGGGGTTGACCGGCCCGGGCAGTTCCGGAAAATATTATTATTTCCGGCGCTGCTTTCATTTTCTCCTTTATAATAAAAACACAGGCAGAGCCGGACCATGCTGTGTGAGGCGAAACCTGAGTAAGGAGAGAAATTATGAATCAAAAATCAATGACTTTATGGGCATGTGTTTTGATCATATTCGTTTTGATGATCGGTGCATCTGCCGTGAACGCATCCCCCTGGAAACAAACCGAAGGCGAAATCACATTGGAACTGCCGGAATCATCAGAGACCCTGCAGGAGACTGAAACCGGTGAAGATGAGGAGATCACGCTGGTTATCGAAAGAGAACCGGAAGCGGAAGGTGCCGCTGCTGAAGAAAATCCTGCTGAAACTGCGGAAGCTCCGGAACCGCCGGAAGTGCCGGTGCCGGAAAACCCGAAGGGCAGTTTTTCATCTCATGCCATGGGGTTTTACTGGGCTCCCGCGAAAAATGCCGAATATTATGAAGTCAACTGGCGCAATGACAAAGGACATCAGGACATACTGCGTACAGAAAACGATGACTGGACCTGTCAGGCAGGCCGCTGCATCGTTTACGCGGAGCTTCCCTCGGACGGGAATTACACATGGACCGTGACGGCCTTCAATGAAGGCGGTGAAGCAAAGTCGGATGAGGTAAGCTTTACAGTGAAGATCGATGTCCCCTCAGCCGATCCGTACCGCCCGGGGTCCGCGCTTGACAGTTCCCATCCGCTGACCTTTGAGTGGGAAGATGCCGGATCCGCTGTCTCCGAATACCGCATTCAGGCCGTGAATTCCGCAACGGATGAGGTCTGTTTCGATAAAATCTACAGCACTGATGCCGTGCGGCATATCAACGGCGAATGTTACCTGGAATCCGATGAATATTTCCCCAGCGGAACTTATCAGTGGCGGGTTCAAGGTATGCGCGGTTCTTCTGTATCGGAATGGTCAGCCTGGAAAGCGTTTGAACTTACCTGTGCGGCATGCCTCAGCGGAAGCTACCAGAACTCGTCATCCGCGGCTTTAAGTCCGAAAGGTACGGCAGTCGGAACAAATCCCCGCTTCACCTGGAAGGCACTGACCGGCGCGCTGAGCTATCAGCTCGAGATCAAGGATTCCGAAGGCAAAGTCCTGTTCTATGAAGAGGTGCTGCCGACAAGCTGTCTGATCGAGACCTGTTCCTATGTACCGGAACTGACCCTTACCCCCGGTGAAACATACAGCTGGGCTGTCGAAGCCTACGGCTGGAACGGCAGCTTCTGGGGCAAGGATGATGATTTCTTCACTGTAGTCGCTGAGCCGGAAATGAAGGAGTTTTCCTTTGTCGGTCCGGAAAACAACGCTTCGCTCGACCCGGAAAATCAGCAGATCATCTGGACCGATCCGGGTGTGGAGACACCGGTCTTCCGCCTCGGGATCCGTGATGAAAATGATGAATGGCAGTTTATCACCGATCTGACCCGGGAAGAGGCCTGGTGTGACGGCATCACCTGCTCCATCCAGTTCCAGTCCATCCCTGCCGGTGAGAATTATGAGATCGTGCTCATCCCCTATTCCGAATTCAACACGCCGGGACAGGCTGTGACACTGACTTTCAATAATAAGTAGTTCCTTTTCCGATCATTCATTCAGATAAATCAGGAAAACAATATCCGATCCGGGAAGTTTTGCGGATCGGATTTTTTTATCTGCAAAAGAATGGTATTCGTTCGCGCGGTCTCTGCCGTGCGGTCAGTTATTGCGAAATCATGCAGAAAAGCGGATTATTCTATTTTGGGGATAAAAAATGGCATGATTCTTGCAATGATTTATGGTGGAGTAAGGAGAGAAGAGAATGACAGCCGTATTGTTTCTATGCGGTATTGTGTTTGTTATATACACATACGGCGTCCATGAAAGCATCAACACAGGAGATCTGCTGAGCATTTCTTCCGTTTTTGCGGCTTTTGTTTCCCATCTTTCAAAGTTCAATCATTTTATCCCGACGCCGGCTCCAGCCGATAAACATATCTGTATTCCTTACCCGTACCGTTTTCATGGCGGAACGGGACAGGTTGGTCCGGCCTTTTTCCCGGCGCAAAATTTAGTATTACATGGAAAGGACGGCCGTAATGCGGTTGTACCTGTCCTTATTGATCATTCTTTGCAGGTCCATAAATTCAGGATAAAACGCAAAGCGAAAAGGAGTGTTTGAAATGAAGAAAATGATGCTGCATAAAAATTGGAATACCGCTTCCGCAGAGAAAGCGGGAATTTGCTTTTTCATTCTTCTGTTTCTTACCTGTCTGGTGTTCGGTATGTCACCGGTCAGCGTATCCGCGAATAACACGGCAACAATTATTTCCGGGGATCCTGTTCCCGGGCATCAATATGCCGTGCTTGTTCAGGATCCGGATGACCCGGATGTTTATTACATGGTCCATAACCATGAAGAGCTTGTGCCGGTGAAACATGAGGCGGGCTCGAATACCGTAACACTGGATTATCCGCTTTTGTGGACCTATACCTCGGCACATGATCACCTGAATGACAATGGCGGTGAGGACAACGCATATTCAAACAATCAGAACCCGCCGTACAATCTTCGTATCGCACATAACGCGAGAGCTTATGATGATTTTACGAAATTAGCTCAGGGCTTTTTATTCCGTTATATCTCTCCTCAGGAAGCGGATGGTGTTTTTTCGGAATCAGTCCAGGGTACCCACACCGGCACAGCGCCCGTTTGGGGTGACCATGTTACATCCAAATATACCAACGGGCTGTATTATTCAAACCATAATCTTATCGGTTATACCTGCACCTGCAATGACCCGGGCAACAGCTCGCACAGCGACAACTGGAATTGTTCTCAGAATAATAATTATATCGGTTTTGATAAAAACCAGATGCATCTCACCGGCCTGCAGAGTTCCGGTAATGCGGCAAAAATTTATTTTGCGGAGATCCAGAATATTCCGACAAGCTGGTCGCAGAGCAATGAAACCGTCAGCCATATCGATATCGGTGTGGATGCCGTTGCCCGGCTGGATCTGCCGCTTGCTTACGGGAAGTATTATGACAGTCCTGATCCGGCGACAAGGAACCTCATCTATGACGTATCACATGACCATCCGGTCACGATAACGCTGCAGCAGGATATTGACGTGGGTGAAGAGGAGCTTATGGTCGCCGAAATTGAGGCGATCGATAAGAATGGTGATCCGGTCTCCGATGCTTTCTATATTACCGGTTATTCTGCAAATCAGGAGACTGTATTGGATCCTGTTCAGGTACGTTTGGAAGGGATCTATAAGGTCGATACACTTGGACCATATACCGGATCTTACGAAAGTGCAAATCAGGATCCTGACCGGAGATCTGACAGGCTTAATAATCAGGTTTATTACAGAGTATCTGTATTAAAGGATACTGCGTATTATCTGCTCAATACCAGCGATGTACAGAGAGTTGATGGGAACGGAAACCTGGTAAAGGTTTTTACTTTTGCTCCTGACGGTAAGACTGAAATTGAGACCACTGATTATAAAAAGCTTTATGATGAAGATGGCAACGAACTGAAGGTAAATGTCACGGTAAGAATTGCTGATGTATTCAGTTATTGGGATGAGCATAATGAATGTCCGCCGCTTGAAGAGACCTTTGAAGAAGAATACTGTGGCTTCTACCCTGAGGGTTGTGATAACCTTCAGCACTACAACCCTCAGACCGGGCAGGGAACTGTCGGAAGAAATCATTACAATTGGCAAAGTGGTGCGATTTTTGACAATACCGGATGGTACGGCCATTGGTTGTACATCGGTGACAGCGGCATGGACTTCAGGCTGGGATTCAAACAGGATACCCTGGCGATAGAAATGACGAAAGTTCTTCAGGATGAGAACGGCAACCGTATTTCGCCTGTCTCTGAAGTCACTAATGTGCTGGATATCTATCAAAGCAGCACAGATAATCCGAATCGTGTGATCGATTATGCTGTTTTTCCGGATTCGGTCGAGTCGGGAGATATCAGTTATCCGAATTACAACGCGGTGCGTACAGATTGGGAAGTTGTAACCGGTCCGGACGGTGTCGGTGTGACCTATCTATACAATATCAGTCAGGGCATGTACTATGTATCTGAGCATCCGGATCTGATGCAGAGCGGCGGTGAAAATCACCTGATCGTAGATGCCGACGGGAAGACCTGGGTCTTTAAAGAAACCCGTATGGATACAGAATACGCATGGAGACAGACCGGAGATGAGGATAAGGTTCATTCAGCTAATGGCAATTCTGCCGTACCTGAAGTCCTTGGCCCTTACGGGACCGGTCTGGAAAACACATTCCTGGAATTCTTTATCTATAACATCTATGAAGAAGCATTGACCGACCTGGAGCTGACGAAGACCTGGGTGGATAATAACAACCAGGACGGATACCGGCTGACGGCAGAACAATATAAGGCAAAGCTGCATCTGTTGGCAGACGGCGTGGATGTTACAACGACCTATGCGGACAATATCGAGGTAACGGATAACACGGATGGCACCTACACAGTGACAGTGAGCGGCATCCCGCAATATTCGGCCGGTGTGGAAATCACGTATACGATGACGGAAGACGCGATTGCGGAGTATACACCGAATACGACCGATCCGCAGGGGAATAACGGCGGGTGGACAAATACCCACACACCGGAAGAGACGGAACTGACGTTAACGAAGACCTGGGTGGATGCAAACAACCAGGACGGATATCGGCTGACTGCAGATCAGTACAAGGCGAAGCTGCACCTGTGGGTAGGAAGCACTGATGAGACGAGTACCTATGCATCCAATATCGCGGTAACGGATAACGGGAATAACACCTTCACGGTGAGTGTGACCGGGCTGCCGAAGAAAGCGAACGGCGTTGACATTGTATACACGATGACGGAAGACGCGATCGCGGAGTATACAACGAGCCCGCTGACCGCACAGGTGGATGGCGGCTTCTGGACGAATACCCACACACCGGAAGAAATAGAACTGACGTTAACGAAGACCTGGGTGGATAACAACAACCAGGACGGATACCGGCTGACGGCAGAACAATACAAGGCGAAGCTGCACCTGTTTGCAGGAAACACGGAGGTTACATCGACTTACGCTTCCAACATCACGGTAACGGATAACGGGGATGGCACCTTCACGGTGGAGGTTACATCGACTTACGCTTCCAACATCACGGTAACGGATAACGGGGATGGCACCTTCACGGTGAGTGTTACCGGGCTGCCGAAGAAAGCGAACGGTACGGATATCACGTACACGATGACGGAAGACGCGATCGCTCAGTATACAACAACCCCGACGACCGCGCAGGGGGACGGCGGCGGCTGGACCAACACCCACACACCGGAAGTAACACAGCTGACACTGACAAAGATCTGGGTAAGTCGAAGCTGCATTTGCTGGCAAACGGCGTGGATGTTACATCGACTTATGCGAACAACATCACGGTGTCGGAAGCATATGTGATAACGGTTACCGGGCTGCCGAAGAAAGCGAACGGCGTTGACATCGTATACACCATGACGGAAGACGCGATCGATCATTATACAACGACCCCGACGACTGCTCAGGTGGATGGCGGCGGATGGACAAATACCCACACACCGGAAGTGACGCAGCTGACACTGGAGGTTACATCGACTTACGCTTCCAACATCACGGTAACGGATAACGGGGATGGCACCTTCACGGTGAGTGTTACCGGGCTGCCGAAGAAAGCGAACGGCACGGAAATCGTGTACACCATGACGGAAGACGCGATCGATCATTATACAACGACCCCGACTACCGCACAGGGGAACAACGGCGGGTGGACGAACACCCATACACCGGAAGTAACACAGCTGACACTGACAAAGGTCTGGGTTGATAAGTCGAAGCTGCATTTGCTGGCAAACGGCGTGGATGTTACATCGACTTATGCGAACAACATCACGGTGTCGGAAGCATATGTGATAACGGTTACCGGTCTGCCGAAGAAAGCGAACGGCACGGAAATCGTGTACACCATGACGGAAGACGCGATCGATCATTATACAACGATCCCGACTACCGCACAGGTGGATGGCGGCGGGTGGACAAACGAGCACACACCGGAAGTGACGGAACTGACGCTGACAAAGGCCTGGGTGGATAACAATAACCAGGACGGATACCGGCTGACGGCAGATCAGTACAAGGCGAAGCTGCACCTGTGGGCAGGAAACACAGATGTGACGAACACCTATGCATCCAATATCGTGGTAACGGATAATGGGAATAATACCTTCACAGTGAAGGTGACCGGACTGCCGAAGAAAGCGAACGGCAAGGACATCGAATACACGATGACGGAAGACGCGATCGCGGAGTATACAACGAGCCCGACAACCGCACAGGGGAACAACGGCGGATGGACAAACACCCACACAACGGAAGGAACGAACCTGGTGCTGACCAAGACCTGGGTTGATGGAAACAACCAGGACGGTATCCGTCCGACACCTGCGGAATACAAGGCGAAGCTGCACCTGTTGGCAAATGGAGCGGATGTTACAGATACGTATGCGAACAACATCGTGGTAACGGATAACGGGAATAACACCTTCACGGTGACGGTGTCTGGTCTGCCGAAGAGAGCAGGCGGCAAGGACATCGTTTACACGATGACCGAAGATTCGATCACAGGGTATACACCGAATACGACCGCGGCGCAGGGGAATAACGGCGGGTGGACAAACGAGCACACACCGGAAGAGACGCAGCTGACATTAGGGAAGGTCTGGGATGATAACAACAACCAGGATGGGATCCGTCTGACACCTGCGGAATATAAGGCAAAACTGCACCTGTGGGCGGGAAGTACGGATGTTACCAGTACGTATTCGGACAAAATAACGGTATCGGAATCGTATGTGATAACAGTGACCGGGCTGCCGAAGAAAGCGGCCGGTGTGGAAATCACGTACACTATGACGGAAGACGAGATCACAGGGTATACACCGAATACGACCGCGGCGCAGGGGAATAACGGCGGGTGGACAAACGAGCACACACCGGAAGAGACGCAGCTGACACTGACAAAGACCTGGGTGGATAACAACAACCAGGACGGATACCGGCTGTCGGCAGCGGATTACAAGGCGAAGCTGCACCTGTGGGCAGGAAACACAGATGTGACGAACACCTATGCATCCAATATCGTGGTAACGGATAACGGGAATAACACCTTCACAGTGAAGGTGACCGGGCTGCCGAAGAAAGCGAACGGCAAGGATATCGTATACACGATGACGGAAGAC
>CADACE010000057.1 GCA_902786265.1 uncultured Chloroflexota bacterium | reverse complement strand
CGATGAAACCCAAAATAAAAATTATCAGCTGTGGTCGCAGCTGCTGGAAATGGAATTCAACTGGCACGCACTGGCGGAACGTCTGAAGGCGACGGAGGAAAAGATCCGGAACATTCGTGACGGGAAGATCAACGTGGACAGCCTGATCCGTCAGGCTGAGTACTTCCGTCAGAACAGCGGGACCGCGCAGCCCCGTCCGCAGGGACCGAAACAGCTGCCGCCCTCCCGTGCAAAAGCTTTTCCGATCATGAAGCAGGAAATCCGGGAAGCCATACCCGCAGACTCGGGTAAACCGGGAGCCGAAGACATGAAGGCCGAAGCTGTACAGGTTCCGGAAAGCGGGCAGCGTTCCGCGGCACTCCCGGCAAAAGATCCGGCAGAAGATCCGCTTGAGAAAAGGTTCCGTGAAACCGTCGCGAGGTTCAACAGCATAACCGCAGACATTGACCGGATAGCCGGGATTTGTGAATCCATTCCGGATGAGGTGACGGAAAAACATCCGCCGATCCCCTATGGCTCCCGCAGCGGTCCTTCCAGTGAGACAAGGAAGAAACTGAGGGAGATGAGGAAGAAAAGAAAATAGGGATCAGGGATCAGGTATCAGGGATCAGCATGAAACAGGATAAAATTAGCCGGGATCGGAGGGTTTCGGCTGTCTTGCGTTGGGAAAATGTGAATCAGGAAACCTTAGGAAAGCAAAGTTGTATTCAGTTTGAGTCGAAAGTGACCTGTTTTCGTTGACTCATTCTGAGTCAACAGAACAGGTTGCTTTGACTCAATGTATATCTGTTATCGTTTGCCTTTTTCATCTACTGTCTGTCCGCAGCCAGAGAGCCGGACGGACAATGCGGGCTGAATTTGTGACATTGCTTCCGTACATATAAAGGAGCCCGTTGCTGTAAACGATCGCCGCGCTGTACGGACTGTAGCCCGGCGTACGCAGCCACCAGAAAGAATTGTTCCCGTTGATCCAATCGACAAAAACCCCTTTGCTTTTGGCATATTCAGTCGCTGGGCAAATCCTGTCCTCCACCGCGGGTAAATACCGGAGTACTTCGTCAGTACTCAGCAGAAATACGCTGTCCGCAGTGTCCGCCCCTCCGTCAGTCCCGGATTCCGGATTTGAGGGTGTTTCGTTGACAGATTCATCGATAAGATCCCGTTCCGACTCCGTAAACGCGGTTTCAAGGAACACCCCGTTCAGCCATTGACGAATCCGGGAGCCTTCCCAGGTAATTTCCGAAAAAGACGAATGATACGGCAGCCCGTCAAGTCCATAACGGCTGAGCAGCAGTATGCGCCCTTCTTCTTCAGCCAGGATCTGCCATTCGATCGGTTCTGCTCCGTCGGAAAGATCATTGTCCTGCTCATAATGTCCGAACATGATCACATCCCCGGTCCTTACCTGAGCGGAGACAGGAAAGGCAAGAAAAAGGATCAGCGCCGAAAGAAGCATCATCATATATCTGTTCATAATAAACCTGCCTGAAATTCGTGATAATTTGATTATATCAGGAAAACAGCTGCAATTCATCTCCGGAACGCTCCTTTTTTTTGTATAATTGTTATCTGCAAACGCAGACGGATCAAATCAAGCTGGCAAGGATGAGAAGCCTGCGATCAGGACGATATTGAAAGAGGTTGAAGCTCATGGAAATTCTTTCACTCAACGGAAAATGGCAGTTTGAATCAGACTGGCTGGAATCACCGGTCGATGCGGCGGTACCCGGCAGCGTTTACAATGACCTGTTGAACGCGGGAAAAATTCCCGACC
Organism: uncultured Chloroflexota bacterium; assembly: GCA_902786265.1. GTDB lineage: Bacteria > Chloroflexota > Anaerolineae > Anaerolineales > Anaerolineaceae > Flexilinea. The sequence continues at coordinate 18,193 of CADACE010000057.1, read as the reverse complement.
CGTTTTGGGGTGACAACGAGATGCAAGTTCTCCCGCTGATGGAATATGATTATTCTTACAAGAAACATTTTCCGATATCAGACGAACTTCTTGCCAAAGAACACATTTTCCTGCGCTGTCACGGGCTGGATACCCTGGCTTCCCTGAGCCTCAACGGAGTCCTGATCGGCAGCGCCGACAATATGCACCGCACCTGGCTTTTTGATGTCAAGCCTTATCTGAAAGCCGGAGAAAATGAGCTTGTTATTCGTTTCTCTTCCCCGACAAAGTACATCCGGGAAGCCTACGCCGCCCACCGGCTGGAAGGCACCTCGGACGCGATGGAAGGGTTTCCCTACCTGCGGAAGGCACACTGCATGTTCGGATGGGACTGGGGTCCGCGGCTGCCTGACTGCGGGATCTGGCGGGATATTGAACTGATCGGCTGGGACCAGGCCCGCATCAGGGACGTCCTGATCCGTCAGAAGCATGAGTCCGGAAGGGTAACCGTATACGTCAATACCAACCTCGAAGGGGAGATGACACCGGACATGAGCGTGATCGTAAAAATCACCGGTCCGGATGGCAAATCATTCACAGGTAACGGAACTTTCTGTGAGCTTCCCATCGAAAATCCACAATTATGGTGGCCGGCCGGGTTTGGGGAACAGCCGCTTTATCAAATCGACGTCAGGCTGACTTCCGGCAATATCGAATCCGACCATTGGTCCGGACGGATCGGTCTGCGCACGCTTTCCGTCTGCCGGGACAAAGATCCGGACGGAGAAGGCGAGACCTTCTGCCACGTCATCAACGGTATCAAAGTGTTCGCTATGGGTGCGGATTACATTCCGGAAGATAATCTCTTCGCCCGCCGCAGTCCTGAACGGACCCGCCGTTTATTGGAGGACGCCCGGCTGGCGAATATGAACACGATCCGCGTCTGGGGCGGCGGCTGCTACCCCGACGACTGGTTCTATGACATCTGTGATGAACTGGGGCTGATGGTCTGGCAGGACTTCATGTTCGCCTGCGCGGTTTATGAGCTGACCGATGAATTCGAGCAAAACATCCGCGCGGAAGCGGTAGATAACATCCGGCGGGTGCGCCATCATCCTTCTCTCGCGCTTTGGTGCGGTAATAACGAGATGGAAGATTTTGTGAAACAGGGGAACTGGGTCACGGAAAAAAGGCAGGCAGCCGATTACATCAAGATGTACGAATACATCTTTCCGCAGATCCTGAAGCAGGAAGATCCGGATACATTTTACTGGCCGTCCAGCCCTTCCAGCGGCGGCAGCTTTGACGGCCCGAATGATCCCGACCGCGGCGACGTGCATTACTGGGCTGTCTGGCACGGGCTGAAACCTTTCACGGATTACCGGAATTACCTTTTCCGCTATGTATCCGAATTCGGTTTCCAATCATTTCCTCCGATGTCCACCATCGAAAGCTTTACCGACCCCGGGGACCGGAATCCTTTTTCCTATATTATGGAAAAACATCAGCGCAATGCTTCTGCCAACGGACGGATCGCGGAATATCTCTCACAGACCTATCTCTATCCTACAACCTTCAGCAGCTTCGTTTACGCGTCTCAATTGCTGCAGGCGCAGGCGATGCAATACGGCGTTGAGCACTGGCGCCGCCATCGGGGACACTGTATGGGCGCCATCATCTGGCAGCTGAACGACATCTGGCCGGGGATCAGCTGGTCAAGTATTGACTATTACGGCCGCTGGAAAGCACTGCACTATTATGAAAAACGCTTTTTTGCGCCGGTGCTGATCTCCTGTGAGGAAGAAGGGATCATTTCGCAAAATACCAACGTCAATGCCGAACATCTGCCGGATAAAATGAGCACCCGGCTGAACATCTCCAATGAGACACGGGAAACCTTTCACGGAACAGCCCGCTGGAGCCTGCGCCGTCCGGACTCTTCCGTGATCGAATCCGGAAGCTGCGCGGTTACGGTTCCTCCTTTGTCCGCGGTATGGCTCGGCGAAGCACAGGATTTCTCAAAATACGGTTTCTATGACTGCTATTACAGCTATGAACTCACAGACGAGAACGGGAAATGCGCCGGAAGGGGCAGCGTGCTCTTTTGTGCGCCCAAGCACTTTAAATTCAAAGACCCGGCGCTCAAAGCCCGGATCGAAGGAGATGAAGTCATCATCACAGCTGAAGCCTATGCGCGTTCTGTCGAAATTCAATGCGGCCCGGATGTGCTGCTCGATGATAATTTCTTCGACATGAACGCGGGAGAATACAGGGTAAAGATCCTGCGCGGAACACCCGAAACCGTTACTGTCCGAAGTGTGTACGATATCAGATAAAGGAAAAGCGCCTGATAACTCTGATACTCCCGAATATCATTCACGACCTGAGCAGATCCAATGTCCGCTGATCCGGCTTTCCGTCAAAGTATTTATCCAGCACCTGTTGGAAAACCGGGCAGTCCGGGTCAGCAGCGGCAAAAAGCGTCATGGATGAGCGCAGCTTGAGATCATCCGGATATCCCATCACTTTATTGGGATCATTTTCCGGAAGTTTCAGGAGCGCTTCGGATATCTCGATGAGCCGCGCACGGAGAGTCGGTTCTGCAAGATAGGCTTTTGCTTCCGCAAGATCCCGAATGCCGTAAAACTTTGCCATATCGCTGTACCCCAATTCCTTCAGCTGCGGAAAAATGTACCAGATCCAATGGCTGCGCTTCCGTCCGCCGCGGATCTCCTGAAGAGCCTGAGCGTACTCATGTTGCTGTGCGTCCAAAAATCGTTTCAACATACTTCACCTCTTATTGTTTCTATTATATTTCAAAACAGTATAAAGTTCAGCAGCGGGTAATTTTCCACCCAATAAGTGACAGCTCCGCGCCGGGACAAGCCTGACGCGAAACTGTCGCTAAAAACCGGGCAGTCAACATTCGTTACGCTTTACTCTGCCCTGGGCAGGCTGATGTAGAGTTCGCGAAGGTGCTTTATTGCAGCAATTTGCTTTTTCTGCACACCGCTGGTGCTTTGTGCCACTTTTCCGACAAATGTCCGCAGCGGTTGAGTTTCACCATCCGAACCAATGATTCGTCCCTTGAGAAGGAATGATTCATTATCGGGCAAAGCCGAAAACGCGGCCTGCATTTTTTCACTCATGATCTCCAGATCGATTTTTTCTTCAACATCCGCAGATGTCATGACATCCTCATCAGCGATCAACTCACCCAATTCTGTATCAGAGTCATCACTGTCTGCAGGTTCATTCAGGCTCTTTTTCATTTTGACGGCCAGCAGCAGTCCGACAGCCTCATTGTGCCCCATTCCCAATGCATCTGCCGCGCCCTGAATACCGCATTTTTCAACCTGCTGAAGAAAATCCTTCATAACCTGCAGATCCTCTTCAGAAACCCTGAGTGCGTATCCGTTCCTGGCATTTTCGCGAATCATTTCGTTGTTCAGACTGCGAAAAACATAGGTACCGAATCGGAAGCCCTTCTTCCAGTCATAGGTCCTTGCGCATCTGCAGATCACCTTCATGGCTGTCTGCAGGTAATCATCAAAATCGTTCAACCCATGCGGATTTTTCCGGTAAGCTTCCGCAGCGATTTTTGAGGCACGGGGCTGATTGGCCAATACCAGCCGGTCATAGGCACGCTCACCCTCATCGATGATTTGAAGCAGTGATGTCTTTTTGGCTTCACTCATTTCAACGCAGTCTGCCAATTCTTTCTTTGCATCTTCTCCGGCGAGGATTTTTTTTGACAGATCCTGTTCTTCCTCAAAGCTCAGCATTTCGATTGAATCTGAGGATTTACGGTAATAATTTTCGGTGCGTTTTATATTCTTTTTCATCGTTATCTCCTTTGATCTATCACTTATTGAACAACGACACCCTGATCGGCATTCAGCAGACAGAAAACAGACGGATCCGGAATCTGTTTTTTATCATTTCTAAAAAAATGTCAGAATTCCCTACAACGCCTGAATTTTACAATAAAATTGATTCATCCGTGTCGCTCACGAAGCGACAATTTGAACGATACCCTGAATCAAAGAGTTGCCAAACAGTTCATAGGCTGTTCTTCAGCTGACCGTTGCCTGCTGATGAATTCTTACGAAACACTTTCATCTGACAGTTTGTTGCTCATTTCCTATAATACCGGCAGCGATTTTATCCTTTGCAGACCGGATCCGGAGTGAAATCACCGGATTTTTCCTGAATTTTCAGACATATGAAAATGATATCGGCGAAAAACAAAATTTTTAAATGAATTCAGATATTTTTTTGAACGATCCGGCCGTGACAGACCTCAAAGAAAACCCATTTTTTGATAGGATATCTTCCATATAATTTCTGACATTGCAGCAGAAAATTTCAGTATAATATGGGAAAATGGTTCGTCATCCGGAGCATTTTTCGAATGCAGCCGAATTATTCCTTAGGAGAGCGTTATGCATATTTACAAGCATACTGTGAAATATTATGAAACAGACCGTATGGGATTTACCCATCATTCCAATTACATCAGATGGATGGAAGAAGCACGGATCGATTTTATGGACCGGATCGGATGGAATTACCAGCGGTTTGAAGACGAGGGACTGATCTCACCGGTCACAGCTGTCGAATGCAAATACAGGAAGACGACAACCTTTCCGGATACAGTAACCATTGATGTCTCTGTCGAGGAATTCCGCTCCATAAAACTCAGAATAAAATACGTGATGTCAAAAGAGAACGGCGATATTGTCTGCGAAGGAGCATCTGAACATTGTTTTCTGAACAAAGACGGGAAACTCGTAAGAATTGACAAAGAATATCCCGAATTTGCGAAGATCCTCACACAGATGACAGAATAAACCCCATGGATCCGCAGCTGATCATCCATGTCGATATGGACGCCTATTATGCCTCCGTTGAAATGAGGGATAATCCCTCTCTGCGGGGCAAGCCGCTCATCATCGGTTCCATGCCAAATGAAAGGGGCGTCGTCGCAACCTGCAACTACGAAGCCCGGAAATACGGCGTCCATTCCGCGATGAACATCAAGGAAGCATACCGCCTCTGTCCCGGAGGCATTTATATGCATCCGAACTTTGAGAAATATAAAGCCATCTCCGCACAATTGAATGAGATATGGAATACATACGCGTCAGCATCCGAAAGAGTGTCTCTGGATGAGGCTTACCTTGATGTAACGGAACAGGCTGTCGACCTGGAAGGAGCGCGAAGGATCGGCCATACGATCAAACAACGCATACGGGACGAGATCGGTCTCACCTGTTCCGTCGGGGTCGCTTACTCCAAAACAGCAGCAAAAATGGCCAGCGAAGAAAAGAAACCGGACGGATATTTCGAGATTCCGACACCGGAAGATTTTGTTGCTCTTGTTATCGACCAGGATGTCAGCGTCCTCTACACCGTTGGGGCAAAAACCGCAGAAAAACTTCATAACGCGGGGATCCGTACCGTGCGGGATATCCAGCAGCGGAGAAATGATGTGGAACGTCTACTCGGAAAACACGGCAGATGGATCGGGCAGATCGCTTACGGCATTGATAACCGGAAGGTTGAACCATACCGGCCGGAAGACGCAAAATCGATCGGCAGGGAGTTCACGTTCCAGGCAGATGTCACGAACTACGAATTTTTGGAGGATGTACTGTTTCTGCTTTCCCTGAGTGTGGAAAACCGCGCGAAACGGGTCGGTCTGCACGGGGGCGGCGTTACGCTGAAAATCACCTATGCGGATATGAAAGGGATCACAAGGTCAAAAATTGTTCCGAACTGCGATTCCGCGGCAGTAATTTTTGAAGAATCCCTGAACCTGCTGAAGCAGATCGAAAAACGGCCGGTTAGACTTATCGGGACAAGCATTTACAACCTGTCAGGTGAACCTGAGAGGCAGCTTTCTTTTGATGACTATCTGGATTCCATAAAAGGGCACAAAGAATCGGTCAAAAGTAAAAAACTATGCGAGTTACAAGATAAGTATCATCTGGATTTTGCCGGTCATCTGGAGCAGCTGTATCATGGAGAAACACTCCGCAAAACAATTGAATACATGCGGAGACATTCCGGTTAGCCGTTCGAAGACTGCTTTCAGTTTTTCGCTGAAATTTCTCTGATTGCCGGGAGCAGGTTCCCTTTCCCGAAAATGAGTCAGGGAACCTGTCCACGTGACTCAATTCAGCGTAGGTTCACCGTTGACAAAGACCTGCAGCGGAACAGCCTGAATCTCGCGAAGAGGATTCCCGCTGAAGATCGCTATATCCGCGTCCTTTCCGGGTTCCAACGACCCGACACGGCTTTCGATCCCTGCCACGCGTGCCGGATTGATGGTGATCGCCCGCCAGGCAGCGTCTTCTTCCATGCCGTAGCGGATAGCAAGGCCGGTAACAATAGTAAGATGATGCAGCGGGATGACAGGAGCATCCGTAATAATACAGACATCCAGCCCTGCTTTAGCCAGGATCCCGGGTGTGGCGAAAGTCTTGTTCTTAAGCTCAAATTTGGTTTTCGAATTGAAAGAGGGGCCGACCAGCACCGGCTTATGTGCTTTTACCAGCTGATCAACGATCAGATGTCCTTCCGTACAATGGTCAAGGGTAATTTCGATATCAAATTCCTTCGCGATCCTGAGCGCGGTCAGGATATCATCTGCGCGGTGCGCATGGACTTTCAGCGGGATCTCTTTGCGGATCACCGGCAGCATCGCTTCCATCTGCAAATCACGAGGACACGGTTTTTCCGGATTTTCACGATCATGCTCATATTGCACGGCACGATTCAGCGTCTGCCGGAGCAGGGCTGCAATTCCCATCCTTGTGACCGGCTTTTTTCTGCCTTCCTGCCCATAACAGCCTTTCGGATTTTCACCAAGCGCTGCCTTCATTCCGACAGGATCCCGGATGATCATCTCATCGACACAATTACCCCAAAGCTTCATTGCGAGAAAGGTCCCGCCGATCACATTTGCCGAGCCTGGTCCCGTTATGGCAGTTGTAACACCGCCCGCCAGCGCAAGGGAAAGCGATTCATCCATCGGGTTGATCCCGTCAATTGCCCGCATTTCCGGTGTGACCGGGTCTGACGTTTCGTTATAATCCGCGCCCTCCCAGCGGATTGCAGATTCATGGACGCCAATGTGGGTATGCGCGTCAATGAGCCCGGGCGTGATCAGCATGCCGCGGGCGTCAAACGTTTCGCAGTTTTCCGGTGCTTCAACTTTTTTCCCGACCGCAAGGATTTTCCCGTCATCGATCAGGATCTGCCCGTCCTGTATATCACCGCCGGTAATCGTTTTGATCAATCCGCCTTGAATTAATAACATCGTACCACCTTTCTGAACGATCTTTCCGTACAGGTCTCGCAGCCTGTACCGGAAATTGATTTCAAGCTCTCCTCATTACAAAGAAATGTAATGTTTTTGCCAACATCCATTTATTTTATCTGATTTCACGAAACGTTTCAATAATTTCCGCTTCCGAACTTTCCTCAACAAACTGCGAAATCTCAGTCACCAGCCTGTCTGCCATCGCGTTATGAGGCACAATAGCGGCAATACCGATGACGATGAACTGGTGAACATCCTGCTCGTCAATTTCAGCCGCTGACACGTGGAAACGGTTCTGCAGCTTCGTGATGAGGCTTTGGACAATCATACGCTTTTCCTTGAGACTGTGGACCCATGGTGCATAAAGCCGGAATGTAACTGCCAATATTTTCATTTCTGTCCCACCCTGTTTGTTTAACTCCCGGACTTATGATGTTTTTTTCTGCATTCCGCTTTCATGTTATTCCATATCGCAGATTCAATAAAGTAAAACACCATCCCTAATAATAAAGTAATTATAATTGAACCAGAACACATACTGTATGGAGTTGAAACCATCATGAAAATCAAATGCCGGACAATGCCATATGATGAAGTAATCGGCCTGCCGAAGGAAAAGCATCAGATGCCGAAAAGGCCTCATATATTTTTCCGTACGCTCCTGAAAGTCCTTTCCGCTCCGGACCTGAAGAGTACGGACTTCCGGCTGGAAACACATAATATGGACCGGCTTGGCAAAGATGCTCCGGCATTGTTCCTGATGAACCACTCCAGTTTTATCGACCTGAAAATTGCCTCCGTGATCCTCTATCCCCGCCCGGTTAACATCATATGCACCTCAGATGGCTTTGTCGGGAAAAACCTGCTCATGCTGGACCTGGGATGCATTCCGGCGAAAAAATTCATCTTTGATACCACGCTTGTCAGGGATATGGTTTATGCTGTGAGAGAACTGCATGATTCCATACTGCTGTACCCGGAGGCAAGCTACAGTTTTGACGGAACCGCTACACCGCTGCCGGATTCTCTGGGCAAACTGCTGAAATTATTGGAAATTCCCGTAGTCATGATCAAAACGAACGGAGCTTTTCTGAGAGATCCGCTTTATAACATGCTCCAGCTTCGGGACGTGAAGGTCAGCGCGGATATGAGCTATATTCTTTCTCCGGAAGAAATCAGTGAAAAAAGCGTCAGCGAACTCAATGACATTCTCCGGTCCCTGTTCAGCTTTGATTATTTCCGGGAGCAGAAGGAACAGGGCATCCGGGTCCGGGAGGCTTTCCGTGCGGACGGGCTGAACCGAGTCCTGTATAAATGCCCCAATTGCCTTATCGAAGGTAAGATGGAAGGCAAAGGCACCGTCCTCAGATGCACTGCCTGCGGAAAAAGCTGGGAACTGACTGAAACCGGTTACCTGAAAGCTGAAGACGGAGAAGATTTCTTCGACCATATTCCGGATTGGTACTCTTGGGAACGTGACTGTGTTCGTAAAGAATTGGAAAACGGAACATACTGTCTGGATATCCCTGTACGGATCCGTTTACTGGTTGACACAAAAAGTATATATGACGTCGGTGATGGCCGTCTTGTGCATAATACGGACGGATTCCGTCTCACCGGATGTAACGGAAAGCTTGATTATCGGCAATCTCCGGCTTCTTCCTACAGCCTGTATGCCGATTACTACTGGTACGAGATCGGCGATATGATCTGCATTGGTGACAGCAGCATCCTCTACTACTGCTTTCCCGAAACAGAGGGAGATTTTGCCGCAAAAACGAGACTGGCCGCGGAAGAGCTTTACAAAATAAAGAAATAGTACGGTCATCAAGCCTTCAACCGCCGTCCGCGGAAATCTTCCGCAGAACGGTAATCATAAAATCCGCGAGGAGGAAATGCCCATGAAACGCAAAGGTGAAAATCAAAAGCTGAAAATGCTTTATCTGCTGAAGATCTTTAATGAAGAGACAGATGATTCCCATTCATTGACGATGCAGGAAATCATTCAGAAGCTCGATGCCTTCGGGATCAAGGCTGACCGGAAAACGATGTACACCGATTTTGAGGAGCTGCGCAATTTTGGGATCGATATCCTGATGGAAAAAAGCGGCAGAAACTATTATTATCATATCGGCAGCCGCAATTTTGAGCTGCCGGAACTGAAACTGTTAGTCGACGCCGTGCAGTCCGCGAGAGGCATTACCGACAAGAAATCCGATGAATTGATCAAAAAGCTTGAAGGCATGGTCAGCAAGTACGAAGCCAGGAGACTGAACCACCAGGTTTATATCACCGGCCGCATCAAGACGATGAACGAGAGCATCTATTACAATGTTGACGCCATCCATGAGGCGATCAGCACCGACCAGCAGATCCGGTTCAAGTATTTCAAGTGGGATATTCACAAAAACATGAAGCTTCGCAAAGCCGGAGAATGGTTCCAGGTAAGTCCCTGGGTCCTGTTGTGGGACAACGAATATTATTACCTGATCGCCTATGACGCGGAATACGAAAAGATAAAGCATTACCGCGTGGACAAGATGCTGAATATATCTCTTGCCGGCGCGAAACGCGAGGGGAAAGAGCAATTCAAAAAGCTGGATATTAACCGATATACCCGCAGCCTCTTCGGCATGTACGGCGGTGACGAAACCGGGGTGACTCTGGAAGCACATAATTCAATGGTCAGCGTCATCATCGACCGGTTCGGCAAGGATATCATCATCAGCCCAGTCGACGAGGACCACTTCAGAACGACCGTGAATGTGTCCGTCAGCCGTCAGTTCCTGGGCTGGATCATGGCGCTTGGTGATGATGTAAAGATCGTCGGTCCGGATGAGGTCGTTGAGCAAATGAAAGAGGAAATCAAGCGTTTGTCAAGCCAATATGATTTGTAAAGGTTCGCAAAAAAATACTGATAAATCAGAGATTCCGGCTCCCCGGAATCTCTGATTTTAATCTCACATTACACTGACTCAGCGCGCGATGCCGTATTCCTCCGCAAGCTTGCGGAACACAGGCAGAGCCCGCTCGATCACATCCCGGCTCACGCAGTAAGCAAGACGGACGTATCCCGGGGTCCCGAAGCTGTCACCCGGAACAACAAGGAGGTTTTCCTTCATAGCCCTTCGGCAGAACGCTTCCGCGTCCGGTTCAGGAGTTTTCATAAAGAGGTAAAAAGCCCCGTCCGGATATACGCAGGTATACCCCATCTCCGTGAGTGAGCCGTACAGCAGATCCCGGTTGCCCTTATAGATCGAGATGTCGCTTGTCGCCCCGAGGCATTCGGCGGTGATCCGCTGCCACATGTTGGACACGCAGATATACCCAAACGCCCGGATCGCCGCAACCGAAGCGGAATAAACATCATCATAGTCGTCAAGATCCGGCGGGAAAGCCATAAAGCCGACACGCTCGCCCGGGAGGGACATGGATTTGCTGAACGAGTAACAGTAAATGGTGTTCTTATAGATGGACGGAAGGAAAACGACTTCCTGCCCGTCATAGACCAGATCGCGGTAGGGTTCATCAGCAACGATATAAATCGGATGGCCGTACTCCTCCTGTTTCCGTTCCAGCAGCTTCGCCAGAACTTCCAAGCCCTCGCGGCGAAGCACAACGCCGGAAGGATTGTTCGGGGAGTTCATGATGAGCATCATGGTGTCGCTCGTCAGTGCTTTTTCCGCCGCTGCCAGATCAAGCTGGAAGGTATCCGGATCGGTCGGACATTCTGTCAGCCCGTCACCGTACGCGTCGGCGTAATACTTATAGTCCATAAAGTAGGGCGTAAAGGTCATGGCACGGCCGCCGCAGGACAGAAAAACCCGTGTCAGGGCTGCAAGGCAGGTGGATGTGCCGCAGGTGATGATCACATCCTGCATGCGGTAGGGAATGCCGAAGGTATTCCGCAGATATGCCGCGGTCTTTTCCCGTACCTCGGGAAGTCCGACAGCAGGCGCATAGGTATGCAGCTGCGCCGGGGATATTTCCGCTCTGAGCTTCGCCATCGTTTCGAAGACACAATCCGGCGGATCGATGGAAGGGGAGCCGATCGTAAAATTGTATACATGATCAGCGCCGACGATTTTTGCCTGTTCAGCGCCGTATTCCGCGATCTCACGGATGATGTTGCCGCTTTTGCCTGATTTCACCAAGTTTTGATCGATCATGAATAATTACTCCTGAATAACTGCGATTTGGTTGAATAATGTAACAATTATATTGCTTTTTCCCGAATATCCTGAAATATAGGTATTTTTTTCATACCTGCGCAGCCTGCGAAAACCAAACCTGCGCTGCAAAAGGAAAAGCATCCGATATTTCCGGGTTATTTCCTCTATTCAAAGGACAGCCTTCCAAAAAACTCCGGACGGTGAAAATCCGGTTTGTCCAATTCTACCGGATTCCAGGAAAGATAGTGCCTGTTTGCGGTTTTATCTCCGCATTTATACAGGTTCGCCGCCAACTCACCTTCAAAGCGATAATCCGGATAAAACAGCTGTATAAACCCGAGCGGGATCCGGTAAAAGACTTCCCAGCCGTCAGAGGTCCTGCCGGTTTGAATATCAAAATACGCTTCGCCGTCTTTTCTGACGATATTGATCCGGTCTGCCCGTGAAGGACCGAACTGGATGCACGCACAGCCGTTTGGATTGATCTCAAAATTGAAATACCGGTTCAGCCCGTCGAGACTGAAGAAGAATTCCAGGCAGCTGTCCTCATGCACAGGGGAGAGCGGTTCCGTATTCTCCGCGCGGATGTCCTTTTCAAAAGCGCGCAGATGGACATAAAGGTTTTCCTCATCATAGCAAAGCTGTCCCAAAGCGCGTACACCTGTATCATCTGTCCACAAAACCCTGTCGATGGGCAAAACCGGAATATTATCCCAATCCGGTGTTCCGCTGATTTTTGAAATGACCGCGGTCATGACTTGTCCTTTCGTTGATGTATTGCTGCTCCCTTTCGGTGCAGCTGCCATGATGAATGGCATGGCTGTCAGCAGCAATATTAAAATTCTTTTCATAATGATGCTCCATCCCCGGAGCCATCCGTGGATCACGGCTCCTGAATGCTTTTTCAAACCCGCACATAATCAGAAGAAGGGACGGCACCCGCCACACCAACCGTTCCCTCCTTCCAAGGGTTATCCGGCACTGTCCGGTTTATTTCGCGATATCCAGCAGCATATATCCGTCTTCCGGACAGATGGCGGCTTCTCCGCCGGCTGCCGCGATGCGGTGGGAGAGGTCATGGATCTGCTGCACCTGAGCCCATGGATAGAGATAAGCCTTGACGGGCAGATTATCGTAAGCCATATAGACATTGGCTCCGTTATCGTCGATATAGTCGATCGCATCGCTCCAGTCGATCCAGCGGTCAACATCGAAGCTCACAAAGCTTTCGCCCGGATTGACGATGCCTTTGGCATAACGTATGAGTCTGACTCCTTCCTCCTCATGTGCCGCGTTGTAGGCTTCTGCTCCGTCCCGGCTGAAGCTGCTGTTGTTGACAAGCGAATACTGCAGTCCTTCCGTCCCCATGACCCGTTCCAGGACAACAACTCCAATACGGGAACCTTCCGGCAGCAGCAGGTTGCTGTTCAGATCCATACGATGATAGCCGGCAAATTTGAAGGTCTGCGTAAAACTGTCCAAAAGAATGCCGTCCGTCGGCAGGACAGCTCCTTCATCCAAAAGATAAACATAAGCCGTTACCGTTGTATCCAGGTCGCCGGTCATGGCAGAAACATACTGCAGTACACTATCTTCCGTGACGTCAAAGATATTGGCGGCGTAAACCGGGTCGTCAAACAGAGTGGAACTGACGATTTCGGAAGGCATGTAGTCATGCTCGAGAATGGTCAGATAGTCCATATTTTCAACATCTTTCGACACCACATACTCAAAGGATCTCAGCGAATTGAGCGTCATATCATAATAGGAAAGCAGGAAGTAGCCCTCATTGCCCCAGTTTGTATCCCAGCTGTTCTTGGTGATCCAGACACCGTCGCCCGGCGGCCGGTGCCCTTCCGGCCAGTTTTCTCTCGAAAAAGTGTCATCCCAGCCGACGACGGTCACCCCGTGGTTGACGGTCAGAGCTTCGTCTGTATATTGAGCGTAAATGACCGGATCGGTACCGACAAAGCTCATATACCCCCGCTGATTTGCCTCCTTCTCGATCTCTTCAAACGGATAGCTGAAATAGCGGGACATCAGGATCATTGCCAGCTGATCATGATCAAAGGAATCCAGATCATAGAGGTCTTCCGGCAAATTGTTGAAGCGTTCACAGATAAGGATAAGCTCCTTCAGCTCTTCCGCGGAAAGATCAGCGGTATCGGTTTCCCCGGAGCGTACACTGATATACCATGCTTTTTCTTCTCCGGTAATGGCACTGTTGTCTCTGAGAATATTTTCGAGTATCTCCCGCTTTCTCTCCATGGAAAGGTCCGGCATGGATCTGTCCGCATAGAAAGTTATGGCGACAGGCCGGCCGGCCATCAATTCAGACTTTATCGCTTCCGTAGCCGCGGAACGGTAGACATAGCTGCCGTTTTCATCAAAGGATGAAGGAGCAGGCAGGATATTGGCATCTTTCAACTCAAAACTGACCGAAAAACGTTCTTCTTCCGGCAAAGACCAGTCCCCGTTTTCGACCGGATTTCCTTCGCTGTTGGTATAAGGAGCATATTTTTCTTTCAGGATCCCGACACCGGAAGCAAGACTGGCTGTGGACATGAAATAATTCCCGTCTTGATTCAACGGTCCGAGGTCGATGTCTTCAAACAGATGAAGTCCTTCACCGGCCTGGGCTTCATCATACGGATATTCTCCCTCCGGATATTCATCCGGTTCAGGAAGCGCGTTTGCGGTGAACCAGGCCAGGTGCTTTTCGGAGAGATCCATTTCTTCACCGAATTTTTCTTTATATTCCTCAGCGGTAAGTCCGAGAGAGTTCAGAATGCTCGTCTCACTGGCAGCGATGGTGGCAAAGCTCCAGCAGGTCATCCAGGGAGACTGATCCTTCACCGGGGTGACGGTACCGCGTTCGCGGAGATCGAATTTTTCAGGGAAGGTATCGGCGATGGAGGTCCAGTCCAGAGTGGAGTAGATGTCATCCACATCCTCACCGTTCCGCATCAGATGGTCTGCGGACTCTTCCATCTCGCTGCTCAGATAATTCAGGGCGGTCTTTTCCTTCTCATTGAATTTTTCACCCGCTGTATTTCCGCCCTTCAAATACGCGTCGATGGCTTCGATGATCTCCGGGGTTTCATATTCCGAGTCGACACCATAGACGATCGTAAAGGAAAAATTATCCGCCAGTGTTTCTTCCGGATCGATCACAAAATCGGTATTTTCCCCGAAAACTTCCCAGAAATTCGCCGCGTCTTCAGATGTATACATCACGGAAAGGTCATCAACAGGGACCAGTCCGGTGACCATATCATCAAAGAAATTGTCACCGGGTTTTTCGAAAGGCTTTTTGTTGGTGAAAATCACTGCACAATCCTTCATCCCGCCGTTGATTTCAAAGGAGGCATAGGAATTATGATGCCCCACATCAGGATTGGAAATGATGACGGCATCGATCTCCGGTGCAAAATCATAGTCCTCATCAACAACAGTGAAGCCCAGAATGCCGTACATATCGGCGCGGAAATCCGGATGATTGCGGGTCAGGCAATGGAACAGTTCATGAGCGATGGTTTCCAGAAAGTATGTCCGGGCAGCAGGATCATCTGAAACACCATACCGCAGCATCCGTTCTCCCAGGTAGATCTGCGTTCCGTGAGTGTAAGCGCCTGCGTCACATTCTTCGTGCATGGTAGTTTTGGCAAAGATGATGCCATCGGTGGAAGGCAGTATATAGCCGTTTTCTTCGCAGACTTCTTCAATAACCCGCATGGCCTCTTCAATAACCGCCTTTTCTTCCCCGGTCCAGTCCAGCGTCTGTTCAGCCGTAAAAGCTTCCAGTTCTTCCAGTGTGGCGTCAGTCTTCTGCATACGGAAGTTCAGGTCTTTCTGTGTGAGGTTGTCATAGTAATCACGGTTTGAGAGAAGCAATTGTGCCGCTTCTTCCGCATCGGCAAAACGGTAGCTGAAAGAGGTACCTTCGTCAGCAAAACAGGCAGCCGCGCTGAGCAGTAATGTGAGGCACAATAACATGAGTATATATTTCTTCATCAAAAGCTCACCCTTTATCTTCAGATTAGAACATGTATTATTTTTGTTTTTTGGTTCCTTACCCCGGTGACGGTCAGCTCTGTTTTATTGGACGACTGCCGGCACAGGTTCTTCTGCCGGTACGGCATCGGAATATTCCTCAACCATCACATCATAGGCTTCAATAGCCTGATCCAGACGGTCCAGCATATCTGCTTCGGAATAAAGCCCGTCCCCGTTTCTTTTCAGGCCGCTGAGATTGACATGGAACACAGACGGTGCATTTTCAAGCGTCAGCAAAGGCATCTCCCGCAGCTGTTCCGGGTTTTGATAAACCATATCCACTCCCCAGTAAGACTGTCCGGTCGGATCGGCCCATTTACTGAAAACAAGTTTGCAGCCGATTGGTGTTTGGGTCTCGATCGAATCTGGCAGGACGTATTTTTCCGCGTCCAAAGCTGCCAGCACACTGGCGACATTGGAATCATGCCCGCACAGGAATGTGAAAAGCCGGCCTTCGGATCCCATCTCAGACCGGATCTCCTGAAGCAGCGGATGGGCTACATTCACCGCGATCAGCGGGGAAGTGAAAAGCACATCCACGTAAAGGTCCTTGATTTCCGTAATATCTTTCCATTGTTCACGGGAAAGCTCATGTCCGAAAGCTGCCTTCAACTCGTCAGGTTCTTCGTAATATTGCAGCACAAGGGCATCGGCAACAGAACAGCCGGTTTTTAATGTGCCGGTCATGGCGGGTTCCGCGTCCGGGTTCAGGATGATTTCCGTATCATCTGTCAGGAATCCGGTAAACATTCCGTCCTTCAATGCATTCGAATCCTTAAAATCGATCACATCCGCAAGCAGCTCATAATTATCGGCAAGACTGCTGATCTTATCGGAAAACAGCGCGCGCATTTCAGCCTCAGCGTATTCCCTGTAAGCATCAGAGACGAAAATCAGATTCGGGGAAAAAACCGGATCCATTTTGTCAAATTCCATATGGTATTCGATAAGCGGATTTGCCACAGGCAGGAATCCCGCGGCAAAATATTGCGCTGTCGCGATAGTCCGCTGTTTTGAATTGGCATAGATTCGGACTTCGTTCCCTTCCGGACGATAGTTTTCCGGGATCAGATTTTCCGATACCAGCCATTTCCGAAAGAACTGCCCCATTTCAGTCTCCAGCACACCACCGCGCAGCGAAAGCTCGCTGGTACCGGAAGACCAGGTGAACCATTGATGAGGTGTGATTTCCCCTAAAATTGAGCCTTCCCCGCTCAATGGGGAGCGGATATTATGGCGGCTGAGAACAACGACCTGTTCCAGTGTGTATCCATCCCTGGACAATGAATTCCCCGCTTTTTCATCGATAGCGTAAACAACATTTCCCGCAAAGAAGACTGCGACAAATAGAAAGATAAAGATTTTCGTAAAAAGCTTTGCAGACATTATTCCTCCTGTTTCACCAAGACCAATTCTCTGATAACCGACAGCGCATCAAAATATCAGCGGCTGGACACATATTCCATGTTTAGAACAGAACTTTTCGATTATTATAAACTGATTTAAAAGACAAAATAAACGAAGTATGAGGCGCAGTGGTGGCTGGCAGCTGGTGATTGGTTCCTGGTGATTGGTTCCTGGTGGCTGGCAGCTGGTTGGTGATCAGTGATCGGTGTTCAGTGGCCGGTGGTCAGTGTTCAGTGGCCGGTGGCCGGTAGCTGGTGTTCGGTGGTCAGTGTTCAGTGGCCGGTAATCAGCAGCTGGTGACTGGTCTCTGGTTTCTGGCGGCTGGTTCCTGGTGCATGCCCCCTTTTCACCTTTCACCTTTCACTTTTCACTTTATTGCACACCTTTCATCACCGACCACCGGCCACCGAACACAGATCACCGATCACCATATTTTTCACCTTTCACTTTTCACCTTATTCCACGCCTTTCACCTTATTCCTTATTTTCACCTTTCACCTTTCACTTTTCACCTTATTGCACACCTTTCATCACCGACCACCGGCCACCGATCACTGACCACTAACTCCTCCTGAAAGCTGTCCCCTGAACACTGAGGCAAGCCTCTCCGTCGAGACCTTTCCCGTTCACCACTGCGTCATAAATATTCCGCATCGCATCCGCCTGATACGAACGAATAAAGCAATTATTTTGCTGTAAACTCCGACTGATCGGATCAAATATATCTTCTAATTCATCAATACAAATCATTTATCCTCTTTTCAATCTTGACGGGGACGATCCTCGCATCAATTCCCGAAGGTACATCGGCACCTGATACAATGTGTACCGTCGCAGAGCAGGCGAAGCTCCTGCACCGAATCAATAGGCGCAGCCTGTTCCTTACGGTGCAGGCCAGTATCAGGTGCCGGTATTCCGCTTCTGCCAATCTGCGATGGGGACGGTCTCATGAGCGGCTTGCACCGAATGGAACTGCGAAAGGCCCTGCTCTGTGAGGTAAGGACTTCGTCCGATTGTTTTCATAGCGGGAGCTCCGCCTTTCCGCATCGTAAGAATCAACGCTCATTTATATCGCTCGGGAGGACAGTTCCCCTCGGCATTCGCCTCGGGTGAACCGTCCCACAAACCCTTCCCGACTCTTAAAAACAGACAGCCGAAATCCTCCGGATCCCGGCTCACTATACCCTAAACCCTATCCCCTATTCCCTATTAACAGGCTTCACATTATACGGCGGGACCTCTTCCTCGT
>CADACE010000056.1 GCA_902786265.1 uncultured Chloroflexota bacterium | reverse complement strand
TAGTGCCTTTCTTTGGTTTGTTTGGCGACTTAATTTTAGATTGGTTTCTATTCGCTTCTTTATTTTTGTTATCTGTAACATATCAATGGTAATCCTACAATTTGGTTTGTTTATAATATGTTCTAAATTACTTGCGGAATACAAAAAGTCTGCTATACTTATACAAAAAGGACGCAGCACAGGTGAAAGGTCTGCAGTGCCGGATTTGCGGCTTCAGCATACTACCCTGTATTCTGCACACTGATTTAAGATATTCTCGGAGTATAAAAACAATGGCAAAAGCAAAGAAAAACATAGAACCGCTTGCACCGGTCACAGAGATCGATCCCGAAGCAAGAAAAATGATGTTGAAAAAAGCGCTGAGCGACATCTCCAAACGTTATGGAGAAGGGTCGATCATGCGTCTGGGCGAGGCAAAACAAATGGAAGTGGAAGTGATCTCGACCGGTTCACTGGGGTTGGATCTGGCGCTGGGCGTCGGCGGTATTCCCCGGGGACGCATTACTGAAATCTACGGACCGGAATCCTCAGGTAAAACCACGATCTGCCTTCATGTTGTGGCCGAAGCGCAGAAAAAGGGCGGCACGGCAGCTTTCATTGATATGGAGCATGCCCTTGACCCGATCTACGCTCAAAAGCTGGGCGTCAACATCAATGAACTGCTGGTCTCCCAACCGGATACAGGTGAACAGGCTCTTGAGATCTGCGAGACACTGGTCCGCTCCGGTGCAGTGGATGTGATCATCGTCGACTCTGTCGCGGCTCTGGTCCCGCGGGCGGAAATCGAAGGAGCCATGGGGGACGCTTCCATGGGGATGCAGGCACGTCTGCTTTCACAGGCCATGCGTAAGCTTTCCGGTATCATCAACCAGACCAAGACCGCCGTGATCTTCACCAACCAGCTGCGTCAGAAGATCGGTGTCATGTTCGGTAATCCGGAAACTACCACCGGCGGCCTTGCCATGAAGTTCTACGCTTCCGTTCGCATGGATGTGCGCAGGACACAGTCGATCAAAAAGGGCGGCGAAGTTGTCGGCGGCCACACCCGTGTCCGCATCGTGAAAAACAAGGTCGCCCCGCCGTTTGCCGTCGCGGAATTTGACCTGATGCACAACATCGGTATCAACAAGACAGCTGAAGTCCTCGATATGGCCGCAGATCTTGAAATTGTGAAAAAGCGCGGCGCTTTTTACTCCTATCAGGACCTGAAGCTCGGACAGGGCAGAGACAAATCCATCGAATTTCTGGAAACAAACCCCGAGCTGTGTGATGAGATCGAAGCCAAGATCCGCGAATTTGCGAAGGATTCTGACACCCCGATCCTCCAGTTTAACGCTGAAGATGAGGACGAGGATGACGAAAGAAGCGAAAATTCAGACGACTTCGACCTTGATGACGAGGATGACGAAGACGAATTATAAGTCGTACTGAGTCACGGAGACAGTTTTCCTGACTCATTTTCTTTTGCTCTGAAATATGCCGGTGCGGCAGCCCTAACTCCAAAGGAACAGAGTGGCTGAAGCACCGGTCTTTTTATCTGTGCATCTTGGCACTATTCTTGCACTTATAAAATATGGAGACAGGAGAGATGAGAAAAACAGCAGTGCTGCTTTTATGCAGTTTGATTTTATGTATCAGCGGTTGCAGGCGTTCACGCTTTCGCGGCGAGGAACTGGTTGAATATATACCGCCGACACTGGTCGCCACTGCTGTGAATACTCCGACTGTAAACCCCATCACACCCATGCCCACCGCGGCCGATACCAATTGCAGCAATTACCTCACTTACCTGGATGACGTCACCGTTCCGGATGGCACGACTTTTGTGCCCGGGGATGAAATCGTCAAAACCTGGGCTGTGCGGAATGACGGCAACTGTACCTGGAATGAGAAATACTCATTGCGCTATATCGACGGCACCGCGATGGAAGCAGACAGCAGACAGTCGCTCCCGGCGCTGGCACCCGGTGAAGAAGGAGAAGTCACCGTCGTGTTCACCGCACCGCAGTACGCGGGGAGTTATTACAGCGGCTGGCAGGCTTACGATGCGCAGGGTGATCCTTTTGGGGAAGACATATATATGGAAATCTATGTCGATCCCTATCATACTATTGATGAAACACAGGAAGAGTCAGATTATGAACAAAACGACTACGGGTATTACTACTAAAGTACTGTTTGCGGTCTTTTTTACAGTACTGTTCGTCACCGCTTTCCCGGCAGCAGCTCAGGAATCAATGATTCCGGACGATTTTGATTGGAGCACCTATATGCAATACTGGGAAAATGACTGGAATAACTGGAATACGTATCAGCAGCCGGATTACAACTATTATCAGCCGCAGCCCGACTTCACCTATAACTGGGGAGGGGAAACCCATACGATCACTTACGCTCAGCCTACACCGGTCCCGCAGTATAACAACGGGACAGAATCTTATGATCCTTCGGCATATCAGCAGCCCCAATACCCATATGATGACGGCGTTTCTGTCGACCCGAATCAATATTATCAGGACGATGACGGTTGGTTCTACCAGCTTGAACCGGGCTATTATGATGATTTTTCGGATTTCGGCTTGAATCAGCAGATTCCGGAATCAGCCTTTGTCAGCGGATTCACCGGTTATGAACAAAGTTATAATCTAGACTGCGAAGCACGTTCCGCGGTCGATCTGGCGGCCTGGTTTGGTGTTAATATCAATCACAGTGAGTTTCTGTATTACCTGCCGAAATCGGATGACCCGAACGAAGGTTTTGTCGGCAGCTGGACAGATGCCCGCGGGCATGTTCCTCCGGCTTCTTACGGAGTCTATCAGGAACCGGTCGCCTCATTGCTCCGCAATTACGGGCTGAATGCCATAGGCGCTTATGCCTATACAGCCGATGCCTTGAAGGCGCAGATCGCGAAGGGAAATCCGGTGATGGTCTGGGTCGTCGGGAATGTGGAAATCGGTTATTCCATGCCTTATACCGCCGCGTCCACCGGCCGTACGACCTATGTGGTGCCTTACCAGCACACGGTCGTGGTCACCGGCTATGATGAAAAATCGGTCTATATTCAGGATGGCGGCCTGCGTTATACCCGCGATTGGAACACTTTCCTCCTTTCCTGGGGAGCGCTTGGCAACCGCGCGATCTATGTGAAGTAGGGATAGGATATAGGGAATAGGAATTAGGATATAGCGGATAGTGGATATTGGATATTGGATAGATTAATTCCACTCAATACACTTCCCTCTTTAAAGTTGCTGCTCATGAAATGGGATGGTTGGCTGAAAAAGCTGATATAATTTCATCGTTCGGAGAGGTGGCAGAGTGGATGATTGCGCACGTCTCGAAAATGTGTTTACCCGCGAGGGTAACGGGGGTTCGAATCCCTTCCTCTCCGCTGAAAAAAAGGAGACAAATCCTGTGGATGTAATTAACTATCCTGAGATTTGTCTCCTTTTCACTGATATGCAAAGAATCCTAATTATCATCCTTTAATTCCATTTACCTTTGACAGTCTGATTTAGGAATTATATACTTTATATTATGGAAGATTTCATTAATGATCCTTTGGTCAGCGTGATTATACCCGTCTACAATGTCCTGCCTTACTTGCGGGAAAGTCTGGACAGTGTTCTGGCACAGACCTATCAAAATCTTGAGATCCTGGTCATTGACGACGGTTCTACCGATGGGTCCGGAGAGATCTGCGATGAATATCAGCAAAAGGATCAGCGCATCCGGGTGATCCACCAGGAAAACAGGGGGCTCAGCGCGGCGAGAAATGCAGGTCTGGACAGAATGATGGGTGAAATCGTCGCTTTTCTGGATCCGGATGATGACTATCTGCCGGACATGATCCGGATTATGACAGATGTTATGAAACGGTATCAGGCAGATATTGTCTGTTGTAAGCATGCTCGTGTAAAGACAAACCGGCAGATGAACATAGAACGGATTCGGGATATAAACGATAAGCTGCCCGGGCAGGAAATGATAATTAAACCCGCGGAAGCTTTATCAGCCCTGATCGACGAAAGAATACCTTTTCCGGTATGGAATAAAATATATACAAAACAGATATGGGAAAAGCTGCGGTTTCCGGAAGGACATGTATATGAAGATGTACGGACAATATATCTTTTGTTTGAGAAGGCAGACTGTATCGGAACCATTGATCAGATACTGGTTCTTCATCGCATCCGCGCGGGAAGCATTACAAGAACAAAAACCGTAAAAAATGTCATGGATTCATTCCTCGCGATGAAAATTCTTGAAGCGTATGTGGTCCAGCACACTCCCGGAATTTTCACCGAAGAGCAAAAAAAGCGTTTTCAGGAAAAAAATCTGCGTAGAATGATAATTAGATACAGCAGATGGCTGATCTGTCCAACAGCAGAAAACAATAAAGTCAGGGAAGAGTTAAAAAGGGATATTTTCCGTAAGAAAGAGGAATTGGGCAAACATTTTTATTCCCGGAAAACAACTGTTACTTGGTGGATGTTTAATCATTGTCCGCAGCTGATTCTTCCAATACAAAAAATTTTTGGTATCTCAAAGCGTATTTTTATAAAGAAGTGAAAAATTTACAGTTCAAAAACACGGTTACAGCTATTTTGCAGCATCTTACCGCCATCCTGTGCGGGCTGATACTGCCCCGGGTCATTCTCGCTCATTACGGTTCAACCCTGAACGGGATGGTTCATTCCATATCGTCTTTTTTGTCTTACACCGTTCTAATCGAATTCGGAATCGGTGCAGTCATTCCCGCGGCTTTCTATAAACCGCTGACTGAAGGAGACCGGGACAAGATCAGTGCGGTCATCGCTTCCGGATATAAGGTGTACCGGAAAATCGCGGCTGCGGCCGGTATTTATCTGTTGATCCTGATCGCGATATTCCCATGTGTCACGAAGCACCAGGTTTCCCGGGAGACAACAACCATGCTCCTCATTGTTTCGGGGATCGGCACCATCGTTCATTATCTGCTGGGAGCACCGGAGAATCTCCTGTTGATTTCTGATCAGAAGGGCTATATCGCCTACGGTCTTTCAACAGCGTCAACGATTTGCAGCACATTGCTGCAGATCGTTCTGGTTCGCGCGGATTGTTCCCTGGCTTTTGTAAAGCTCTGCGGGACCTTTGTGGGATTTATCCGGATCGCGATTATTTATGCATATGTGCATAAAAACTATGAGATAAACACTCGTATCAGCTATGATACAGAACCGATTCCGCAAAAATGGAACGGAATCGCTCAGCATGTTGCTTATTTTATTTTAGAGAAAACGGATATTTTTCTGCTGACGCTGTTCGCTTCTCTGGAAGAAATATCGGTCTATTCGGTCTATTTTATGGTCGTTTCCGGTGTGCGGAAAATTTTCAATTCTGTTTGTTACAGTATACAGCCAAAACTGGGAGAGCTGCAAGCCCGCGGAGAGAGCGGAGTATTGAACCGTTTTTTTCAGAAATTTGAACGGTCGATCCATCTCAGCACGGCTGTGGTTTATACCATTATGGGCTTGCTGCTGGTACCCTTTATCCGGGTCTATACAGAAGATATTCACGATGCTCAATACATCCGGCCGCTGCTGGCGGGGTTGATGGCCGCTGCATATGCTCTTCAAAGCTTCCGGGATCCTTATGATAAACTGATCCTTGCATCCGGCCATTTTAAGCAGACTCAGAACAATTATATTATTGCTGCCTGTTTGAATTTCATTATTTCGCTGTTCGCAGTCATCAAATGGGGGACGGAAGGTGTTGTGTTCGGTACGGTTGCTGCAATGCTCTATCAGCTGATCTATATGGCGTTTTATGATTCCCGGAATCTGCTGAAACGGCCGGTTTCTGTGTTTTTGAAACTGATTGCCTCAGATATCCTTCTTGCAGGAATGATTATTTTGATCGTAAAACCTCTCGCAGGTCCTGCTGAATCGATCATTCGGGCGATTCTCAGTTTTATCCGGCTATAAACAACAACAGCGTATGAGTGTGTATTCATCAACCACGCACTCATACGCCGTTCTGCAGTCTGATTTGCATCCGTACAGAAGTGAAGCAGGCACTGTGGTTTAGCCCTGCCATTCCTCCCGGGGAACTCCGAAGAAGTAGAGCGCAATGACGCCGGGACCGGTATGGGAGCCAATGACGTTCCCGACATAACTGATAACGAATTCCTTTATGCCCCATTCCTTTTTGATCATGTCTACCAGTGTGTTCACCTCATCGAGGCAGTCGCCGTGGCTGATGAAGATCTTCTGGTTGGCCTGATCGCGGCCCAGTACCTGCATTTTGTGGAACAAAGCGCTGATGGAGCGTTTGCGGCCGATAACCTTTTCCCGCGGGATCAGGCGCCCGGCGTTGTCCATGTTCATCACCGGTTTGATCCGCAGTGTTGAACCGAACCAGGCTGCTGAGGCGGATACCCGTCCGCCGCGCTGCAGGAAATGCAGGTCATCAACGGTATACCAGTGATGAAGGTTCAGTTTATTGGCTTCAAGCCATTCGTAGGTTTCCGTGAGGGTTTTTCCCGCTTTGCGCATTTCAACTGCCTTGTCCACCAGACAGCCCTCACCACAGGAAGCGGATAATGTGTCCACAACGAGGAACTTTCTTTCCGGGAATTCCTTTTCCGCGATAGCTGCGGCTTTAAACCCGCTTTCAACCGTTCCGCTTAACCCGCTGGAAAAACCGACGTACAGGACGTCCATGCCTTTTTTTGCTGCACCGCGGAAAACTTCTAAAAAGGCATCCGGATTCACCTGGGATGTTTTGGAACGGCTGCCGTTTCGCAGACGGTCATAAAACTCTTTGTTGCCCAGTGGCGGATTGACTTCATCGTCAATTGTAAATGTCAACGGGCAGAGGGCAAAATCCTCGTAGGTGTCCAACAGCCATTGAGGAAGATCGCAGGATGAATCCGTTACGATAAAAAATCTTGATTGTTCAGACATTGAATGCCTCCGCTTCGTTAAGTATATATAACCAATTCCTTAATTTTTATTTTACATGAAATACCGGAAATAAATTATTGTTTATTTATGAAAACGGGATACTTTTAGACAAAATTCATGTTTTGGGTAAACTTTCATCTGAAATGAACGATCATTCCCTTTACAGGGAGCGAAGTACCCGTTAAAATTCTACCAACAGGTTGTAAAAATATGGATCAGGAAAGCATCACAAAAGGATTATTGTCAGGAATCGTTGATCATTACACACGTGAGATCGCGCAGGATCCGAACCGCAGCGTTAGGAAACTGCTTGATATGGCAGAGCTTACTTCCGCCGGTCCCACGCAGCGGATCTGTTATCAGATGATGCAGCAGATGGCGGCAAATCAGTCCAGCCCGTATTATGATATGATCCATCACCTCGTTACGCATACCGATCCCCTTACAATCAAACAATTCGGCATCAATATCGGACATAATGCCTGGGCATTTGGCTCCGGGAACATCCGCCGCATAATTGACAAATGCGACCCCTGTCTTTCCTGGGCTGTGTTGATAGACAGGGATCCGGTTCCCGATCGAATTCCGTTTTCGTCTGTAAAGGATCTCATTATCCGAGGCCGGAAACTCGATATTTATGCCTGGCTGTTTTTGGCTTCCGATTCTCTGGATGAATGGGATGAATACGCGGACCTTTTCCGTGAAAATCAGGACAGTGTGTTTGGGCTATTCGTTCATCCCTGTGTTTTACGTGAAAAAGTTCTCGAAGAAGCCGCGGAGATACCGAACCTGATGTTTTTGCTCAATACAGATGAAGCCGATTGGCAGATCAGTGCAGGCACGCTTTCAGAAAAAGGATTGCTGTATTCCGCGATGCGGTTTGTTTCCGATGACGCTCAGGCGGCGGAAATCCTCAGCGGCAGCTGGATGGAAGAAATGGTGCCGTATTATCCGCTGATTGCTTTTACCGTTTTATCGGATACGCTTCCGGAAAAGACCGCAAGGGAGATCAAAGAATATATGTGGAATACGCGCCTGGACCAGGTTTACCCGATCCTTCCCACAGATCTGATCTCCGATTTTGTTATCATCAATCAATTAGTGATGAACCGGAAAATTTTTTACCGGGTTAACGCGGACGGCAGTGTGAGCACCGCGAAAGATTTGCTGTTTGAAAAAAGCAGCCTGACATGTAAGGATCTTTTCGTATATTGATCCGCCCTTATCTATGCAAAAAGCGGAACAAAGATTTGATAACTATCCGCTGTTTTTTGATATAATCAATAATGGATCGTAATGATGAAAACGATCCGCTGTAAGGAGAAAACATCAGATGAGTAAAGATTTCTATGATATTACATTAGCCGGCGTAAAGCGTAAACTGCAATTGTTCCAGGTTGCGCCCGGATTGCGCATCGCGGTTCTGAATATTCTCGGCGATACCGAATTGGTTGAAGCCTGTGCCACAGAGCTTGCGAAGAAACTGGAGAAAGTGGATTATGATGTGATGATCACTGCCGAATCCAAGAGTATTCCGATCGCACATGCCCTTTCCGTCCGCACAGGGAAACCCTATGCTGTCTGCCGCAAGAGCTACAAGTCCTACATGGGCAATGCTATCCGTTCCACATCCCACTCCATCACCACGCAAAGCGAACAGACTCTGCTGCTGGATGAAAAGGATATCAATCTCATCAAAGGGAAGAAGGTCCTTTATGTGGATGATGTGATCAGCACCGGATCCACCAAGCTTGCCATTGAAAGCATTTTGAAGCAAGCCGGTGCTCAGCCGGATCCGATAGCTCTGGCGATTTGTGTGGAAGGCGGTGAAGATGCCTGGCCGGATGTTATCAATCTCGGCCATCTGCCGCTTTTCAAGGATTAAAGCGGAAAGTAAACAGTATCAGAAATTACACAAAGGGCAGCGGATTTTTTCCGGCTGCCCTTTTTTGTTTATGCATGTCTTTTGCTGAAAAACAGATCCGTTATCCGCGTCTGCGGCGGGATGGATCCCTTTCTTTCCAATGATCCGACTGGCTGTGCTCTTCATGCTGCGGTTTGTTTTGAGAGGCCGGGCGGGAAAAGCTGTCCCGGTCTGGTTTTGATTTGCTCTGAGACGGCCGCGGTTCAGCCGGTTTTGAGGGTTTCGCGTCAGAATATTGCTGCGGACGGGACGGACGGTTTTCATCAGGACGGTGCGGACGCTGCGGCACATTTTGCGGATGTTTCCGCCTGCCTGCTTCAGACATGAATTCATGGGCAAACATCCCGATACCGGCCAATCCCGCTGCACCCGCGGATGCCGGTGACCAGCCGGAATGCCCCTGGGCATCAGCTGCCTTTTTGGCGCTGAGATTCAGATATTTTCCGTTATCCAGTCCTGTCAGATATTCACCGACAGAAACCTTATAAAGTGCGGCTGCCTCTTTGATTTCCGCTTCGGACATTTTGGCCCCGAGAGTGGAGTCGGAATCATCATCACTGTCTGTTTCGAACAGTTCGGAAAACAAATTGCTAAAGAAGCTGCCGGATGAAGATTTTTGAGCGGTAAATTTTTTTACGATCGCGGCATAACGTTCGAAGATGATGTTCTGAGCGTCCATGATCGGATTCGGAATGTCGCTGGCTGCGGTAACCTGAATTTTTCCGGATGAGACCGGTTCGTCAGAAAGCTTTGCGCCGCAGTAGTCACAAACGGAATGGTTTGCCGAGGGTCCTCCGCATCGCGGGCAGGTGATCGTCCCGCCGGCTGGAGAGGCTGTAATGTTGGAAACGACCTCATATTGAGCACGAAACTCATCAATATGATCAACATGGTAAACGGCATCGATCAGCCTTTTTTTATAAGGTTCGCAAAGTGCGCACGCTTCTCCGGCGATCGCGCAATTGCTCGGACAGTTGGAGCAGGGATGCTGAGCAGTGCTTTGAGAGCTGCCATCCAGATCCAAACCGGTAACTTTTTCAACCAGGTCAGAGAAAATTGACATGAGAACCTCCTGATTCTAAGCAAAAAGATGCTGTCCTTTTAGCATACCACAAATTTTAAACATCAGAAGTCAGAAATCTGTTAATTTTCTTTTGGCAGCATCAATCAGCTGCCGCTCCAACCCGCAGCTGCGTGCAATTTGTTGGTATTTAATAACAAAATGAATACCTGATTATAATTAAAAACAGATATATAAAAAAATAATAAACAACAGGCATCACAGGTGAAAAAGAACCCATGGATAACGCGCTGACAAGGCTGATAAAAAAGCATAAAAAAGTATTGACCGGGATCCTCCTGCTGTTATTGGGCTGCCTGTATTATTTCCCACGGTTTATGATGGAAGGAATTCCGCATTATCTGAACGAAGATACCTATATGCATCTGAACCGGATGGTCGGGATGCGGAATGTCTGGCAATCTCCGGTGAGTTTTTTGAATTTTGCCCACAACGGACCGTTGGTCAACATCTTTTATCCCTGGCTGCCGATGTACCCGATGTATTTGTTTTACCGGCTTACCGGAAGTTATGTGCTGGCTTATAAGCTTTACTATCTTGTCCTTACGCTGGTCACGTTATATCTTGCTTATGCCGTGATGAAAAAAATATCAGGGAATTCTTTCAGTGCATTGCTTTTCGCGGTCATGTATACATTTTCCGCTTACCGCTTTATCAATGTGTTCCGAAGAGCGCATTTGGGTGAATCGATCTGCATGACAGCCATGCTGCCGGTACTTTTTGGTTTATACAGCATCGCTTTCGGTGACAGGAAGCATTGGCCAGGGTTGGCCGTGGGAATGGCGGTCATTGCTTATTCCCATAATATTTTTTTACTGATCACATCTCTGACAGTCGGTCTGTTCTTTCTGATATCGGTCAGGTTTTGGAATGAAAGAAAAGAAAGGATCCTTTCCTTATGCAAAGCGGCACTCGCGGCTGTGGTATTTTCCCTGGGTTCATTGATCCCGATCCTTCAATATATGCTGAATGACCGTTTATACACACCGGGCGGTTCCGGTGAGGGGCTCGAAGCAACTGCATTCAGTCTGAAACATATCGTTGAAAAATCTCTGCGGAATGAGCCGGTATCTTATGCGGTTGGCTTCCTTGTGCTTGCGGCATTGGTCTGGCTGCTGCTGTTTTACTCTTTTTGTGTTTTCGGGAAATGCCTCGCTGAAAGAAATAAAGGGGCGGATTGTTCGGCATTGCTGGGAATCATTGTGTTTTTCTCGGCAACCTCGCTGCTTCCATGGAAACAGATCGGGGATCACACACCGCTGTATTTCATTCAATTTGTCTGGAGATTAAATTCACAATCGACGATTTTTATTCTGGCTGCTTTTTGTTATTATTTCCCGAAAACGCTTCGCAGCAGACGTGCAGGGATCCTGGCAGCAGCCCTGATCACCGCGGCAGCTGCTTCCTTCCATTTTTCTGCGGTCATGACGCTTCATAAAGAAGAAAATACCAGGATTTCTGAAGCTGAAATCGCATCGGGAAACGCGGTCACATTTGACTATGCTCCTTTGGAGGCAAAAGAATACCGTTCTCTTTATGGATATACGCTGGATGATGTGCTGATCAATGGGGAACCCGGTCCGGCTGAAATTTCCTGGTCAGAAGACGGGACAGTTTATACCGCGGTGATCGATGGATCCGACTTTGCGGATGGTGAGCTGTCCGCGGATATTCCTGTCTTTCGCTACAGTACCCAAAAGTGCCTGCTGAATGGTGAAGATACGCCGGCACATAGGTCGGACCGCGGTACGACCCTGGTGGAACTTCAGCCGGGGAAGCAAAATGTCATTACCATCTTTTATGAACATACAAAACTCACACTTTTTTCCTGGCTGATTTCTTTTGCAGCTTTTGCTCTTTTCACCGTTTTCTTCATAAGCAGGAGCCGAAATTCACTGAAAAGAACCTGAAACACCAAAAATTTCTTAAATTCGTGAAGTTTCGGTCTTGTAATTTTGCCCTTCACCATAGTATAATAAAAATCAGCAAATATCAGATCTCACGATACGAAGGAGTGTCAACATGAGAAAAACGAAAATTATTTGTACTATCGGACCATCCAGTGAGGATCCCGCTGTCTTTACATCCATGTGCAATGCGGGGCTTAACGTTGCCCGGCTGAACTTTTCCCATGGTTCCCACGAAGAGCACCAGAAGAAAATTGACATGATCAAACAGGTTCGTGAAAAGCTCAATCTGCCGATTGCTATCATGTTAGACACAAAAGGTCCTGAATATCGCATTAAGACATTTAAAGAAGGAAAAATTACCCTGAAGGACGGTGATAAATTCACCTTTACCACCCGGGATATTGTCGGTGATCAGAACATTGTATCTGTCAGTTATAAAGGTCTGACAGATGATCTTACCGTTGGTGACAAGATCCTGGTCAACAACGGGCTGGTTATCTTTGAGGTAAAGGATATAGACGGTGACGAGATCCACTGTATTGTCATCACGGGCGGCGTCTTAAGTGACCGCAAATCCATGAGCTTCCCCGGAAAAGTAATGCGGCAGAAGTATCTGAGCGATCAGGACAAATCCGACCTGCTGTTCGGTATCAGGAACCAGGTCGACTTTGTCGCTGCATCCTTTGTTTCCTGCAAGCAGGACCTGGTCGATCTGCGCACCTTCCTGAATGAAAACGGCGGAGATGATATTGACGTGATCGCCAAGATCGAAAACCAGTCCGGTGTGGATAATATTGACGAAATTTGTTCAGTCTGTGAAGGCGTGATGGTCGCGCGTGGTGATCTTGGTGTGGAAGTGGCTTTCACCGAACTTCCCGCGATACAGAAGCATTTGATCACAAAATGCCGTCTGCTCGGCAAACGTGTCATCACAGCTACGGAGATGCTGGAAAGCATGATCAGCAATCCCCGGCCGACGCGTGCTGAGATCAGCGATGTCGCGAACGCTGTCTATGACGGTACCAGCGCTATTATGCTTTCCGGTGAGTCCGCTGCCGGGAAATATCCGGTGGAAGCTGTTCGTGTAATGAGCGAGATCGCTGAAAAGACGGAAAGCCATATTAATTATAAAGGCCAGTTCCAAAGCCAGACATTTGAAATTCACTCCAGTGTTGACGCCATCAGCCATGCGGCCTGCACCATGGCAATTGACCTGAATGCCAAGGGAATTGTCGTCAGTTCACATTCGGGTCTGACGGTCCGCATGGTTTCCCGCTTCCGCCCGCCGATCACCATTTTAGGACTTGCGACCAGCAAAAGGACCTGGTACAAGCTTGCTCTTTCCTGGGGGGTGCAGCCGATCCAGACCGAACATTTCCCGAATATGGAAGTTCTGAATTTCTTCTCCCTGCGTCTGGCAAAAGAAGCCCTGGACCTGCAGGTCGGCGATACAGTCGTAATGACCGGCGGCGATACCAGCGGCAAGTCTGGCAACACGAACGTGATCCGTATTGAGACAGTGAAGAGTTAGGAACAATAATTACGCATAGGAAATACTATGTAATTGATCCAGCCGTGATGTTTAATGTCACGGCTGGATTTGATAAACCCACCAAGGATTTGCAATGAATATACCCCCTCTCCGGCAGGAAGCACAAAAGCCTGCCAAACCAAAAAACCTTAAGGAAATTCCCGGATACCTTAAAACTTTATTCGGCGGTTTTTTCTCTCGTTTGTTTTATATTTACGGATTAGTTTGGGAAACCCGGCCGTGGATGCTTTTTGTGATGCTCTTCATGTCCGTGTTCAACGGTGTGATGCCGCTGCTGGGGGCATATATCTCCCGGAACCTGATCAACGCGCTCATTGATGCCAAAAATCAGGATTTCGAAACGATTTTGCATCTGCTGATTTTTCAATTTGCCTACCTGTTCCTGCTGCGGCTGGTGGTTTCGATTGACAGCATGCTGACGCGTACATTCGGGGAGCTGGTCGTGAATAAGATCCGCAATAAGCTCATGACCAAAGCCGATGAGCTGGACCTGCATTCTTTTGACCGGCCGGAATTTTATACCAAACTGGAAAACGCGAACCGGGAAGCCGGACACCGCCCGCTGCAGATCGCTGTGTCGACCTTCCACATGATGAGTACACTGATTTCCATGATCAGTTTTATTGCTGTCCTGTGGGCTGTCAGTCCGTTGGCTCCGCTGGCGATCATTATCGCCGCTATTCCTTCGGCGATCGTGAATTATATTTACAAAGGGAAAAATGCCGCGTATATGCGTCACCGTTCCACTGACCGCCGCAAAATGGATTATTATTCCGGGCTGATGGTGGACAAGGACCAGGTCAAGGAAGTACGCCTGTTCCGTCTGGGGCCGCTTTTCATCGAACGGTTCAATCAGGTGTTTGACAAATATTTTGCCGGGATGAAAGCGCTGATCTATTCTGAAGGGAAGTGGAACATCGCCGCCACCGGGTTCATGAGCCTGGTGAACTGCGGGATCTTTATCTGGGTGGCATATAAGGTTTTCAACGGGGAATTGACGGTGGGTGATTATACCCTGTATACCGGGGCTCTCAACAGCATCGGGTCCGGTGTCTCTTCTTTGATCACAACGACCGCTTCCATTTATGAAGGCACGCTGTTCATTGATAACATGATCGCCTTTATGAACGAGAAACGGACCATCGTCCCGCGTGTTGATCCGCCCGCCCAGGTCAAACGGGGCGCGCATGAGATCGAATACCGCCATGTTTATTTCCGCTATCCCGGGATGGATCACGACGTGCTGAAAGATATCAATCTGCGTTTCAAATCCGGTGAATCCGTTGTGCTGGTAGGGCTGAACGGTGCCGGAAAAACCACCCTTCTGAAGCTGATGACCCGGCTTTATGACCCGACGCAGGGAGAGATCCTGCTGGATGGCCGCGACATTCGGGATTATGATGTCGACCAGCTCTATGACATTTACGGGACGATTTTCCAGGACTTCGGACGTTACGCGGATACCGTGGAAATGAATATCGCCTATGGACAAATCGACCGGCCGCTGGATCCGGAAAAGGTGAAAGAGGCAGCGGTTCAGGGAAATTCCGCTCCGTATATCGAAAAACTCTCAAAGGGATACCAGACTCCGCTCATGCGTATTTTTGAGCCGGACGGCGCGGAGCTCTCGGTCGGACAATGGCAGAAGCTGGCGGTCTCCCGGGCATTTTATAATGATTCCGATATCCTGATCCTTGATGAGCCGACCGCGTCTTTGGATCCGTTGGCTGAGCAGGAAATCTTTTCTCAGTTTGACCGGCTGAGGGAAGGGAAACTGACATTTTATGTGTCGCACCGGCTTTCCAGTGCCACAACAGCGACACAGATCGTCGTCCTTGAAAACGGCACGGTCAAGGAAACGGGTACGCACGCGGAACTGATCGCGAAAGAAGGCACTTATCACAACCTTTTTACCGTTCAGGCAAACCGCTATCTGGAGAATGCATAAGCTGAAAGGATCCGGGAGGCAGGAATCAGAGAAACCGATTTCATGACTCACCGGCGGATCCGGATCACGGATAAACAATGGTGATCCTGACTTTGGCCGGCCCCCCGGTTTTCTAAGTTTGTTCTTAGGTGTGAGGCTTAAAATAATAAAATGGTTATGGAGGATAAATGAATTTTGTAAGAAAACTATGGCTTATTTTGCTGATCGCGGCAGCTGTGCTTGTTCCGGCAGCTGTTTCCGCTGATGATGTTGTCCGCATCATTGTCCTTTCCAACGAGACAGTGCTGCTGGACGGTGAAGCGGTCCCTGAATATGATTACGCCTGGCACGCGGATCCGGGTGTGGTTCATGACGAGGTAAAAAACGCGCCTGCTGAGTATTACACCGGGACCAAACCGTCCGGTGATGACGCGGTTTATGTTGCCCATGATATTTTCTATTATCCGGAAGTCCCGGTGGACGGCTTCAGGATGGTTTTTTACGATGATGAAATGGAATGGGTCTACTATTATCCTGTTGAAGAATACAGCGAATATATCTGGGCAAACCTGCCGATCCGGGGAGACAGCGTCCCGACCGCGATGATGCATACGGAGGCAGATGCCTGGGCGAATCCGGTAGTGCACATCACGCAGGCCGGTACCTATGAGCTTTCCGGCACGTGGCAGGGACAGATCTGGGTCGATCTGGGAGACCAGGATGATACCTTTGCTGATGAAAACGCGAAAGTCACGCTGATTTTGAATGGCGTTGATGTCACCTGTACAGTCGCTCCGGCGCTGGTTTTCTACAGCGTTTACGAGGCTGACAACACCTGGGAGGAACGTGAAAATTACGGCCCGGAAGTGGATATCAGCAATGCCGGTGCGCATATCATAATTGCGGACGACAGCGAGAACAACTTCACCGGAGCCAATGTCTACCGCATGCTCAAAACCAAATATAAGGACGATAACTCAACAGCGGCTGTCAAAGAGCAGAAAAAACAGCGCAAAATGGACGGTGCTTTTTACTCCTACCAGTCAATGCTCATCGAAGGGCAGGAAAAGGGGAACGGAGTACTGAATGTTATCGCCGGTAATGAGGGGCTGGATACCGAACTCCATCTCACACTGAACAGCGGGAAAGTCCATATCCAGTCACAGGATGACGGTATGAACGTCAACGAAGACGGCGTTTCTGTGCTCACAGTCAATGGCGGTGAGCTGCACATCGTTGCGGGTCTGGGAGCCGAAGGCGACGGCGTGGATTCCAACGGGTACCTGGTCATCAACGGCGGTGTTGTGATTTCCGCGGCAAAACCGCAGTCGGATTCCGGTCTGGACAGCGACCGGGGTTCTTATGTCAACGGCGGATATGTGGTCGCGACCGGTTCGACGATGGATTGGGCTGAGTCTGATTCCAAACAGGTCACGATGAACCTGCAATTTGCCGCTGACCAGGCCTCTGATGAAGCGATCATCGTCACGGATCAGGACGGAAAAGTCATTTTTGCCTACGATCCGGATAAAGATGAGACGGCCGGGGCGAATAACCGCGGATATCGCGGCGCGGTCATCAGCTCGCCTGAATTCAAAGTCGGCGAAACCTATCATGTTTATGTGGGCGGCGATGTGGAAGGGACCGAAATGGATGGCCTTTATGATATTGCCACGGTGACCGGTTTCAGCGGATCGGCCCGCCAGGTTTATACGGGTACGGATGTGAGAAGATTCGGCCCCGGCGGCCCCGGTGGTCCCGGCGGACGGCCCGGCGGCATGGGTGGTCCCGGAATGCCTCCTCCTCCTGATGGTATGGAGCCCGGCGGAGGGCCCGGCGATCCGATGGCA
Source organism: uncultured Chloroflexota bacterium (assembly GCA_902786265.1). Lineage (GTDB taxonomy): Bacteria > Chloroflexota > Anaerolineae > Anaerolineales > Anaerolineaceae > Flexilinea. Next base: position 3,100 of record CADACE010000056.1, on the reverse strand, counting down.
ATGTTTGAAAACATTGAAGGGTTCACAATGGATCAGGGCGTCGTTTCCGTCACGGAAGACGCGGCAAATGAGATCCTGAATAAGATCCGTGAAATGAACCCGCAAAGCGAAGTTACCGCGGAACAGATCATGGCGGTCAAAGATATGCGTGAACTGTTTGGCCTCATCGGCGGCCCCGGCAGAATTCCGGGCGGTCCGCCGCCGGAAGGAAGACCAGGTGGAGAAAACGGTAAGGGTGGCCCCGGTGGTTTCCCGGGCGGCGGATTCGAAAATGAAAACGCCGGCCCTGCCTCAGCTGACTTCTATATGAACGATACCGTCAACGCCTTCAGCGGCGTCACTGACGAAACAGAGCAACGATAACAGAAATTTTCAAAAATGCTCCGAAATTTCGGAGCATTTTTGCATAATGATATCGGGTATATCGATCATTTTGTAATGATCCCGCCGTTTACCTGCCAAATCGTGTTCCGCTGGGAAAAGCTTTCCGGAAAATGGGCCTGATCGGTCGTGGTCAGGATCGCCTGGTCATATTGCTCCAGCCGTTCCAACAGATCCTCTCCGCGCCGCTCATCGAGTTCAGCCAGGGTCTCATCAAGCAGCAGCAGCGGAGCCGTACCGGTATGTTCCTTCATCCACTCAATTTCAGCGAGCTTCAGAGAAAGGAGCGCGGTGCGGATCTGTCCCCGGGAACCATAGGTACACAGGTCAATGCCTGAGGAAAATATTGAAAAATCATCCCGGTGCGGCCCGGCGGTCGTCACGCCTCGGCGGATATCATTTTCACGGTTTTCTTTAAGAAAAGTTTTATACCGCGCGATCGTTTCCTGATCGGAGAGCTCATAAATCTCTTCTTCCTCAGCCAGAAATTGATCCGCTTTACTCAAAGACTGGTATGGATTTACGGGATCAAAGCCCGGCAGATATCCCAAAGTCAGCATTTCCCGGGAACCGGTGAGCTGCAGATGAATTTCCCGCGCGGTTTTCTTAAGGTACTGCAAAGCGTTTGTCCGGTGACGGATCAGAACAGCGGAGCGTTCCGCCAGCATCGCATCCCAGTAATCGAGCTGGAAGGGATCAGTCCGGCGTTCTGCCAGCATTTTGAGCAGAGCATTGCGGCGGGTGAGGATCTGCTTCTGTTCCGAAAGGGCTTTGGCATATCCCGGTACGGATTGCGACAGCATGATGTTCAGATAGCGGCGCCGTTCGTCCGGCGATCCTTCAAGAATGCGTGTCATCTGCGGCAGGAACAGGACACAGGGAAAGGTCCCGATGACCTTTTGCGCTGTTGATTTTATCCCGTCGACAAGGATTTCCTTGCGGATCCGTCCGCCCTTTTCCGCGTTTTCGAGGATAATGCGGACTTCCATGCGGTGTGTGCTGCCTTCCCGTTCGAATTCAACGATCATGCGGGCTACGGCGATGGGGTCTTCCAGAACATCAAAATGGATCAGCTGACGGTCGGAAGAGGCCAGCGGACTGGAAAACGACGCGCAATAGAATAAGGCTTCCAGCAGGGATGTCTTCCCCTGGGCATTTCCGCCGGATAACAAAAGAATCCGCCGGGGTATATCGGTATCCAGGCGGAGATAGGATCGGAAATTACTCAGGGAAAGATGTTTCAGGATCACGGCAATCGCATTATGCCTCAGGCGCTTCTGTCGTATCCGGTGCCGCGGTCGTTTCAGCCGCGTTCTCTCCCGCAGCTTCGGCAGAAGGATCAGAAGGTTCCGTGCCTTCTTCAGCTGATTCTTCGGTATTTTCAGCCGGCTTGAAGATTTCAGTGGCGCGGTCGATATAGCAGATGCCTTCCAAATGGTCGATCTCATGCTGGAAAATGCGAGCGAGCCAGTCCGACGCGCTGATCTTCAGCGGTCGTCCGTAAACGCTCAGGCCTTTCACCTTGATCGACTTGTTCCGTTCAACATTCCCGACATACCCGGGAATGGAAAGGCAGCCTTCACTGCCCACGACGGTTTCTTCAGACCGCCAGATGATTTCGGGATTGATGACTTTGTAGGTCTTCATGGGGGAATCTTCCACGCTGTCATCCTCCGGATATTCGATGACGATCATGCGGATGGATTCACCGATCTGCGGAGCAGCCAGTCCCACGCCGCCGGAATCGCGCAGGGTCTCTACCATATCATCAGCCAGGAGGCGGATGTCGCGGTCAATTTGTGTAATTTTATGTGCTTTTCTGCGTAAAACGGGATCACCGATTTCAACGATGTCTAAGATCATATTCGTTAGTCCTCCGCTTTTATTTTACCTCATATTCCGTATGCTTCAGCTGTCGATGCGGATGATTGCTGATAAAAGAATGAGATAGTAATAACTGCTTTTGTCGGTCCGGAACGTAAAATTTCACTATTGATTTTTTCAGCTTTTCAATTATGATTATTATATGGGGTTTGTAGACTGCATTTTGTATATTGGTGTACTTGGCATTGCCGCTTATCCGGTCGGGCGCGTTATTTCCAGATTCGATCCTGACCCGGAAAGTTTCATGTTCCGTGAACATGACTGGGAGCTGGGCGGCAAAATCTATGATAATCTGCATATCAAAGAATGGCAGTCAAAGGTCCCGGATGTCAGCAAGGTGCTTGGCCGCTGGATGCCTCAGAAAAAGCTGAAAATCGGCGTCTCGAAGGAAACAGTCCGCACGATGATCCGGGAAACCTGCGTCGCGGAACTGGTCCACAATCTGCTCAATATCGCGGGGCTGTGGATGCTCAGCCTCTGGCATGGCATCGGCGGGATCCTGGCGTATCTTGCCTATGTGATACTCGGCAATCTGCCCTTTATTATCGTCCAGCGTTACAACCGTCCCCGGCTGAAAGTACTGCTCAATCATCTCGAGCTGAAAGAAGGAACAGCAAACCCCGAAAATCAGAAGTAAGAAATCTCAGAAACAATGATCTGCCGAAAAATCAATGTTTCCCGGCGAGGAATTCAGAAACTTTCCTTCACCCTATAGCCTATAATCTATAGCCTATAATACAGTGCTCCCCATGTCAAGGACAATTTTGATTTTGCAAGGGTTATCCCGATGCAAAATGTGATACAATATCCGCGCTCGGCAGAGGATAGGGCAACG
>CADACE010000055.1 GCA_902786265.1 uncultured Chloroflexota bacterium | reverse complement strand
GATATCTCCATGGTTTTTCAGAACTATGCGCTTTATCCGACAATGAGTGTTGAGGAAAACATTGAATTTGGTCTGATAAACAAGAAAGTAGCGAAAGAGGAACGTAAGCGCCGGATCAAGGAAGTAAGTGAGATCGTTGGACTGACAGAGTATCTCCAGCGTAAACCTGCGAACCTGTCCGGGGGGCAGCGGCAGCGCGTAGCGCTGGCCCGTGCCATGGTAAAAGAGCCGCGGGTCTTCATGATGGATGAACCTTTATCCAACCTTGATGCCAAACTTCGGGCTCAGATGCGTGTTGAACTGATCAATATGCACAAACGCATGGGAACGACTTTTGTATATGTAACCCATGACCAGGTAGAAGCCATGTCCATGGCGGATGACATTGTTCTTATGGATAAAGGAAAAATCGTTCAGCAGAGTAATCCAAGAGATCTTTACCACAACCCCAACTCCATTTTTACCGCCCAGTTTATAGGAACCCCTCAGACTAACATTATCGACGGATTCCTTCCGGATCAGATGAAACTCGGAATTCGGCCTGAGAAAATCAGACTTACTTCATCAGGTGAGCAGGACGCGGTCCATTTCAGCGGGCAGATCCAGACTAAAGAATTATTGGGATCGGAGATTATTTATTCCATTCTCACCAAATATGGCATTCTGATGTGTAAGAGCGAAATGGATGTTGAAGACGGTTCCAGTTTGAAGCTGAGTGTTCCTTATGAAAACATGTACCTGTTCGATAAGGACGGGAAACGCATTCCCTTTACTGAAGCAGAAAAAAATGCGGTAAAAACTTCAATCGGAGATTAGTCATGAATGGAGAAATGGTCATTCCGAAAAAAAGGAAACTTGATAAAAACCAGATCCGTGAACGGATCAGCGGTTATATTCTGATGGCCCCCGCGGCGATCCTGCTTTTCGTATTTACAGTCTATCCGATCGGATTTCTGTTTTATCGGTCACTGCATGGCGGCAACCTTATCACAAACGATCCGAAATACACCGGTTTTAAAAACTATGAAAAGATTTTCAAATCAGCTGATTTCCAGAAGGTGCTGCTCAATACGTTGACTTATACACTCATCACGGTAGTCATTACGATCATCCTGGCAGTCATCATTGCTGCGTGGCTGAAAGGAAGCAGAAACCCGAAACTGAATGAATTCACGCAGACAGTCATGTTTACACCTCATGTGATCTCAATGGTTTCCGTCGCAACGCTTTTCCTGTGGATGATGGACTCCAAAAACGGCCTGTTCAATACGGTGCTTCAGGCGCTTGGTTTACCGCAGGGAACATTCATTTCAAGCCCTTCCACTGCTCTGTTCTCTGTAGCATTGGTGCAGATTTGGAAAAGCCTGGGATACTATGTTCTTCTTATCATGGCCGCGATTCAGAATATTCCGCAGAGCGTTTATGAAGCGGCTGAGATGGATGATACGCCGAAACTCCGGGTTTTCTTCAAGATCACTATTCCCATGATCTCTCCTACGATCCTGTTCACCACCGTTGTTGCCACGATTGCTTCGTTCAAAGTGTTTGACAGTGTCAGCATCATGACCGGAGGAGGTCCGGTCAACGCGACCAATACGCTGGTCTATTATATCTACGATTATGCTTTCCGCTACGGAAAGCCGGGACAGGCGAGCGCCGCAGGCATTATCCTGCTCATCTTTGTCTGCATAATTACCTTCATTCAATTCCAGGTCAGCAAGAGCCGTGTCCATTATCAGTAGGAAGTGAAATATGAAAACAACAAAAGACAGAATTCTCAATGTACTTGATATTCTCGGAAAGCTGATAATCATTGTGATCATGGCATTTCCCTTCCTTTGGATGATCAGCGCTTCATTCCAGACCCTGCAGGAGACGATTGCGGTACCTCCGACTCTCATCCCGGGCCAGTTCAACTTTGATAACTTCAAAGAGGTTTTCAAAACTGTCAACGTGTGGCAGTATCTGCGAAACTCACTTATTGTATGTACCTGCGTCGTTTTCCTCCAGTACCTGATCATTGTACCCGCAGCCTATAGTCTTGCGAAAATCGACTATAAAGCGAAGCCCCTGATGTTCGCGCTTGTCATGGTCGGGCAGATGATCCCGATGCAGATCACTTTCCTGCCGATTTATTTCATGTTCAGTAAGGCCAACCTGATGGACACCTATACAGCGCTGATTGTACCGTTCATATCCAATCCTTTCGGTATCTTTTTGCTGCGGCAATATTTCATGCAGGTCCCATCTGAGGTTATAGAGGCGGCGAAACTGGATGATGCCAGCGATATCAAAATCATGTTCAAGATCATGATGCCTATGGTCAAATCTGCCTTAGTCACGATCGGCCTTCTGTCCTTTATCTCCAATTGGAACGGTTACTTTTGGCCTTTGATCATGACCAACAAGGATGCATTCCGCACCCTGCCGATCGGTATCGCACTGCTGAAGGATGCTGACTCGCTCCAACGCTGGAACGTGATCATGGCCGGCAACCTCCTTCTGGTTCTGCCAATGCTGCTGCTCTATATACTTGCGAGCAAGAAAATCCGGAATGCATTCGTCTACTCCGGTATTAAATAAAGTGGAATAATTGGTCCGTGCGGATCAATCAAAAATTATAAGGAGAAACAAAATGAAAAAAGCTGTATTAGTTATTGTTGCAATGCTTATGGCATTCTGTTTGCTGACCGCCAGCGCTTTTGCTGACGATGGAAAGATCACTCTTGAATTCTGGCACTCAATGGGTTCCAAAACCGGTGAACTGATCCAGGAGATCGTTGATGAATTCAACGCCAGTCAGGATGAAATCTACATCGATTGTATTTATCAGGGTGACTATACCACCGGCGGTACAAAGATTCAGGCAGCTGTAGCTTCCGGCAACGGTCCTGCAATCGCCCAGATCGAAATCACCCGTGTCGGTATGTACGCTGCTGCCGGTGCTCTGCTTGATCTGACCCCTTATGCCGAAGCTGACGAAAACTTTGATGTCAAGTCGCTCTATCCCGGCGTTATGGACTTTTCTTACTACGATGGTCAGTTAGTTTCCCTGCCGAACGGCCGTTCCGTCCCGGTTATGTATTATAACGTTGATGCTTTGAAAGCCGCTGGTTTTGAAAAAGCTCCGGAAAACTGGGAAGAACTCCGCGCTGCAGCTGCTGCCACCACAGATCCCGAAAAAGGCACATACGGTTATGGCTGCCCGATCGGTGACTCCTGGTACTATCTGGCGCTGATGCTCACCGCCGGCGGTCAGGTCTATAACGAAGAAGGCAACAACATCGGTTTCCACAATGAAGCCGGCATCAAACCGCTCCAGCTGTGGCTTGATATGATCAGTGATGGTTCTCTCTACCTTCCTGATGGTGATGATTACGCTTCCAACTCAGCGCTTCGTAATTCTTTCATGGCCGGTATCTGCAACATTACCATGCAGAGTTCCGCTCAGTACAGAAGCCTTGCTGACAACAGCCCCTTTGAAGTCGGTGTCGCCTACATCCCGAAGGATGTGACCTACGCAGCGATCCCCGGCGGTTCCAACCTCGTCTCCTTTGGCACCAACCTGTCTGAAGAAGAAAAACAGGCTGTCTGGACTTTCATGTCCTATATGTGCAGCGGCGATGTTGCCGGAAAATATGCAGCCGGCACAGGTTATCTGCCTACCAGCGACGCGGCTCTGAACTCTGCAATTTACCAGGAAAAGCTTGCACAGTATCCGTATCTTGACATCGCTGTAGGTCAGCTGGAATACTTTGTGAAAATGCCTTTTGATGAAACCTATACAGAAGTGAAAGATGCTATCGTTGGCAGATATACACAGGAAGTTATCATCAACGGCATGTCTCCTGAAGACGCTGTCGAAGCTATGTGGGAAGAAACCGGTGAACTTTACGAGTAATTCCGGTTTATAATTGGATGTCAGAAAGCGGAGCCCGATGAATATCGGGCTCCGTCAATTGACAGTTTGTAACAGGGAATCGACAGATATAAATTTATATTCCCTCTACACTGCTGTTTTAGAAAATGGAGGATCAATGAGACTGACAAAAGCGCTTGCTGAGGAATTACTTTTGGAAGCATGGCAGAATCCGATGAACCGTCCCTGGATTACCCATTGCCGAAGCGTTGGAAAGACCGCCGGTGTGATTGCAGAAGCAATCGGAGAGGATGCTGACTTCACGGAAGCACTGGGTATGGTTCATGATATCGGGAAAAAGGATACGAAAGAAGTGGTTTTTCATGATCTTCTCGGTTATGAGTACCTGACAAAACTGGGGTATGATGAAGCTTCCGCAGCCGTCTGTCTTACACATTCCTACTTGAACAACGATGATACCTGCGTGGCCGGCGGATATCTGCCTGAGAATAAGTTCCGCACAGATTTCATTCGAAATCATCACTACACTGAATGCGAGAAGATTATCAATCTTTGTGATTTGATGTGTAAGGATATTCAGATGACGTTTGAAGAAAGAATGATCGATCTGATCACACGGAAAGGTGTCCACCCGAATTCAGCATACCACCTGATGGAAGCGGTCAAACTAAAAAATTATTTTGACTCAAAGGTTCCGGGCGGCATTTACAGTCTTTTCCCGGACCTGCATCTGATGAATGGCGCAATCCGTATATTTTGATACTGTTCTTTAACATTATTGAATGATTCAAGGGAAGGGATAATAAAAAATACCTATCCTTGAATCATTCATGATTTTCCGAGTTTTTTCCGGTATTCTCCGGGGGTCATCCCCTCCCTTTTTATAAAAGCTTTTGTGAAATAACTTGTGCTGTAATAACCAACAGCTTCACCGACCTCACGGACAGATAGATCTTCTGAGCCCAGCAGTTCTTTTGCTTTAGCGATTCTTAATGACGTGATGAATTCAATAAAATTGACGCCCAGCCTCTTTTTTATCAAAGCGCTGAGATAATTAGGCGTCAGATCGAAACGGCTTGCAAGCTGTGATATGGAAATATCCTCCCGATAATTATCCTGAACATATTCGATGACAGCATCTATCTTGTCGCCTCCCGATTCGCGCTGGATCATTATCTCCCCGTTTTTTTTCAAAAATTCACTGATTGTTTCAGCAGAATCAGGCTCAGATATATGTTTTCCTGTGACTGCTTCAAGAAAAATTATCAGATTTCTGCGCTGTACAGACATGAGATCTGAAAGAGAGGGAATCAGTACTGCGCTTTTTGTCACAAAATCACTGTATTTTTTATCAAAAAGACAGTCTCGCAATTCGATCCAATCCATCCCTTTCCTGATTTCATCTTTATTCTCTTCGGAAAATTGGTTTACCTTATAGAGCTTGCCGATTCCACGGAAGACGCGAAGCGGGGACAAATCCAGAATTTTATGCATTTCTTTTGACAGTAACACCGGATCATTGCTTAAATGAGTAATGAAACATGTAATACCCTCAGGATAATGCTTATAGGGAAAAGAATGCAGTAAATCTTCCATGACTTTTATATCCCGGGCATAAACAAGCAGAAGTTGACCTTCCCAACAGGGAATTGAGATCATGCTGATATTATTCTTTCTGAAAATATCCGGTACCCAATTCGAGCTGCTTTTATTGCAGCTGTCATAAGTGAACAGGATAACAGCAGAATAATAGGACTTATCATACAGAGAGGAAACATCATGAAGATGCAGCGTCCCCGCAAGCCATGCATGAAATGATTCTCTGATCTGTTGTTCTTCATGACTTTTTTCTCTTTTGACTTTTGCAACAATATCGGCCAATTGCTCAGGCGCCAAAGGCTTCAGAAGATATTCCACTACATTCAACCGGCAGGCTTCACGGGCATATTCGAATTCACTGAAGCCGCTCATGATGTAATAATGAGTATTAGGAAAGCGTTCTCTCGCCTTGCCAATTGCTGTTAAGCCATCCATCCCGGGCATACGGATGTCAACCAGTGCAATGTCAACACCGCATGTTTCCATTTTCTGAAGCATTTCAGATTCGTTGTTTGCATGTATGATCTGAAGATTCTTGTCATTCAACTCATTAAGACTGACCTCAATTGATATATGGATCAGCGGTTCATCATCAACGATCAGTATGTTCATTTAATAACTCACTCCATGGAATTGCAATTTCAATCCGTGTGGTTTCATTACAGACAATGGTAAAGGATGATTCAGGATATGAAAGCAGCAGACGGTTTTTCACATAAGGCAAACCGACACTGGAAGATGATTTCCGGCTTGAAACATTTTCGTTTTCATTCAGTATTTGATTCACGTTCGCAACATCAAAACCAACGCCATCATCTTCAACAACGATTTTCAGAATATTATCTTCCTGCTGTATTTTTATTCTGCAGATACATGGTTGTTCGCTTGGTTCGATACCATGGATGACTGCGTTCTCAACAAGCGGCTGTAAAATAAGCCGTGGAATCCGGATCGAACGGTATTCATCCGGACAATCTATCTCATATGACAAACGTTCTCCGAAACGCAGCTGCTGAAGTTTCAAATAATCTTCGAGAAAATCGCATTCGCTGCCAATATCTGTGACTGGCTCTTTATTCAGAACATAACGCAGAAGACGCGCGAGGCTGAAAAAGCCGTCATTCAGTTTTTTGGTTTCGCCAATCTGGTTCAATGCAATAAAACAATACAGCGTGTTTATAAGAAAATGAGGCTGTATCTGTGACTGGAGAGCGGATAATTGGAGGGATTTCTGCTGTATCAACAAAATATATTCATTTTTGATCTTCTCATCAAGTTTGACGATTACATCATTGACTGATGAACCGATCCGGTTAAATTCATCCACTTCAACGGTAGGGCATCGGGCTTCAAGATTTCCTTGTTCCAGCTGAGTGAATGTGCCTTGAAGCGCATCAGCAGATTTTACGATCCAACGGTTAAATGAATAGAAAAGAATCAGAGCTATTACAATTCCGACCAGATAGATTCCAAACGCTCCATAAATCATCGATCGTGTATGGCGGCTGATTTCATCCAGTGAAAATACGATCCGGACATTCAGAGGTTGATCGTTAGCTAATCCGGACAAACAATTCCAGTGATTTCCTTCATATCGAAACTGATTTCCTGCCCGGATATGTTCAAAAGCCTCATATGTGATTGGACGACTTGAATAAATCAGCTCGCCTTTTTCATTTGTAATGACCACAAACGAATCATAAAGCAGATCAATATCCTTCATATGGATTTCAAAACCTTTAGTGAGGATATTCAGAATGATCAGACTGATCTGGTCCGGCTGCCTGAGATTTCGGATTTTTCTTGTCACATAAAAAGCTGATGTATCTAATATTTTATCTTTACCGGTTGAAGGATCCCGATCAGGCGTAAATACAGATTTTCCATTTCCTTCCAGTGCATGAATGTACCAGGGTTGTTCCTCAAGATCAAGATTATTACGGAAATAACGATATTCATTATAGATTTTTGGAAAATACAGAAGTTGTCCGTCCGAATAAATAATCAGATCCTGTATATCCGAAGGGGAATAAGTTGTCAGATTGATCAGGCTCTGCATCTCAGATTGAAATGAATTAAGCTTCGTCAGATAGTTTTCATCGGCAGGATTGATTGTCTTCCTGGATGAAAAGTAACTGTGATAATAAGGAGCCGTTGTTATTGTGTCAATCTCACCGCAATAGCTGTCCACATAAGCTTTAATCAGATTCTCCGAAATTTCAATTTGCGATGCGGCATTATTACGGTAATTTCTGTCAAACTGCAGACACAGAAGCCCGGTGATCAGAATCGTAGGGAAGAGCGTACTGACAAGAAAACAGATAAAAAGTCTTCGTACAATTGTGTTTCCTGTAAAATAATTATGGATGAATCTCATCAGGTCCTCAAATAAATCCAATCAAAATATATTATGTTAAATATTATCATTTTTCCGGAAATCTATCAACACCAGGAGAAAGTCTTATGGTTTTTACGGCTGATTGATCCCGACAAACCCTCATTCCGTTAATATATGTAACTATTCAGAACCGGGGGACGCACAGATATTGGAAGATTTTCAATTGACCAATAATAATATACTGAAGTTCTTTATTATTCAGATATAAAATTATGTATATGTCAAAATTCGTCTGACGGGCGATGTTCTTCGCGAGTGAGACGATAAAGGAATAACTGACGAAATCAATGACGCAACGGTGGCAGATATTCGGACGGGCAAAAAAGTATCAGGTAAAGACCTTGGGTGTGAACGGACAAAATGAAAAGATGCGGGAAACTCAGAAAAGAGCTTTAGTAAATACCGTGGGCAGAAAGTTACGAAAGGCCGTCGGTCCATTCGCAGAAGTCGAAATGAGTTTAAGCACGGAACGATTATTCAGATTGGAAACAAAAACGTATGGTTTCCGGGTGTCATAATAAGGGTGCCTTGAAACAGATTCAAACAAAAGGGTTTGAACCAAAAGATGTATCGCGAAAAAAAATACAAAATACTGATTCATTCAAACGGATGGAAACAGAAAAGAGTACCCGCGCCCCTCTCATGACTAAAGTCACGAGTCTCCGCGCGGGGATTTGATGAAAAAACACTGATTCTGATCACCTGTGAAGATGAGCCTGTCGACAGTGATTCCCTGCCCCGGCGGATCATTCTCACGAAACCTGCAATAAGCACGAACCGCACCGCAGGCAGCCGGATCTGACAAGGCGGGAAAACCGGATAAGCTTTCTTCCTGAATTGCGAAACCACAGATGATGCGTCGTTTGATAGAACAGGCAGGAATAAATGAAACCGATAATTTATGATCTGAATTTGAAAGAGCTGACGGATTTGATCACAGAAAGCGGAAAATCGGCTTATCTTGCAAAACAAATCTGGCAGATGATGTATAAACAATTAGCCGAAGACCCTTCTGAATTTGCAAATTTGTCTGAAGATTTGAGACAGAAACTCAGTGATCGATTTTGTTTCAAGCCGCTGAGCGTTGATAAAGATCTGAAATCCGCTGACGGTCAAACCAATAAGTTTTTATTCAGGCTTCAGGATGACAGGAAGATCGAATCCGTCCTGATCCACTATACCTCGCTGCGGTTCCCGACGATAAATTCCGATGACAGGATGACCGAACCTGTCCAGAAGCTCGAAAGAGAACGTAACACAGTCTGTATTTCAACACAGGTTGGCTGCCCGATGAATTGTGCGTTTTGCGCCACAGGACAAATGGGGTTTATCCGCAGCCTTTCCGCCGGGGAAATCGTGGCGCAGGTTTTGTTCGTCTCTCGGCTTCTCAAATCCAAAGGGTTGAAGCTCGGCAACATTGTTGTAATGGGAATGGGAGAGCCTTTTTATAACTATGATGCAGTAATGAAAGCTGTCGATATCCTCTGCGACCCGAAAGGCATGGGTTTCAGTGAACGAAAGATCACGATTTCAACCGTAGGGATCGTACCGCGCATTGAACAGTTTACTGCAGAAAAACATCAGGTCAACCTTGCAGTTTCTTTACATGCGCCCAGCAACGCTGTCCGCGATCAGATCATCCCCGCCAACAAAAAATATCCCCTTGACAGCCTGCTCGAAGCCTGCAGGAATTATACAGAGAAAACAGAACGGAGAATTCTGTTTGAATATACTCTGATCCATGGTTTGAATGACGATTATGAGAATGCTGAACTGTTATGCAGGCGTCTCAAAGGAATGCCCTGCCAGGTGAATCTGATCCCGCTCAATGACACAAAAAAATATGAAGGCAGCGGGGCGGAGCAGGACAGGTTACAGAGCTTTAAATCCGTTTTGGATAAAAACGGTATACCATGTACCGTTCGTTTGAAAAGAGGAATCGATATTGATGCAGGCTGCGGACAATTAGCGGCGGAACAAAGCAGTTAATATTGCAGTTACGCATACTGAGAACCATTGGGGACGGTTCCTGAGGAACGAAGGAACTGTCCTCGTGTTACACGCGGAAGAACGCACATTCTCAGAAAGCGGGAAGGCACGGCTCCCGCTCTGAATCCGAATCAGGCGAAGCCTGCACATTACGGAGCGGGGTCTTTCGCAGTTTCCTCCTCCGTCGGGAGCCCTCCCCGAGCCAATTCTTCAGCGAATCTGACATGTTTTTCCGGCATGCATTTAATTTCATTTGCAAAGAATAGAAACAGCAGCTTATAAAAACGCGTTGTCATGAATTTCATATAACCTTACGATTCAGGAAAGCATAGAAAAAACATTTGAGAGTATTATGTAATTCAAAAAAATTATTATCGATACAATATAATCCTATATAGTATAATATTATATAAACTATAAAAAGGAGCCGCTGATATGAAAAACACAGGAGGATTTCTGATCACAAGGATAAAACAGGTAGGCGGCCGTGTCTTCGACCGCATCCTTTACCAAAAGAAAATCGATGTTTTCAACGGTGCACAGGGCAGGATCCTGTACGTTTTATGGCAGGATAACGGAGTTCCCATCAGCGAACTTTCCAGACAGACCGGACTTGCCACGACTACATTGACCAGCATGCTTGACCGAATGGAAACCGCTGGCCTGGTTTACAGAGACCGGGGGGATAAAGACCGCAGGAAGATCCGGATTTATCTGACGGAAAAGGCAAAAGGACTGGAAGAGGATTATAACTCCGTATCTGAAGAAATGAGCAGGATTTACTATAAAGGCTTCAGTGATCAGGAAATTGAACAGCTGGAAAGTTATCTTGAGAGAATTTTGAAAAATGTAGAGGAAGAACTCTGATGAGTGTTTGCATAAAGGATCAGATACAGAACATGAACCTGGTTATCGGCTGTACGGTCGGCTGCCCGTACTGTTATGCCCGGAATAACGTCAGACGTTTTCATATGATCGAGGATTTTTCTAAGCCCGAGTTTTTTTCTCAGAAAATGCGCCTGATGGAAAAACAGCGGCCTCAGAATTTTCTGCTCACAGGAATGAGTGATCTGTCCGGCTGGAAGGAAGAATGGAGAGAAGAGGTTTTTGCGAAGATCAAAGAAAATCCGCAGCATCAGTTTCTCTTTCTTTCCAAACGTCCGGACCTTCTGCCGTTTTCGACAGATCTCGATAACGCATGGTTTGGCGTAACTGTCACGAGAAAATCGGAGCTCTGGCGTATTGATGCGCTTCGGGAGAATATAAAGGCGAAGCACTATCATGTGACATTCGAACCGCTGTTTGATGATCCGGGACAGACAGACCTGACCGGAATCGACTGGATCGTCATAGGAACCATGACAGGAGCAGCTGGAAGGAAAGTCAGAACAGAACCGGCCTGGGCATATTCTCTGACTGAACAGGCTCATGCTCTGAACATTCCTGTCTTCTGGAAAGAAGATCTTATCCCTGTTATGGGGGAAGAGAATATGATTCAGGAATTACCGGAAGAATATGAAAACATACTGGAGGAACAGAGAAAATGGAACAGCCGATTATCAAAGTAGATCATGTTACGACAAAAGGCGTGATGACAAAATCAAATACGCCGTTGGGCGGATACTCAGTCAATCCCTATGTAGGCTGTCCGCATGCATGCAAATACTGTTACGCGTCTTTCATGAAACGCTTTACCGGGCATACCGAAGACTGGGGAACTTTCATGGATGTTAAAGACTGGCCGGTGATTGCAAATCCGAAAAAATATGCCGGTCAAAAGATCATAATCGGTACAGTAACGGATGGATATAATCCGCTTGAGGAAAGATACCGGAAGACCAGACAGCTCCTTACGGAACTGAAAGACAGCGGCGCGGATATACTGATCTGCACAAAGTCAGACCTTGTCCTGAGAGATATGGATCTTCTCATGGAAATCAACAGGAAGAACAGGCTGACTGTATCCTGGTCTGTCAACACACTGGATGAAGAATTCAAAAATGACATGGACGCAGCTGTCAGTATTGAAAGAAGACTGGCTGCAATGAAACAGGTTTATGACGCGGGGATCCGCACAGTATGCTTTATTTCCCCTGTTTTTCCCGGATTGACCGATATCGAAGCGATTTTTCACCGCGCAAAGGACCAGTGTGATCTCATCTGGCTTGAAAACCTGAATCTCAGAGGCGGATTCAAGGCAGATATCATGAAATATATCGCGGAAAAACACCCAGAATTATTCCCTTTATATGAAATGATCTATAACAAAAAGAACCGAAGTTATTTCCGGATGCTTGAGCAAAAAGCTGAAGAGATGGCCCGAGTGAATAACTGCCAGTTTGTGGATAACGAAACGCCATACGAAAGAGTACCCCAGGGACACCCGACAATCGTGGATTATTTTTACCATGAAGAAGTCAGGGGCACCGGAAACAGCGGAAAAAGAAACAAATAGCGTAAAACCCCGGAAACAGGCCCGGTGCTTCCCGGGATTTCAAACTTATTTTGAAAAGTCAAAAAATTATTTCCTCAAGCAGTTGCCTGGACTGTGAACAAATCTGTCCATCAGCTACAAAGGAACATTTTTCGGCGATTCCATTAATGAATTCGCTTCAAATATTCAGTGGGCGTGGTCTTGTATTCTTTCCGGAAACAGCGGTTGAAATAGCTCGCGTCTGAAAAGCCGCATTGAAAAGCCGCTTCGGAAATGGCTTTTTGGGGATCAGAAATCAGGATCTGGATCGCTTTTTGGAGTCTGAATTTAATCAGAAAATTTATAGGTGTCGTATGAAGAACTTCTTTGAAAAGGCGCAGACAGGTACTTACACTGATGTCTGCGCTTTTTGCTATATCATTGATCGTGATTGGGGAAGTATAATTCTTTTCGATATAGCTCAGCGTTTTTTTCGTCCTGAATTCATCCTGTAACTCCTTTTGCGAATTGAACGATTTGTTTTCATAGCTTTCTGTATGTTCGGAAAGAATAAACAATACATGTGTCAGTGATTCGCGCACTGTCAGCGGGTAAAGCTCCTTTTCATACGCGCCGGATTCCCACGCTTTTTCAGAAAGCTTAATTATTTCTTTCTGCCAGTTGATCACCGGATCCAAACGTACAAAGGGGATTTCCGGGTTATTCAGAACCGGATCAACACAGGTTTTCCAAACCAAATCAGCTGCCTGCGATATAATTTTCGGGCTGAAGACAAGGGCATGCTGATGTCCTGAGTGAGTTTTCAGTTCGGCAGAATGCAGAATGCTGCTGTTCGCAAAATATCCTTCCCCGGGATTTAATTCAAATTCTCTGCCGGCGATCTTCATGGAGACAGTGCCTTCAATGATAAGAACGATTTCAAGTTCGTCATGCCAGTGCCAGGGAACCATAACTTTTGTCAGGTCATCATCAAAAAAAGCAATGGGAAATTCTTTTGTACCGTAGGTCAGTATCTCTTTTCCGTTTTCATCAACTTTATCAACTGAAATACTTAATGCCATAATGATCCTTAGTTATGACGATATTGTACTATAGATATCAGAAAGTATGACTTTATATTTCTATAATTTAATTATTGAATAAGATATAATCCCATTTAAGAATAAAACGACAGGAGCGGCTATCGCAATGTTATTGGCAGTTATTTATCTCATTTTCATCAGTCTCGGACTTCCGGACTCCCTGCTGGGCTCCGGGTGGCCCATGATGCAGAAGGAATTCAATGTTCTTTCATCTTACGCCGGATACGTTTCCATGACAATCTCTTTCATGACCATCATTTCCGCGCTGTTGAGTCCGCGGCTGATCAAAAAATATCACACCAAATATATCGTTGTCATCTCCATTTTCCTGACGGTTCTCGGACTTTTCGGCTTTTCCACTGCGGACAGCTATCCCATGCTCTTCATTTTTGCGGTTCCATACGGGCTTGGTGCGGGTGCGATCGATGCCTCCGTAAACCATTATGTAGCCAGCAATTACCCATCTTCCGTGATGAATTTTCTGCATTGTTTCTATGGTATCGGTGCGGTCATCAGTCCCATGATCATGAGTCTGGCTTTGAAGGTTGCCCGCTGGAATGAGGGATACCGATGGACCGCCTGCATTCAGATCGTGATCCTGATCGTCTGTGTACTTTCTCTGTCGTTATGGAATCGAAACAAGGCCTCCGGCAATGAAAGCAATGAAGATTCCGCCGGAATCGATGAAACATTGAAGGTTCCCGGGGTGGTGCTCACGCTGATCGCCTTTTTTGCCTACTGTGCTGCCGAAGCAACCTGTTTTCTGTGGACACCCAGTTATTTCGCAGATATGAAACCCGGGCTTTCCAAAGAAACCGTTGCTTCTTTTGGGTCTTTGATTTTCGGGGGATTGATGTTCGGCAGGCTGATCTCTGGATTTGTTTCGGACAGGCTTGGTGATAAAACGCTGATCCGGGTCGGTGTTCTGCTTGAAATTGTCGGTATTATCCTGGTCATTCTGCCGCTTTCCGGGCATATACCTGCTGCTGTCGGCTTCGTGATTATCGGCACAGGTATGGGACCTGTCTATCCTGCGATCCAGCACATGGCTCCGGACAAATTCGGAAGAAAATACAGTGCTGCTGTCATCGGGCTGCAAATGGCTGCGGCTTATACAGGCAGCACACTTATGCCAATGGTGTTCGGACATCTTCAGCAGCACAATGGTATGGGAATCATGCCGTATTACCTTTTGGTGTTTGCAGTCCTGAATATCGGCCTGCTGGAGTTATCCGATATCGTCAGAAAGCCTTAGTCGAAGTGACCTGTTTTAACTCATTATTTTCGGAACTGCCGGGAACCGGAGGTAACAGGAGTAATCACCTCTGCCCGCGCAGTGCCCTTTCCTGATGCTTTCTGCGGACCGATATGATCTGCAAAGGCTGTATTTATACATTTACAAGAACACGGCAAAAATGAATTTGACGTATAATCAAATTCCTGTTTACACAGCCTGAATTGCTTCCAGCATCATCTCCCGTACACGGAGTGCCGATCGTTCGACCGAGAGTGAGCGTGCCAGCTTGATATAGCGTTCTCCCGTTTCTGCTAACCGCTCCCTGTTCTCAAACCAATAGTCTATCTTCCGGGACAATTCTTCGACACACCCGGCTTTGTATCGGTTTTCTTCTGTCAGGGCATAAACCGAAGTAGATGAAAGCTCACTTTCCGCAATAACGGGAACCGTCCCCCGTGCAAAGGCTTCCATGCATCCCATGCCCTCTATTTCAACATTGGCGCAATGAACATAAAGATCCGCATTGCTGACCGTTCTCCTTAATTCATCCTGACTATAAAACTGCATGATCGGGGGATTTGGCAAAGTCTCACCGAGAGATTTGTACTTTTCCTCAAGTGGGCCGCGACCTGCGAGGATCAACTGAATCTGTTTTGCGTACTTCGACCCGGCGATTGCGCGGATCAATGTGGTTTGATCTTTTTCATTCGAGTATCTTCCAGTGCTGATAACGGTAAAAAGCGTATTGTGCTTCTCTGTATAGTTGTCCGCGATGAATTCAGAGGGTATGCCGTTGGAAATGACAAACAGCTTTGATTTGTATCCGCATTTTTCAAGCCTCTGCTTCACCTTTTCTGTCGGACACTGAATGGCGTAGCAGTATTGAAACACACCCCATCGAAACACGTTCAGAATATTTCGATTGGAAATCTTGAAATCAAAAATCGGCACAGATGCCGTCATATTCTCAGGATACAGATGAAATGTCCCTGTTATAGGAAGATGACGCCTGTTTGCCATTTTTGCAGTCTGCACACTTAATGGGAAAGGGTCTTCGATGTGAACAATCTCAGCCCATGCAAGCGCTTCTCTCACAACCCCGGCATCCAGCTGTGCAAAATGATAGTTTTGTCGATCCATAATGCCTTCAACAAGCGGCACTTTCATTACAGAAACAGCGTAATCGGGCTCTCCGCCGCGATCCATGGAAAGAATACGCACGTTATCCCCGGATTTTTTGAACTCCCTCACAAAACGCTGTGTAGATATGGAAAGGCCATTGCTTTTGTTGAAATATTCTCCGCATACGATCAGGATATTCATATTCTTCTTTCCTTCTTCTTAACAAATCCCGATGTGCTAAACAGAGCAGCAAACCGGGATCGTATTACTCTGCTTTGTATTGATATCCGTCCGGAATTCTGATATAGGCCCGGATATGCTCGCCGATGGATCGCCGGATGATTCCGGATACGTTGTTGATATTTCCTTCCGCGGCAAGAAACGAATGTTCCCGTTTCTCGAGAATGATCCCCATATGGTCGTGCTCTTTGTTCTCGAAAACCCTGTCATAGATAACGATGTCACCCGCTTCCGGAACATAACCCTCCGCTCCCTTATGATATTCTATCCGCGGATCGCTGAGGGCAAACTCCTCCCAACCGAGGCAGGCTGCCAGATGACAGGTTTTACATTCTCCGGGTCTGTACGGGATCCCGAACCCCGCTTCTCTGCAGCAATAATATACAAACGCCGCACACCACAAACCGTCCGCTTCTCTGAGACTCCAGGTCGGAAATGCCCGCACGATAGGCGCAAGATTTGATTCCAAACCGTCAACCGCTCCGTGAAACGGTATCTGCGCCATCTTCTTCGCAACCTCCGCCATATGTTCTCTCGTTGCTTTTTTCATATGCTCCCCGCTGATCCCGATATCGACAAATATGAATTTGCCGAATGGCTTATCAATAAAGATATGGTGCATCTGTGCCGTCATAACATTCATCTCTGATAAAATAATCGAGGAATGGCCCGGGTACGATTTCCGGGTGGTTTGGATCCCGCTGATCGAGCTGCCAATCCGGGTCTCTTCTTTCATTTACTTTCCAATTATATTTATCCGGATAATCTTCACTTAACGATTGGTAAAAGCAATCCTCTTCCTGTTGAAAATCAGTTACCCTCAGAAATTTCATAAACCTGTCATTTTTCGGCTGATGCCCTAATCATATCCGCCAGCTGCAGAAAGCTCTCCGATTTGAGGAGCGCCAGTCCCTGGGATTCATCCCCCAGCACGATCAGCTGATCTCCCGGAGCAATATGAAAAATCTTCCGTGCTTTGACTGGGATGACGATCTGGCCCTTTTCGCCGACAGTCACGACACCAAAAACATGTTTGCCCTTCGGCGGGATCGTGAAGCCCAAGTTCTCCGCCGGTTCAAAACCGGAAAGATCATCCAGAGAAACGCCCATCACATCAGCGATCAGACGGGCTCGTTCCAGATCCGGTATCGTTTCCCCCGCCTCCCATTTTGCAATCGCCTGCCGGGTCACTCCGATCTTTTCCGCGAGCGCTTCCTGCGTAAGTCCCTTCATTTTCCGTAAACGGATCAGATTTTCACGAAACATTTTTATCATCCTTTATCGTAGTGATCCCCAATACCGCCCACCGGAAAAAGGGCAGCCGCGAGATCACAGCGTTCAGTGCGTAAGAACCGGCAAACGCCGCTGTGAAACTGAGAAGATAAATGATCCCCGCGGGCAGGATCCCCTTTTTCGCGATAAACAGAGCTACGGAACTGATGCACAGATAATGGAACACATACAGTCCGAAGCTTCTCTTCCCCATCCGGCGGGTGAGATCATTTTCAAAATCGGCAAATTTTGACATTCCTCCCAGGACCGCCAGACAGGCGATCCAGCCATATCCGAGAAAAAGCGGCGAACGGTTGACCGGCGCATCCGCAAAATTCCGGCCGAAATACACAATGCAGAAAGCCGTACCCAGCACCGCCGCTGCCATGATCACCGGCACACAAGCCCTTTTCAGTCTCCCGATCACTTCCTCATGCGAGAAAATAAAATACCCCGTCAGGAAGGACAAAGCATACAGACCGAAGCGGTAGACAACGATCACCGGGGTGTTGAGGACCTGCCCGGAAGCCCAAACCAAAACCGTCATCAGGATCAGCACCGGAACATTCGTCCTGCTGCCGAGCTTCCACAGGCGATCCCTTTCAAGCCTCCGCAGCGGGATCAAAAGCACAGAAAACAGCCACAGCATCTGTATATACCACAGCACTCCGATCCCGCTGAGGATAACGATCATGCCTATGATAAAAGCGGGCATCCCGCTCATCGTCTCAAAAGCACCGCCCAGCGACATGCTGACATACCCCTGCAGAAACTGGAAGGCAAACAGTCCGACCGTTGAAGGCACCAGCAATTTTGTCGTGCGGCTTTTGATGAATTCCCGTTCGGAATGGTTCTCGAGATAAATCCTCGAACAGACCCCGGAGACGATGAACAGGATCATCATGAACCAGGGATAGACGATATACATATACAGATCATAATACTGGACAGGCAGGTTTGTGATCTTTCCGAATCCCCCGGGGATGCCCTCCCCGTTGTACATATAAAGCACATGATAGATCACAACCAAAACCACTGTCACCCGGCGAATGTTATCAAGGTAGTATTTTCTCATGTTTTTCTCACTTTCGCAACAATAATATACAATCCTATTACGGAGTATAAAAAATTGCCATCCACCGAAACTGACATTTTCTGACAAAAAATGTTATTTCCCGTTGCCAATATCCGCTGTCAGATCCGCTCTGTCGTATTCTGTCCTGATATATAAGTGGAATTGATCATCTAATAATTCAATCCGAAACCCTTGCTTACGCAATTCCGAAATCAGAAAAATTCTGAAATCAGGTAACGACAGATTAGATCGAATTGAAACAGATGCTTGAAGAATGTAATAAATTGATTGGAGAAGTTTGATGTCTGATACATCCATAGACAGACCTTTCTAGGCCAGAACATTAGGCCCTGTCCGTCATTATTATGTCTATAAGTTTTGGATGAAAGATATCAATGTTGAGTTTAAAAAAATTGTTAGGTCTGGTCAACTCCAGGTACCTAACAATAAGCGGGAATGACGGGGATAATCACCTCTGACTGCATAGTACCCTATCTTGATGCTTCCTGTTATGCAAGTATTTTAGACTCATTTTTATTCGTTGAAATAGGTTTGATCTAACTTGAAACATTTTTGCGAAGTGTTCGATAAGAATATACTCTACTAGTATTGCGTAACAACTAATATTGGTATTAATTTTGCTTCACATAGGATATCTTGATGCTTTCGTTTATACAATAATGGTTTTTCTTGAAACGGGTTTTGGATGCTGTTCCGGCCTTTTGTTTGCGATTTGTTTTTCTTCTGTTATTCAATAGAAAAAAGCGGCTGTTCAAAAGCGCCGATATAACGGACAGGAATATAACCTGAACTGCCATAGGATACATTCGCATTGCTTGTATCCAGCATTTCCGAACTGATCGACCGGTAGGACACTGTGATCGGGTCAGCAAAGCGGAAGCTATAGCCATCCGAGCCGAAAGAAAATCCGTTGATCGTGATCCAATGGGAGATTCCCTGAAAATCCCGTGTCACATTTCCGAGCAGATAGCATACTTCGATCACAGCCGGCCGGCCTGTAGTCAGAAGCTCGATCAGCGTTTCTTCTGTTGTCTTCTCCGCTGTTCGATGATCGGTCAGAATCAGATCTCCGGAAAGCTCTTCCGAAATGTATTTATTCACGCCATTGGAGATATGCTCACCGGCCAGATAGTATTCCGAAGGACCGGCGCTGAAATCAGCGCCCAGAAGACCGTATTTTCGCATCTCATTCAGGCGGGTAAAGAGGTCATCCCCGGATGACGGGTAGGAAATCTGCATGGCGATAACACCTGCCGCTGTTCCGCAGGCGGTCGAACCGGCAAGGGAGCACCAGTATTGGTTCACAACGCCTGTATCCAGATAACATTCGATATAGGCGAGATCACTGCGGACTTGGTTTACATTGTCGGAAACGACCGCGTAAAGAGCTTTCATCGAGATCTCATTGCCGCTGTATTCAAAATCCGGAAGCAGCTGCGCCTCTGCCAACGGATCAGCATACGGGTTATAAGGGATCGATGCCGTTCCGGCTGTTTCTGCAGTCGTTTCTGCCAGCAGTTTATCGATTATGATCTGCTCCGATGAATGGTATTCCCGGCTATAAAGCAGGATCATGTCATTGACCGCGATATCGCCTTCAAGATACACAATACCGGGCGCCTGAACACGGATCAGCAGTTCCGATTTCTGTTCCCGGTCCGCAGATATAGATGCGGTAAAAACCGTAAGAATCGAAAAAACAAATAACATACATAATACAGTACGGAAGATAAATCTCCCGGATTTTCTTTCATTATGGTTCCTATTCAGATTCCTGTCCGATATCATACTTTCTTCATCCGCATATTATTCGATAAGTTCTACAGTTACTGTTTCTCTGTATGTTTCAAACACCGATATATTTGAGGTCATATAACCGATTATAACAATGGGGACAGCTGTTTCCGGTTCATCCTGACCGTACAAAAGTGCAATGGAAGGCCCTTCATACCAGTATCCGATCGCGCCTTGTTCATATACTCTGGTCCGTTCATCACGATCGGGGATCCTTGCCGACAGGTTAAATGCCCGGGCATAATGGATCGGAGTCCATAGGTTTACCGTAAGCGGAAGCAGTTTCGCGAAAGTCTGTGCCGTTCCGTTTTCCAACAGATAGCCATCTACTACAGTATCACCCGCAATAATGCGGATCGCCTGTCTCTTCCCGGGTTGTTCAAATTTCATTTCATTTTCTCCTGACGAAAATGTATTTTCTTTCGATACGGGTCCGCAGCCGGAAAGCATCAGGCAAAGGAATACACAGATCGTCAAATATACTTCCGGTTTTCTCTTCATAATTTTTTCACCGGCGATCCGCCAAATACGGCAGACATTTCCATTGAATCCAGATTTTTATCGATCAGATCCACTTCATCCGGGCTTAATTGGATGTGACATGCCTCGAAATTTTCCCGGATCCGTTCTATTTTTCTTGAGCCGGGAATCGGCACGATATAAGGTTTTTTGTTCAGCATCCATGCAAGTGAAATCTGAGCCGGTGATGACTCTTTTTCTGCAGCCAATTTCCTGATCAGCCGCATCAGTTCCCGATTCTTTTCAAAAGCCTCATTGGAATACTGCGGCATCACACTGCGGTAATCATCTTTGTCAAACGTATCACCGGCTTTGAAAACATCAGTCAATATTCCGTTCGCCAGAGGAGAAAAGGCCACATATCCGATATTCAGTTCTTCAAGAACCGGGAAGAGATTCTCATGCCAGCGGGCCATCATCGAATAACGGTTCTGGATACACGTGACCGGACAGACTGTATGCGCTCGGCGGAGATAATCTTCATTGGCTTCGGAAATACCCCAGCGCAGGATCTTCCCTTCCCTTATCAGGTCCGTGATCACCCCTGCAACAGTTTCCGGCTCAACATCGGGATCGATACGGTGCTGATAATACAGATCAACATGATCTGTTCCCAGCCGTTTCAGACTTCCCTCAACGGAATTTCGGATCGTCTCCGGTTGAGAATTCAGGATCAGCTTACGGCCTTCATGCCGGACCCCGAATTTTGTCGCGATTTTCACCTGGTCTCCGCATCCGGACAGCGCTTTACCGACCAGTTCTTCATTGTAACTGATGCTGCCATCCTCATATTCACCAAGATAGCATTCAGCCGTGTCGAAAAAAGTATACCCCATTTCGAAAGCTTGACGGATCGTCCGTATGGCCATTTCTGCATCCGTTGCTTTACCGTAGGCATGCGAGAAACCCATACAGCCCAACCCTACCGGAGATATTTCCAGGTCTTTACCTAAAATTCTGGTCTTCATATTTTCATCCTTTGTAAAACCAAATGACTTGATCAAAGACATTCCTGAAGGATCTCATACAGCTCATCGGCTGTAAACTTTTTCGCACAACCACCGGTAAGGATCGTGGTATCCGCAACTGCCCGCAGATCAGTCTCAGCACCGATATTCATCTCTTTCAACCTCGTCGGCAGACCGATTTCTTTGATAAAAGCCGCCAGTGCATCAACGAAAGCAGCTGCCAGTTCAGCTTCTGACTTTTCCTTCGGATCAATTTGCCAGACTTCGACCGCGAGTCGGGCGAACTGTTTATTGGCTTCCGGCATCATATGACGATAAAGCGCCGGATGCAGGACGGCAAGTCCCTGACCGTGGCTGCAGTCGGTATAGGCACCCAATTGATGTTCGAGCATATGACACTGAAAATCGGTGACTTTTCCGATCTTCAGCATACCGTTTTCAGCCATCGCTGCAGTCCAGACCAGTTCGCTGCGCGTCTGAACGTCTGCCGGATCAACGAGAGCCGCCCGGATATTGCGAATGATGTTCCGCTGTGTCGCCTCATTGATCTCATCTGAATAATTGATCTCGCGGGGTAAGCCCATGTAAGTTTCCATGCTGTGGGACAGCGAGTCAAAAGCGCCGGAGATGACCTGACTCATCGGCATGGACATGGTATAAAACGGATCCAGAATGGCAAAATCATAGAAGGCACCCCAGAGCGGAGATTTCATCTTCTTTTCTGTGTTGGTGATCACCGCACCGTTATTCATTTCGGCTCCGGTTCCGAAAGCCGTGACAACAGCTCCCATCGGAATAAACTGAGCCGGTGCGCCGTGTTTGGTATATTCCAGTTCCCAGATGTCTTCATCCATAAGCGCCTGGGCAGAGACTATCTTGCAGCAGTCGATCACTGAACCACCGCCGACGGCAAGAATGAAACTGACCTTGTTCTCCCTTGCGATCCGGGCGCCTTCCAGGACTTTTTCATAAGTCGGGTTGGACATAATGCCCGGAAATTCCACGATTTGCTTTCCGGCATTATTGAGCAGCTGAACCAACTCCTGATATATGCCGTTCTTTTTAACAGATCCCCCGCCGTAAGCGAGCATAACCGTATTCCCGGCTTTAGCCAGTTCTTTCGGAAGGTTCTTTTCGGCCGCTTTTTCACCGAAGTATACAGTTACGGGGTAGTTATAGGTAAATGAATTCATGATCAAACTCCTTTGATATTAATCAGGGTAATTCCAAAACCACATTAAGCCATTCCAAGTATATTGATTGGATGCCTCCGGCCCGTGTGTGCCGCCTTCAAACAGACGATAGGAAATGTTTCCGTCAGCTTCGTTATCAGCCAGGTGGAAGGTCCGGCTGTATTGATTTACCATACTGCGGATCTGATATGCAAATCCTGACGCAGCAAAGTCTTCAGTGCCGGTGGCAGTCCGGATGAAGAAATCCTGATCAGTCCACTCAGAATTGCGGACAACCGCGTCGATCCAGCTTCCGTCCCCCATATTGCCGCTCATCGGCATGAAGTAACGAAAATAGTCAAGGCAATACTGGAAGGTGTGCCAGGTATTGACGCTGCCCATGGAAAAACCACCGAAACCGCGGTGATCCCGGCTGGCTTTCAGATTTTCTTTCGAAGGATCAAAGTCAGCCCAGGTGTGATATTTTCCTTCAACGGCGGGAATCAGGTCATTCAGCAGTTCATTATGAAACTGATCTGTCAGCTGAATAGCAAGGCTGTAATCCCAGCTGTCCTGAGCGCCTGTATTGTTGTAAGTCAGACAGACCAGGATCATCGGAACCATCCGGCCATCCTGAATGGAATGGTCCACCGCGTATTTCAATTCGGAAGGATCATCCGCTGTACCCAGAACTGTCTCTTCATTGCTCCAGCCACCATGGCTCAGGTAAAAGATGTTGTAACGTGTGTCTTCGTCATATCCGTAAGGGAGATAGACCCAGGCCGCCTTTGTCAGCTGCTGACCATGCTGTTGATACGTAAAGGATTCCCAGGTTTCGTATTCCAACCGGATCAGCGTTCCTGGTTCATCGGACGGCTTTCTGTACACTGCCGGGATCGTTTCCAGTATCTCCGGGATAGTTCGTGAATTTTTCATATGAGTATTCTCCGCACTTGAACCTCCTGCAAAAGCTAAAAAGCTTATACCCAAAATCAATAATTTCTTTATCATCATTCGGCTCCTTTGGCTCTCGTTTTTGAATTCTAATAAAAACCCGCAGAAAAGTACAATGCAAAAAAAGCAGAGTGTTATACGTGATTTGCATACTTTTTTAAATGCGATCCAGCCAACGCGTGGAGCTATGAAATATGTTTAATTCTGGTCGTTTCTGTCCGGCTATGCGTTTTTCATATAATTTCATACGCAAAAGGCATTGTACAAAGATATATATCCCATCATAAAATAAATTATAAAAACAGACAGTTTTCTGATTTGGCAAAATAAAAGGGAGTTATCTTAATTATGAAAAAACTTATTATTTTCTTTCTGGTTCTGATGCTGACTGCATCATTGTCTGCTGCGGTTTCCGCGGGAACCATCACGGATCCGGAGCAATTAGCATTTCCGCTCGGTTTCAAGATGGGAGCGAATTCGTTTACCGGAGATGTATATTTCTCTCCGATGATCCAGACGGATGATGTCTATCATTTTCCTGCTACCAACAATATCATCTTTTCGCCCAGTGCCAGGAGCCACTGGCATACTCATGGCGGAATGATCATCCTCGGCACCGGCGGTGTCGGTTATTATCAGGCTGAAAGTGAACTGGTTCAGGTCATCCATGAAGGCGATGTAGTCGAAATTCCCGCAGGTGTCCGTCATTGGCATGGCGCTGCTCCGGACAGCTGGTTTTCCCAGATGGTGATCTATGATTCAGGCTATGTCAATGAAGACGGTGCAGTTGAAGAGATCGTCACAGATGATTATTACCGGAGTCTTCAGGCTGAAGACAGCGCTGTTGAGGGAGATGATGGATTCATGTTTAAAAAGGCCTCTGTTCCGTTCATTTCCGATAATTTCAGCGGAAATGCATGGGTCTCCAATATCATCGGCGGAAATAATGCTGCCGGAGCGCCCGGATTGCATTATGTGATTTTCGATAATGGCGTTATCAATAACTGGCATATCCATGAAGGCGGACAGATCCTGATTGCAACGGATGGGATCGGCTACCATCAGATCGAAGGGCAGCCTGTGGAAATTCTGCATCCGGGTGATGTTGCCTATTGTCCTCCGGGAGTTATGCACTGGCACGGCGGCAGCGCTGACACACAATTTGCGCACATCGCGGTCAATGCCAATCCGGAATTGACGGGGCTGACTTGGCTGGGACGCATTTCGGAAGAAGAATATGCCATGCTCAATACAACCAAAGAAAAATAATCTGTATATCTTTATGGTACGAAATAACACAGGCGGTCTTATCTTCACGCAAGACAGCCTGTGTTTATCTTATCTCTGACGGTTTCAGCCGAGCATATTGAAAATGCCGTGCCTGGTCTTCATTTCGCCAATCATGTTCATATCTTTAGTTCAAAAGCCTATTCCTTCGAGCCAGTTGTTCACTGTCAGACGGATGAATTCCGTGCTGTTTTGAGCTTCTCTGCCAAGGACTGCAAACCCTGCAGAGACATTACTTTGCGGCAGCGTTCCTGCCAGTTTTGTGTCAAATCCGGACAAACCAGAACCATCGTGTGTGTTGAACGGTATCAGCGTTTTTCCCGCAAGAGCTTCCGCATTCTGTTCGAAGAAAGTATACATGATCATCGGCCAGTCGTTCCACCAGACCGGAGCTCCGATAAAGACCGTCTCATATCCTGCGAGATCTTTCACTTCACCGGCGTAAGCAGGACGAGCTCTTTCATCCTGTTCTCTTTTTGCGATTTCCGTAAGTGCCACATATGTCATGGGATAATTGTCAACTTCCGGGAGGATCTGGAAAAAATCAGCACCAGTTTTTTCAGCGATCATTTCAGCTACGATCTCCGTGTTGCCTTTGTCGATCACTCCGACGCTGGATTGTTCTCCGGTACGGGAGAAGTAGACGACCAGAACGGCGCTGTGTGGTTCAGGTGTTTCTGTCGGCGGAACTGATGTAGGCGTCTCTGTTGGAATTTCTGTGGGAATCTCGGTTGGGATTTCTACTGCTGTTTCGGTAGGGATTACAGTCGGATCGCTTGCAGGTATTTCCGTAATCTGAACTTTTCCGGGCAGCGAGCAGGCTGTCAATAATGAAATCAAACATGCCAACAATAATGCTTTTTTCACAATATTTCCTTTTGAAAAATATTTTATTCAATATTAAAATCGATCAGATCAAAAGATCAACTATCATGGAGCGATCTACCGAATCTGGATATTGAGATAATACCAGAGATAGACGGCTTCCCTTTGGATCGATTCAATCATTGATCTGTTCCAGCTTATACCGGCGGCTGCCAAGGCCGATCTCTTCACCGTGTTCAAGAGTATGGAGTCCGTGGCGGCTTTCAATGCGCTGAACCAGTGATGCGCTGTCAGGAGAGGCATAGACCAGATCAATGCAGGCCTGATCCAGAGCGAGCGGATCGGTCGAAGCAAGAATGCCGATATCATGCATATCCGGTTCGGCGGGATTCCCGTCGCAATCACAATCGACACTCAGGCGGTTCATCACGCTGATATAAACGATTCGGCCGCTCATATAGTCATTCACACCTTTTGCCGCATCTCCCATCGCTTCCAGGAAGGGGTCCTGTTCACCGAAAATATTCCCGGTGGTACGGGTACCGCCGGAGTGGATCCATACTTTGCCCATGGAAGAACCAAAACCGATTGAGATATTCTTGATCGCTCCACCGAAACCTGCCATGGCATGTCCCTTGAAATGGCTGAGCACCAGAAAAGCGTCATAATTTTCGAAATGACTTCCGACATAATCCACTGCAAGGCGGGTACCGCCCTTGATCGGGATCTCCATGCTGCCTTCTTCATCCAGAATGTCCAGTTCCGCCATTTCAAGCAGACCATTATCTTTTGCCTGCTGACGGTGCATTGCGGTGCTCGCCCGGCTTCCGCCGTAGGCGGTATTACACTCCACGATCGTGCCGTTCACCGCATGAACAAGATCACCGATCAGAGCCGGACGCAGGTAATTGGTGCGTTCACTTTCGCCGGTGGACATTTTCACCCCGACCCTGCCGGTAAGCGTCATTCCTAAAGCCTCATAGGTTTTCATCAATGCTTCGGGAGTAATCTCGCTGATAAAATATACAGTTGCCGGGGCATCCGCGGATTGATAGGACAGTTCTGTGTAATCGATCACATTGCCGCCGTTGCTGGTCAATGATTCAGCCGCGGCGGTCCCTGCTATAACAAAACACAATAAAATAATAATTCCAAAGATCTTTTTCACCTTTATCTCCTTTAAAGGTTAAATTTGTAAGGCTCCGGATGGAACCTTACAAATTCTGATTCAGTTGAGACCGCGTTCGGCGAGCCAGGCTTCAATGTGATCCGCGATCTCCTGATTGTTGAGTTCCTGGAACATGAAGTGGCTGTTCCCGGTGATCCCGATGGCGGGAAGATCGATGACAGTGGCATCTCCGCCGGCTGCGTTGTAGGCTTCCGCGAATTCAAAAGAACCTGCCTTGATCATTGCCCAGAAACCGCTGCTCATGATGTCTTCCGGTCCGTTTTCCATGTAGTCGCCATAGTAGAAAATGATCGGAATATTCGCTTCCAGCAGTTTGTTGTACTGATCAGAGCCGACCTGCGGCGCTCCGCCCGGTTCTATCGCTACGATCGCGCTGATGTTTTCCACATCCACATCCCAGCCGACCGCTCCGCCCTGGGAGTGCGTGATGAAGATCGACTTGTTACCGGTGCGTTCCATCACTTCGGCAAGGACAGCGGAGACTGCCTCTGCTGATTTGCCCATATCAAAGGTGGTGGTGTTCGGCGTCATCTGGCGGAAGAACTGGTCCTGAGCTTCCCCGCCTTCCGGGAACTGGCTGCCATCGTAACGTTCCGGAGCTACCCGTCCTATGCGGAAGTGTGTATACCACGCCTGGTCACCGGGTTTGTAATCCTTGGATTCGGCAGACCATGCATCCAGAAAACCGTCTGCGGTCATGGAAACTGCCGCACCGGCTTCACCGCGGCCCGGTTGATCGATGAGATACGCAGCGTGGCCATTGCGGAGGAACATCTGTGCCCAGCCATCCCGTCCGTCCGGGGTGGTCATCCAGCCCATGCGGCTTTGGCCGTATCCATGCAGAAAGACGATTGGATTTCCGTTATCGTCGGCTGGGGTCATAAACAGTACATTGGCGTGATCGACGTGAGCCGTATTGCCGGGACGTGCAGCATCCATCCAGTTCGTTGTCGGGTCATATTCACCTTCAACGGGTTCGGTGACAGTACCGCCCGCGGAAAACATCCCGATTTCCGATAAGACCAGCCCACTGTCCTGTGCCATAACGACGGAGGCCGAAAGCAGGAAAATGAGTGACAATAAAACGAAAGATTTCTTCATAATTACTCCTGTGTTTTCTTCTGTCTTATTCCGGACATCATCATTCTGCCCGGTTTGATACTTTAATTGGTGCCCGTCTTTTTCAATAATTTGGCGAGATAGTGTCCGATAAATACGAATAGTCCCATAATTGCAAGATAGTCTGCAAAGAAAAAGATGAGCGGTTCCGTAGGATCCAGGAACACGAAATGTGTCTGCAGAAAGAGATATTCTCCGATCTGCCGCTTATAAAAAGCATAGACTCCATAAGCCGCGATGGCGATTGAGATAACCCGCATGATCCACTGTTTCGTATCAGATTTTCCTGTGTGGTTTTTGCTCATCGAACTGATCATTGCATTCCAGTGAAATCCTAAATGCAGTGACATCAATATGTAATTCAGATATGCACATACCATATGGACGCTCCGGGCAGCCCAGGCTCCGCTGCTGATGCGAAGGAACCTGAATAAGTGCTCCGACAGGATGATCCCGCTGACTGCTGATGCCAATACTGAAACGATGAGCATAATGACTAACGTCGTTTGAGCAATTCGGAATGAATTGTATCTGCCTTTCGGCAAGGCTCCGAACCATTTCCGGTTCAGAATATGGTGAACCGTAAACAGCAGAAACATCAGCGTTCCGAGGATCTCGTGTGTCAGCGTTCCAATCAGCGAGTATGCCATCAGGCCGAGCAGCACCGCGGTCATTGCGATATTGACTGTCATGCGCAGCTTTTTCATAACCAAACCAACTTATTTAATATTCAGACCGCGTGCCCATTCTCTGACAGAGTTTTCATCGGGCATTTCCGAAAACCGTATACCTTCAAGCCAGTTCCCGGTTCCCGCCATTTTTTCGAGATTCGTTCCGCTGTCTCCCAGCCCTGAACTGGTGGAGGTGCAAAAGGGAACGACTGTTTTTCCCGTGAAATCGTTATTTTTGATAAAGCTGTTGACCACCCAGGAAGCTTCACGCCACCAGATAGGGTAGCCGAACAGGACCGTATCGTACTCGCTCCAGTTCGGTACTTCCGTTGCAGCCAGTTCGATATCCTGAAGGGACGGGTCGTCGTGTTCCTTGTTTACACGGCTGCTGCGGTCTCTCCAATTCAGATCAGCCGCTGTATAGGGTGTGACCGGGACCAGTTCAAATGAATCTGCATTTAATTCGTCTGCAACAAAACCGGCGACTCTCTTTGTATTGCCGGATCCTGAAAAATAGACGACGATCGTTTTTCCGGCGGAAGCTGATGGATTTTCCGATTTCTGATAGCCAAGTTTCTGCACCCATGCACGAACGTCATTCTCGGATCCGTCCACGTTTCCGCCCCGGATCGACAGGGCATCGCTGCTCCGGACTGCGGCACCCACAGCCAGACGTTCAACAGTCGGCAGGGCTCCGGCGCCGTTCGAGCTTCCCTCATGAGAGAAAAACGGAATGATCGTCTTGCCTGAGAAGTCATAGCTTTCCAGGAAGGTCCACATGCACATGGGAAGGTCATACCACCATACCGGGAAACCGAAGAAAACGGTGTCATATTGAGACATTTGGTCTGGTGTGATATCGACCACTATTTCCGGTCTTTCATTATTATTCTGTTCGGCCCTGGCACGGTCTGCAGTCTGATTATAGTTATCGGGGTAGGGATTTTTGGGCAGCACACGGTAAAGGTCTCCGCCTGTCTCATCTGCGACCCAGTGCGCCATGCTGTCCAAATGCCCGGACCAGGAATAATATACAACCAGGATTCTGTTTTCGGTTTTACCGACCGGCATAGTATCCGCAGATGTCTGCATACTGTTATTTGAGCTTACACATGCCGTAAAAACAAAAATCAGGATAATTGCGAGTAATACCGCCGGCAGTTTTTTTCTATTGATAGCCATTACTTTTTCTCCTATTCATATAAAAGTTTGTTACAATTATTTTATTGAATTCAGGGAAAAAATACAATGCGAACAGCGCATACAATTATACGTAAAGCGTATACTATGGAGTCAATATGATCGATACCTATCTTCTTGAACAATTAATTACAGTTCGTGAATGCGGAACACTTTCTGCTGCTGCGGATAAACTTCACCTGACCCAGCCTTCACTGACAAGATCAATGCAGAAACTGGAAACCCTTTTCGGTGTTAAACTGTTTGACCGCGGAAAAAACCGTGTCGTTTTGAATGAAAACGGGCTGCTGGCGGCTGAATGCGCGAAACGCATTCTTGATGAAGAACAGGAAATGTTGCTTCGGGTCAGATCATTGGACCGCAGTTCCAGGATGATCATGGTAGGAGCTATCGCACCCGGTCCGATGTTTGAGCTTTCTCCGTATCCGGCAAAAACAGTCTCCATCGAAATACGGAATGAGGAAGAATTGATAAGCGGACTTTCAGACGGAACCTATCAGATGATCATCCTGAACCGGGAATTTAAAACCCCTGCAGTTCAGTGCGTCCCCTGTGGAACGGAACATCTCTATTTTTCTGTACCGCCGGAACATCGGATCTCGGAACGAAATCAGTGTTCTTTTTCCGAGATGAACGGGGAAAATTTTATTGTAGCTCCGAATATCGGCTATTGGGATCAGATCATCCGGGAACAGATGCCGGACAGCCGCTTTTTTATACAGGATGATATGGATGCCTTGTCAGAGTTGATCCAAAATTCAACCATGCCTGCTTTTGTGACAGACATTACCTCAAAGCTTCATAATCGCAATGAAAAACGGGTTTTTGTTCCAATTTCTGATGAGGCAGCTGTCGAGCATTTCTTCTGCTGCTGCAAAGCGGACGATACTTCAAAATATGCCCGCTGGTTTCAGACTCTGGATGCAAGATTCGATGATCAACTGCCCTGAGGTTTTTCCATTGAAAAAACTTCGGCACGGACTGAATTAAAGAACGTATTGTATCGGATTTTTTCCGATTCGAGGCAGGCGACATAATAGTTCGTGCTGCTGAAGTCTTCGGCCAGTTTTAATGAAACACTGTTTTGAGGAATATATCCATCCTCCATCATACGGTCAGAATTAAAAACGGGCAATGTTGATGCGTTGACCAATTCGTTCATGGTATCCACGTCGGTCTGTATCAAAAAAGATGTCTCCGGCATCTTTTCTTTGCAGAGATTCACCCAGAAACCCACATCAAAAGTCAGAATCGAGAGCCTTTTCAGATCTGCGGCGGAAAGTTCATTCTTTCCTGACAAAGGATGTTTTTCTGGAAGCGAAATATACAGCTGTTCGCTGAAATACCGCTGTGAAAACAATGCTTTATCTTTTGGCCGTCCATGGAGTACGGCTAATTGACAGCTGTGATTTTTCAGACGATCGATCAAAACATCATCCGGGGCGATTTCTGTCAGGATTGATTTATCCCGGAATGATTGTGTAAGAAGAGGAACCAGGTGATTGACAGCAACGACTGCACATGATCCAAGTGTGATCATGTGTGTACGCCGGTCGGTTTCAACAGCTCTTACCCGCATTTCTCTTTCGTCCTCAAGAATTCTTCTTGCATATTCGGCAACGACTTTCCCTGCATCATTGAGTGTAAGTTTGCGTTTATCCCTGTAAAATAGGGCGATGCCCATATCGGTTTCGATTTTTTTCATAGATCGGGTCAGCGCAGGCTGGGAGATGTGCAGTTCCCGCGAAGCCCGGGACAGGGTACCGAAACGGGCAAAGGCATCAAATTGTTCCAGTATATACAATTCAATCATACAACCTCAATATAACTATTAATTATATTTATATAATAAACTTTGAGATTCATAATTGCAAGTATATTCGTAATTTTTGGCATATAAATAATTATAAATATAAACAAAAATAATAAAGGATTCGGCTGATGAAGAAAAATCTTGTACTGTACTTCTCCGTATACGGAACTGCGAAAAAAGTGGCTGAAGAAATTGGCAGACAGACAGATGCGGATGTTGTTGAAATCATTCCCGCTGTTCCTTATGACAGTAACAGGGATCATTACAGTGCCCTGGCCCGTCTGGCAAAGAAAGAACATGACGAAGATCAGCGCCCGGCAATCAAAAATGAGATCGTTATCGATGGCTATGAAAACATTTTTATCGGTTATCCGATGTGGTGGTACACCTTCCCAATGATCCTTTATACGCTTTTCGACAGGTATGATTTTTCCGGTAAGACCATCATTCCCTTTAACACGCACATGGGATCCGGGGACGGCGGCACCTATTCAACAATTCAGAAACTGGAACCGGACGCTAAAGTGCTGCAGGGACTTCCTATTGAAATGAATGACGCGGAAACAGGTGCATCAACAGCCGTCAAAAACTGGCTGAAATCATTGAATTTGTAAAATATCCATAAGCAGGAGGTATTTCATGGATACTCAAAAAGTTGTATTTGTAAATAAACAATTGGGGCTGCGGCTGGCAGGTCTGTTATATATTCCCGATAATTTTGACCTGAGCAAAAATTACCCGGCTATCGTCGTTACCGGGCCGATGCTCTCAGTCAAAGAACAGGCGCAATCTGTTTATGCCAAAAACCTGACGGCGGCCGGCTATGTGACACTTGTTTTTGACGGCTCATATTTCGGCGAAAGTGAAGGTCAGCCGCGCGGGCAGGAACTGCCGGATGTGAAAGAAAGCGATATCGAAGCCGCGGTGGATTACCTTACAAGTCTTCCCTATGTTGACAGTGAACGCATCGGCGGTTTGGGCATCTGTGGATCCGGCTCCTATATGTCGGTAGCAGGCGTCAAAGAACCCCGTATCAAGGCCGTCACGGCAATCGTTCCCGCGATTTCCGATATTTCCACCTCTCCGATGATGGGCTTTTTCAAGCCTGCGGATGAAGTTACTGCCGCTAAAGAAGCTTATGACAAAGGAGAAGGTGGTCTGATGTTCCTGAATTTCATGCCAAGAGCTTTTGATGAGGGCGCCGCATATTATTATTCTGCCCGGGGAACTCATCCACGCTGGTCCAATCAGGTGGTCGCCTGGAGTCAGCTAGAACTGGTGAAATATAATGTGACTGAAATCATGAAGGGTATGAAGAAACCGTATCTTGTTATTTCCGGTGAAAATGCCTGGTCACGTCCGTCATCGACTGAGATCTTCGAAGCAGTTCCGCACAGCAATAAGGCGATGCATGTCATTCCGGAAGCCAGCCACTTTGATCTTTATGACCTGGCTCCTTTTGTTACGGAGGCATTCGAATATATTCTTCCGTTCTTTGCTGAAAATCTCTGAAGATCACGATTTACGAACTGTCCGGGCAATTCACCGGACAGGTTTTTACTGCAGGGAGAAACAAAATGAGATCCGGTTTTAGACTGATTCCTTTGATGTTGTGCCTTATTCTGTTGGTTTTTGGCGGTGTGGAAGGACAGCAAATAACACATTCGCCCGGTTTGGTCCGGCAGCAGGGTTTTCTGATGGACAATGTCCTCACGACTGAGGATGGCGTATTCCACTACAACCTGTATGTTCCTGAAAGCTATGATGGGACCCGCCCTTATGCACTGCATGTGGCGCTGCCGGGTTGGGAAGGTCTGTATTTTCAGGGGCTTGGTGAGGATCTGCGCTGGGAGTATCTGCCCTTTGAATCACAAAATTATATCGACGATCTGGTCGTCGTTTCGGCACAGCTGAATGACTGGGGACCGACTTCCGCCCGGGAGGCAATATCTCTGACCGAATACTTACTGTCCGCTTATAATATTGACCCGAACCGGGTTTTTATCAGCGGTTATTCAGGCGGCGGGGAAACGCTTTCCCGTGTAATGGAAGACCGTCCGGAGCTTTATACTGCCGCTTTGTTTGTCTCTTCACAATGGGATGGAGATCCGCAGCCACTTGTCGATGCGGAGACACCGCTCTATCTTTTTACTGCGGAAAATGACAGTTATTACGGTTCTGCTCCGGTCCGCCGTATATGGCAGACGATTCACGATCTTTATGCTGCCAAAGGCTTGACTGAAGAGAATATCGCGGAACTGCTGGTCATGGATATCCGCACCAATTCGGAACTGGATGCGCTTCGTGCTGCCAACACCGATAAGGTTGGGGCTGCGTATGCTATGGATTATCACGGTGCCGGCATGCTCGCCGCCTTTGATAAATCCGTCATGAACTGGGTGTTCGGGAAAGTCAAAAATTGATAGAGCCAAAATAATAACAGGACAGGTTTCGTTTCTAAATGAGAGAAAAACAAAGCCTGTCCTGTTTTTTTATAATCCCATTAATAATCTGTTCTGATGCTGTAGGTTTCCCATTCATCCACTTCGGCAAGTCTGCTTTCCAGTTCATCCCGAATAATGCGTACAGCATCACTGCCAAGCGGCAAACGTTTCGGAAATTTTCCGGACGAGATCAGCTCAACAATCAGTTTTCCTGCTTTATCAGGATTCCCCTTCTGATCATGATTGTTCACCATGTTTGCAAGACGCATCGCACCTACAGATTTTGTATAATCCCCGATAGCTTTCTCTGAACCATGTAAAGAGTCATAAAATGAAGTTCGGAACGCTCCGGGTTCCACAGTCATTACCCTGATTCCAAGGTGTTCCGCTTCTTTTCCCACCGCATCGCTGACCAGTTCCAGCGCAGCTTTGGATGCGGAATAAAATCCATTTCCCACTGCCGCCCTGACTGCGCCGATCGAAGAGACGTTTATGATAATTCCGTCCTTCATTTCACGCATTTTCGGCAGACACAAATTCATCAGTTTCACCGGTCCGAACACATTCGTGCGGAACAGAAGGTCGATTTCATGCGCTTCGCTTTCTTCTATGGCTGCGCGATATCCATATCCAGCGTTGTTGACGAGTACATCAATTGTTCCCAAACGGGAATAAGCATTTTACACGGCCTGCTCTATGCTTTTTTCTTCTGTGAGATCCAGCGGTAAGCAAATGCAGGTATTTGGATATTCTGCTTCAAATTCCTGTATTCCGGCAACATTTCTCGCGGTGATAACGACTTGATATCCCGCCATCAGCGCTGCTTTCGCAATTCCTCTGCCGATACCCGTGGAACAGCCTGTAATAAACCACGTTTTCATATTTGATTCTCCAATACTGCAATAATAAAAGGGACGAATTCATCGCATAAATAGTGCTGAATCGTCCCTAAATCGGCATTCGATAATTATCTACTTCAGCTTTCCATAGCACTCATCGTCTACAGGCTCACACCATTCGGTTTTCCCATTTTCGGCAGTGATTTCCTGAGCAATGTGCTGGAACCAGGAATCGGCAGCGGCTCCGTGCCAGTGTTTCACATTTGGCGGAATGTTGACAATATCGCCGGGATGGAGTTCTCTTGCTTCTTTGCCCCACTCCTGATACCATCCGCGGCCATAGACGCAGATCAGCATTTGTCCGCCGCCCTTTTCAGCGTGATGAATATGCCAGTTGTTGCGGCAGCCCGGTTCAAAGGTCACATTAAAGGTTGGGACCTGTTCCAGCGTCAGCGGAGCCAGATAGCTTTGTCCGATAAAATATTGTGCAAAAGCATCATTCGGCTTGCCCACCGGAAAGACGGACATGCCGGCCGGCACCCCGGGAAGTTCCGAAGCATTCTCGTCTCCATAGATTTCCTGAATCAGCGGAAAAGTGCTCCAGGCTTTCGGCCAGCCGCAGTAGAATGCCAGTTGTGTAGCGATCTCAATGGCTTCCTGTTTGGTAACGCCATGCTCCTTTCCCAACGCCAGATGGCTCTTCAGCTGCGGATAAAGGCCTGCGGAAAAGAGCGCCGCAATGGTGATCATGCTGCGGTCCCGAGCGGAAAGCTGTGCTTCCCTCGACCAGACTTCTCCGAAGAGTACATCATCATTCAGCTCCGCAAATTTCGGGGCCAGGCTGCCAAGACGGTCACGTCCTGCTGTTTGTTTTTTCATATTCATATTCCTTTCCTGTTTTATTTCGATTGTCTTTCCCAAAAGGCCGCAGCCCGGTTGATCCAACCCTCGGCTATTGTGCCGGTACCAAGACCAAAGCCGTGCGGCAGACCGCTGAAGACTTCGATTTCCGCGTCAGTTCCGTTGGCTTTGATCCGGACAATACGTCTTTCCATCGTCTGATAATCGGCGATCCAGTCACTTGTCCCGACAGCACTGTAAGTAGGCGGTTCAATTCCGCTGACTTCCGAAAGGCCCGTATAATTTACGATCACTGCAGCCGGACGTGGATAGGGTTTTTCACCAAAGTTTTCCGTCCCATAGGAGCCCAGCCAGGCAGCCATTCTCCCACCCGCGGACCCGCCCCAAAGCGAGTAATTTTCCGTACTGACTTCAAGTTCATCCGCATGCTCAAAGATAAATGCGATCGCCCGGGCGAGGTCTTCGCAGGCGGTCTGCGCACCGGGACGGTAGATCAGGGCAAAAGCGTTATAGCCCATCTTTGACAGCTCCAGTGCATGCGGAAAACTGTCATGCATCGCTCCGACATAGGCAAACCCGCCGCCGGCATTGCAGACCGCAAACTTTTCTCCGGGTCTTCCCTTGAAGAAAAACAGTCCGGTATCGGCTTTAGCCCGATCGGCAGCGATCTCCTCTTCCGTATAAATACTGTAAAATATCTGCTCACCTGCAAGGGCCCGGCTGCGCAGGGTGTTAACGATCTCGACCGTCTTTTGCGGATCGATCCCGTTATACCAGGTCAAGGAAAGATTTCCAAGCGTGTTTCCACCGGAATATCCGGAATTGACCGGAAACAGCAGTCTGCCGTTGCCTTCAAAAGCGGGATCGGCAATGACATCTGAAATTTTTGAATTTGTGTCATAATATGTTTCCACGATAACTTCTTCTTTCTCCGAACCGGCCTGACCGCCCTTTCCGAAGAAAACCGGCAGAGCGTTATATAGAAATTCCTGCACCGCATCCAGATCGTGATGACCGCCCTGTTTCTGATAGAAGACGATATGCTCCGGCGGGAACACGTCACCCCGGCTGAACATTTCATCCATCTGCATCAGCGTCTGGCTCTTTACGACATCTTCAGTGCCCACACCTTCATAGACAAAATATCCGCGTTCATTGAGGTCATTTTCTTCGATCAGCTGCTGGATGAAGTCAACATTCCGGACCGTCTGAAAATCGCCGTAAGTCCCGAAATACCAGCTGGAACCGCTCATCGGCAGAAAATAGTGAACGTAATCATAGTCATAACAGAAGATCTGCCAGGTAGTGACAGCACCGAGAGAAAAACCGCCGAATGCACGGTGATCACGGGATGCCATCAGCCCTTCCGGTGTGGTATTTTCCGCATAAGTGCGATATTTTCCTTCGACTGCGGGCATCAGATGGTTTTCGAAATCCAGATGAAAAGCCCGCAGCTCACTGACAGAGCCGCCCCAGCCGGTATCGCTGCGGCTGTTGTAAAATGTCGCGGAAACCATGATCACAGGCGGAATGTCACCGTTTTCGATCAGATGGTCAAACATATTCTTTGTCACAGTATAGTCGAAATATTCACCGGCATGTCCTCCCCATCCGTGCATCAGATAGATGATGTCGTATTTCGTTTCCGTATCGTTTTCGTCATATCCGTAAGGAAGATAGACGTAAGCGGTTTTGGTGATCGGTGCTTCGTTGCCGGCATAATCCTTTGATTCATAATCCAGCCGGATAACGGTTCCCTTCCGTGAGGCAGGCGTTTTGTATTCCGCAGGAACGGTATCCGACCATCCGGTCTGCGGGATGGCGGTCGTCTTTACTTCATGCGCAGATGCTGCGCTGATATGCAGGCCGAATACACTTCCGGCTGCTGTGAAAATGAGCATAATGAATAATAAAAATAAATCCTTCATAATTTTTCCAGCATTAAATAACAAGTCAGCGGGCAAAGATCATATCACCTGAAGCAGATCAGGACCGCGCCGCTGACTCGATCAAAAAGGAGGTTACAACTTTTTCTGATTTGCTTCAGCAAGACTGCTGATCAATCCTTTATATTCAAAACCGCAGAGACCTGCAAAACGAGTCATGGTGTAATTAC
Source organism: uncultured Chloroflexota bacterium (assembly GCA_902786265.1). Classification (GTDB taxonomy): domain Bacteria; phylum Chloroflexota; class Anaerolineae; order Anaerolineales; family Anaerolineaceae; genus Flexilinea. Next base: position 13,171 of record CADACE010000055.1, on the reverse strand, counting down.
AGGCTTCCAGCATCCATTTTTCCGGCGCGGCACCCTGCACGATGGCATAGAGCTGCCGGGGTGCGAATTCATTCTGTTTGAAAGGCCCGTACGTCCGGTCAATGAAGCAGCGCAGCTGTCCGGTCAGGTTATGCCAATAGAGCGGAGAACCAATGATGACTGTGTCGGCTTCGCGGATCTTCCCGATGACCTCCATGAACTGGTCATCATCGTATTGCTGACCATAGCCATAGATCTTATATTCCGTAAGGTTCACAGTCTCATAATCATGGCCTTTCAGCAAAGCAGCTGCCATTTTGGCCGTGTTCCCGTTCGGGTTCGGACTGGCATTGATAAACAAATACTTCATCTGATATCTCCGTTCAGTGAATATTCATCCCGTGCAAAGCCTTGACAAACATCGGATCGTCATGGTTCACGATCTCGCTGTGTCCCAGGTCTTTTGCGGCAACGGCAGCCATCTCATCTTCGGTCAGTTCAAAATCCCAGATGTCAATGTTCTGCTTCATGCGTTCCTCATGAACGGACTTCGGGATGATGGAAACACCTCGCTGGGCGTTCCACTTCAGTACGACCTGGGCTGCACTCTTGCCGTACTTCTTCCCGATTTCAACCAATACCGGGTCGGTGAAGATCCCATGTTTGCCTTCTGCCAGCGGTCCCCATGCCTGGGGAGCGATACCGTAAGACTTCATATTATCAATCGCGGCAGCCTGGACGAAGAACGGATGCATTTCCACCTGATTGACAGCCGGGATCACTTCCACATTCTCACAGAGGTTTGTCAGGATCGCAGGATAGAAATTAGCTACGCCAATCGCTTTTGTCAGTCCTTCTTTATAGGCTCTGGTAATACCGCGATAGGCAGCAAAATAATCACCCATCGGCTGGTGAAGCAGTACAAGATCCACATATTCCATGTTGAGCTTCGCGAGAGAAGTCCTTACGGCTTCGTAGGCGGTTTCTTCATTTTTCTGATCCTGCACCCAGACTTTTGTGGTGATGAACAGTTCTTCACGGGTGGTCAAACCATCGGCTATCGCACGGGCAACACCTTTTCCGAGCGCTTCTTCGTTCATATAAGCCGCAGCTGTATCCAGCAGACGATATCCGGTTTTGATCGCGTTATAAACGACCTGTTCGCACTGGGCTGCATCCGGGATCTGAAAGACTCCAAACCCTTCCAAAGGCATTTTTGCTCCGGTATTCAGCGTAATGTATTCCATCATATCCTCCATTTTTACGATTTCGCTTCAAAAAACTGTTAGATCATAATCAGTTGTTTTATGTCTGTATTTTATAGTGGAGTTTCAGAAAAGTACAATGCCAAAAAAGCATACTGTTATAAACATAACGCATACTGAAAAGCCTCAAATGACCGTCAGGGCTGTTTCCCAACCCCGATGATCATATGCTCCTGTTCATAAATATATTTACTTTTTGAGATAGAGATGAAGAAAGGGTGGAATTATGACATAACAATGTCAAGACCAGGATCGCGGGTAAAAGTTCACTCTTGTATGCCTGTGAGCGTTTTTAGTTATATGAAGGAATGTATTTCCGCAGGGAATCCCGGCACGGGGAATTTAGATATCGCTAAATTGCTCCAGGATCTGTTTTGTCAGTTGGATTTTCCGAGTTGTGATATTACAGACATTTATTTCCAGACAGCGCCGTACCAGTTCCGGTTCGTTGACAGTCCAGATTGACAGCGGTATGCTGCCCGCCTGCAACAATTCTGTGATGCGGGTCCAGAGCAAAAACTTTGGCATATTTACTGCTGCAGCCCGGGTTTCCTGGTATATACGGACTGTGTCTTCATATATTTTTTCGCGGAGAGTCCTTGAAATCGCATAGACCTTTTGACGGAGTTTCACTGCCTCGGAAAGATACACATCCGGGATGTTATTATCTTCGTCGATGAGGATCACGTAAGGATCATCCATCAGCATCGAAAAAACTTCCCTGCTGAATTCCTCTTTCCGATGGTCATAGACATATTTCAGTACTTCTTCGAGATTGAGAAAGAAATTCGCCCTGAGCGCAAGCTCCGGATCATTTACCAATTGGACCGGCGTTGTGCAGCCGGAAAAAACCAGCCGTTCCGTCGGGAAACCGAAATCACGGGCAGCGTCCAGTGTTTTATATAATGCTGCTTTTTCCTTGAGATCAAAATTTATCAGCAGAGAAGACGACTGGACTCTCTGAAACACATCCGCAAGGGGATTCTTTCGAAGGTAATCTTCAAGAGACAACGGATCATGAGAGATCCGCAGGTCACCAAACGGATCCATACGCACATCAATTTCAATCGCATCAGCACCAAATTCCAGGGCCTTTTCTATGGACTCCATCGTATCGATCCCGGTTCCTTCGCAGCCGGAATGGGCAGTTATCATCGGTTTGTTCATATTTATCTGCATTGTCATAAAAATATAATTCTGAATCCCGATTTTCAGTTTTCAGGGGTTTCAGCGGTTTGAATATAAACAGCCTCTATTCTCGCAAGCTGTGATTTCAGTTCTTCGTTTTGCTGCCATAATGCAGCGTTTTGTGCTTCAAGGTCATCCAGTTTTTTCTGCAGGGGCATCAGCTGTTTTTTCAGTTCACGGGCAGTTTCCGCACGGTTGAGACGGTCCCGTCCGAGAGTGCTTATCATTGAAATCAATAAAGATCCGCCGACAGCGGCGATACCGATGCGTTTAAGATTTTTCGGCTCAAGGGTCTTTCCGATGATCCGGAGCGTTCTCTGATCGACAGAGATCCCGTCCAGCATTGCATGTTCCGCACGTGCGGTGCTTTTGTTGTTATCCAATAGTGTCTTCTTCATGGTCGTCTCCTTCAGTGATTTAAGACTGCTGTGAGATCAATCATATTTCGGATTTATCAGCATATTACTGAAAAGTATAAATGATTTTTACAAAAAAAGTGCCTCTATGTTTCTGCGAGGCACTTTTTCTGTCCGGGTTACCGTCGGTCAGGATAATTTTTTCTTCAAGTTGTCGAATTCCTCTGAGATCTTTTTACGCTGATCTTCAACTTTTTGTTTGAAATCTTCTTTCTTTTCGTCACGAAGCTGTTTGAGCGCTTCTTTTTTCATTTGACGTTCAAGTTCGTAAGCCTTTTCAACTTCAGCGGCTACTTCACCGGCATCAAACCACTTGACTTCCGTGTCAAATTTCTTCATGGCTTCATCAAAGCTTTCGGTCTTCTGTTCTGAAACCAGGGCAATGACAGCCGTCTCATCGTCGTCAATCGTTCCGCAAACCTGTTCGATCAATGAAGCATTGTCCAGAATATCGGCTGTATCCATAACACTGCCGACCATTGCACCGTATGAAGCGCCGAGCAGTACGCCGATCGGACCGCCTAAAATGCCGACGAGAGCTCCGATCATCGTACCCGTTCCGGTGTCATTGACCGATTCCATGCCTGTGTCAAACTGGTCCAGCATCGTGATCCGGCCATCCTTTTTGTTTACGAGGCACGCCTGGGAGACAACAAAGTCATCGTTTGCAGGCTGCTGCCGTAATTCCGTGAGAGCCTGAAAAGCTTCACTTTGGACATTGAATTTAACTACAAAAACACTTTCCATAATTCCTCCCTATAATATATATAAATTATAAGCTGTAAACGCTTATTATCAAAAAATAAAAGAGGAAAAGATGGTATTCAGATTATTAATTGCGGTAAAATTATTCGCAATAAAAAGACCAGCTGATCAGAGCGGTTTATAAATCGGAAACTAATGATTTATACCGCAATCGATCGGTCACGAAATCATAGATGTCAGGAAGCAGATATGTTTTACTATTTATTGCCCCCTATTTTGACTTATAACTATATTCTTATCGCTGCCGCGGTCATACCTGCGGTATGGCTGATGATCAGGGTTTATCAATCCGACCGCCTTGAGAAAGAAAGCCCCTACCTGCTTTGGAATTTAGTGAGAGCAGGGATTCTTTCCTCACTTCTTGCTTTGGTTGAGGAGCGGATCCTGTCCGCTGTACTGAATCAATACGTTGAGCCGAATACAGTCACGTATAACCTGATCCTTTATTTCTGTATCGTCGCGACAGCTGAGGAAAGCTCTAAATATATTTTCATGAAACAAAATTCCTGGAACAACCGCGAATTCAACTGTCAGTATGACGGCGTCGTTTATGCGGTGTTTGTATCCCTGGGGTTCGCACTTTGGGAAAATATCAGTTATGTCCTGAATTTCGGATTTACCACAGCTCTGGCAAGAGCAGTGACAGCAATCCCCGGGCATGCCTGTTTCGGTGTATTCATGGGCGTTTTTTACGGAATAGCAAAAAAGTATGATAATGCCGGCGAATCGGGAAAATCGGTACTTTTCCGCGTTCTCAGCCTTATCGTTCCGATGCTGCTCCACGGAACTTATGATTATATTGCAACTCTTGAACAGACGGAAAGCGGCTGGTATTTTCTTCCCTTTATTATGGCCCTGTTTGTCGTATCCTATATTCTTGTCGGGCAGACATCAAAAAAGGATCGCCGGATCTGATTATGAATACAGCTGCATAAGGACCCGATAACGGAAAAACTGTTTTTGTATTACAGAGGGAGTTTTTCAAATCCTGTTCAGGATCGAACGGAATTTGAAAAACTCCCGTTTTGCTTTATACCTCTAATTGAATATTCAGGTATCACGAAAATCAAATTTTTTCCACACGCATCAGGGATCAAAGGCAAATTTCCCAACGGGAAAACCTGAATTAAGGTCAATACCAGCATCTGAAAAAATTGAGATGAATTAGTGCCGCAGCCCATGAAATGTCAACTTCGGGAGTTTATTCTTTTTTATACGCCTAAAAGCTTATAAACAACCGGCGAACATTCAGGAACCCTGGTGGTCAGCATTCTGGTAATCGCTTCATCGGAAAGCACAGCGACTTCAATGATTGCATTGAACCGGTTATACAATAACTTCCCGCGGATCGCATTCGAGAAGATCAGAAACCACTGACAGATTTGATTTTTTTCAATATCAGAAGTATTGTCGGTGTTAAGGCGTTCCAGTCCGGCATGACCGAAGCACTCACAGCCCGGCAAACCCGGGCTTATACTCCAAACCGCATCCGGATCCTGCAAAATAGATAAAGTTGATTTATAATTAGGAATATATACCAATTGTCGTAGGGCAAGTCAGAGATGTATTCAAAGATCAACCAAAAAAACAGGGAAAACCAGAATATCGACCCGGAAGTCAAAGAAGAGCTCGAATATGACGGGCGCTTTTCCAATATTTCCAATGAGTCTGCCGGGAATTACGGTGATTTTTTAAATCCCTCCAATGAGGCAAACCATCCGCGCCGGAAGAGGTCCGTGGACTATGCGATGGCGGAAAAGGATTACAGTTCAGACTCGGAAGATGAAAAAGACAATTCGTTTATTCACGAGAGCGGACACTACATAAAAAATAACATCAGGGATGATGAATCGGACAGCGGCGATATTGAATCGGAAGATGAAGCCTCGAAGCTGGCCATGGAAGCTGCAGAGGCTCTGAAGAAAAGAGCTGAGGCAAACAAGATCGGAAACGATGAAGAGTCTTCCCCGGAAATCGACGAACTGAACACCGGTTTTTACGGGAAACTCCCCGGAACCAGGGAGGAAAAGAAGGAAAAGCCTGCCAAAAAGGCTGCCAAAAAAACATCAAAAAAATCATCGAAAAAATCCGCCTCAAAAAAGGCCGCAGAGCCTGAAAAAGAGGAAGACCTCACGCAGATCGACGAATCGCTGGAGCCTGTAAAAGAGCTGGATATCGCTGTGCAGAAGCTCCCTCCGCGGAAGAAAGCAAACTGGGGCAAGCGTTTCCTCAGTTCCCTCGCGTATTATTCCGGTAAGTTTTTTGGGAAGGTCATCGGCACGCTCGGCACCATGCTGAACATGATAACCGGAGGGATCTTTACCAAGTCGAACTCCTGGTATGGCACATGGAGAAGGATATTCGGACAGGATTTTTCCCAGAAGGAGAAAAACCGTAAAAACATCCCCGGATGGGACGGCGCGCAGTTTGAAGAAAGGCCGGAGAATGACGATGAGGTCAACATTGACTTCCGAAGGGTCCCGGATGTCTGGTCCTATCCGGTGGCGGTAGAGGGAGATGCCGAGGATAAGAAGGACAGGAAAAGAAAACCCCGGCCCCCGGTCATCTCCGTGTATGTCGCGCAAAGCTCTTCTCAATACACTGTAGATGAATACCTTGCGAGCGGCCATACAGGCATCGGCATTGAATACAGCCGGAAAAGCCCCAGGAGCGGCCGCTGGCAGCGCTATCACCTGCGCTACGGATTCGGAAACGGGGGCGGCACGGCCGGCAGCAAATCAATGGTGGCAGTACAGGGTTACAGCGGCGCGACTGTTCCCGGTGAGCTGAGAAATGAAAGAGGCAACTCCTTCGATGTCAGCCGTTCTTACACCGCGACCCCAAAACAGGTGAATGATGTGCTCCGCGCTTCGGAAACTTACGCGGACCGGGGCGGATACAACCAATATACGCGGAACTGTACGACCTTCGCCAAAGAAATGGTCGTGGATGTGGCAAAGATCCGGGGCGCGGCCCCCATTTTCGAAATGGATAAAGTCTATGCACACCACAAAGCGGACAGAATGATGCTCGGCGCCGGCCTCTTTTCCTCATTTGCGAAAGCCGAGGCTGAAAACCAGTTCGCCAAGTTAAAAGACAAGGACGACATGACCTACCAGGGCTATGGAAACAAGCTGGCTTCGGAGGAAGATTATAAACGCTACAACAAATCCATCAGCTTCTTCTCAACGCACAAAGATAAGGCCTATTCACCGAACGGAGCGGGAGAGAATATGCTGCGTATGGAAGGCGGCAGGTCGGGGAAACTGGGGGCAGGGCTCGGCCGTGTTGTGAACGGCAAGGAAGCCGGAGCTTACCCAATAAAAGATGTAGTTCAACAGCTGCCGCGGGTTGCCGGAAAACTGAGGGCTGCGCTGGAAAGTATTACGCCGCCGGAGAAACTGAGCGACGAAAATACGTCGGACGAACTGGAAGAGATCCTGGATTCGCTGTCACAGGAAAATATCAAGGCATCCATGGATGGCATGCCTGTAACCAATAATGAACTGCTGCGGGCGAAACAGACAGATTTGATCCGGTACCGGTCCGTATTTACGGATATCGTCAATGACTGCAATACCCTCCTTTTCAAATATTACCATAATGACAAACGGGTACAGGAAGCGTTTCTGGAAATACTGAACTGGGCGACGAACGGGATCCGGAACATGGACATGGCATACGCGCAAACTGAGAATAAAGATCATGAGGACCCGGAAGATGATCTGAAAGACCTCAAAGAAGATTTTTTCGAAAAAGAATATTCGTTCACCCATACGGATGAAAAGCGTAAGTTCAGCAGGGCGAAGATGACACCTTCCCACTTTGAAAGTTATCTTCAGATCTACAAAACACCTGAAAAGGCGATCAAAAATTATCAAAAATATATCGACCTTCAAACGGATTACGAAAATGGGTATTTCGGGGAGAATGATCCCCAGTTCAGGGAGTTGGCAAAGCTTGACCGCATCGAAGCGCTTGCCGAAGATTTTGATAAATCCCACAGGTATTTGCTGGAAAAAGGAAAATTCAGCCAGCAGGATGTGAATTACGCCTTCGCACTTTCCAAGAAGGAAACATCGGACAAAAATGTAAGTTACTATGGACAGCAGTCAGCCGAGGATAAGAGTTTTAACGTTCCGATAAAAGACTTTTCAATGTATTCAGCCTCCAATGTTTATCAGATGCAGATCATGAAATCGGTCTTCGGAGAAATGGGCAGCCGGGTGACTCAGGAATTCCGGAACCGGGGAACCTCCAAAGAAGAGGTGATCGCCTGGACTCTGGAGGACATGTCCGCCAAAATCGATGAGAACCGGGATGTGATGGAAATGATCCTGCGCGGGATCAAAAATGCGATAGAAGAACCCAATGAAAAGAAGGTCAGATGGGACGCTGTCGGGCTGCTGAGCAGATGGGTGTACCAGATCTTCAAAGACCGGGCAAAACTGCGTACGGTCGATGCGATCTCAAGATCGGTGACAGACTTAAGAAGCCCGGTCATGGCCAAAATCAGCAGCATGATTGCTGATATAATGTCTGAAAATCAGCAGGCAGCGGAATAAAGACGGAGCCCTGTCTTGTCATTGTGTTGATTTTATAAAAAATATTCGCAGGGATTTTTATTCTCACCTGCGGACACACAAAAAATTCGGAACACCCAACATCAGAATTAAATTGACAATTTCGGTTTCAATGATTATTGATCCTGTATTTGAACACAGGCTTATCATTAGCTAACATGACAATTGATATGTAAGCGTCAAAAAGGGGACGAGGATCAATTATTCCGGGAATAGCAATCAGTGGGAGCGTTTTCGGGAAGCAGTTTATCGATAAGGTTGCACCATTCTTTACTTCGATCAAGATGCTTTTGAATGTATTTTGCCTTATACAACCCATTGTCAAAACAGAAGAGATAATTGGATTTGATATGGCTGACGACGTCATATCCCAGATTCTTCATCTGCCGAATTGTTTTTGGATTGCCAAACCAGGAATCACATGTAACATATTGAGCCCCTAATGATTTGGCTTTGCCCAGAAACTCAATAGCAGAATCTGTCATCTTCTTCAGTGCATTTATACGTCTTCTGTATGCTGTTGTCCGTTTGTCATAGCCTTCCGGAACAGTTTGTGTTTTTCCGGAACTGACCAGCCGGAACATCAGCGGGATGAAGCTAAATCCATCCGCCCAACCTACTGTGAGAAATCGAAAACCTTTTTTGCAGACATGATCCACATGATCATATTGCCATGCACTCAATTCAACTCTCTTGCCATATGGCCGCTCATAGAGCGAATCATCGATTACCAGCACATGCCTTCTGTGGTCTGTTAATTTCGAAATCTCAAATACCACCTTTTCCGCTACCTCATATAGCAGTTTTTCCCATTGGTGTTTAGCATTTTCGAGAAACCGATAGTATGTTTTGAGATTCCCGTTCATTTCTTTGTCTTTTCCAGCCTTTTGATATAGGCCTTTTTTCTCGAATGCTAACATCAGCAGATCAGTCAATATCGTTTTACATGGCAGCCCTTTTTCTTTCTTGAAGCCACATTTTTTCATTAGTGTAGATGGAATCAGCCTTTTTCCTGTCTGGGAAATTTTGTCAAAGTTCTTTGCACTTTTCTTTAATAATGATACAATGTCTTTCATAGAAGCTCCTTTGAAGGATTTTTTAAGCTAAAATAATTATCTCACAAAAGAGCTTCTTTTTCTTTTCTTCGACTCATTTTTATTCAATTGTCAAGGTTCTTTGTTTTTACGAGTTTTATCTCGTAATTCTAACTGTCAAGTTTTAGTGATACAATATATTATCGGAAAAGCTAACTCTGGTGTATTGAAATAAAGAGCAGACGGCAATGTCATACAGTTTTGATAAACGAAAAAATAAGCATAATAACAATGCTTCATCAACAAAATCAGACCCTTCGCGGAATACACAGCTGCCGAACAGTCTGGTCATGCGCATTATGGAAGATTCGGCTGCGGAAAAAGAAGCGGACCGACTCTCTCAGGGTGTGACATCCCAAACTCCCGATGACATCATGCGGGAAATGGGCAGCCGTCTGGGTGCGGATTTTTCCTCTGTTCAGTTTCACAGCGACACCCTCAGTATGAACCGGAGCCGGGCAATGGGTGCCCGGGCCTGGGCACAGGGGAACGACGTCCATTTCGGCAAAGGTGGCTTTGACCCGAAAATCGCCGCGCATGAACTGGTCCATACCGTCCAGCAGGGCGCGGTAGAGGGAAATGTCTCCCGATCCGTGCCGAACGGAACAGTCCAGCTCTTCAAAGGTGAGGACGAAAACGCTGTTCAAAGGCGGGAGAACGTTCCCGCGAATGCCGGTTCTCTTGAGCTGATGAACGCGCAGAAGCAGAGCACGGATTACGGCCGGCGGGTCTTTGCTGATTTGAAAAAACCGATCAAAAAATTCGCGCAGCAAAACGGCAACAGGATCAGTGACCTGAATGAAGATACCGGCATCCTCTTTTTATCCAATCTGGGGGACAGGGACTATTCCGGGGAAGCGATCCTCAAGGATATCGCTACACGGAGCGTCATTAACAAAGATGAAATGTGGGACCGGACGGATGAGTACGAAGGCTTCCTGGATTACATGAAAAACAGGACCGATAAGGTGGGTGTGGAATCCGTGGCACTGCAGACGAACATTTTGGTCGGGAATCCAAAATATAACCACCAAAATGACCAGCATATTAAGAAACGAGCTTACGAGATGACCGCTGCCGAGCTTGCGGGCCATAACTTTAATCCCACTAACGATGCCGAGGTTCTTGAAGCTCAGCAGAAGATCGACGATGCCAATTCCGCGAAGGAAGCCTACTACGCGTTTCTCTCCTATACGGAAGGCCGCGATTTCACCCCGCAGGAGATCAACGCTTCAATAGGACAATACGTTAATAATGCCAGACAACCGCTCCCTTATATCATCAATGACAACGGCGAAAGAGTTGATCTGACTGAAGGTCAAAGAGATCAGCGGCTGCGGGAGAATCAGAACATTGAAAATGAGCACAAATTTGCGAAAAAAGATGCAAAAGATCTTCACGATATGTTGAAAAAACTGGCACCCGGCTCCGTGAAAGACAGAATACAGAAAAAATATGATGACGCAATGGTGAAATATAATGAGGCCAGGGAAAAAAGAAAGCAGATCAAAAAGGTTCAATATGATCACAAAGTAGGTGCGGATGTCAATGTTCCTCTGCTGAAGATAAAATTAAAGAACATGGTCCGCCAGGTCCGGGACTATCCGGAATTAAAGCACCGGATCGGCGGTTTAACCGTCACGTGGAACGAAGAAAAAGGCTCCTACAGGGAAAATCCGAGTCAAGCGGTGATGTCTACATTTACCACCGCGAATATTCGCGGTGAAAAGGCACAGCTCTCTTACGACGCATATCATGACAGAGCTACACCGGAAGGCCAGAAAATCCGGGATAAGGTAAACGCGGGTCCGGATTCCATCGGGCATCATCTGGATTATGTCGGGAACCATGAATTGGGACACGCTCAGGCATCCTTTTTGAACGAAACTGATGATGAGCACAGCAATCATCAGGCGGAATCAGATATCCTTGAAGCTACTCTGCAGCAGGTTATTCCAAACGATTATGCCAACCTGCCAAGGGTTCCGGTGGATGCTGAAGAAGGGATACCGGGACAAATCGATACAGAAAACAGCCAGGTCCTTACCAATCATCATCTCACTTCCGATTACGGACAGACGCAACCCTCGGAATGGTTCGCGGAATCCTTCCATGATGTCTACACCAAAGGCGCGGACGCCAAACCGGCCAGTATCGCAATGGTGAAAGAATACGAAAAACGCATGACAGCGAAACAAAAAGCCGGTTTCCAAAAGAAAAAGCGCGGCTGGTTCTCCAAAATCGGACGCTTCTTCAGCAGATGGCGTAATTTTGGTGCGCGGCATGCTCCTCAGCAGCCGGCAGTACAGAATGCCAATCCCGCAGCAGTAGTGCCTCAGCAGAATGCGGCAAATGTCAACCCCGGTCCGGCTGCTGCGGTGCCTCCTGTGAATGATGCGGTCAATGCCAACCCCGTCGGGAATAACGCTCCGCTGCAAATGGCCGGAGGAAATGAGGTCAACCAGATAAATGCAGATCAAGCTCCCAATTTGAACCCGGTTGCTCAAATTGTGAATGCAGATCCGGAAGACGTTCTGAATACGTCCATGATCGTCGAGGCTCCGAAAAGGAAGAATCTCAATAAAAAAAAGAAGAAGAAAAAGGGTAAATAATTATCGGCGGGTTTCTTTTATAGAAACAATCTCAGCCGGCGGATCGATCAGGACGTTATCCCCTGATCGATCTTTTTTATCTTACAATCCCATGTTCTGATTTTTTGTCCCGGTTTCGCACCTCTCCTGCTGCGGTATCGCCTAAGAAAAGCAGGATACTGCCCTGTTCCCACATATCGAAAGAATCTGGGCCTCCGATACAATTCTCCGGCAATTCAGGATATGATGATCATGCTTTCCGCTCCGCGAGCTTTGCGCCGAGTATGCTCAGAAAATAAAGTGCAATGAGCGGAACCATGAGCAGCAGCATGTTGACCGGGTCAACGGTGGGTGTGATGAGCATCGCCAGCACAGCGCAGATGACGACCGCCTGCCGCCAGCTTTTTAATAGCTGACCGGAGCGGACGATGTGCAGACGGGCCGCGATGAAGATGATGACCGGCATTTCAAAAACGATCCCGATCCAGAAAATAAGGTTGGTACTGAAGGAAATATAATCGGAAGGACGGATCTCCGTTTTGATGCCCATGAAAGAAGTCAGGAAAGGGATCGCCGCCGGAAGGACAATGAAAAAAGCAAAGCAGATCCCCGCGAGAAAAAACAGGATCACCGGCGGCAGAAAACGAAACAATACCGCCTTTTCTCCGGTTTTCAGACCCGGGAGAATAAAGGCAAAGGCTTCATAGGTGATCAGCGGGAAGGCCAGAATAAACCCCGCAAGCATCGCTACATCGAATACGGCAGAGACGTTTTCCGTGATTTCGATCGAGGTCAGGGTGTTCAGTCCGCCGATGGGCCGGCAGAGAAAATCCATGATCGGTCCGCTGAAGAAAAAACACAGTACCACTGCGGCAAGAAACCCCGCCGCGGAGATGATGATGCGCCTGCGCAGTTCAGTGATATGCTCTTCAAGTGCGCCAAACAACTCTCCAAGGGGAGTGGTCTGGGGTTCAAAGCCGGTTTGATTCTGATTCATGATGGTTTTCTGTTTCCGGGGCTGCTGCTGTACCGGCTGTTTCGGGTCCCTGGTCCAAATCAGTTTCCCTCAGGTCTTTATCAATATTGATCAGTTCGAGGTTGACGCCGCGCAGGGAATCCTGGACTTCGCGAATTCCGGATTCGCGGATCACTTCATCTTTGATGGCGTTCACATCATCGTACATCTCGAGAAACGTCCGCCAGGTGTCCGAACGGACGATCCGGCGTATGGTTTGCGCAAATTTGCGGGCGTTTTCCTGCATCTGCTTCGGTCCGAACAAAATCAGCATG
>CADACE010000054.1 GCA_902786265.1 uncultured Chloroflexota bacterium | reverse complement strand
CAGGAAGCGGAAATCCGGAAGCAGCTGGAAGCAGCCTCCGAGCAGTCCGCATTACCGGAACCGGTCACAGACGCGGTAAGCTCCGCGGATGGAGAAGGAGCGGTGATCGAAGGGGCATATGTCGAAAAGGAAGAGCCATCTGTCCCGGAAGAAAGCGTCAGTTCAGAAAACGAATCGTCCGCTGAATGCGGGATTTCTGAAAGCAGCAGCCTTCCTCCCTGCGTCGGCGGCGGACTGCCATCGGACAGGCCGAAGCTGATAACCGAGCTCCCCTCATATAAAGAGGTGCTGGAACAGATAATGCGGCGGGGCGGCATTTCGGAAGACGGGGTCATGAACCTGACGATCGACGAGATCTGTACGATGCTGTGCGATGAGGAATTCCGCAGGGATGAACCGGTGATGGCGATGCATTTCTATCAGATCCTCGACAGGTATAATGACGGCATGGATGAAGAGCCGGAGGACAGCGGTTAGTGACCGGTGGTCAGGTATAAGGTGATTATGAGCGTTGGAAGAAGGCTTTCAGCGCTGTGACCGGTTAATTCTGTGCGCGAAAATGGAAAAAATACGCCGCCCGGCAGGAGTCATTTTTCCTTTGGTCCTTCCGCCTTTTTCTATCGATTGACTCCTTAAAACAATATGCCATGGTATGATAAGCGTCTGAATATCATACCATGGCATCGTTATTTCAAAATCAGGCTTGTTTTTTCTCGAATACTTCGCTGTAAATGCTGCGGATGGCTGCTTCGTAATCTTCCTCAGCGACACCGATGATGATGTTCAGCTCGCTGGAGCCCTGGTCGATCATGCGGATATTGACGTTGGCGTCCGTGATCGCCTGGAAGATCTTGGCAGCGATCCCTTTGTAATAGGCCATTCCCTGCCCGACGACCGCGATGAGGGCGAGCCCGTCTTCCACATACAGCGTATCCGGCTGGACAGCTTCCTGGATCTCAGCCAGGATCTGATCCCGCTCCGGAGCGAGGTGGTCCGTATGGAGAATAAGGGACATGGTATCGATCCCGGAAGGAAGATGCTCAAAGGACAGACCATGGGAGGCGATGATGTTCAGGATCTTGGCTGTAAAGCCGACTTCGCTGTTCATCAGGTCCTTTTCGATCAGGATCGAACTGAAGCCCTTGTGACCGGCGATACCGGTAACGCTTCCCGGATCCGCGTTTTCCGGCAGGTGCGGGATGATGAGGGTGCCGGGATCATCCGGTTCATTGGTGTTGCGGATGTTGATGGAAATGTTCGCCTGTTGTACCGGGAAGACCGCGTCTTCATGCAGGACAGTCGCGCCCATGTAGGACAATTCGCGCAGTTCACGGTAGGTGACGATGCGGATCTGCCGCGGGTTTTCCACGATGCGCGGGTCAGCTGCCAGCATACCGGAGACATCTGTCCAGTTTTCGTAGATATCCGCATGGACCGCGCGGGCAACGATGGAACCTGTCACATCGGAACCGCCGCGGGAAAAGGTGTGGATCGTTCCGTCCGGCAGGGAACCGTAAAAACCGGGAATCACCGCGCGGAAGGTAACGGTCAGGACCTTTTTCAGGTCTTCCTTGGTTTTCTGGAAGTTGAGTGAACCGTTTTCATTGAAATGGATGTAATCCGCCGCGTCAATGAATTTGTACCCGAGGTGGCAGGCAAAGACTTTAGCGCTCAGATATTCGCCGCGGCTGGCCATGTAATCCTTCTGCGGATTTTCCTGCAGATGTTTGCGGATGATTTCGATTTCTTTGTCGATATCAAAATTCAATTCCAGGTCACGGATGATTTCCGCGAAGCGTTCACGGATCAGGTTCAGCGAAGGTTCAAAATCCTCTCCGCTGACTGCCGCGTTGTAGCATTGATACAACAGGTCCGTGACCTTGATATCATCAGAGGAACGTTTCCCCGGTGCGGACACAACGACATAACGCCGGTGCTGGGATTGTTTGATGATGGCGGTAACTTTGCGGATCTGGTTGGCGTCCGCCATGGAGGTTCCGCCGAATTTTAAAGCGATGGTTTTCATTGATCAATTTCTTTCTTTCTATGGGATTTTTAGCGATCCCTGATTTTTATAATGATGCTCTTCAGATATGAGTATTGCATATGGTATCTTTCGGGAGTCTGTTTGGAATCAGTTCTTACCGAAACCTTATTCCTGATCCCTGAACAGGTACCGCTCTATTATATCAGCATGCAGTGCCGCAAGCTTTATAATAGTGAGTGGCTCGGGGAGGAATTTCGGATTATGCAGAGGAGCTGTGCAGCCGGCTCCGATATGAAAGAAGGAACCCTTCGCGGCATCAATGAAATATCCGAAATCTTCGGTGGTCATGGTCGGTTTATCCAGAACGCGTACATTCTCTTCTCCGAAAAGGGTTTCGGCGGTCTGCTGTACGTGCCGGGTTTCTGCTTCGGAATTGACAATGCCGGCATAGCTTTCAATTATATTGATTTCGGGTGTGGTTCCGTATTGTGCGGAAAGGCGCTCAATGGTTTCCCGGAAGGCTTTTTTCAGCGTTGTCCGGTCTTCTGGTCCGAGGGTCCGCATGATGCCGGAAAATTCTGCGGTATCCGCTATGATGTTCCTTGCTGTTCCGGCATGGAGCATCCCGACGGAAAGCACCGCGGGATCAGTGATATATTTGGCGGGGAGCGCACGAAGCTCACCGATCATCGCCGCTGCGGCGGCAAGTGCGTCGATCCCCTTTTCCGGCTGTGCTCCGTGCGCGGAACGGCCATGTATGGTGACGGTGAACATATCGGACGCGGCGTAGAATTTTCCGTACCGCACACCGATCACACCCGCAGGCAGATCCGGGGCGACATGCGCTCCGAAAACGGCATCGACGCCTTCCATGCAGCCTGCGCTGATCATGCGGCGTGCTCCGCCGTTTCCTTCTTCATCGGGCTGGAAAAAGAATTTAACCGTCCCGGGCAGGGTTTCACGATGCTCCGCGAGTATCATGGCAGCGCCAAGTGCGGCTGTGGTATGGATGTCGTGACCGCAGGCATGCATGAGTCCCGGCGTTTCCGACGCGAAGTCCGCAGCGGTTGCTTCCGTGACCGGCAGCGCGTCCATATCGGCGCGCAGGGCTGCCGTCTTACCTGCGCTGCCGCCGGTCAGAGTACCGACGACAGCGGTTTCTGTCACACGACGGGTCTCAATACCGAGAGCATGGAGTGTTTCTTCAACCAGCTCCGCGGTGCGGTATTCCTGATTTCCCAATTCCGGATGGCGGTGGATCTGTTCGCGGATAGCGTATAGTTTGTCAGCGTAAGCTTTCGCCCGATCGAATGTGTTCATCAGCTTTTATCAGCAATGTTAATCATTCGAAATGGAATTCCGGATCCACATCCAGCGTAGCGAAGTAATCGCTCATGGTTTGCGCACGGCGGATCAGTTTCAGATTTCCATCCTCTTGCAGCAGATATTCAGCGCAGCGCAGCCGTCCGTTGTAGTTATACCCCATCGCGTGCCCGTGTGCGCCGGCATCATGAAGGACCAGCACATCGCCGATTTCCGTTTGCGGGAGCGGGCGGTCTATGGCAAATTTGTCATTGTTTTCACAGAGTGCCCCGACCACATCCACCGTTTGTTCCGCAGGCAGGTTTTCCTTACCCGCGACCGTGATATGGTGATATGCTCCGTACATTGCCGGACGCATCAGGTCCGCGGGAGAGGCATCCACACCGACATATTCCTTCCAGATGTGCTTCTTCCCGACAACAGTCGTCAGCAGATACCCGTGAGGACCGGTGATGAAACGCCCCATTTCGGTGTACAGCGGCAGTTCGATCCCTTTCGGACGCAGCATTTCTTCATATGCCTGACGAACGCCTTCCCCGGCTGTGATAATATCGATCGGATTTTCTTCCGGGCGGTAGGGAATACCGATGCCGCCTGCCATATCCACAAAGGAAAGCGTTATGCCAAGGGCTTCACGGATCTCCAGAACCAGTCCGAAGAGTTCTCTCGCAAGGGCGGGATAATATCCCTGTTCCAGGGAACAAGAGGCAAGCATGGCATGGATGCCCATATGCTCGGCTCCTTTTTCCTTCAGGGTCCTGAGCGCCTCAAACAGCTGTTCCTTTTTCATGCCGAACTTGGTGTCATACATGTGTCCCATAATGGCATTGGTGGCATAACTGAACTGTCCGGGATTATACCGGCAGCAGACCGTTTCCGGAATACCGCAGGCATTTTCCAGGTTTTCGATCTGGGTGATGTCATCCAGGTTGATGATGGCGCCGTTTTCCCGTGCTGTCCGGTATTCAGCCGCTGAGGTCTCATTGGAAGTGAACATGATGCGCTGTCCGCTGATCCCGGAACCCGCAGCCAATACAATTTCCGGGATAGAGGAACAGTCCGCACCGCAGTCCATATCTGCCAGCAGGCGAAGAATGGCAGGAGTAGGAGTCGCTTTTACCGCGAAACATTCCCGGAAGCCTTTATTCCAGGCAAAGGCCTTATAAACATCGCTGACGGTTTTTCGTATGCCGGCTTCGTCATAGACGTAAAACGGCGTCGGGTATTGATTTGTCCACTCGCTGATCTGTTCAGCAGTAAAGGGAAGAGTTTTTTCCATCGCATCAGCCTTTCAAAATCTGTGTTTCCAAAGCACCTGTTGGTTTTATAAATTTCTCAGCATGGATTCAAGCGCGGTTTTCTGGGAAGTTCCGGCGTCTTTCTCTTTGATGACGCGGGCAGGACATCCGGCGACGACCATGTTCGCGGGGACATCTTCGATCACGACCGCGCCTGCAGCCACGACCGCGTTTTCCCCGATATGGACACCTTCGATCACGACAGCGTTTGCTCCGATCAAAACGTTATCTTCCACAATGACCGGCGTGGCAGAGGCAGGTTCAATGACACCTGCCAGCACAGCACCGGCACCGACGTGGCAGTTCTTACCCACGGTAGCACGGCCGCCGAGGACCGCGCCCATATCGATCATGGTCCCTTCGCCGACCACTGCCCCGATGTTGAGAATAGCGCCCATCATGATGACGGCGTTTTTCCCGATCTCAACCTGTTCGCGGATGATAGCACCGGGTTCGATACGAGCCTGAATTCCCTTGAGATCCAGCATTGGGATCGCGCTGTTCCGGCGGTCGTTTTCGATAACGATATCGGCAATACTGGCTTCATTCGCCTTCAGGATCGGTTCCAGCTCCTTCCATTCACCGAAAACGATTTTGTCGCCTGTCCCGAAGACTTTGGCATTGCCCCAGTCTATAGGTGCGGTCTCTTTTACATACAGTTTTACCGGCGTTTTCTTTTCTGCCGAACCGATATAATTGATAATTTCCTGTGCGTTCATCATCTTATTGCGTTGTCCTTTTCGTGGCTGCTATGCCATCATATCTTTCATGTTATAGAGTCCCGGTTCCTTTCCTTCAAGGAAAGCCGCCGCTTTCAGTGCGCCTTCCGCGAAGAGTGCCCGGTTTTCCGCCTCATGTTTCAGGGTGATGGTTTCATTCCCGTTGGAGATGATGATCTCATGCGTCCCGACTTCGTTTCCGTAACGGAGAGAGTGAATACCGATTTCTTCCTGGGTTCGTTTTCCGTTTTCGGGACGTCCGATATTGAACACCGCGTTTTCGCGTACATCACGGATGGCATTCGCCAGTATCAGCGCGGTTCCGCTGGGCACATCAAGTTTGCGGTTGTGATGTCTTTCGATAATTTCAATATCCGCTTCCGGAAACGCTGCCGCAGCCTTGCGGGCGATATCAGCCAGTACCGCAATACCGACGGACATGTTCGCAGCGAAGAAAACAGGGATTTTCTCCGCAGCTTTGGTGATCATTTCCTTTTCAGCTTCTGTCTGTCCGGTTGTGGCAATGACCACCGGAAGGTTCCGCTTTACACAGTACGCAAGCAGGGCTTCTGTTCCGGCATGGTTCGAAAAATCGACGACGACATCAGCCGCGCCGTCGAATTCATCCAATGTTGTGAAAACTGCGTTTGCGGGATCGGATTCGAGTTCAGGGCTGACTTTCGCTGCCAGTTCCGCACCGAAGCGTCCTTCTTCCGCCATTCCGCAGATGATCCGGCCCATATGTCCGCCGGCTCCGTGTACAAGGATCTTCATGAAGGCCCCCTTATGCGATCAGCCCGTGACCGCGCATGATATTGAGCATTGCCTGTTCGTGGGCAGGCTCCATTGTGGTCAGCGGTAAGCGGACGTAGTTTTCGCAGTATCCCATGGCAGCCATGGCAGCCTTTACCGGGATCGGATTGACTTCGCAGAAAAGCGCTTTGACCAGCGGCATCAGCTTACACTGCAGGTCGGCACTGCCTTCGATATCTCCGTTGAAGAAGCGGGTGCAGATCTCAACAGTCTCTGCCGGCATTACATTGGAAAGGACGGAAATCACACCGGCACCGCCCATGGCAAGGATCGGGGTGATCTGATCGTCATTTCCGGACCAGATATCCAGTCGTCCTTTGACGATCCCCGCTGTTTCCACGATTTTCGCGATATTGCCGTTGGCTTCCTTGATGCCGGTGATGTTCGGGTGATCTGCGAGGACATCATACGTCGACGGTTCAATGTTGACACCGGTGCGGGAGGGGACGTTATAGAGGATCAGCGGTTTGTCGACCGCGTTGGCGATGGCAGTATACATTTCAATCAACCCGCGCTGGGTGGCTTTGTTATAGTAAGGTGTGACGCACAGCAAAGCGTCGTATCCCAGCTCACAGGCTTCCTTTGAAAGGCTGATGGCGTAATTCGTATCGTTGGAACCGGTTCCGGCGATCATCGGGACACGTCCCGCGTTGCGCTGAGCCGCGTAACGCATCACTTCCCGATGTTCTTCATCGGAAAGGGTGGAACCTTCACCGGTAGTCCCGGCGATGACAAGCGCGTTGATGCCGCTTTCGATCTGCCAGTCGATCAGACGGCCGAAGGCTTCGTAATCTACACCGGAAGCGGTGAGAGGGGTGACAAGGGCGGTTGCTGCACCGCGGAAAATAGAAGCAGTTTTCATTGTTAACTCCTGAATAAAAAATTCTTCTACTGCAACCCTTGGGATAAAAGAACCCGGCCGAAACAATTGCATCGGCCGGGGAAATCGTCTGAATTCAAGCCTTTCGGCGTAAATCCAACAATTAATTCATAGCTCTCCGCAACTGCGACAGTCAAACGGATCTTATCCGTTTGCCCAGGGAGGGTTCGCTGCTTCCTCCCTTCGTCGGCGGCCCCTTTCGCGCCCGGCAACGGCTTTGCGATGCCTTTCACCGGAGTTACTCTTGACAACCGAGCCTCTATCCTTTAATTGCAATATTCAATTGTCTATATAAAACCATCAAAACCCGTTTTTGTCAATCTGCTTTGAGAAAATTCATGAAAATTTATTACTTTTTTATGAATTTTCATTTTTTTGAAATCTCCGGCAATGATTTTACCTGCCGTTTGGTTTCATGATATCGGTTTTTCAGCTGTATGTTATAGTATAATAGGCTCCGGTCATCGGAGGGCCTTATAAACGTAATTATGAGACCGGATAAGATGGCGGGAATTTGATCTCGCGGAGGAATGGCTTCCGTATTGCAGCTGTTCCGGATAAGTGGCTTCATTGAACCGCAGTTTTATCCGTTTTTTTATACCATCAGGAGATTATGAACCAGACAAAAACGATCGGTAAAGATTATACGACGCGGGAATTGATCCGATTCGCCGCGCCGCCCATACTTGCGCAGTTTTCCATGTCGCTGCTGTCGACCCTGGATGACGGACTGTTCCTTTCCCGTTTCGTCGGTACCAACGCACTGGCGGCATTCAGCATTGCGATGCCGATATTCATGTTCTTTATGGCGATCTCGGAATTGTTCAATGGGGCCTCTGTTTTGTGCTCTACGAAAATGGGCGAAGGCAAAGGTGAGGAAGCGAATAAAAATTTTACTTCGATCGTGATCCTTGCCGCGCTTTTTGGCTGCATCGTAATGGTGCTTGGATTGATATTTATGGATCCGTTCATCAGATTTCTTGGCGGCACGGATATTCTTTTCCCCTACGTGAAACAGTTTATGTCTGTCAGCGTGTGGTATATTCCCCTGATCCTGGTCAATCACATATTTGCCAGGTTCTATGTTCCGGCAGGAAATTCCAGAATGTCATTATATACCACACTGACCAGCGCTTTTTTGAATTTCTTCTTTGACTGGGTGTTCATTGTCAACATGGGACTCGGCATGATCGGGGGCTCGCTGGCGAACCTCATTGCCAATATCGTTGTTTTTATTATCGGCATGTTGTTTTTCATCCGGAAAAGCAGCGAGATCCATTTTGCGAAACCGGATTCAAACATGTTCAGCACGCTGTGGCAGAGTGTGAAATTTGGCTTTCCGCCCTTTTTGACCAATGTTGCTGTGGCGGTCAATTCCTTCATCGCCAATCATGTGCTTCTCTATGTAGGCGGGGAGGAAAGCGTTTCCGCTTACACCATTATCAACAACATTCAATTCATGTTCATGAGCGGCTTATGGGGATTGACCGGCGCAGTAACCCCGATCGTCAGTTATGCTTACGGAGAACAGAACCGTGCCAAAATCAACAAGATCCTCCGGCAGATCATTACAATCACAACAGGTTTGATCGTGATCATTATTTTGTTATATTTTTTTGGAAAAACACCGCTGCTGATGCTTTATCTGAAGAGCGATGCCAGTGAAGCAGTCCGTCAAATGGCTGATCATGGCTTGACGATCGCTCCTATGGGGTTTTTGTTCTTTGGGTATAATGTGCTGGCAATCGATACATTTCTCGCACTGCATGAGAAAAAGACATCGACGATACTTTCCATTCTTGAAAATGTGGTCTGTGCCAATCTGACGATGCTGACGCTTCCTTATTTGTTTGGTATCCCCGGCGTCTGGTTCGCGTTTCCTGTCGGTGAGATTTTGACTTTTGCGGGTACTTTATTCTTTGTTCTGCGGAACAGAAATAAATATTCAGCGATAAGCTGATCTTCAATTCTAAGAGACAGTTTCATGTTGTACCTGACGTACAACTGAAGTATCTCAGGTCATGGCAGAAAAACGGTCAGCGGTTTCCTCTTTTCAGTGGGCTGTAATACTGTTCAGGAATAGTTTTGCCCGTTCTGTTTTGGGGGACGAGAAGAATGTTTCCGGATCAGCCTCTTCCACAATAACACCACCATCCATGAAGATGACGCGATCCGCAACACGGCGGGCAAAATTCATCTCATGCGTCACGATCAGCATTGTCATTCCGTCAGCAGCCAGTTCTGACATCACGTTCAGCACTTCGCCGATCATCTCCGGATCCAGCGCGCTGGTTGGTTCATCGAAGAGCATGGCTTTGGGATGCATCGCGAGCGCGCGGGCTATCGCAGCACGCTGCTGCTGTCCGCCCGATAACTGCGCAGGCACTTTGTGTGCCTGATCCGCTACGCCGACCCGTTCAAGCAAGCGCATGGCTTCTTCGCGGGCTTCCTTCCGCTTTATTTTCAGCACATCCACCGGCGCCAGTGTCATATTATCCAGAATCGTCATATGCGCGAAAAGGTTGAAGGATTGAAATACCATCCCGATTTGGGAGCGAAGGGAGGCAAGTTCTTTTCCTTCCTCCGGTATTTTGACGCCATCGATCAGAATATCCCCCGAATCAATCGTTTCCAGACGGTTGATGGTGCGGCAGAGCGTGGATTTGCCGGAACCGGACGGACCGATAATGACCACGACCTCCCCTTTTTTCACCTGAAGCGAAATATCTTTCAGAACATGAAGCGAACCGAAATGTTTGTTCACATGGCGAAGTTCGATGACCGGTGTATTTTCCTGACTCATGCGGCACTCCTTTCCGCGGTACCGGTCTTCAGGCGGAATGCCAGCCGGTCAGACAATTTATTCAAAAGATAATTGATCAGAATGTAAATGACTGCCACAACCAGATAGACAGAAAGCATGGCATCATAGTTGGAGATCAGCACCTTTGCATTCTGCATCAGATCCGCGCAGGTCACCACGTAAGCGAAGGTCGTATCCTTGAGTACGATCACCAGTTCCGCAATCAGTGATGGGATCACAAAACGGATCGCCTGCGGAAAGACCACTTTATAAAACAGGCGTGTTTCCGTTAGTCCGAGAGAAAGCGCGGCTTCTGTCTGTCCGTAGGGAACGGCGTTCACACCGGCGCGAAGTGCCTCAGCTACGACCCCGCATGCTGAAATAGCACAGGGCAGCGTGATTTTCCAGAAAGCGCTCAGTTTTATACCCGTCTGCGGGACGATCAGGAAGAAGAAATAAATTAGCAGAAGGGTCGGTACGCCCCGGGTGAACTCAATCAGACAAACGCTTACGGCATGAAGAATTTTGTTCCTGCGAAGCTTTCCCCTCATCAGCAGAAATCCAAGCACAAAGGCGATAACCGCTCCGGTCAGTGCTGATTCAATTGTCACCCACAGTCCTTGTCCCAGGAATTTCCAGGTAGTCCAGCGGGTAAAGAAATTCCAGTAACGCGGAGCGAACTGTCCCGTAACGGCAAATTGTCTGATAATGACAGCCAGCAAGGCCGCGATCAGCAATATCGAAAGGATCGTAAAGATCCGGATATTTTTACGGGTTTTCGGTCCCGGTTCCTCGTAGAGCATATCACGAATCGAAGTCTTCATCGCAGGATCCGTACCTTTCTGTCGATCAGAGCTCCGGCGAACCCGATCACCAGCCCTGTAGCGCAATACAGAACAGCGGAAATCGCAAAAGCTGCCACACCGCCGGCACTGCGCGTATTAATATATGACACAATGCCGGTCAGTTCCATCGGACGCATCGGGACCTGAGATGCCAGCGAGGTCGTCAGCATGGTCGCCACCATCAGGTTCGTCATCGGAAGCACCGTGGAACGCAGTGCCTGCGGGATGATCACCCGGCGGATCATCTGGAAAAATGTAAGCCCCAGGGCTCTTGCCGCTTCGATTTGTCCGACACCAATCGTATTGATCCCGCTCATCAGATGTTCTGAGCAAAATGCGGACGGAATGAGCGTTGTCGCGATCAGCACACAGACGTCATAGGGGAAAAGCACTTTCAGATATGGCAGCGCGTACACGAGCAGGATCAGCAGTGCGGCGCCCGGAATGTTGCGGAAGATCTGCACATAAAAATCACCAAAAGAGCGCAGCGGTTTCACGGGACAGACCCGCAGCACCGTGACCAGGATGCCGATCAGAAATGCTCCGAGAAAGGAAAATGCCGTCAGCTTCCAGGTCGTAAATAGAGCCTGAAGGTAACGGTCTCCGTATTGTGAAAGCAGGGCGCTGATGCTCATGTGTTTTTCTGATTAGACGTAAAGGAATAAAAGGGAAAGGTGAAGTTTAATATTAATCGGGAATCTTCACCTTTCACCTTTCATATATCACGATTTAGTCAATAGCCGGAGCTTCCGGTGCGGTATCGATACCGGTGCGGTCACCGAGACTGACCTGCCAGAGCTGCGTCCAGAGGCCTTCTTCTTCGATCAGCTTGAGGAAATCGTTGACAAACGCCACGCCATCGGAATCCTTCGGCAGACCGATGCCGTAAGGGTCGACCGGACCAAAGACATCGCCGGCAATCGCGTAGGCGCCCGGGTTCTTCACGATGGAGTTCAGGATCAGGGTGTAATCCGTCACATAGGCATCGGCACGGCCTTGTTCAACCGCGGTGCGGGCCTGAATATCATCTTCAAATTCCTGAACGATCGCATCCGGGGCATATTCTTCCAGGATCGCCGGGCCGGTGGAACCGCTCTGTGTGGCGACGATCTTATCCGCAAGGCCATCGATACCGTTGATTTCCGTGTTGCCGTTCTTGACCAGGATCGCCTGCTGGGATGTGTAATAAGGCCCTGCGAAGGAAATCACTTCCTGACGGGACGGGGTAATGGAATAGGTGGCGAATACCGCGTCCACCTGGCCGCTGGTCAGGACGGATTCGCGGGTGGAAGAGGTAACCTGCGTCAAATCAAATTTGGATTCATCGCCCAGAATGTAGCGGGCAAGCAGCTGATACAGCCCGGCATCAAATCCGCGGATCCCGTTATCGGTTTCGTCCAACTGGCTGAAGAGGAAAGATGTGCGGGTACCGCCGACACGCAGGATACCGGCTTCTTTCACAGATGAAGCCCAGGTGCTCGCAGCGATAACAGCGACATCAGCCACCGGTCCGGAGGCAAGCAGCGCATCAAAAGCCTCTTTGTCGATAGCGACTGCTTCAGCATCCTGAGCGGAGACGGAAACAAAAGCGGAAAACAACAGCACAAAGGCAAAAATAACAGATAATAGCTTATTGGTTTTCATGTGATTGTTCCTTTCTTTTGATCAGAAGGCAGATATTATATATTACAGGTACCGGTATAACAAGCGGCCTTTGCAGAACTGCAGGCTGCCGGTACTGACGGAATTCAAAGAATATCGACCTGCTGAAAAATTTGTTTTTTATTTTATCGTCTTTGATAGTCACAAGATTTATTCTTGTGACTATCAAATTTCTTCATCTCAAAACGCGGGCACAGACGGAATGTTTATTCCGTAAACAACGCAGTTGAATAATAGCGGTCGCCGGAATCCGGGAGGAGGGCGACGATCACTTTGCCCTTATTTTCGGGGCGTTTTGCCAGTTCGATGCCGGCATGCAGAGCGGCTCCGGATGAGATCCCGACAGAAATGCCTTCCTTTTTCGCGAGCAATTTCGCGGCGGCGAAGGCGTCTTCATTGACCACAGGGAATACCTCGTCATAGACTTGCGTGTTCAGTACATCCGGGACGAAACCGGCACCGATGCCCTGGATCTTATGAGCACCCGCTTTTCCTTCGGAAAGAACAGGGGAGCTTGCGGGTTCTACCGCGACGACCTTCACCGAAGGTTTTTGTTCCTTCAGGTATTCGCCTGTTCCCGTCACTGTGCCGCCGGTACCGACACCGGCGATGAAGATGTCCACAGCCCCGTCCGTATCCTTCCAGATTTCCGGACCGGTAGTCGCTTTATGAATTGCCGGGTTGGCCGGATTGACAAATTGTCCGGGTATAAAGCTGTTCGGGATCTCCGCAGCCAGCTCATCGGCTTTCGCAATAGCGCCTTTCATGCCTTTTGAACCGTCTGTGAGGACGATCTCCGCCCCGTACGCCTTCAGGATATTCCGGCGTTCCACGCTCATCGTTTCCGGCATGGTCAGGATGATGCGGTATCCCTTTGCTGCCGCGATCGCTGCCAGACCGATCCCGGTGTTGCCGGATGTCGGTTCAATGATAACGGAATCCGGTTTCAATAAGCCTTTTTCTTCCGCGTCTTCGATCATGGCTTTTGCGATACGATCCTTGACGGAACCGGCCGGGTTGAAATACTCCAGCTTCACCAGAAGTGTGGCTTCCAGACCCAGTTCTTTTTCAAGATTTCCGACTTCAACCAACGGTGTGTTACCGATCAATCCCAATGTACCTTTATAAATTTTGGACATAATATCCTTCTTTCTCAGATAAAACTGTATTTTTCTGTCAAATAATTCATAATCTGACTGCAGCGTTTATTGTCAGTCGATTGCGGCGAAACCATTTTCCAGGTCCGCGATGATGTCATCAATGTGTTCCGTTCCGATGGAGAGGCGGATCGTATTCGGCTTGATCCCCTGATCCAGCAGCTCTGCTTCGGAAAGCTGCGAGTGTGTTGTGGACGCGGGATGGATCACCAGGCTCTTTACATCCGCGACGTTTGCAAGCAGGGAGAAGATCTTGAGGTTGTCGATAAACTTCCAGGCTTCTTCCTGTCCGCCTTTGATCTCGAAGGTGAAAATGGAGGCACCGCCATTCGGGAAATATTTTTCATAGAGCGCGTGATCCGGATGATCCGGCAGCGACGGATGGTTCACTTTCTCCACCTTGGGATGTTTGCTGAGATATTCCACGACCTTTTTGGTGTTTTCCGCGTGACGTTCGAGGCGCAGGGAAAGTGTTTCCACACCCTGCAACAGCAGAAATGCGCTGAACGGGGCGATGCAGGCGCCCATGTCCCGCAGAATGATCGCCCGGACATAGGTCACGAAAGCGGCCGGGCCTGCTGCTTCAGCAAAGGATACGCCGTGATAGCTCGGGTTGGGATCCGCGATGTTCGGATATTTCCCGCTTGCTTTCCAGTCGAATTTGCCGGAGTCAACGATGATGCCTCCCAGCGTGGTCCCGTGCCCGCCGATGAATTTGGTCGCGGAATGTACGACGATATCTGCCCCGTGCTCGATCGGGCGGATCAGATAAGGAGTACCGAAGGTGTTGTCGATCACAAGGGGAATCCCGTGTCTGTGGGCGATTTCCGCGATGGCATCGATATCCGGAATGTCGCTGTTCGGATTTCCCAGGGTTTCCAGATAAATCGCGCGGGTGGAATCCTCAATCGCGTCTTCTACTTCCTTGAGGTTATGCGCGTCAACGAACGTTGTGCGGATACCCAATTCCGGATATGTATGCTCAAGAAGGTTGAAGGTGCCGCCGTAAATTGTCTTTTGCGCGACAATGTGCCCATTGTTGGCTGCCAGTGCCTGAATGGTGTATGCGATGGCTGCCGCGCCGGATGCCAGTGCCAGAGCCGCGCTTCCGCCTTCCAGAGCGGCAATACGTTTTTCCAGAACTTCCTGTGTGGAATTGGTCAGCCGTCCATAGATGTTGCCCGCATCCGCGAGACTGAACCGGTCCGCGGCATGCCGGCTGTTTCGAAACACATAGGATGTGGTCTGATAGATCGGGACAGCGCGGGCATCTGTAGCGGGATCCGCCTGTTCCTGTCCGACATGCAGCTGCAGTGTTTCAAATTTATAATTACTCATCGGTAACTCCTTTTTTTTGATTATCAAATGTTTCATCAACCGAAAAAAACGTATTTCAGATTTTTAACAAAAACCCCCGGGACCTATCACAGGATCCCGGGGCGATGATCATTCCTGCAATAAGTGAAATACTAATCCGAACCTTCACAGAGGCACATCATACAGCAACAAATCCCGCCGTTCGACCATTCGCAGACATCTGTCGTTTTTACTGACCTTACAGATTTTACAGTTTGAGCGTGAGCTTTTGCTGACATTTTTTACCTCCTTTGTTTCTTTTTTTCTGAAGATGTATATATCTTACCTTCTTTATACTACTAAGTCAATAGGAATTGGGTATTTTCATGCATTGACATTTTTTATAAGTGATATTTTGTTATTACAAAATATTTTATGAACTATGAAGTTTTTGTGATGAAAATGAACACTGCAATAATTCCACAATAATTCCACAAAAATTCCTAAAACTTCTAATTTTCGGCTAAGGCTGTTCCTTTAGAATTCTCATATAGAAAAATAAACTTTGAAAAAGTTTTGAAAGAGGATAATTATGAATAAGAAAAAGTTATTGAGCATTATAACAAGCTCTGTTTTATTGGCAGGTATTGCTTCAAACGCTGTTGCGGATGTCACTTCGGGATCGCCGGATGTTATCGGCATCCAGGAACAGATGCAGGGCGGGCGGAATATGCAGCGCGGAGGCGGAATGCAGCCGGGCGGAAGAATGCAGCCGGGCGGCGGACAAACCGGGAACCAGAATATTGTGAATGAACCGGGGAAAATTGTGACGTCGTCAGTTGTCAATACAGCATCCGAACTGGAAGCTGACCTTTCCAAAGCGGTCCGTATCACGATATCAGATGCCGAAAACCGGATCGATATCGAAGAAACGGGAACCTATATCATTACCGGAAGTTCCACTGATGGCAGCATTACCGTAAAAAAGGGGACGACAGGAGTTGTACTGATTCTCGAAGATCTTGACCTGACCAGCAAAACCGGAGCGGCACTTTCACTCAATAAAGATACAGAGGTGAAAGTCATCATTTCAGGAACGGTCACCCTGACAGACGCGGAGAACCCTGCGGATGAATATTCATCAGACCAGGCAGCTGCAGACGCATACGATGGTGCAGCGCTGAAAGCAAAAGCCAACTCCATGGTTTATATTACGGGCGACGGTACTCTGAATATACTCGGCAAGGCAAAAAACGGGATCAAGGGCGGTGATGAAGCATCACTGATTCTTGATGGCCCTACCGTGCAGATTGGTGCTGCAAATGACGGTATCAATGTAAATTATGATATTACCTTCCTCAGCGGGACAGTGGCAATCAGCTCAGGAGACGATGGGATCCATGCAGATCATATTCTGACGATCGGCAGCAGTGACGGTACAGGACCGGTGGTCTATATTGCTCAATGCGGTGAAGGGCTTGAAGGCAGCATTGTCAACATTTTTGGCGGAGATATCACGATAAACGCGTCAGACGATGCCATCAATGCGGCAAATAAAGACGGGTTATACGCGAATGAACTCACATATTCGATCAACATGACCGGAGGCAAAGTTACGATAAACGGTCAGGGCGATGGATTTGATTCGAATAATAACATCAACCTTATCGGAGGCAGCGCTGTGATCAATGTGCAGTACCGCATGGGAGAAGCAGGTGTGGATTATGACGGTGCTTACTATATCTCGGATGATTTTGAGATGAATAATAACGGCGGGGTTTCCGGACCGGATGCCATGGGCGGCGGACGCGGCGGTTGGGGCAGACCGTAAATCCCGAATATTATATCAGAATGAGGCAAACTGAGACATTCCTGCGGCCGTAAAGCCGGTACCGCGGGAATGTCCCCAGCCGCGAACAGGGACAGATTCCACATAAATTCCACAAGGCTCTAAGTTTGAGCTTAGGCAGAAAAATTATAAAGAATAACAGATATAAGAACACTTCAGTTCTTTGAAAAAGAAAGAAAAAAGGAATAATTATGATACAGACCTGCTTCAGAAGAATTGAGAAAAAATATCTGCTGACCCGAACGCAGTATTATGCAGTACTGGCCGGTATTGCGCATCATATGGAACCGGATGCATATACAAACTATTCAATCAATAATATATATTACGATACATATAATTTTGATCTGATCCGCACATCCCTGGACAAGCCGGTTTATAAAGAAAAGCTTCGAATGCGAAGCTATGGCGTTCCGTCTCATGATGATAATGTGTTTGTTGAACTCAAAAAGAAATTTGACGGAATAGTCTACAAACGCCGTATCACCATGAACGCGGATGAAGCAGCAGAAAGCCTTGTACACAGCCATATAGACCGCTGCGACCAGATCAGTAAGGAAATCAACTGGTTTCTGCATACTTACAATCCTCTGCCGATGGCATATATCGGTTATGACCGGGAAGCTTATGCCGGCATTGAAAACCCTGACCTGCGCCTGACTTTTGACACGAATATCAGAGGCAGATCCTGGGATGTTGATTTACGAACAGGTACGGATGGGTTCTTTATTATCCCCCGGGATTCTGTCCTGATGGAGATCAAAATTCCTGACAGTGCCCCTTTATGGCTTTCTCATCTGCTTAGTGAAAACAATATTTATGACGTTTCCTTTTCGAAATACGGGACGTATTATCAGCAAATGATCGGTGCTGCACCGATTTATCTTGAAACATATGGAGGAGAACTTATTTATGCTTAATTCAATCATTGCCGGTACAGAGATTACCGTTTCGTCCTTTTTTGTCTGCACAGGTATTTCGCTCATTCTCGGATTTTTGACTGCTCTGGTGAGTATGTATGAAAACAAACCGACACAGAGTTTCGTGATTACGCTGGCGGTAACTCCTACCATTGTCCAGATCATTATTATGTTGGTCAACGGCAATATCGGAACCGGGCTGGCTGTAGCAGGAGCGTTTGGTTTGGTCCGATATCGTTCCGCGTCTGCCTCCGGGAAAGAAATCAGCCTCATCTTTCTTTCCATGGCGCTTGGACTTGCGACAGGAATGGGCTATGTGGTCCTGGCCTGTATCTTTTTTGTGGTCGTCGCGTTGTTTCTGCTCATGCTCCAGAAAATTCATTTTGGCGCGGGAAATGAAAACCTTCGCTCTCTGAAAATTACGATCAGTGAGAACCTTGATTATGATGGGCTTTTTGACGATATTTTCGCGGAATTTACCGACATGGTGGAATTGGAGAAGGTGAAAACAACGAACATGGGTACGTTGTATGAGCTGGATTATGCGGTGATCCTCAAGGATGAACATAAGGTCAAAACGTTTATCGATGAACTTCGCTGCCGAAACGGTAATCTGAACATCGTTTGCGGGAAACCGGTCGCGCCGCGGGAAAGTCTGTAAGTAAGCAGGTATTCCGAATCGGAACAATACCGGACCGGGATGGTCCCAATTTTCGGGACTGTCCCGCGGTCTGATCCCGGAGGGTATTATGCCCCGGCAAATCGGCGGGGTACCCTGATTTATTAATCAAGCGGGATGACAATATCCGTATAAAACTCCCGGTCCTGATGGGAAAAATCAGCGGTACCGTTGTAATTTTCGGCCGTGGTTTGTATGGAGGTAAGCCCCAGCCCGGTCCCATAACGGTTGGTTGTAAGATACTGCCCGTCTTTTTGCCTGGGTTTTCCATCAAAACTGTTCGTTGCGATAATAAAAAGCTGTGCGTTATTCTTCGCCAATACGGTCAGCTGGATCCAGCGTTCATTTTCCGGAATTTTCAAACAGGCTGTAATGGCGTTTTCCAGAATATTTCCGATCATCCCGCACAGGTCCACATCGCTGACGGGCATCTGATTGGGGATATCAATTTTCAGGTCAAGCGGGATCTTCTGCCCCGCGGCGTTCTGAACATAATAGTTCAGCAAAGCGTTCAGCGGCGTGTTACTGCAATATCGGATGAATTCATTTTCCGGCAGTGTCTCTCCAAATTTATCCAGATAGTCAGTGAGTTCTTTGAAATGTTCCGCATGGGCAAGTTCCTGCAGTGTGCGGATCACCTGTTTAAAGTCATGCCGTGCCCGCGCGGATTCTTCCATATATTTTTGCTGGGAACGGAATTGCGCTTCCTGCATTTCCAGAAAATGGTTGCGTTCCTCAGTCTTTGCCGCGTTCAGAAGGCTGGTAACGATAAAATAGAAAAGGATGGTGAACAAGATCCAGATCAGTATAGATCCGGCAAGTACTGACCAGAAAGCCAGAAAAATGTTATTCGTATAGAGCGTAACATAATGCCGAGGCCGCACCAGGATGTTTTCCGCCAGGAAAATCAGTGAAAAAGGAATTGTCATAAACCATACTTCCGGCAGGTTCAGCTGATCGGTCAGTATGCTTCCGTATTTTGTAATCGGATAGAACAGGAGAGCGGCCGTCAGAATTTCGGCAGCAAGGAAAAAGGCAGCATAATCCAATGTGACTGTTTCAACTCCGATAGACGGATTTCTTACGGCATCAAACCCGTGCGCGAAATTTGCCAGAATCAATGTCAATACGGAATCCCAGAGGAAGACGGAAAGTGATTTGCTGATGTGGACGTCAAGATTTTTGTGATAGCTGAAAAAGAGGATGATAAGTATTCCGTAAAAAATAATGTCGGATTCGATCCCTGTGCGGACGTAAAGAAAAGCGCCTGCCGGTATCAATATCAGTGAAGGAACTGCCATATTCAATATGATTTTGCGGATCGGATAACGCAGGCGGTTTTTCATCGTATAAAACCAGACAGCCATGGCAGGGATCACAGCCAGATAGGAGAGCATAGGGATAAGCATCAGCGAATATCTCTTTCCAGTGCGTTGTTTCGGATCTGCGCGATGGAATAATTCAGCCAGGTTTGGCGCAGTTTTCTGAATTCTCTCGCGTTGACCGGAAAGTGAACACCATTTGTCATGATGCAGCTTCTTTCACTGATGTTGGCAACAAAATTCATGTTGACAAGGATCCCCCGATTGATGACAAGGAAGCTTTGGTCCTGCATCAGCTGTTCACTGATCGTGGAAAATGTCATCCGTGTTTTAAATACATTGTCATTGAGTGCGCTGATCTCCAGATAATTGCCCATGCTTGTGACAGAAATGATTTCCGAATAAAGCAGGCTGATCTCATCGCGCTGGCTGATGAAGGTAAGTTTTGGCTGGTTTTTATTTTTCGTAAGCCGGTTCAGTACATCATCCATCAGTCTGAAAAGCTGTTCCTGTTCAACAGGCTTTGTGAGATAATCAAAAGCGTGCACATGAAAAGCTTCCTGCATGTGATCGGGGCTGGTGGTCAGAAAAACAAGAACTTCATCGCTGTTTGTTATTCTGATTTTTTCTGCGGTTTCGATCCCGCTGATCCCATCCATATAAATATCCATGAAGATCAGGTCATAATCATGCGGACGAAATACGGAAAGAAATGCTTCTCCGGAATCAAAGGATTCAGCACGGATCTCCAGCCTGTGTTTTTCCGCGTAGTCAGCTAAAAGGCTGCAGCATTTTTGGACTTCTTCCCTGATGTCATCCACGATCGCGATCTTCAATCTTCAACTCCTCTGAAAAGCAGGATGCCGTCAACATTCACCTGCCGCGGCGGGCAGCAGAACATTGACGGCCGCGGTTTTCATATAAGTTATACTCTGCCGAAATCGTCTTCAAGACGTTCGATATCGTCTTCCGGACAGATACCCATCTGGGTTTCAATGAAAACGAGAGGTTCGGATTCGGTATTGTTTTCAATGCGGTGAATGGTGTATTTGGGAATGCTCAGGACATCGCCTTTTTTGATGGGGAAACTTTCCTCACCAAGTGTCATGATGCCGCTGCCTTCCACGATGACCCATGTTTCCGCGCGCATTTTATGCCGCTGAAGGCTCAGCCGCTTTCCCGGAAATACCACGATCCTTTTTACGCGGTATGTCGGCTCAAATATATATTCTTCCCAGCGGCCCCAGGGCCGGTTGTCAAAATCGATCATACTAACCTCTTTGCTTCATAATAACGCTGTCTCACAGCATTTGATACTTTAGCTATTATTATAATTCGTTTTCTGAAATCATTTCCCGATATCGATTCTTATTATCGGTAAGGGACCGGAAGCAGCGGGTAACCAACCGGATACAGCGCTGAAAGCCCTCTTTCAACGCTCATAATCACCTGATACCTGACCATCGGTCACTAACCGCTGTCCTCCGGCTCTTCATCCATGCCGTCATTATACCTGTCGAGGATCTGATAGAAATGCATCGCCATTACCGGTTCATCCCTGCGGAATTCCTCATCGCACAGCATCGTACAGATCTCGTCGATCGTCAGGTTCATGCCCCCGTCTTCCGAAATGCCGCCCCGCCGCGTTATCTGTTCCAGCACCTCTTTATATGAGGGAAGCTCGGTTATCAGCTTCGGTCTGTCAGACGGCAGTCCGCCGCCAACGCAGGGAGGAAGGCTGCTGCTTTCAGAAATCCCGCATTCAGCGGACGATTCGTTTTCTGAACTGACACTTTCTTCCGGGACAGATGGCTCTTCCTTTTCAACATATGCCCCTTCGATCACCGATCCTTCTCCATCCGCGGAGCTTACCGCGTCTGTGACCGGTTCCGGTAATGCGGACTGCTCGGAGGCTGCTTCCAGCTGCTTCCGGATTTCCGCTTCCTG
>CADACE010000053.1 GCA_902786265.1 uncultured Chloroflexota bacterium | reverse complement strand
TGGTTTGTTTTTATTTCTGCTGCTTCTCAATTGTCAAGGTTCTTTGTTTTTGTTGTCCCCGTTTCGTGGGCAACAGTCATTTATTATATGCAGTCTTATTTACCTGTCAAGTACTTTTTTCAAAATTCGTGATTAATTGTGACAACCAATTTTTTTGGGTTTTTTTGTATTTTTTTCCTCAGGAAACCCTGATGATTTATTTTTCTGATGTGAGGACAATTCCATTCGTGAACGGTTCGCCACAATCGAACCGTCCACGATTACATTAAACAGCTTTTTATCTGACTTATCCAATGTGTTAAAAAACTGGTTTCAGTGTGCCTTTTGTCATTCGCCGCCTGCCGCTTTTTCCAAACTTTCCTCAAACTCTTCATGAGTCATCAGCCGAACACTGTTTTTATGATAATAATCACTCAAAGCAACGTTTTGCCAATCAGTGGGATCATAAGTAATATCACTGAAAAAAAGAACATAAGGTTTTTTCGGAAAATCTCGAAGAAGAGCGTCCTTAATTTCCGGATCTTTCAATATCTCCAACCGTTGTTTATATACATGTTTATAGAGCCCCGCCTCACCATTTCGATAGGAAAGGACAGCTGAGACAGAAGTCATTGGCTTATTGTTATTTGAAAGTACAAGACCTCCTGAAAACAACAGTAATACTCCCAGTAAAAATGACAACTTCAATCCGTTTACTGATTCCGGTGATAAAAGCATTATTCTTTTTGAAAACCATCCTTCCCAATAAAACAGATTGAAAACGATCAGTATGACCATTGTATAAAAACGAATATTTTCGACCCGCCCCGGTCCGGGATCCCAGTAAGCATAATAAGTCGGACAGTTCATTGCTGCCAGCAGTCCAAATGAATAAAGTGAGACCAGCCATGGAAGTTTGAAGGAAAACGTCGATTCGGAGGCTATCTTCCATAAGCCCGGAATCAGAAAGATATAAAGCGCCAAAACCGGAACCGGATTCCATTGATAAAGCTGGTTAATTGCATATTGCAGAGAAAGCCAGATTGATTTGATAACTCCAGGCCGAGTTGTAAAAATATCCTGACGAATGGAAAAACCCGGGGAACTGACGTTAATGTAAAATGATATTCCGTAAAAAACTACAGGAAGGAGAAATAATTTCCAATTATGCTCCTTTTGAACAACGGAAAGCAGAAAAAAGGAAACCAGAATAAGCAGCGTGATGAATGCTGTGATCAGATTTGAAAATGCTATAATGATACATAAAATGATGACAAGCAATTGTTCAAAGAAACTTCTGTGATGTTCTTTATTAAATAGATACCGGAAAAAAAAGGAAATCAGGATAAGTGATAGTCCAAAAAATAATGTGTAACTGACAGCTCCGTCAAACCAATAGAATCCCTCGACCGGAGTTGGCAGAAATTGCGTACAGATTATTGATATTGTACAGGCGATAATTGCTGTGATAATTTTTTTGTCTGAAAAATAACTGAAGAATGTGATTACGAGGAAAAAAATACCGGGGATCAATGATAAAAGTATCATATACGGAACGATAATATAATATTGTTCTCCAAATGCTGCCGGCTGGAGTAAAGCCAGAAAAACACAACTGAACGTTCCCTGCCAATTTTCGTAGAAATATCTGAATTGATCGATCATTGTTTTAAAAACATCAGCAATCGTACCGCCATTTTCGACAATATTATGTGCCAAAAGTCCATATGAATAGTCATCCGCTGAGGGTATATTAAATTTTGAGATATATAACATCGGAAACAGCAGAAGAGCAAGTATACAAACTAATAATATCCAAATGGTTTTATATGAAATTGTTTTGTTGAAAAGGCTATTTAATTTCTTCATTTTTTACCTCGAAATGTAATCGTTTTTGTAAAACTATTCAGCAGGGACCAATATTTTTTGGTTATGCAGGAATCATCTTCGCGGGCTGAAACTTGAAAAGTTGACATTCCATCTTCCTTATGCCAGATAACAACCGTCCTTTTTGGCAGGATCTGAATCGTTACGTCCTGGTTTCGTTTTTGACTGTCTTATAAATCATATCACAAGTTTCCATCTATAAAAAGCCTTCCCCGTCTTCGGGACGATAATGCCGGTCCAGTACATTATCTACAGATGGTCTTAAAGTTGCATCTTTATTTAAGATGGAAGTATCGCACTTCTGATCAATAATACAGCTGCAGCCAGATCCATAAAAATATGGATGAAACTCTCGGGGAGTATTTTTTATGAAAAAACACATTTTCTTTCTTCTTGTTATACTGACGTGTCTGTTTTCATTCTGTCCGGTGCTTGCGGGACCGGAACAGGTTGAATTGCTGCCTTTGCACAAGTGGGGATATTACAATGTAGGCGGCTGGGGCTTTTACGCACTGGACGGAGAATTTTCCTGGTTCGCGATCGTTCTCCACAACCCGACTAATAATGCCTTTACAGTTTCTCTCCCCGCAGAAGCAGATGTCAACCATCTCAGCAGACATAAAATCGTAAACACCGCATATAAGGTAATGCCTTTCGGCAATTCAGAATTTTTCCACGATAATCGGGAAAAAGTTTATTTTACCGGAGATCTGACTTTACCGAAACACAGCACTTATGCCATCTATATGGATATCACCGATATGCAGCCTTACAGCGGTCAATGGGATGTTCCGGCTTTTCTCGATGTCCGCATCAGCGACCAGACCCAAACTGTAACAAAAAATGTTGAAGGCATCCTGGCACGGGATGGATATGATGAAGTTCCCACCCAATTGGTAATCGTCGTACCGGGTGCCCCGGATTTGCAAAACATCAGTTTCTGCCGGGATTATTCCGCACCTGAGAAAAAGATCAGCTTTACCTACACACTGAAAAACGTCGCTCATGATGCCATCAGGCTGGAACTTGCTGCCACACTCGCTGTCGAAGGACTTGATAAGAGCATACCGGTCAGCTATATCAGCTGTACTACCGGCAGCGGAAAATCCTGCATGAAACGTATTGATAAAACCAACAATTCGATCTATATTAACTCCCTGGAGACCATGGAATTCCGAGGGGAAGCTACCGCAACCCGGCAGCTCACATATCCTTATTTCAAAATCAGGACATCCCTGCGTTATGACTATAACGGGAAAACATTGATTCCTTTCCTGATCGGGGAAACCACAACATCCTGCTCATCTGTGACTCCGGTCCCGACTGAAACAAGCACTCCTGTTCCGACAGCAGCCACCCTTACGCCGGCGATCACAACAACACCGCAGATACCGGGAACCAATGCTGTCATCAGTGAAGGAATATGCAGAGATTATGACAGAAATACAGGAAAAGTCACCTTCCGCTATGGGATCCGGAATACAACATCCATGGTTGTCCCGGTTGAACTTGCCATGACCCTTGCGGTTGAAGGGCAGAGCGGCACCATTGCGGTCCGCAATATGACCTGCATCAGCAGCGGCGCAAGCTGCACATCCCGCATTGAGAATAGTTACATTAAATTGAATCCGATGGAAACCATTCAAATCTTCGGGGAAGCAGACCTGCAGACAATTCCTGCCAAAGCGGATTTCTACATCAGGACTTCCCTGCGCTACAGAAACGGAGATGATCTGGTACCGGTCCTGATCGGCACCACAACAGAAAGCTGCTCCGCGGCTCCAACCCCGCAGGATCCTACGATAACTACGACACCGGTTATCACCACTACACCCGCTCCCACAGCTGACACGCAGCTGAGAACCGTAACCTTCTGCAAGACTTCTGACAGCAGCGGCAGAAAGGTCGGTTTTGTTTACGCGCTCCGGAACGAATCCGGCGTAACGATTCCGGTCGAGCTTGCCACAACAATGGCGGTGGAAGGTTTGCAGCGCACGGTGCCGGCCCGTTATCTGAGATGCACCAGCGACAGCGGAAGCTCCTGTGATGGGCGGATCAGAGACGGATATCTGACCCTGAATCCGGGTGAAACCGCGGAACTGCGCGGGGAACTGCAGTTACCTGCCGATCCCGCTAATCCGAACTTCACGATCCGGACTTCACTCCGCTACAATTACAATGGGCAGAAATTGATCCCGTTCTATGTCGGGACGACCGGAAACATCTGCGCCGCGGCTCATTCGGCTGAAATTCAGGAAGATATGTTTACAACTTCAGTCACTCTGATCAATGAGGAAAATACCGACAAAACGCTTTCTGCCGGTACTATTCTGCTGCGGGACAAACCCGTTACTGACTACATCGGAAGCGCCGTCTTCGGATCCGTCGACGGAACGACTGCCAGTGAACAAAGTGTGATCTTTAACAACGGAGAATCACTCATCCTGCCTCCGCAGAGTGTAACGGATATCCAGCTGAGTTTCCGCGTGGATCCGGAAAGCATTGTGTTCTCAAATGATGATGTCAAATGGAATTACAGCATCGCTGATTCCGCCGACAAATCCCAATCAAATGAGAACGATTTCCAATCTCAGCCGATTCCGGAAACCGGGAACGATCCGGAGCTGCAGTTCTTTTACGTCGATGACAGTCGGGAATATAACATCATCCCGGTATTCCCAGACAAATAAACCGTCTTTTTGAATCTTAATTGACGGAACTGCCGCACATTGGTTTTTGTGCGGCAGTTCATTTTTACTCTTGATATGGCAGGAACACGGTGCGCGGAATAAATACGAACACTCTACTCATTCGATTCTGAGAGATAACGTTCCATAAATTCTTTGTACTGGTTAAGATTCGCCCCGATCACAGGTTCCCCGATCATCTCCCCTTTTTCGTTGAAGAAATAAGTCATCGGAAAGCTCTGCGTCGGAAAAGCCGCTTTCAATTCCCCGTTGGCAGCGATATTTGTATAGGTAATGCCATATTCATCCAGGAACTTCTGCGCTTCCGCGGCAAGCTCCTGGACGGCACCGTCATAAAGGAGTCCCGCGATCTGTCCGCCTTTCTTTGAAAATTCTATGTTCATTTTCTGGAGCTGCGGAATTTCCGTATAACAAACGGAACAGGTGGTAGACCAGATATTCAGCATGGTAACTTTGTGCCCGGAAAACAGATCCTTATCGGTTACCGGATTGCCGCGCAGATCAGTCGTTGAAAAATGAATCTCATTTCCCTTCAGATTTACTTCCGTCAGCCCAAGAGGTCTGGCGAAGGTGAGCTTCGGGGAAATTTCTCTGATATTTGCATGGAGATTTTCAAATTCCTTTCGGTATTCTTCATTTCTTCCGTCTGTAAAAACATTGCCGCTGTCGTTTTCGGTCTGAACAATATAGAAGCTGAAATCAGCGGAAGTACCGGCCGGGATGACCGTGTAAGACGATACACGTTCTTCCGCGGTCTCTTTATCGACTCTGCCGTATTTTATAAAAATATCCCTGATCCTGTCCCTTAATTCCTGCTCGCTTGCGCTGCCTGATAACGCGTATATGGAACACAGCTGCGCCATGTTCGAGGAATATGTATTCGCCGCGCTGTTATATTTCACAAGCGTGGAAACATCTGACTGCGCGTAATAGGAATACAGAGCAATATTATTTAACAGTGTTGTATACTCGGATTCCGGCATGGAAAAGTACAGAATATCAACCGCTGCCAAACCGGAACCCGGGATGCTTTCGCTGCCTCCGGTCGCCTTGATCGTCCCTTTCGCCTTCTTCCAGGAATCCGGCAGGTCGAACCGCAGCAGTCCGGCAAAAGGCGCGGACCATGTCTTGTCTTTTTCAAAAACATACCCCTGGAACATAGCGGAGTAACCCTGATCCTTGAGGGATTTCGCCGCGGCATTGATATCGCTGTCCGGATCATATGGTTTTACAGGATCGCTTTTACAGGCAGAGAAAAATAATGATGATAAGAGCAAAATAATAATTATTGCATATTTTTTCATGTGATATACCTTTTACGTGTGAATAATATAAGACTCCTGCTGCGCTTTGAAAGTGAGTCAGGGAACCTGTCCCCGTGACTCATAGCTGCTTTTAAAGTATTTTTCCTGAAACGCAGTCTGATTCCTGATCTCAGCAGAGGTAAAGCTCATATTATCAGGCGCAGACACCCATTTGTCTTCTGCATCATCCTCCCGGTGAATAACGGCAATGACGGGACCTGTGAATTCGGTAATCGGCTGCGGGATCCCAAGAATGTAAACATCCTGTTCCTCTCCGTCACCTCCGGGGATTTCCTCCGCGTATCCGTAATTGACCGGGTAGATCAAATCGGGATGATCCGGATGGGCACTTCCGAGCGGTCTGTCAACGGTCACATGGACGATCTTGCCCAGGATATTTTCAACCGGAGCAGTATGCCGCATATGTGCTTCGTATTTGTCAGTCCCGGTTACAAACTTCCGCTTTCCGGTGAAGGAAAAGCCCTTGCTTTCATAAAAAGCGACCGCCCGATCGTTACCCTCCAGGACCCAAAGCTGCGGATGCAGGATCTTTCCAAGTGCAAAGTCCATCAACACTGTGCCTATGCGCATGTTTTCAAAAAAAGGATCTACATAAAGCTCGGCGATCTCATCACCTTCCAGATGGATCAATCCTTTTACGAAGCCGTCATCATATACATAATATCCGTGCAGAGCACCTTTCTGCTCCAGGAAATTCCGGGCAACAGGAAGAACCTGCAATTCTCCAAATGAAAACGCGTCATCCTGAAACACTTTCCGGTAATGGGTACGTTTTGAGAAAACCAGGATCTCCGCTAACCGGGACGCGTCAGCGGGTTTTGCTTCCCGTATATGATTTGATAAAGAACCAGGC
Source organism: uncultured Chloroflexota bacterium (assembly GCA_902786265.1). Lineage (GTDB taxonomy): Bacteria > Chloroflexota > Anaerolineae > Anaerolineales > Anaerolineaceae > Flexilinea. The sequence goes on along the minus strand of CADACE010000053.1, from coordinate 17,108 downwards.
ATAATAGTTTATTTCATTTCCTGATCAGCTGTTCATTCTTGCAGCCTTTGCGGCGGCTGCCCGCTCTTCACAGAGTTTTGTCCAGTTCGGAAGCGACGGGATCAGGGCAGAAAAGTCAGACATGGCCTGCGGGATATCGATTTTCTGCGGACATACCATCGCGCACTGGCCGCATCCGATACAGGCAGAGGGAAGCTTTTCTTTTGGGAGTGTATCAAGCATCATAGGCACGGTAAATGATTTCGGATGAAGCTTTGCGTCATTGAAGGCATTGATGAGCAGCGGAATATCCAACTCCATCGGACAGCCTGCGCAGCAGTAGCGGCAGGATGTGCAGGGCAGGGCGTTTTTCATTCCTTCCGCGATATCCGAAAGGACCTTGTCCTCTGCATCTGTCAGCGGTTCCGAGGTCTCAAAGGTGGCAATATTTTCCTTCATCTGCTGCAGCGAGGACATACCGCTGAGGATCATGGCAACGTTCGGTAAACGCTGCAGCCAGCGGAACGCCCACCCGGTCACACTTTCCTCCGGACGGAGCGCTTTCAGCTGAGCCTGTTCTTCGTCTGTCAGTTTGCAGAGCCGTCCGCCATGAAGCCCCTCCATCACCCAGACCGGGATCCCGCGTTCGGTAAGGATCTCGTACTTCCGCTTCGCGTTCTGCAGTGTCCAGTCAAGATAATTCAGCTGGATTTGGCAGAATTCAATATGTTCACCGTGACGGTCCAGGAACTTTTCCAGGTTTTCCGGCAGGGCGTGCGATGAGATCCCGAAATGGCGGATCTTCCCCTGCGCTTTCTGCTCGAGAAAATAATCGATGATCTTCCAGCGCGGGTCTTCATAGATGGGGATCGAGATTTCGCAGACGTTATGCAGCAGATAGAAATCAAAATAATCAACGCCGCATTTCCTCAGCTGTTCCTCAAAAATCTCCGCGGGGTTGTATGATTCGGCCAATTGATGACCCGGATATTTTGTCGCGAGGAAAAATGACTCACGCGGATGGCGTGCCAACGCTTTTCCGATCACGATCTCGGATTTTGAAGCATGATAGGGATAGGCAGTGTCGAAATAGTTGACGCCGTGTGAAATCGCATAATCAGTCATCTCGAAAACCTGCGGTTCATCAATGCTGTTATCCGGATTGACAGGCAGCCGCATGGTGCCAAATCCCAGCGCGGATAATTTCAAATCCCGGAAATTGCGGTAAATCATAATTCCTCCGATATCTGCGATATATATGATGTGGAGAATTATATCATTTCACAGATCAATTAAACAAGAACTGCCCGGATAACCGGGCAGTTGATGCTAAAACTCAGTTTAACGATTAGTTAATTTCACCGGGTGCCGGTACAGCCATACCGTAGGTGAAGGTCTGAAGTTTCGGGGCATTCGGATGGCCATGGAGATGGCAGCCGGTGCAGGTGCTGCTTCCGCCATAGGCAGGAATGCAGATAGCCTTCAGGGTAACATCAACGTCCGGCATCGGGAACTTATCATAGTTGTAACCGAAGTCAGCGATATTGTCATCGTTGATATCCCAGCCATAGAAGATCAAATAATCTTTGTACTTCACAGGTTCAAACAGAACGGTAACTTCAGTACCACCAGCATAGGTATTTTCATCAACAGGAACTTCAGCCAGGCAGTTATTGCCATCATAAGTCACTGTGTAGAAATCCTGTGCTGAAACAGCGGCGACAGCGAACAGCATAACGAAGCACAGCGCCAAAACAAGAATGGATTTTTTCATCAGATTACTCCTTTTCTCCAATCAAGGTTTTTGATTTTCAATTTTTTCCCCGAAAATCAAAGGGATTTTCAAAAAAATCATCGAATTGGCTACTAGCAGCATTTTACGCTTCGACCAGCGTTCCGATTTTTTCACCCATCAAAGCCTTTTTCAGAGACCCTTCTTCCCAAAGGTTCAAGACCATCAGGGGCATGTGATTTTCCATGCAGAGGGAGATGGCAGTCGCGTCCATGACCTGCAGCTGTTTGCTCAGCGCTTCCATGTATGTCAGACAGTCATACTTCTTTGCGTCTGGGTTTTTCTTCGGATCACTGTCATAAATGCCGTCCACTTTGGTAGCCTTGATCAGCAGATCAGCATTTATTTCAACGGCCCGGAGAGCCGCGGCAGTGTCCGTCGTGAAATACGGATTGCCCGTTCCCCCAGCAAAAATCACAACTCGATCCTTCTCAATGTGACGCAGGGCACGCCGACGGATATAAGGTTCCGCGATTTGCCGCATCTCAATGGAAGTTTGTACTCTGGTGGTTACACCGATACTTTCCAGTGCATCCATCAGTGCGAGTGAGTTCATGACCGTCGCCAGCATTCCCATATAGTCAGCTGTCGCGCGGTCCATCCCTAACTCGAGGCCGATTTTACCACGCCAAATGTTGCCTCCTCCTATTACTATTGCAAGATTCGCGCCTAATTGCACAACAGATTTAATTTGGTTGGAAATCATTTTTGCGGAAGTCGGATCGATCCCCGTTCCTCCATCAGGTGCAAGGGCTTCTCCGCTGAGTTTCAGCAGCACACGCTTATAAAGTATATCGGCCATATTCCTCCTCAAAATTTGAAACAAGAAGCAGAAAATAAGAAAGAAAAGATATTATTGGGTTTCATGATGACACCGCCGACATTCCGGCTTATTTTCTGACTTATAAAAAAAGAACCAACAAAATGTTGGTTCTTTTGTAATCAATTTGATTAGTTTTCTTCTGATTCCGTTGATTCACCAAGAGCGTAGCGGGTGAAGCGGCGGACAACGATGTTTTCGCGCAGGCTCACAACGTTTTCATTGATGAGGTCCTGAATGGTGATGGATTCATCGCGGATGTAAGGCTGATTCATCAGAACCATTTCGGTCTTGAATTTCTTGATAGAACCTTCGACGATCTTCGGGATGATAGCTTCCTTTTTACCTTCTTCGCGGGCTTTGGCAGCAGCGATTTTTTCTTCGCGTTCGAGAACTTCTGCCGGGATATCTTCTTCTTTGATGTAAAGGGGATCAGCAGCAGCGATCTGCAGAGCCAGTTCGTGAGCAAGTTTCTGGAAAGCTTCGGATTTGCCGACGAAATCGGTTTCGCAGTTCAGTTCCAGCATGACGCCCATGCGGCCGCCCATGTGGGAATAGAGTTCGATGATGCCTTCAGAAGCCTGGCGGGCAGCACGTTTCTGAGCCTGGGCAAGACCCTTTTCGCGCAGATAATCCAGAGCAGCTTTCATGTCGCCATTAGCCTGTTCAAGAGCTTTCCGGCATTCAAGGATACCTGCACCGGTGTTGCCGCGCAGTTCTTTAATCATTTCAGTGGTGATAGCCATTGTCTAAATAGTCCTTTATTCTCAAATTATTCAGCGGATTTGCTGATTTTTTCCAGGGTGGAAGCACCGAAGAGATCTTCGTCTTTGGTGTCGCTGTCATCGGCATCCAGACGGCCGGCAGCGGCAGCATTGGTATCGGCGGAGAATTCAACGGAAACGGTTTCACCGCCGTCGCGCATCATCTTGCCTTCGATAGCTGCATCTGCGATCTTGCCGACGACCAGTTTGATCGCGCGGATAGCGTCATCATTGGAAGGGATAACATAGTCAACATTGCGCGGATCGCAGTTGGTATCAACCATACCGATCACCGGGATCCCCTTCAGGTTGGCTTCATGAATGGCGGTAGCTTCGCGCATCACATCGATGACGAAAATCAGACCCGGCAGTTCTTTCATGTTGCGGACACCGGAAAGGCGCAGCTGCAGACGGGCGATATCACGTTCAACAATCAAACCTTCTTTTTTGGTCAGTTTCTTGATTTCGCCGGTATCGCGCATTTTTTCCAGACGTTCAAGTTCATTGATACGCTGAGCAATCGTGGTCCAGTTGGTGAGCATACCGCCCAGCCAGCGTTCGGTCACATAAGGCATACCGCAGCGGATAGCTTCGTCGCGGATGGTTTCCTGAGCCTGTCGTTTGGTACCGACAAACATGATTTCCTTGCCGGCAGCGACAGTGTCGCGGACAAGTGCGTAAGCGGCATTCAGGCTTTTCGCAGTCTGCTGCAGGTCAATGATATGGATCCCGTTGCGTTCGGTGAAGATATACGGCTTCATACCGGGATTCCACTTGTTCGTGCGATGGCCGAAATGCACACCGCTTTCCAATAACGCTTTCATGGAAATAACGTTAGTCATAGAAAGTAAAACTCCTTTTGCGTTTTGTTCCTCCATCCTTCTCCTTTCCCAGAAGAACTGCCATTTCTCCGGCAGCACGCCAGCGGGGATCAAAGGATGTGCGGTTTTTAATCCATAGCATTTTACCATAAACGTTGAAAATTATCGGAAATAAATCAGAAATGAGGAATTAATTGTGACACTTTATAAAATCCGCTCATCACTCAGCCGAAAGCAGGGAGCTATTTATTGTACAGATCGGGAGTGATGAAAGATTCTCCCCGGGGCGGGCAGCGGAAATCCGCCCATATGGAGGGTATTTTATAATACAAAGCGATCCCCCGGTTATAGGGATCTTCCGGGTCCTGAAGGATGTCTTCCCTGAAGCTTCCGGGACAGGGCAGGGAACACGACTCTATCGGTTCATCACTGTTTATCCGCTGCCGCAGCAGAGCATCGCGTATGGTCCAGCTTTCACGGATCATGCGATGCTCATCAATGTTTTCCTGATAAAAACGATTCATCCCGAGGCTCAGGAATAACGCGCAGAAGATCAAAACGATATGATTGACGGGTTTCCGGCTGCCGGTATTCAGAAAAGAGCCGATGACCATGCAGACCAGTGCCATGGCAGTAACAAACCAGCAGATACCGACCGTGATCACCCGCGGCGGCATATAGTCGAGGAAGGAATTGATCATCAGCACACAATGGGCAAGGATCGTCAGCAGGAAAGCCAAAATCAAAATATTTTTTCTGGATTTGGCATCAAAATGAAGCTGGGTCCCGATCAGCAGCGCCACCCCAAGAAACAATAACAATTCCCGATATTTGATGAAAGTATAGCCATACAGACCTTTTACAGCCCAGCTGATGATCACGGGCAGCCTTCCTGACAGTTCATGGACATTATCAGCAATATTTCCGTCTTCCAGATGAGCATATTCACCCGCGTAATTCAGGCTCCCGCTGAACAGAAAAACCCCGGCCGTCAGTATACAGACCTCCGCGAAAAAGAACAGGAGCCTTTTGTCCCATTTTCCCCGCACGATCCGCTTCCATATCAGTGTGATCAATATGAAAGCGGCAAGGGATGCGGTGCATAGCTCGGAACAGCCGCAGGTGAGGAAACAGGCAACGGCGGGCAGGATCATTTTCCTGATTCGCAGCTGTTCATCATCAGCAGCTCTCAGGATCAACGCGATGCTCAGCAGACACATGGACACGCCAAACCCGTAAATCATGGTTCCTGAACCCCAGAACCAGAATTCCCAGATATTGGAAGACATCAGAATAAAGGCGATACTCAGTCCAAAGCCGATCAGGAATGCCTGCAGCTTCATCCCGAAGCTTTTCCGCTTTTGGATCTTCAAAAAACGGAACGACAGCATGGAAGTTCCGATCGTCAGTAAAACAAAGTTGACAAACAGGAAAATATCAATATATGGGATGTGCGGCAGCAGCGCATGCAAAGACCGCAGTCCCCAGCCCGTATAACGGCCGTTATACCGTTTCATTTCGTAGAGTGCAGACCCGGGAAATCCATAGGTGACAGCATCCGCGATTTCCCAATAATCGTCTCTCCGCAGGACCTGGTTTGCGCAGATCTTCAATAATTGCACCGCGGGAAAGGCGAGGATCGCCAGAATGATCGTATCCGCAAGCAGTACGGCCTTTGGCCGGCGGCTGATGAGCCGGCCGAGAAAGACCGGAAAAAGCAGGCTAAACAGAAAACAGCTTCCGAAAACAGCGATTTGGAGAACAGGATTCCTCCCGGTCAGGTTTTTTCCGAACAGGAAGATAAAAATTTCATCCATCTTCAGCCGGATAGCAGCATAAAAATAAATCCACAACCCGGAAACGACAAGGACGGAAAAAATATCGGATCGCAGCTGCTGCGTATGCGGCAGCGCATCATGAGTGCAGTTCTGTTGTGCCGGCTGCGCGGCAGCATCAGAGCTGACCTCATGTGCTTTGTCCGCAACAGGTACTTCGGACTTATCGGATGCCTTTTTCTTTGTTCCTGTATGCATGGTCATGTGGTCCGGACAGGATGCAGCGGGAGATTTAGTTCATACTCCACACTGCTGCATTCCTGCTTTTTAGTCCCATTCCGCGTCTTTCGGCCCCTGGATGACGACCTTGCTGAGGTCAAAGCTTTCGAGGAAAGAACGCAGTTTCTCTTCACTGAAGTCTTCGGTCTTTTCAAAGATCCATACCGGCGGATGATCATAAATGCTGAAGGCTTCTTCGGCAGCCCAGTTGCTCAGATTCACCACAGGCAGCTTCGGATATTCGGTCGTGACCGTTCCTGCCAGGTCGGAGATATAAAGCGGTCCGATCTCGATCGGGCGCTGAAATTCCCTGACCAGTCTGAACCCGAGCGATCCGTCAAACAGAGCCTGATAATAAGCCATGGTCATCGGATAGGTTTTCGGAATGCGGCAGACACTCCAGATCCCGCGCTGGGACGGCAGGATCACATAATCCGCCTGCGTAAGGACACGCATGAACATATCAACCTTTTCCGGAACGTCATACCAGCGGACCTCATTGGTGATGCCGGTATAAAGCTGTCCGAAAGGATCCAGCCCGCGCATACGGAAAGGCAAACCTTCATCCCAGTTTTCATTGGCGATCACAATGCGACGCAGGAATAAATCAGCGCCTTCTTTGACACGAACACTGAGACTGTAAAGTCCGTCTGCCTTCAATTCTGTTTTTCGCAGCGGGATCTGCAGTGATGTCTCGTCCGTTCCGACTGTTACGGTCTGTTCCGTATGGGAAATGCAGACGCCGCCGTTATCTTCCGCACACAACTCGATGACCAGGGTCACGGTCTCTTCCGGACCGCCGCTGAGCAGTCTGGCTTTGGGGATCCGCAGCGTGTTGATCCTTGTATCCCGGTAGGGGCGGAAACGTTTCGTGACCGTAACACCCTGCAGCAGAGTTTCCGTTTCATCCGCGGGGATAGAAATGGTTGAAATCAACGCATCATCTTCCATATCCGCTAATTGGAACAGAGACGGAACATTGTCATAGATCCATTCCACTGCCTCAACACGGGAATGTCTCTGCCCGTAAACGGTTTTCATAAAAGATCCGGACCAGATGAGCGTACCCCCGATAATAAAAAAACCGGTCAGACAGCAGATCAGCCGGCTCAGAACCTTTCCGGACCTGCGGTACCAGCAGATCAACCCCCAGGCGGCGACCAGACAAAAGGACGGATAAACCGGCAGGAAATAGCGGTTGTTTTTCACAAAACGCGTGCTCATGAACAGGTAAAAGAGAGTCGCCCAGAACAGCGGCAGCAATATCTTTTTCCATGATCCTTCTTCTTTGGAACGGAAGATAAATACCCAGCCCATGATCAGAAAAGCCCAGACCGCGAGACCTAACGGCAGGCCCATTCCCCAAAGCACCTGATTTTCCCAGGCGAAGAAGAATGCCGGACGGTGGGACCACTGCTCGGACGGCGGACCGCCTCCGATGCCGCTCGATTCGGTTGCGGCAACGTTCATGGAACGGACCCAGTCCGGGTTCAGCGCGAAGGTAAAGAAAGAGGTATTTCCCGTTTTCGCCCGGAACATCATCGGCTGGAACAAACGGCAGGCAAGGACCATCACCACAATCGCAGTCAGGGCACTGGCTGCTGCCAGGGTGATGACACGGCCGAAATCTTTACGGCTGCTGAGTTTTACGTCGGCAAAACTGATGAAGACCGCCGGCGCCAGGATCAATCCCAGCATTGCCAGGTTGACCTTGCAGCAGATCGTCATACCCAAAAACAGCCCGAAGCGTGCCATAGCGAACCAGCCGCCGCGTTTCATTTTATAAATACCGTCAGCATCCCGCTCCAGGTAATTTCCCTGAGCAATGCTGACCGCGGAGAGCAGGGTAAGCATGGTGAAAAACACGGCAAAATTGTCGACAGTCATAAAATGGGACTGCTGGATCGATTGGACACAGAGGCTGAACAGCCCGCATCCCAAAAGGGCAACTTTCCGGTCAAATAATTTCAGCCCGATCACGAACAGGAGAATGATCGATCCGACATCCATTATCGCGGAGAGATAACGCCCAAGTGTACGAAGTTCCTGATAACCGGTTTTGTTCAATGCTTCGGCCGCGGTGCGGATCATCAGCATCGGCAGCTGTCCCCAGCGCATGGTGTTGTCCGGACCATTGGAGATTGTTTCTCCGTTGGCGTCATATTTGTTATAAGGACTCATCGGAGCGGTGCGTGTGTTGAAATAGCCCAAAATGGAAGATGGCATGTGCAGCTGCGTCAGCGTGTTGGTCAGCCCGTATTCGTCCGGATGCAGCAGCGCTCCGGAATCCCACTGCATGTTATAAAAGCGGAAGAATATACCCAGCGCGATGAGGAGCAGCGAGATCACTTCCAATATAATGCTGAATGCCGATGATTTTTTCTTTCCCATATTTTTCTGATATTTATCCCTCTGTATTCAGATGCCATTCATGTTGTTCAAAACAACGGAATGACCGGGAAACTCTCCCGGTTTTCCGGTCTCAATTCATTTTTCCATGATAATAGCATCGTGACCATTCAAATAATATGCAGGTTCTGAACCTGTCTGACGGTAACCGGCTTTTTCATAAAGCTTAATGGCAGCCTGATTTTCGCTGTCAACATTCAGGTAAAAATGTTTTCCCGGAAACGCGTCCTCGCAATGTTTCAGCAAAGCGGACCCGATGCCCCTTTGCCGGTATTCGGGATCAACAGCGATCGTCATCAGGCAGGCGGCTTTCCGCTCCGGATCATATTCTGCCGCAGCGAATCCGGCAAATTTTTCATCGACCAGAGCAGTGAATTTTTTTACACTATGTACCGAAAATACACACGCATAATCCATAACCGACCAGGCATCCACGCCAAAGGATATCCGGTCCAGCTGATGAGCCGGTCCGAAATCACTGAGTTTTGCCGGTCTGATTTTAATACACATATGGGAATTTTATCCTGATTCCGTGCTTTCGTGTGGATCGGTTCTCCGCTGTGTGATTTTTCGACAGTCAGGAAATCAAAAACACCCTCTTCAGATTGTCCGAAAAGGGTGTTTCATATTATAAATTTTCAGATTTCAATTCGGGATCACGCATCCCGGAACGGGATGATCATTCGATCGCGATCGTCTTCTTTTCAGGAAGCTTTGGCTGTTCCTTTTTTGCGACGGTCAGGTTCAAAACGCCATGCTTGAAGCTGGCTTTGATATCCTCTTCAGTAAGGTTGTCACCTACATAGAAGCTTCGCTGCATCGCGCCGGCATAACGTTCCTGACGGATCAATTTGCCTTTCTTTGTGGTCTCATCCTTATCCAGACCCTTTGCGGCGCTGATGGTCAGGTAACCGTCCTTCAATTCAAGATTGATTTCATCTTTGGAAAAGCCCGGCAGGTCAATATCGACTTCATAATGGTCGTCATGTTCATGGACGTCGGTTTTCATCAGGCGGTCCGCATGCTTTCCGTAAAGCTTGCGTTCGGTCTGGTCAAAATCGCGTTCAAATTCATGGTCGAAATCCCGAAAGCCCGGAAAACCGAACCAATCATCAAACAAATTCTCTCTGAAAACACTAGGCAGTAACATAATAACTTCCTCCTTACTCATTCACTTTTTTGTTTCTGAGCTTGGGGAAGGAGGGATTGATCTCCGGAGCATCCGCTCCTTTTGATTTCTCTGTTCCTCAGTTCATTGTCTTATGTTGTTTAATATAGTCCTTTTGTGTCAGAGAAAGAGCAGATTAATGTCAATTTTTTGTCAACATTTTCAGTTGACGGCACGGGAGAACCTTATTCTGTTTCACCTTTATAAGCCGCGATCCCGCCGATACTTTTCACCTGCTGATACCCGAGCTTTTTCATGGCACCGGCAGCTCTGCGGCTGCGCGTTCCCCGCAGGCAGTAAACAAAAACAGGGGTGTTGTGATCCCTGATAATGTGTTCGGCTTCCGAAATTTTCTCCACCGGGATGTTGATGCTGCCGGGAATGTGTCCGCCTGCGAATTCATTTTCTGACCGCACATCAAGCAGCACAGCACCCGGAATATTCTTTATATTTTCGACTTCTTTACTTCTTTATTGATGTCAGCCCCGGTAAACAGACGCAAGATATTCATAACCGGCTCCTTTATCTTATTTCCCCGCATGATAACAGTATTATATCGAAGAAAACCGGAACAAATTGCATAAAAACGTCGTTAATTGGGTATAAGACAAGAAAATGTCCCGGAGGTGTGATATGAAAGGGAAACAGAAATGCAATATACTCAGAGAAATACGCCGAAAGATCGCCGCGGAAAACGGTATTCCTTTCCGGTCGAAAGACTGCACCCATACCGGAGAATGCAGCGGGACCTGCCCCTACTGCGAAAGTGAAGTACGGTATCTGGAAGAGCAGCTGAAAAAGAAAGCTTCGCTGGGAAAGCAGATTCGGATCGCCGCGGTCTGCGCGGGAATGACCGCTGTTGTTACCGGATGCACCATTGTCGACAAGGTCACGCAGCAATTTGCTCCCAGTCCGACTCCGGAGATGGTAGAGTTATCGGGAGAGGTTCCCTGGCCTTATGAAACTGAAGCTCCCGGAAATGAAGATGAAACCAGCGGAAAAACCGGGGAACCTGTACCGACCGAAGAACCTGAGAATCAGGAAACAATAAGCGTTCCGGTTCCCGAATCCGGTACAGAGACAGTCCAGATCGATGTGAACGAATTATCCGGCTACGTGCCGTATATCCCGTAACTCTCCTATAAATCAATGCTTGTGCCGGCTTTCTGCCGGCACAAAATTTTTGTCTGCTAAGCGTATTTTCTCAGAATTGATTTAACCGAATACAGGTAACCTGTTCCGAAAAGGTTCAGGTGTTTCACCAGATGATATAAATTGTAAATATCCCTGCGGTCTCTGTAGCCGGGATCGAGACCGGCCGCGCTTTGATAAGCGTCATAGAAGGTCCGGTCAAATCCGCCGAAGAGCTCTGTCAAAGCAAGATCAGCTTCAGCATGCCCGACATAAGCTGCCGGATCGATGAGCCACGGATGCCCCTCCCGGTCAACCATGTAATTCCCCGCCCACAGGTCTCCGTGAAGAAGGGACGGCCTTTGCGGCTCCACAAGGTATTCTCCGAGATTTTTGAGAAATGTATCGATCTGCTTACGGGAACTGCTGTCGAAATAATGATGTGCCTTTTCAAACTGAGGACGCAGCCTGCGTTCCGTGAAAAAGCTGACCCAGCTGTCCGTGGGTGTGTTATCCTGAATGCCGGAGCCGAGAAGGTGGTCATGAAGAGCGCCGAATTTCCCGCCTTTGACAAAAGCGGCGGTATCCGCCTGATGCATCCGGGCAAGACCGATCCCCAGTTCCTCAGATGAGGCTCCTGATGCCGGACCGGAGAGGATAAACTCAAGCAAAAGGAAGGAAATATCGCTGTCGGTACCGAGGGCCAGCACCTCCGGCGACCGGACCGTATTGGTCTGTTTGATGAAGTTCAGGCTCTCAGCTTCCCCTTCGAAGATGGCAAGCTTTTGCCGGGAGTTTGCCTTCATAAAGATCACGGATCCGTCCGAGAGTGTCAGTTTGTAAGCGCTGTTGATGTCACCGCCAAAGACGGGCTGGCTGTTTGTGACGCGGACACCGGTTCCGCGAATATTTTCGATTGCAAGGATCAGGCTGTCCGCTGCTTCCATAACAAATACTCCTTCCCGGATGAGAAAATGCAAATCTCTTTCCCGCTTTGCTTCCGGTTTTTCTAATCAAATTATAACAATTCCGTTAATGATTCTTCATTTTTTGTGTGTAAGATTAATAGGGTAAGACAATAACTATTTATTTGAGGCTCGCGGACAGCAGCCCCAAATGAAAATCAGGAGGAAAGTAAAAATGAGCAGCAACACCAAAAAATTGATCATTATGGTAATCGTGTTCCTGTTATTATCCTGCTTTTTGAGCATGGTTTGCGGCTTGTCCTCATTTGGATTCAGCTTTCTGAATCGCAGCACCTCATCGGGGAGCGGAAAAACTTTCCCGCTCAAAGGAAATTATTCAGAAATTGAAATCAAAAGCGAGACAGGAAACATCCGCTTTTATGAATCCAACGGAAAATCCGCAAAAGTCGTCTGGTCCGGAAATAACGCGATGAGGTTTTCCGTCAACGCGGCGGGCAGGACACTGAAAGTGAGTGAAAAGTATAAACTGCCCTGGTTCCTGCGCCTCGGGATCAACCCGGATAAAGCGGAAATCGGGGTCTACCTGCCTCACGCGGATTATAAGGAACTGGAGCTTGAAAGCGATACCGGCAGCATCCTGGTCCCGGCAGGTTTTTCTTTCGCGAGTGCCGAAATTGAAACGGATACCGGTACCGTTGATTTCAACGCTGATGTAAACAAAACGCTGAAAATCCACACCGATACCGGCAGGATCACCTGCGGCGGTTCGGAACCGGAAAAGCTCGATATCCATTCCGATACCGGTGCGGTCAATGTCACGGATATCAGGGGAACAAAAGACTTCAAGGTAAAAACGGACACAGGCAAGATCAGTCTGACCAATGTGAAATGTGAGAAACTTTCCGCCGAAAGTGATACCGGCAGCCTTACCCTGGCAAATGTTGTGGCATCCGGGAAAATGGAGCTTGAGACCGATACCGGCAGCATCCATCTGGACCGCTGCGACGCGGGAAAGCTTGAAATCGAAAGCGACACCGGTTCGATCAACGGGACGCTGCTTTCGGATAAAATCTTCACCACAAAATCAGCGACAGGGAAAGTCGATGTGCCCGAATCCGCGGGCAGCGGCGAATGCAGCATCAAGACGGATACCGGCAGCATCACGATCAAGGTCGTCAGGTAATTTATTTACCACACATTTATTATTCGGCGAGAGTTTTGCCGTAAAGGAAACGGCGCAGCACAAAGAGCTCTTTGTACTGCGCCGTTCTGCTGTCAGTTTATTTTTTCCAGATAATATACTCCGGATATGCTCATCCCCATCACCCAGCCGGTGTAACCGAGAAAATTGATCTCGTACCAATACACATTGCTGTCATATTGCGGACCGTCTGTGATTTTCGCGGTCTTCCCGGGGAAAGCCACAACACCGTCGATCGGGTTCCGGTTTGGACTCATATACATTTTCAGGGAGGGAATATTGATGATCTCTACAGTATCTCCCGGCCGCAGTGTCGGATACGCTGGTTGTCCTGCGGAGCTTCCCCCTTTGTCCGCCGGAGGCGAAACAGTCTGAGCCGCTGCAGTGGGCTCCGGAGTTTTTTGCGGTTGTGCCGGAGAATTCTGTGAAACAGACGGACCGGAGGTCTTTGTAAGATAATAGGTCCCATTTTGGCCTTCCATGCACCAGCCGCGATAACCCAGAAAATCAACATCAAACCAGACGACACCATTCACACAAACAGGTCCGTCCATTATTTTGACGTCTTTTCCGGCAAAAGCCTGTATACCGGTTTCCGCCCCTGCCGGTTTTTTACGCATTTTCAGGCCGGTATTGATGGCTACCTCCGCGTGATCTCCGGGGTTCAGATAGCTTTTCATGCCGCAGTAGTAAAAATATCTTCCGCTGTCAGAAGAAGCGGATCCTTCCGTTGAGTCGTCCGGATGAATGAGCCCGGCGGGGGATTCCGCCGATCCCTCCGGATCCAGCCATAAGGCGGGCCGGACGGCATGATACTTATAATTTACAAATGTTCCATAAAAATGTCCGGCGGGAAAGACATACATGGCACACCAGATTGGCCGGGAGCCTTCCCCACCGAATACGCCCAATACGCTGCGCAGCCACCAACTGACTCGATATTCTGCTCCCGGCTTGAAAATACTTGTGATTTCGTTCTTCGCTCCGTGTGCTTCTGCGTAAGCTGTGGCAATGCATTGGCGGTCTTCATCTGAAGAAAAATATTTTTCCGCTTCATCTTTGCTGAGAAGGAAGATGCGGTCGACTGTATCATTTTCACTCGGGACCGGTGCGTTGGAAGGAGGAAAACCTACTGCATATTCCTGCCATGGGGGTACGGAATTTTTGTTTATCACCTGTGCGATCTTGTATTGGTCTTCGGTACTGAAAGCTTTGCCGAGGAACGTTTCATTCAGCCATTCGCGAAGGCCGCAGGTCTCCCAGCTTACATTGGCACTCATCGTATTTACCGTATTGTATGGAACCTGGTCCAGCCCGTATTTACTGATGATCAGTACCTTGCCGTTTTCCACCGCCAGCACCTGCCACTCAATGGGTTCCGGACCGTTCGAACGGTGATTATCCTGCTCATAATGGCCGAAGAATAATGTGTCTCCTGGCCGGAAAGATTCCTGCGGCGATACCTCTTTGGATTGGGGTACAGCGGTGGGTTCAATGACGGCTCCGGGTTGATTTGCGATCGTGATCATCAATTCGTGCGAATCAAGAAGCGTGTATCCCCTGCCGGTATTGTCGTCATCCCACCAATAGACAGTCTGACCTTTTTTCACTCCTTTCAACACAAACTGCTGCACTTCATTTGATTTATTGAACGCAGCTGAGGCTGCTTGATCTTTTGCATCAAAATAGAAACGCATATTGAAGCGGCGGCCGGAAAGATCTGGCGCCCGGACAGAGAAAATATAATCTCCGTCCTGTGGAGCTTCAAACAGGAACCAGCCTCCCGTTTGATTCTTAGCCAGCAGAACGATCCCAAAATCTGTCGGATCGATTCTTGTTCCCTTTTGTTTTACGGTATTCCCTGTCGACACAACTGTTTTAACAGGAGCTGTCCAATTGAGTTCCGGAAAATTTTCCGCGGAAACCGACGACATGCTGCAGAGCATCATCAGCAAAAGACAGAAAAAGACTTTTTTCATATGCAATCTCCGATATGCGATATCCGTTTTTGGATTATTATATAATATCTTTTCTCCTGAAATCCGGCTTTTATTCGTCCCACGATAAACGTCATACGGGAAAACGGAATTAACTCATTACACCTTCGGGGAAAATATTTTTCATTTCTGACAAAAAATAGGTTATAATAAATCCGCAAAGATAGCGGATTTTTCCGTCTTTTTTGCTTGCAAAAGGCCTGTAATGAATCCGGGCCTGTATTGAGTCCGGCTGAGCCGGGAAAAATTAGTGTCCGGTTTTACGAATAAGACCGAAAAACATAGAAATCAGGAGTTACTTTTCATGGCACGTCAAATGGTTACAATCGATGCCAATGAGGCCGTCGCTTATGTGGCTTACCGCATGAACGAGGTCGTCGCAATCTACCCGATCACTCCGTCTTCCCCGATGGGCGAATTTTCGGATGAATGGGCAGCCAGGAACGTCCCGAACCTTTGGGGAACCGTTCCGAGCGTTATGGAAATGCAGTCCGAAGCAGGTGCCGCGGGTGCCGTACACGGTGCGTTAGTCACCGGTGCAATGACCACCACCTTCACCGCTTCCCAGGGTCTTCTGCTGATGATCCCGAACATGTACAAGATCGCCGGTGAATTGATCTCCACCGTCTTCCATGTGACTGCCCGCGCCCTGGCGCCGCACGCTCTGTCCATTTTCGGTGACCAGTCCGATGTCATGGCTACCCGCCAGACCGGTTTCGCGCTGATCGCCTCCAACTCTGTTCAGGAAGCGCACGACACTGCCCTCATCGCGCAGCGCGCCACCCTGAAATCCCGTGTGCCGTTCCTGCACTTCTTCGATGGCTTCCGCACTTCCCACGAAGTAATGAAGATCGAACAGCTCGACATCGAAGATATGCGCGCAATGATCGATGACGAAGACGTCATCGCCGCCCGCGCCCGCGCAATGAACCCGGAAAACCCGATCATCCACGGTACTGCCCAGAACCCGGATGTCTTCTTCCAGGGTCGTGAAGCTGTCAACAAATTCTATGAAGAATGCCCGGCGAAAGTCCAGGAAGCTATGGACAAATTCGCCTCCCTCACCGGCCGCCAGTATCATCTGTTTGATTACTATGGTGCTGAAGATGCTGAAATCGTCATCATCGCCATGGGCTCCGGTGTTGAAACCTGTGTCGAAACCGCGAAATACCTGAACGCCACCCAGGGCGAAAAATACGGCGTCATCGCTGTCCGCCTGTATCGTCCGTTCAGCGTCAAAGACCTGGTCAAGGCTCTGCCCGCCACCGTCAAGAAGATCGCTGTCCTCGACCGCACCAAGGAACCGGGTTCCGCAGGTGAACCACTCTTCCTCGATGTCGTTTCCGCCATCAACGAAGCTGTCACCGATGGTTACGCTCCGTTCAAGGCTATGCCCGTCATCCGCGGCGGCCGCTACGGTATGGGCTCCAAGGACTTCACCCCGGCAATGGTCAAGGGTATCTTCGACGAAATGAAGAAGGACTGCCCGCTGAACCACTTCGCTGTCGGTATTGAAGATGACGTCACCTTCAAGTCCATTGCTTATGACACCAAGTTCCTGCTGCCGGAAGGCCGCACCGTGAACTGCATGTTCTTCGGTCTGGGTTCCGATGGTACCGTCGGTGCCAACAAGAACTCCATCAAGATCATCGGTCTGAACACCGACAACTGGGCCCAGGGCTACTTCGAATATGACTCCAAGAAGTCCGGTTCCACCACCACCTCCCACCTGCGCTTCGGCCCGGATCCGATCCACGCCCCGTATTTCATCGGTGAAAATGACGCTTCCTTCATCGGCTGCCACATGTTCACCTTCCTTGAAAAACTGGACATCCTCCGCTTCGCCAAGAAGGGCGGCACCTTCCTCCTGAACTCCATTTACGGTCCGGAAGAAGTCTGGGACAAACTCCCTGTCGAATGCCAGGAAGCCATCATCGAAAAGCAGCTGAAGTTCTACACGATCGACGCTTTCGCCGTTGCCAAGAAGACCGGCATGGGCGGCCGCATCAACACCATCATGCAGACCTGCTTCTTCGCCATCTCCGG
>CADACE010000052.1 GCA_902786265.1 uncultured Chloroflexota bacterium | reverse complement strand
TTCATCCGGGAGGCGGGGATGGCCGCTTTTCTGGAGCGCGAGCGGAAGCAGTGGACCTGTTCTGCCTGCGGAGGCGTCATCTGTGTCCACACAGGTGTGTGCGGCGGCTGCGGCCGGCAGTACTCCGGTTCAATGAAGCACTGATGCAAAGAGTGAGATTGGAATGCAGGAGATCACATTTGCAAAAGGAAACGAACAGCATCTGAAGGATTGCAGGGACGCTCTCTGTCGGTCAACGCTCGGCGAAAGATACTTTTCTTCGCCGGGGAGAGCGGAAACCGCGATCCTTGAAGGGATCCGCCAGGGGAATTTGTATGTAGCGCTCATCGGTGAAGAATGCGTTGGTTTTGCATACATCATCCCTGGGGGAGCGTTTCACAGTTTTCCATACCTGCACATCATCGCCGTGAAGGAAGAATACAGAGGCAAGGGGATCGGCAAGGCTCTGCTGGATTATTCTGAAAATATCGCGTATGAAATGGCAGACAAGTTTTTCCTTGTTGTCGCGGATTATAATCCGGACGCAAAGTGGTTCTATGAAAGAAACGGCTATCAGCAGGTTGGGGAAATTCCAAACCTATACCGTCCCGGAGTCACAGAATACATGATGGCAAAAGACCTGAAAAAGTGCTTAAGTCTCACAATGAAACCGGGGTTTGGTTTGAAGAAAGAAAACAATGAAACTGAAAAACGTACTGATTGTAGTTAAACATATCGAGAGATCCAGACAGCTCTGCCATGATCTGTTCGGTCTTGAGATGATTCTTGAAAATGACGGAAATATGATAGCGTGTAAGCAGGGGGTGGCCTATGAGTTTACAGTTATTAGAGGCGGGCACTTCTGATGCACTCACATTGACCGGAATATCGAAGCGTGCATTTGACAGTGATATTTTTGTCGGGGCTCCGTCACCGGGTGGGCCTCCCGGATATATGTCATTACCATTTCATACGAAAATGGCACGACAGGGACATCTGTATAAACTGACGGAGGAAAGACTGATCGTTGGCGGAGCAATCCTGTTTTTAGAAAATGATGTTTTGAATGTTGGCAGGATATTCGTTGCGCCGGAGTATTTCCGAAAAGGGTATGGAATCTTTATAATGCGGGAAGCGGAAAATATATTCCCGGAAGTAAATGAGTTTACGCTTGATACGCCTGTTTGGAATGTTAGGACAAACAGTTTTTATTCTAAGCTTGGTTATAAGGAAATAAAGCGCGATAAGGAGTTTGTATTTTATTCGAAGCATCGCTGATGTCTGATCTCGAGAAGAAAGGGGGAGCAGAACGATGAAAATTATAAAGAGAATTATCAAGATTATCTTATGTCTGGCCGCAGGATCGTGCCTGGTATTATCAGCATTTCTTATGTTTCAAATGTATAAGCCGGTTTTGGATGCATCAAAAACCGTTGACGGGATCAGTAACTATGCTATGAAGGTAACGGATGAGCTGGTAAGTGAAGATGCGAAAATTATCGGTCTTGGAGAGGCTGCGCATGGGAATAAAGAATTCCAGGAATTGAAATTGGACGTTTTTAAAACACTGATCAGAGACAATGGCGTTTCAGCTATCTGTTTTGAAATGGGTTATGGCGAGGGAGTGCTTATCAATGATTATATAAACGGGAACTCTGCTATGACAATAGAGGAGTTGTTCTCTCATATTGCATTTCCAATTTATCATACTGAGGAGATGAAAGATTTAATCGAGTGGATGAGAGAATATAACGAAAATTCTCATGATGGATATTTAGAATTTTATGGATTTGATATCCAAAATCCTGAGGTTGATATTTATGTGATCAGTGAATATATAAAGAAAAATAATATAGCGCCTGCGGCAGCACCGATAGATGCCTATTTAGCGAACGAATTTAATTTTAAAGATGAAAGAATGGGAGAAGTTTTTGACTTACTGAACACGTACAAAGAAGAACTGTCAAAGGCCGCTTATGATGAAGATGCCGGTATAGATCGGATCCGAAAGTGCATAGATAATGTTTTCCTGGCAAAAGAATTAGCCGCCATTCCGTCAGGAGACAGTATAGCTTATGGAACATACAGAGATAGAACAATGGCCGGGAATATTGAAGAAATATACCATTATGCCGGCTGTCCAATCATGATTACCGGACACAATGGACATATAGGATACGCAGGTTCATATGTAAAAACCATGGGTTCCTATTTGAAAGAGTCTATGGGCGGTGAATATTTTGCGATCGGTACAGATTATTTTAAGACAACGGCAAATATACGGTCGAAGAATGGCAGAAAAAATCATACATCATATTCGGGAGATTTGCTGGCCTATCAGGCAAAGGATTTGGGAACATATTATTTAAGATTCGCTGATTTGATCGATGATGAAAATTTAAATTCCATTATTACAGGCAAAATGCCGACAGGCTCTCTGGGAGAAAGCTTTGGGTTTTTGAACAGTTTATTAGCTGCTACAGTAAGAGTTTATGCGCCGGTCACTGACCTTTACGACGCAATGATTTTTGTGTATGAAGCAACTCCATTTACGCAGCTGGAGGAATAGGAACGTGATTTAGAGGTTTGTTTTTGGATAGATATATTGATATTATGAGTGCAAACAATATCCTTAGGCGGGGACAGAAAGTCATATACTTTTTTGATCCGGACGGAAATCCGATCGGATCGGGGACACCGGTATAACATGGCAAATATCATAACTGAAATCAGAATAGTAATCAGCGCTTTTTTGCTGTTCTGCCCGGCATTTTCCCCGGCATTTTTTATTCTTTACATAGCGGCTGGAGCTTCTGACATGATCGATGGAGCTGTGGCGAGGAAAACCGGTACCGTCAGCGAGTTCGGTTCAAGGCTTGATACAGCTGCAGATATCGTATTCGCAGCGGTATGCCTGATTAAACTGCTGCCTGTATTGTATGTTCCGGTCTGGATATATATATGGATTGCCATCATTGCATTCATCAAGGTGGCGAATATTGCAGCAGGATTCTTCAGCCGGAAAGAGTTCATATCTGTGCATTCCATAATGAACAAGGTGACCGGAGGTCTGCTGTTTGTTTTTCCACTGACACCGGCATTCATAGATATGAGGTACAGTGCCGCAGTTGTCTGCATGGCTGCGACTGCAGCGGCGATTCAGGAAAGACATCTGATCAAACGTAAGGTGACGAATTGAACGAATCGGAACTTTGCAGGAGAGAAACTTATGGCATCAAATGAAGATTATCCGGAATACCTATTTGAGCAGCTGGCAGATCTGGATGAAATATCCTAAACATCAACAGAAGAACTTCATTTCAGAGTTATATGAACTTATAAATACAGATATTCTGAAAATTGAGAGAATGAAATGACAGAGAAGATAAGTGAAGAAAACCGAGAGTCTTATCAGCGTGAATATGTGGCGCTTTCGGATTATATGAACAATCGTCTGCAAAAGACATTTCCGGGAATAAGCCTGGCGTATGGAAATAATTCGGGAAGTACGAAAGCTTTTTGTTATGGATTTGCGGACAGAGAAGAAAAAATACCGGCAGAAGAAGACACTGTTTTCCCTGCTAACAGCATATCAAAGTTTATTACTGCCATATGTGTTATGAAGGAATATGAGCAGGGAGCGCTCGATATAGAAAGGTCAGTGAATCACTACCTTGGACAGTGGAAGCTTCTGACGCCTGATGGTGATGAAAGCGGAGCGACCATACGAGACCTTTTGCGTCACACTGCGGGAATAAAAGATGGAGAAGATGCGTTTTACGGGCTTCGAAGAAATGATCCGCCTGTTGGTCTCATAGATATACTGGAAGGCAGGACATCATATAATAACCGCCCTGCGCGCGTTGAAAAAGCACCGGGAACAGCATTTGAATATTCGGATGCAGGCTATTGTATTCTTCAGCTGTTGCTTGAAGAACTTACACAAAAGCCGTTTGACGATATCGCAAAAGAACTTCTGTTTGATCAGTTAAATCTGAGGCATACTTTTTTTGCATCACCGAAGAATGTGACATACTATGAAAAAAATCATGTTATGGCGACAGGATATGATGAAAACGGTGAGTCTATTTCGGGGAAATACCCTCAGATTCCCGATCTTGCGGCCTCCGGCTTATGGAGTACACCAAAAGAACTTCTGATGATCGCTGAGGAATTCGTTAAGGCCTTCCGCGGAAATAGTCTTTTCCTTCAGGAAAAGTCAGCCCGGGAGATTGCAAAAGCGGACACTAAATTCCCGTGGACAGGGCTTGGAGTGTTTATGGGCGGCGAGAATGAGATCATATCACGGGGCTGGGGTGAAAATGGGCAGAGTATGATGAAGATCAATTACGTCACGGGGAATATAGCCATAGTAATGACCAACCGGAATCCCGGGGTTGACCAGTCGGAATCAGGCATAGAGTGGCTTGTTGATCAAAGGCGGATATAAGAACACGCTGAATCAGATAATTACATGAGTGAGATATGCATACCTGTCCGGAAGAAATGGTCAGCAGTATAATGAAGCTTACAGTTTTGGAATTTCTCAAAAAGGCTCATAAGAATATGCGGAGCTTACTGCGCATATTTGCTGATCTGTATTTGCGACGGGGAGTACCGGTATTGAAACTGTAAACCTTTCGGTGCGTCGATTTGTTTCCTGATTGGCAGATTGCTGAGACGGTATGCTGCTTGTATCACCAAAAGAAAGACCTTATTCCAGTGCCGTAAGAGCCGAAGCGGACGATCTGCAAAAAGGATGAGGGCGATGAGCAAACCGGGTTTTGTGGAAAAGAGAACATGGAATTTAAAATAGAGGATCTGACAAAAGAAGATGCCGGATATATCGGTGAGAAGATCAATGAGATCGTGCCGCGTGAAGTGGATAAAGATGAAGAAGAATTTGTTCTCAAAATTGAGAATAAAAACGGCGAGATCATCGGTGGATGTATTGCAGAAGCATACGAATATCACTGGTCGAGAGTTTTACTTGAAGAGCTTTGGGTGGATGAACGCTATCGTCATCAGGGGCTTGGCTCAATGATCATCCGTGAGGCAGAACGTATTGCAAAAGAGAAGGACTGCCGGGTCGTGACGCTTGGCACAGCCAGTTATATGGCAAGACCGTTTTATGAAAAACACGGTTACACGGTATTTACAACGCTGAAAAAGGCAAACGGCTATATCAGTTATTCATTGGTCAAATATCTTGACAGGGACACGCCGGAATATGTGCCGGCAAACAACAGCGGTGCGCGGTTCAGGGTTTCACTTGGCAATGACGACGACGCGGGTGTGATACAAAACGGCCTTGACAAATACGACGAAGCCTACGAACCGAAATACGAAAACGTCTGTTTTTATAAAAAACTCGTGGATAAAGACGGCAGGTTTATTGCTGGCGTGATCGCGGACGTGGACAAAGGTGCGGATGGTTTTGTCGAAGCACTGTTTGTTGAAGAGCTCCTGAGACGACAGGGCCTGGGCACATTTCTTTTGCGGGAAGCGGAAAAATTCGCCAAGGAAAACGGCGTGACCTTGATACTGACAAACGCGGGTGACTGGAACGTCGATTTCTTCATAAAGAACGGCTATCTGGTCAGAGGCGAGCTCAAAGACGTTCCAAAAGGACACAACTGCTACGAGCTCTATAAAAAGATTTAGCGCAGAAAATCTTAAAACCAACGTATGCGGGTTATTTGAAATACAGAAATAATCAAGGATTATTGGAGAACGAAAAATGAATACAGAGAATAGAAATGTGCGGCTGGTAAAAGTGGACACAAAGAATTTTGATGCCCTTATTGATTTAGCGCCCTTCGAATCACAGAAAAACTTTGTTGCGCCCAACATTTACGGCCTTGCGGAAGCCTGTGCAAATACTGCGGAGGGCAGATATGCTCAGCCCTTCGGGATCTATGACGGAGAAACGGCGGTCGGATTTCTGATGATCGGATTTGATATTGCCGATGAAGATGCCGACAGGAAGAAATATCCTTTTCTCAATAACAATTATCTGATATGGCGCTTTATGATCGATAAAAATCACCAGAATAAAGGTTACGGTAAGGCGGCGATGCAGCTCGCACTGGATTTCATAAGGACATGGCCCTGCGGTGAAGCGGAATACTGCTGGCTTTCCTATGAACCGGAAAACGAGACCGCCGGAAAACTGTATCGGTCTTTCGGCTTCATGGAAGCGGAGAAGATGCCCGAAGGGTGGGATGAAATTCCCGCGGTATTGAAACTGTAAATCTTTCGGTGCGTCGATTTATTCCCTGGGCGGTAAATTGCTGAGGCTGTCTGTCTTTTGTAGGGAAGCTTATGATTCTCGTGATAACAGTATTGCAGTCATCATTCTTTTTAGATGGATCAATATAATGGGTGATAAAGGGGGCAGGTGAATAAAATGGATAATTGTGATTGGTGCAACCTATCTGAAGAAGAGAAACAGTTTCAGGTGTACGAAAGTAAATCATGGTCTGTTTTCCTGTCAGATGAACAGGATTATATCGGACGCTGTATATTGGTTTTGAAGCGTCATTGCAATTCATTGTCAGGGCTGACAGATGATGAATGGGACGAGCTTCATGATCTGATCTGTAAAGTGGAGGCGTGTTTAAAGGCTGTTTTAGGAGCTGCTCTATGTAATTGGAGTTGTTTGATGAATAATTTCTATAAAGAGTCAGCGCCTGATCCTCATCTTCATATTCACGTAAGGCCAAGATATGATAAGCCCGTCGTGCTGAACGGGAGCACTTATACTGACAGTGAGTTTGGTCATCATTATGCATTGAATAAGAGTGCGGTAATACCAGTAAAAGATAGGGAAGAAGTGTTTCGCCGGCTGAAAGGATGGCTGAATCGCTGAATCCTCATTTGACGATAAGTTTCGTTTCGTGCTTCCTGTCAAGGCTGTCGATTTGTTATAATTCAGTTAAAAAACAGAGATGCATTATGATCAATACAAAACAGTTTCAGATCCTTACAGACATTGGGCTCGTTTACAAGCTCATGACTGAAGTTTATAACCATGAAGAGACCAACGGGCCGGCGGAACCGTTTTTTGAATATGCAATAACTTCTCCCTGGATGGAGAAGGACTTTCTGCGGCTGAACCGGTTTTGGCTGGACGACGGTAACCCGGTTGCTTTTGTTTTCTATGAGCAGCCTGTAACATCACTTTATTTTGTGCTGCGTCCGGGGTATGAATATCTTGCCGGAGAGATGATAGAATATGCCGAGACCGCTTATCCGAAGTTTGACGAACCTTTGGAATTGGTGCTTATCTCTGGCCAGGCTGCGCTGATCGATGCAGCGAAAGCACGGGGCTATGAGCTTGCCTGGGAAGAAGCGGATCATTATTTTGATTTTCGTCAGGGTAAACTGGATTTTCCGCTTCCGGAAGGATATCACTTTGTGGATCCCGGTACATCGGATCCGTTAAAGACAGCCAGGTGCCTCTGGGATGGGTTTAACAAGCAGGAACTCGGTGAGTTTAAAGATTGGGATGTTCCGACAAAGAACGACGGCAGAAGTTCATTTGAACTTTATCAGAATGTATTAGGCGCAGCGATCGCTCCGGCTCCGCATGCGACTTATGAGTATTCGGCGATCATAGCGGATGAGAATGATGATTATGTCTGCTTTTCAGGTATGTGGTGGTGTCCAACGACCCGGCTTGCATACATGGAACCGCTCTGCACCGTGCCGGAGCATCAGCATAAGGGTCTTGCCGCCGCGGCGCTTTCCCATCATGACAGCATACTCAGACCTCTTGGCGCTGAAGTGATGACAGGCGGAGGCAATGAATTTTATAAGAAGATCGGATATCAGCGCACGCATATCTATGGGCATTATCGGAAAAAATAGAAAAAACGATATGTTGAATAGTGTGAAAAAGCATTAATGTGATTCTATAAGAAAGAAACGGAGCAGTAACGTATGAATTATTTCGTCGAAGGGCTGCAGGGAAGCGGAAAGAGTACGCTTGTTCGAAAACTCTCTGAAAAATATCCGAATTGCACAGCTCTTATGGAAGGGGATTATTCTCCGATAGAATTGGCCTGGTGCGCGCGAATGAGTGAGGCTCAGTATTCGGAAGTTTTAGGACAATGGAATGATCTGCAGGATCAAATCATCAGCAAGATGCATAAAGAAGGTGATTACCGGATCGTCTGCTATACACAGGTTAAAAGTGAGGATCCGGAGTTTTATCATCAATTGGAAAATTATGAGATATACAACGGAAGGACGGTATTTGAAGAGTATAAGAATATCGTGCTGACAAGATACCAAAACTGGCAGGGAGATAACAATATCTTTGAATGCTCTCTGCTTCAGAATGCAGTGGAAGATATGATCCTTTTCAGAGATATGTCGGATGATGCCATTCTTGATTTTTATAAAGAAGTGCGATCCGCCTTAAACGGCAAAGAATATGAGATCTGGTATATTGAGTCACCTGATATCGAAAAAAATCTGGGGACAGTACGAAGAGAACGGACAGACAAAGACGGGAATGAGATCTGGTTCAATATGGTGATGGAATACTTCATCAGTTCGCCGTATGCAAAGAAGCGATCTCTGAAAAGCTCCGAAGATTTTTTGGAACACCTTCGGCACAGACAGGCATTGGAATTGCGGATATGCCGCGAGATATTTAGTGAAAAGCTTACTGTGATCAGATCCAAAGCATACAGCTTATGATTTGAAGAAAGGCGCCGGATTCTTTGCAAAAATATCATGAAGCTGAAGTTTGGTATCAAGGCAAGCATAAATGATACCCGCAAAAGCTTTGAAGAAAGCTTTGCAGCAGGGGATTTTTATAACAGGCAAACTCAGGACGCCGGGCATCTGGAAAAGATCCTTGGGTTTGTGAAGATCAGTGAGCGGATGAAGATCCTTGATCTTGGAACAGGGAGCGGGTATCTTTCATTTCCGATTGCGAAGAAGAATCCCGGCTGTGAGGTTATCGGTCTGGATATCGTGGATGCAGCTCTTGAAGCGAATCGTGCAAGGGCAGATGCCGAAGGAATAAAAAATCTGTCATTTGTAAGCTATGACGGAATCGATTTTCCTTTTGAGGAGGGTTCTTTTGATCTGGTTGTAACAAGATATGCTTTACATCATTTCCCGGACATAGAGCATAGCATCGGAGAGGTAAGCAGAGTTTTGAAGAATAAAGGGCTGTTGTTCATATCAGATCCCTGTCCTAACGAATGTGATACAAACAGATTTGTCGATGACTATATGCGGCTGAAGAAGGACGGACATATCAGGTTTTATACAAAAGGTGAGTGGACAGACATCTGCAGCAGGCATGGCCTTTTTATCACAGACAGCTTCGACAGTACAATACGATTTCCAAAGAAGAAGGATACTGCTTACGGATACGAGGAAGTGCTTAAAAAACATGATAAGGCTGTGATAGCCGGTTACGATTTGGCAGAGACAGATACAGAGCTTTATATTACTGAGCGGGTGAACAATATCCTATTTGAGAAGAAATAAAAAAGGCCGTCATAAAGGACAGCTGCAAAACGGTAAACCGGAGGAAAACAGATGCATTTGATCCAAACAGATGATTTTGAATCCGTAAAGAGCAAATATATTGATGTGATAGAGAATACGCCTGACATAGAAAAAACCGCACGCTGGGAATATGGGAAGCATCCGACAGATGAATCGCTGAGGGCATATATTGACCGTGGGGAAATGTATGTTTTGACGGACGGGGAAGAAATTGCAGGTATGGCGGTCATTATGATGTATCAGGAAGATGAGTATTTGGGTATCCCCTGGAAGGACAACCTGACAAACGATGAAGTGGCAACTGTTCATCTCCTTGCGGTTTGTCCTGATCACAGGGGTAAATCCCTTGGGGTAAGAATTCTTGAAGAAGCAATGGAAATCGCATTGAGGAACGGAAAGAAGGTATTGCGTCTTGAAGTACTGAAATCAAATCTTCCGGCACAGAGGATGTATGACAGAGCTGGATTTGTGTTCAGGGGGGAACAAAGATTGTATGCCGAGAATACGGGAATGATGGACTTCCTTTATTACGAAAAGATTCCGGCAGATATTTCATACAAGGAAGGATGACAAAGATGAAGGTTCATCAGATAAAAATCGATTTTCATGTGACAGAGCAGATCAGCCGGTTTGTGTATGTTTATATAATTGAGGCAAATTCATTATATCTTGTGGATTCAGGCGTGTTTGGGTGTGAAAAGCAGATCATGGATTATCTGGATACCATCGGCAGGGACATATCTGAAATAAAAGCAATCTTTCTTACACATGCTCATCCCGATCATATCGGTTCTGCGGCATATTTTCAGGAACATACCGGATGCAGAATCTATGCAAGTGAAGGAGAGAAAAGATGGATCGAGGACATAGACCTTCAGTTTCAGGAAAGACCCATTCCGAATTTTTATCATCTTGCGGGAAAATCGTCAATGGTTGATGTCGTGGTAAAGGATGGGGATGTAATCGAACCGGAGAATGGCGTTAAGGTGAGAGTTATACGAACTGCCGGACATTCCTGCGATGAGGTTTCCTACCTTGTGGAAGATAATATGTTTATTGGCGATTCTGTCCCTGTAAAAGGGGATATCCCGATATTTATTGATGAACAGGAGATGAGAAAAACGCTGAGTGTTCTGAAAGCGGTTGAAGGCGTAAAAGCATACTATCCTGCGTGGGACCGGATTTATTCTGCTGAGATGATGAAGGATAAGCTGAATGAAGCCGGGAAACTTATTGATCTTTTGAAGAATACTGTTTCGGAATTGGATGATGGTGCCGAGCTCCCGGTATTGGTGGAACAGGTTTGCGGCAAACTTAAAATGCCTATGCTGGCAGGCAATCCGTTGTTCAGCAGAACGATAGCGTGTTTACGACAGGGGGAATAGATGGCTTGTTTCTTTATCATTGATGTGTATATTGATAAAAACAAGGGACGCGGATCTTATGATGATTATGTCGAGAAAGTGAAGACTATCGTTGAAAACTATGGCGGAGAATATCTTGCGCGGACGGAGAGCGTGACAGCACTTTCTCCGCTTCGCAAACCCGATCGGGTAATCATCATACGGTTTCCTTCAAGAGACAAACTGGACGCTTGTTTTGCTTCAGATGAATACAGGCAGATCATGCATGAGCGTATAGACAGTGTTGATGCAAGAGCTTTAATTGTCGAAGAATAAATCAGAGCTTTGTGAAGGATTTTTTTGTGAAAAACTGGAATAATCAGGCTGAAAAGATAATGGCCGAGCGGTTTGGCAAGGATACGGTAATATCGCTTGCAACGATAGAGGATGGAGTGCCATATGTGAGATATGTAAATGCCTTTTATGAGAATGGGTCGTTCTATACCATTACATATGGGCTTTCAAATAAAATGAAACACATAGAGGTCAATCCGGTTGTTGCGATTGCCGGTGAATGGTTCACGGCTCATGGGAAAGGAATAAATTTAGGGTATTTCGGGAAACCGGAAAATGCTCTGATAGCAGAGAAACTGAGAATGGCCTTTTCAGAATGGATCGATAACGGCCACAATGATTTCAGTGATGTGAATACCATTATTCTGCAAGTGGAATTGACTGATGCGGTATTGCTTTCGCATGGCACGAGGTATGAGAGGTAAGATCATATGAACTATAGAGTTATAGACAAGGAGCGGTATTACAGAAGCGGAGTATTCCGTCATTTTACGGAAGACTGCAAATGCTCTGTTTCTATGACTGCGAGAATAGATGTAACGGATCTGGCGGAGCATTCCGGACGGACAGGCACAAAATTCTATATCAACTTCCTGTATTTGCTTACAAAAGTGCTGAATTCAAGGGATGATTACAAGATGGGTTATCTCTGGCAGACGGAAGAACTGATTTGTTATGACAGCATTAATCCGATCCAGTATGTCTTTCATGAGGATACGGAAACCTGCACTCCGGTTTATACTGTCTACTCTGAAGATTATGAAGAGTTTTACCGGAACGCCGTAAACGATGTGGAGAATGCAAAGAAAACAAGGGAATACGGGCTGGACATGATGAACCATCCGAACTGGTTTGATGCGTCGTATATTTCCTGGCTGTCCTATGATTCGCTGAATGTCGAGCTGCCGGACGGATATCTGCATTTTGCTCCGATCATCAACTGGGGAAAGTACCGGGAGGAAAACGGCAAGCTGATGATGCCGGTAAGCGTACGCCTGAATCATGCGGTTGCGGATGGATTTCTTGTGGCAAATGTATACAGACTTCTGGAAAAGGAAATGGCTGTGTTCTGTGGAAGCTGAGCGGGTGCTTGAATTGAAAAAGCAAAATGAAAAAGGACCCGCACATCACTCAAAGGGGGCAGGTCGGGATTAAGACTATCGTGAATAATCCGGACGCCCCCGGCTTTGATGTGGAATTGACACATGCGAAAAAAGGCAACCGGGTGATGCTGCGGGGAAAAAAACAATCGTCTTCATGTCCGGAAACGGTACAATTTGTCCGACCCCTGATTTCAAAAGCATCTGCCCATTTCTGGAGCGCCGTTGAGGAAAAATACGGAGACGGCTTCAGCAATATGCGGACAGTTTCCCGTACGCAGCCATGATAGAGATTGATTGTGCACATTATGTGCACTATTATGAAGCAGAGAGGATCCGGGATGAGATGATCAGGTTTTTCCGGAACGGGCAGGCGGGCTGACCTGTCAAGACTGAAGCAAAATCATATTTGAGGGAATGAAAAGATGGAAAAAATAATACTTACACCGATTGGTACGGTGAAGAACAGTGTCAAAAACAGGAAAGATTCTTCCTGGGGAAATGATGTTTCTTTGATAATCCTTGACGAACAGTATGCCTGCGGACTAAAAGGACTTGAGGAATTTTCTCATGCAGTCATTCTTTTTCATCTGGATCAGGCCGGGTATGAAAAAGAAAGACATCTGCAAAGACGGCCTCAGAATCGAGATGATATGCCATTGGTTGGCATTTTCTCTCAGCGGGGAAAAGACAGACCCAACAGAATAGGAATGACGTCAGTGGAAATTGTGTCTGTTGAAGAAGGTACCCTTGCCGTGAAAGGATTAGATGCAATCGACGGCACCCCTGTTCTGGATATAAAGCCTTATTATCCTGCTTATGATAAAAAGGATGCATCGGTGCCTGAATGGGTGGATCGTTTAATGGCACATTATTTTTAGCAGCAGCAATCGGATGCCGGGAAAAAACAGGGACGGAAATGATTCTTGTTCCTTTACCGATAGCATGTTATGCTTTATAAATAAAAATCAAATACCCGGATTCCGGTTAGTTGATATGTTCCGTTGCTTATAGACAATTGAGAGCGTTTGTTGATACCGATAGTGTTGCGCGCAGGATAGACGAGCGGATTATACAGAGAGTTTTACTGAAAGGAGATTATTATTCATGATATTTTTAATTACGATCCCGCTTTCAATAGCGATCTCATTGGCATGGTACCTTCCCGCTGTCAAAGCGCAGGGAGAAAACAGGGTTTTACAGACAAAGGATTATTTATATATTGCTTTCAAATATGGTTTTGCATTCACCTGTCTGCTCATCATAGTGACCGAGATCATCTGGGACGCTGTTGTGAAACATACACCGCTGTCCGGTCCGGCACTGGATATCGTTTCCAATTTCTTCCGCGCCGCCCTGCTGGAAGAGTTCTTCAAATTCAGAGGTTTTATCCTCGCGAAACGGAAATACCAGCTGTCGCGAAAGATCGACTTTATTTTAACTGCCGGAATGATGGGGTTGGTCTACGGATTGATTGAAAAGGTCGTGCTGGGGAATATCGGAGCAGTAATTGTCGGACTGATCTGCCCGATGCATATTATGTGGCAGTTTAACCAGGGCGGGCATTATTACGAATATGAAAAAGCAAAAGCGGCCAATGATCAGCAAACAGCAAAAAAGGAATGGCGGATGGCGATCCTGGTTCCGTTTCTTTTCCACGGAATCTGGGACAGCATACTGGATATCGGCGGATATTGCCTTGGGAATCCGGATTCGATCCCGCTTCAGGTGATCGGATTCGCATTGATCCTCGCAGCGGGAATCGGCGGTGTCATCTATTCGATAAAAACGGTACGCAGAGTCTGCCGGATCGCAAAAGGATCATAATATCAAAAAGATCGGCTTCAGGCAGGATGGCATACAGAAATGAGGATATTGCTGCAGCGGAGATTATTGCGGCTTTATCATGATGTGGATCCTGCGTGAGGAATGGTGATATATATGTTTTTGCAGAACAGGATGTGAGGATCAATGAGAGCAGATCCGGGTGACTCGGAAGCCCTTGCGAAACTGGTCGGGATCATCTGGCGGAACATACTCCGGAGGAACTGGAAAGGATCATCCGGAACTATATGAATTCGGACAGTTCTGCTGTCTTTTCAGAAAGTGCGGATGGGCAGATCGTCGGCGCGGCGCTGTGCTGCCTGCGTCATGATTATGTGGAAGGGTGTGAAACCAGTCCGGTTGGATATCTGGAAGGTGTCAGTATAAATGAAGAATACCGTCACAGGGGGATAGCGAAAAAGCTGGTATCCGAATGTGAGCAATGGGCGATGGAAAAAGGCTGCACTGAGTTCGCCAGTGACTGCGAGCTGACGAATACCGCATCGCTGAACTTCCATTTAGGCATCGGGTTTCAGGAAGAAAACAGGATCATTTGTTTTAAGAAAATGCTTTGATCAATTCAAACCGTTCAAAGCGGTTACGGAGTGATGACAATGAATGTTGAGAAGGCCGGATTTGACGATATTGATGCCCTTGTGAAGCTGCGGCTCGATTATTTGTGCGAGGATCATGGAAGTCTGTCTGAGGAAGATCTCACGGTGATCCGAAAAGGGCTTCCGGATTATTTTCAGGCACATCTTGACAAAGATCTGTTTATCTATGTGATCCGGGAAGACCATATCATTGTTTCCTGCGCATTTCTGCTTATCATCGAAAAACCGATGAGCCCTTCTTTTATCAATGGCAAGACCGGCACCGTGCTCAATGTATACACCTGTCCGTCAGCCCGAGGGAAAGGATATGCCGGCGCAGTCATGAGAACGATGATCAATGACGCAAAGGAGATGAAATTGTCGGTGATCGAATTGAAATCCACAGAGGATGGGTACCGGCTCTACCGTTCAGTCGGCTTCACTGATGATCGTTCAAAGTATCACATGATGAAATGGAAAAACCTGTAGTACAATGGAAAAATTGGCATAACATGAGAAAATACAGCTTTGATTACCTGAGTTCTGAGAGACAGACAATTATGGGATTGGCGATCCTTTGGATCATGTTCTCTCATAGTACAATAGACTATAGTCATATTCCTGTTCTTGAATCGATAAAAAGGTTAGGGAACCTTTGTGTAGACATTTTTGTACTGTTTTCCGGTATCGGTCTTTACTATTCAGCGGAAAGGTTAATTCAGGAAACCGGAGGACGCTGGGTTGCCCCCTTTTATAGGAAACGCTTTTTACGAATTCTGCCGGCAACTATTATTTGCTTATTCCCCTGGTATTGTTATCTGAAATGGGGACAGCGCGTAAATATATTAAGGTTTATATTGGATGTTACATCGCTCAGTTATTGGATCGATGGAAACAATCAAGGATGGTATGTCGCTTTAACAATAGTGCTGTATCTTTTCTATCCCTTATTTTATACTGTAATTATTAAAGGGAAGCGTAAAGCATCGCTTTATTGTTTTGTACTTATCGTTATTGATATTTCGATAAATACCATCATAGCAATATTTCAACCGGATTGGTTCGGAAGGGTCAATCTTGCAATATGCAGGGTACCGATGTTTATAGCAGGATGTTTCCTGGGGGTAAAAGTGAAAGAGAAAAAGGAACAAAACCTGCTGCCGATAATTTGTATTCCGTTTATCGTTGTTTTCGTTGTAATCCTTCTGAAATATAAGGAACCTCTCAAAGTATATGGGATTTGGAGATATCTCACCGGGGCTTTAGGGTTTTGTGTTGCTGTTGTTTTGTCTGCAGTGTTCCGTTTTGTACATGGAAAATGGATTTCAAAGTTTTTCCGCTTCTTCGGAAAGTATACCCTGGAGATATATCTTGTTCATACCCAGATACTGGCTGTGTTGGAAAAACAAATGAAACCCAATCTGTCTGTTGCACTGATAAATTTGCTCGCGGTGGGAATTTCAATAACAGCAGCAATCATCGTTCATGAAGGGTTGTCACTTATTATAAAAAGGTTCGGTGGACAATAAACACCGATGAATATTATTCATGATCAAGATTCCCAATCTGATCGACATGTTTCAGCGCACAGGTACAGGAATGGATTTCAATATTTAGGGGGATATTCTTCAGCTGCATGAAAATTTCCTATGATTTTGTAAAAGGTGGAGCATGGTAAGGGAAGCAAAAAAAGAGGATCTGGATGCATTGCTTAAGCTTTATCTTTTTTTGCATGAAGATCGCATACCGGAGCTGAACGGGCATCTTGCGGAAACGTGGGATCAGATCATTGCGGATCCTAACCATCATCTGATCGTAAATGAAATTGACGGCCGGATCGTTTCGTCCTGTGTATGCGTTATCATCCCGAATCTGACGAGAAATGTCAGACCATATGCGTTTGTGGAAAATGTCGTAACGCATGCTGATTACAGGGGTAACGGCTATGCCGGAGAATGTCTGGATTATGCGAAAATGATAGCCGAGCGGGAGAACTGTTATAAAATGATGCTTCTTACCGGGTCAAAAAGTCCGGAGACTCTGCGTTTTTATGAAAAAGCAGGTTATAACAGCAGCGATAAGACAGCGTTTATACAATGGCTGGGAATAGATAAATGAATTTGGACGGTCTGAAACGATTTCCGGGCGAAGTACAATGATTTCCTTGCAAATCAACTGAGGTCGTTTTATGAATTATCGGATTTGTACGAAAAAAGATATTCCAGTAATGTGTGAGATGAGAAAGCAGCAGCTCATTCAGTCCGGTATCGATCCGAAAACAGATATCGATGCTGAACTTTACCGCTTCTTTACTGATAAACTGGATGACGGCTCTCTTGTGGAATGGATGCTTGAGGAAAACGGGAAAGTCATTGCGACAGCCGGGATCTTATTTATTGAATTCCCTCCTTCTTACAGGAATCCTACCGGGGTCAGGGGCTATATAACGAACATGTATACAGCTCCGGAGTACAGGGGAAAAGGGATCGCTTCATCAATGCTGCAGAAACTGATTGAAGAAGCAAGGAAACGTTCCGTATTCAGGATCTGCCTGCGGGCTTCTGAAATGGGAAAATCCGTTTATAAACAGTTTGGTTTTGATGAATCTGATAAATGGATGGAACTTGACCTGTAAACATCTGTTTTCAGCCAAACAGATAACATCGTTTCCTGACATTGAGATAGAATGGATATAGAAAATAAAAAAGATGAGCATAAAGTTGACAGAACTCAGAGCCATAACTGAAGAAAATTTCATTGATGCCTTTAACCTCAGGCTGGCGCCGGGACAGGAGAAGTTTGTGTCTCATCCGATACGGAGCCTTGCGCAGGCGTATGTTTACCGGGATCAATGTCAGCCCTTCGGGATCTATGCGGAAGGGAAGATGATCGGGTATGTCATGGTGATTTACGACTATGATATACCGGAGTACGATATCTGGCACATGATGATTAACGAATCGATGCAGGGAAAAGGGTACGGCAGTGATGCCCTGGACCGGGTGATCGAATATATCAGGACGAAACCCTTCGGAGATTCGAACAGAGTTGCCCTAACCTGCAGCAAAAACAATCCCGCAGCAAGAAAGCTGTATGAAAGCAAAGGCTTTGCCGCAACGGGTACTGAGGATGAAGATGAGATTGAGCTTGTCCTGATGATATCGTAAGGAGCAAAAAACATGCTGGACCATAAAGGTTTTGACTTGTGGGCAGATGGATATGATCTGGCTGTTGGTCTTTCCGATGAAGATAACACCTATCCGTTTGCCGGTTATAAAGAAATTCTCGGGCGCATCTTCCGCATTATCACGGAAAAGCCGAACGCGGTTGTTCTGGATATCGGTTTTGGCACAGGCACTCTTACGGCGAAATTATATGAAAGCGGTTGTGTTATCTATGGACAGGATTTTTCGCCGAAGATGATCGAACTGGCTTCCGCGAAAATGCCGAACGCGCATCTTTATCAGGGAGATTTTTCAAAGGGATTGTCGGAACGGCTGCGGTATCAGCATTATGATTATATTATCGCGACATATTCCCTGCATCATCTGACCGACGGGCAAAAGACCGCTTTTCTGCGGGAACTGATGGAACATCTGAATGCGGGCGGAAAGATCCTGATAGGGGATGTCGCGTTTGAGACCCGTGCCGAATTGAACAAATGCCGGCAGGCGGTCGGTGACGAATGGGACAATGAAGAAGTCTATTTTGTAATTGACGAGCTGCGAAGAGTATTTCCGGGTCTTTGTTTTGAAAAAGTTTCTTACTGTGCCGGTATTCTTACGTTGTCCCGATAAAGGCCGGGCTGTCAGCACGTCCTGACACAAGCATTCGCCGGTATGTTCTCTGTGAGCAGATAATATGTGAAGGTTCAAATGAGATTGTTGTTTGAAATGGACAAAAAGGATCATGCGGATTGTACGCATTCGTTTGTACGAAATTCAGCGAGAAGCATTATGATCCGGAATGGAAAAGCCGCCATGGTCCATAGTCTGAAGTATGACTATTATAAATTCCCCGGAGGCGGTATAGAAGAGGGTGAAACTCCGGTTGAAGCCCTGATCCGGGAAACCCGTGAAGAAGCCGGCCTTGTTATCATTCCGGAAACGATTCGAGAATATGGCTTTGTGCATCGCATTCAGAAAAGCGGCACCGATGAAACGGAATGCTTTGTGCAGGATAATTATTATTATCTGTGTAAAGCGGAAGACAAAACCGTTCCACGGGATCTGGATACCTATGAAGCTGAAGAAGCTTATACCCTCGAATATGTGGATCCGATGATTGCCATTGAGAAAAACCGCAGTGTCACGGAAAGTCCGTATGACCGGATGATGTTTGAAAGAGAGGCACGGGTGCTTGAACTTTTGATGGCAGAAGGAATGACGGCATTGACAGAAGCGGAGCTTAGGAGAAATTCATGAAGATCCTTCTGACAGCATTTGAGCCTTTTGATGGCGAGGAACTGAATTCCTCAAAGGAAGCGCTTCTCCCGGTGCCGGAGGAGATCAGCGGCTCGAAGATCGTCAAAATGAATCTGCCGGTCGAATTCGGCACCTCGATACAGCTGCTCCGGGACGCGGTTCGCCGGGATCGGCCGGACGCGGTCCTCTGCCTGGGGCAGGCCGGCGGACGGAAAGCCCTGACGCCGGAGCGGATCGCCATTAACGTCAATGATGCCCGGATCCCGGATAACGCCGGACAGCAGCCGGTGGATGAAGTGATCTATCTGGACGGCCCGGACGCGTATTTTTCAACGCTGCCGGTCAAATCGATGGCGGCAGCGATCCGTGAGGCCGGTGTGCCCGCGGAAGTGTCGAATACCGCGGGGACTTTCGTCTGCAATCAGCTGATGTACGGCCTGCTGTATTTCATCTCTCATGAATTTCCCGCGGTCCGCGGCGGATTTCTGCATCTTCCCTATCTGATAGAGCAGACAGACAGTCATCCGGATGCCCCCGGTCTGTCTCGGGATGAACTGACAAAAGGGATCACCGCCGCGGTCAGGGCGATCATCGCTGACCGATCAGCCCATTAACGCCCGGCGGAAAGCCTGATTGATCTCGGTGAAGTCACGCTTATGATCGTCGGGCAGCGTTTCCGCGAGGGTCTTCTGCCGGCCGCATTCCTCCCGGATGAAGTCAATGATGAGCGGCATCTGCGGATTCAGGGCTTTCTCGTCGGTAACCGCTTTCCGTTCCAGCAAAACCTGTATTTCCCCGAACAATTCTGCGTTCAGCACCGGATCGCTGCCGTCGAACAGCCCGAGCAGCGTCTGAAATTCCATCGGCGGCACCTCATGGCACCGCTCGATCCATTTGCAGCACAGCAGCGGACGCAGCGCGTAGAAGTATTTTTTATAGCGGATCGTCTCTCCCTGCAGGTACAGCTCTGTTGTCTTTTTCGCGAGCCCGTAATAGTGGTTCAGAGCTGCTTTTTCGGAAAAACAGCGGAACGCGGGCTCCCGGATAAGGTCCCAGGTTTCGGATGTGCGGTAGACGATGCCGGAGTTTGCCCACTCCATGATGCCCGGGTTCCCTTTGGCAAAGGCAAGCAGCG
This sequence comes from uncultured Chloroflexota bacterium, assembly GCA_902786265.1. Taxonomy (GTDB): domain Bacteria; phylum Chloroflexota; class Anaerolineae; order Anaerolineales; family Anaerolineaceae; genus Flexilinea. The sequence continues at coordinate 3,742 of CADACE010000052.1, read as the reverse complement.
CCTTTTTCAGATCCCAGCCGTTGATGTCCAGCACCTCGTCCAGCTGCCATTCGATCACATCCCTGACCGGGTCCACACGCAGGTATTCATCCCTCGGATAAGCATAGATGAACCGCACGTCATAGTCGCTGTCCGGGGAGGAAAATCCCCACGCGCGGCTGCCGGATTCGACTGCCAGCAGGATCCGGACACCGTGTTTTTCCTCGATGGCAGTCAGGTTATCCTGAATTTCTTTCTGTATATCTCTCATGATCGTCCTCCCGCAAGCATTCCTCACCGGCTGCCGATATCACCCGTTACGACACGCCGGTTTACGGATTCAACGAAAGCGCTCACTGCTGCCATATCGGGACTTTCCGGCAGGCGGCTGACCCTTTCGGCTTCTTCAAACCGGGTCTGATATTCTGAAACGATGTCGTAAAATTCATCCGTAAGGACGCCGTCAGCCATATAATCCCCGTCCCGGATGCTTCGCAGCAGCACCAGGTCCGATTCGGGACGATGGGTCCGCAGCTCTCCCTTTTCCAGAATATCGATCCCCATCATATACAGGCGGACCAGGTGCATGGCGTGTTTGTTGAGATGCAGCTCGTCCTTTTTGTGATTGCGCGGTCCGATTTTGTCGTAATCCCGGATGACATTGAGCATGGTGTTCATCCAGTCGTTGTACCGGCGGATGGGATAATGACGGAATGAGGCGTCCATGAAAATCTCGGATTCCAGCCCTTCGGTCTCCGCCCGGTCGATATACAGCCGGGCTTCTCCCTTCTCCCAGTCCTCGTGCTGACGGTTAAAATTTTCGACGGCGTACCGGACCGAATTCAGCATATGAGCTTCCCGCTGTTCCTGCGGCATTTTATCCCGCGCCAGCGCGTTCTGCAGCTTGCGCAGTTGGGCGGTTGCGTAATGTCCGAAGGAGACCGCCGCCCGTTTGGTAAGGAACAGGCCTTTGTGATCCAGCAGCTCCTGCCCGATCGGGGAAAGGACCGCGTATTGATCCGGATCCAGCCCCAGGATCTCGATGGTGTTCGGATTGCAGTTCAGGACCAGCTCGATGAATTTATTGAAGGAGTAGATCACGGTATCGGTGGCCCTGTCTTCATACTGCTCAAACGCCGTCAGTCCGATCAGGTCTGAAGGCAGGTTGAGTGTCACGCCGCGGAAGTCGATATCGCTGCCTTCGCGGTTTGTGCCATAACCGTAACTGCCGCAGACGCCCATCAGAATGACCCGGTCTCCCAGCCGCGGATCTGTCCGGAGAAAATCATATTCTGCCTTTGCTGTAATTGCCTGAAGATCCATAGTTTACCCTCTTGTGTATATGATTATAAAACGGTTTTGTAACAGTTCAGAAGACGCGCAGGCTCCGTTTTCCATAAATGACCCGATGGCAGGTAAAATAAAAGCATGAATACAGACCATCGGAACGAGCTTGAAGAAAAATATGACATCCGGACAGCAGCCCGGATCCTGGGTTCGGCGGAGCAGACCGAAGTCGTCCGCGCCGGACAGGAAGCGGGGCTGAAGCTCTGTCTCTTCAGGAAGGGGACGCAGATCCTCCCCAATCAGCTCGCCGTGCCGGTGGATGCGCTTTTTGTATAAAGGACCTGGATCATGGAATTTACGGAACAATTGGCACGCCTTCTTCCCCATTCACCGGAGGATCAGATCGACTGGGAGCAGATCGGCTACCTGCTTTCGGGGACGCCCTTCCCGGAGATGAAGAACACGCCGCAGAACCCTGTTTACCACGGGGAAGGGGATGTTTATGCCCATACCCGGATGGTGACGGGAAAGCTGACGGAGACCCCCGCCTTTTACGCGCTGGATCCTGTCAGGAAAGCGGAGCTGTTCCTCGCGGCGGTCCTGCATGATATCGGCAAGGTCAGGACTACGCGGATGGAGAACGGCAGCTGGACCTCCCCGCATCATGCTTCTACAGGGAGCCTGATTGTCCGGGAATTTCTCTGGAAGAACTGCGGACTGTGCGGCACGCCGGAGGCGGTCTCCTTCCGGGAGACGGTCTGCTCGCTGGTGGCGAACCACATGCAGCCGGTCTACCTCATCGCGAAAAAGGATCCGGAACGGAAGCTCAGGACCATCGCCGCCGCGGGAGAGCCTGCCCGGGATTTTTCCTGGGAGCTGCTCTGCATGCTTTCCGAAGCGGATGTCACGGGACGGATCGCGGCGGATACGGAAGAAAGCCTCACGAAGGTCCGCCTGGCCGGGGTGATGGCGGAAGAGGCGGGCTGCCTGAAGGGACCTTATGAATTTCCGGATCCCATTGTGAAGCGTGCCTATCTGGGCGGGCGGAATGTTCTGCCGGACCAGCCGCTCTATGATGACACCTGGGGCGAGGTGATTCTGATGTCCGGCCTGCCGGGCACCGGGAAGGATACCTGGATCCGTGAACACCTGCCATCCCTGCCGGTGGTCTCGCTGGATGAAATCCGGGAACGCCGCGGGATCAAAGCGGACGGGAAACCGGGGGCCGTTTTTCAGGCGGCGCAGGAACAGGCGCGGGAGTATCTCCGCCGGAAACAGCCCTTTGTCTGGAACGCGACGAACCTCTACCGGGAGGTGCGGCAGGGCCTGATCAGCCTTTTTGAACGCTACGGCGCCCGTTCCCGCATCGTCTGGCTGGAAACGGACCTGCAGACGCGTCGGGAGCGCAACGCCGGCAGGCCGGACGCTGTCCCGGAAAAGAATGTCGAAAAGATGCTCTCTCATATGGTTCCTCCGCTGCCCGATGAGGCTCACACCGTCACCTGGCTCTGCGTATAGGCGGAAAAAAGGGACATCGGCACCTGATACAACGTGTACCGTCGCGCAGCAGGCGAAGCTCCTGCACCGAATCAATAGGCGCAGCCTGTTCCTTACGGTGCAGGCCGGTATCAGGTGCCGGTGTCCCGCTCCCGATCAAAGCATTAGCGCCTGTTCTCTGAAGATACAGCATCAAATCTCCCGCTGTGGATCCAAATGAGCGCTCTTTCTGCGATGCGGGAGAACGGTTCCCCTCGGCATTCGCCTCGGGCGAACCATCCCCCAATCCGTCCCATCAATCGCATTGATCACCGAAGGGACATCGGCACCTGATACAACGTGTCCCGTTGCGGAGCAGGGAAACTTGTATCAGGTGCCTGTGTCCCGCTTTGCAAATGAGCGCTCATCCTGCGACGCGGGAGGGCGGAGCTCCCGCTCTGAATCCAATCGGACGAAGTCCGAACCTGACAGAGCGGGGTCTTTCGCGGTTCCCCTCGGCTGACGCCTCGGGCGAATCGTCCCCCAAACCATTCCCATCGCCCGCATCGATCACCGAAGGGACATCGGTACCTGATACAACGTGTCCCGTCGCGAAGCAGGCGAAGCTCCTGCACCGAATCAATAGACGCAGCCTGTTCCTTACGGTGCGGGCCGGTATCAGGTGCCTGTGTCCCGCTTTGGATCCAAACGAGCGCTCATCCGTTGAAAGCGGGAGGGCGGAGCTCCCGCTCCGAATCTGATCGGACGAAGTCCGCACCTGACAAAGCGGGGTCTTTCGCAGTTCCCCTCGGCTGACGCCTCCGGCGAACCGTCCCCCCATCCGTCCCCGTTAAAAACAGGGAGCCGAAATCCTCCGGATCCCGGCTCCCTATCCACTATATCCTCGTATTATAGAGTCATACCCGAAATCAACAAAATGAAGATATAGGGTATGCTGTTGAAGATGCTGTGGATTGGTATTATATCCTACCGCACAGAC
>CADACE010000051.1 GCA_902786265.1 uncultured Chloroflexota bacterium | reverse complement strand
GTATGACCTTGAGCATGACAACTTTGTGGTGAAGAAGGGTTACATCAGCGAGGATGGCCTGATCGACGACCAGTCGGTGGTCTGGGATTACGAAAACAATAAGGTGACCATCAAGTTCCGCGGAGGGGAACCCGTCGTATGGGACTTCTGGAAACCAAAGGACACCGCGGATGTCCTGGGTCCAGACCACTGGTGCGTGCAATATATGCAGAGATCGTACCGGCAGCTGCAGGAGGCAGAGGAACCGGGGCTCTTTCGGAGGAAATCCTAATTTAGAATGAAGAATTAGGAATGAAGAATGAAGAATTAGGGAATAGAATATAGGATATAGGGGATAGGGAGCCGGGATCCGGAGGATTTCGGCTGTCTGCATTTAAGCAGGATGAGACGCGGGGACCGGAACTTCGGTCCGGTCCCCGCAAAAAAGAGGATCACATTTATTTGCCCGTGCTTTCTTTCAGATTTGTAAAGCTTACACTGTTGTTCTCAGCGAACAGACGAACAGGTTTGCCGCTGGTCCCGTAAAGACGGACTGTAAGGGATGCTTCTCCATTGATATAAAACACACCCACAGAGCCTTCCTGCAGAAAAGTGAAGGGGTAGCTTTGCCCGGGCTCAAGTTTGGCGGCTGTTTCGGTGATCATCGTCGCTCCGTTCCCAAAGCTCAATTCAATTTTGTCACCTTCGGGATCCAAACTGATCAGCTTATAATCATCCTCCCCGTTTCCGAAATCAAAAGCCAGGCCAAAGCATCCGGAACCGGTAAAAGTGAATTCGCCGCTGATCAAAAAGCGTTCATAAACGGTGAAAGCCTCCTTATACGAACGGGTTTCTTTTGCTTCCACCGTACAGATGTCTTTTTTCGTGAGCAGCGGACGCTTTTCAGCAAATGAACCGGCGATCGCATCGGGCACTTCCAGCCAAAGGCTGCCGTCTGCATTTTGGCCGACCTGCTGAACGACAAGATTCCCCGCCCAACCGGTCAGCGGACCTGCGGAGAGCATGGATTCCGAACGGCGGGCCCATCCTGCCATATAGACTTTTCCGTCCTTTTCAACATGTTTGGCAGCGTAAAAAATCTTTCCGTCGATCCGTACCGGTTCCGAATACGGGCCGTACCGATCATCGGAAACCGCGTACCACAGCGTGTCATCCTGGCCTGAATATGTCAGGTAACAATGCCCGTTCAGGCAGAAGGTGTCACTGCATTCAAGATTCCAGAAATCTCCGGTGGGGTCCGTGAATATAATGCCGTCATAGACAGCATCCGACAGGTCCGGAGACAGCGTGAATTTCAGGATCCTTGCGATCCCGTCCTGCGCGGCGGTCACGGTAAGAATAATGCTGTCCGTATCCGCATCGTAGTAAGCCTGCGGATCCCGGAAATCATTCTTCTGCCCCAGGCTTTCCGGAGGAATGAGTTCCCACCCATCTATCTTCTCAAAAGCAGTCAGGGAGTTTCCCTTTGCTGCCATGATCTTTTCTTTGAATTCAAAGTTTCCGGAAGACGCATGCGCAGTGTAGAAGAAATAATAATCGTCTCCGATTTTGACCACGGAGCCGGTCCCGATCCAGCCGTCCTGTCCTCCATCGTAATTGGCCTCGAGAACAGGTTCCTCAAACTCCGTATACGTCAGGAAATCCTTCGTCGTGGTGAGATATACGGAATGATGAAAAGAATCGCCGCCTTCTTTCAGGTAATAGATATAACAGGTACCGCCTTCATAATACGGCATCGTATCGCCCACAAATGCGTCCATCGGGCCATAAGGCTGAGGCTGAAAGAATAAGCGGTAATCATAAGCTTTTTCCTGTTCCTCCGGGTCAAGTCCGGCAAAAGTCTTATCTGAATCGGTAAAGATTTTTGGTGCCGCTGAACAGCCGCAAAGAAGAATCAACAGCATCAGGGAAAGCGATTTCAGCAATCTGTACATTTTTTGGTCCATAACCCCCTCCGGGAAATCAAGATTTTTTCCTTCTCTCACAGGATCTGCATTAATTATATAACTTAAACCTGAAAGTTAGAACCACAACAAATATATGAATCCGTTCCCCTGCGAAACCCTCTGTGAAACACGATATCCCGCCGGCAATTCTTTTGATTTGACGGGGCTCTTTCTTTCCCCGGAAAATTGTCATGGTTTCACCCGGTCCGGTATATATAATATATGTAAATATGCTTTGCCCGCATTATTCCGTGTATAATTAAACATACAAACGGTTCCATTCAGTAAATAAACAGCATCGTCTTCAAAAAAAGGAGGATCAATGGCACTAAGTATAACGACCGAAGCATCAAGGTGTCTTAATTGCAAAAAACCAAGATGCATGGAAGCATGTCCGGTCCATACCAGGATCCCGGAGATCATTCAGATATTCAAACAGAACAGACTCATGGAAGCAGGCGAGATACTGTTCGACAATAATCCCATGTCATTGATCTGCGCAATGGTATGCAATCATGGCGCGCAGTGCACAGGTCACTGTGTGCTTGGCATAAAGGGCAACCCTGTCCATTTCTATGAAATCGAACATTTCATTTCAGATTCGTATCTGGACAGAATGAACCTGCAGCCGAAACAGCAAAAAAGTGAGCGGGTCGCGATCATCGGCAGCGGTCCGGCGGGAATTACGGTCGCATTTAAACTGGCTGCGGCGGGATACAAAGTTACCATATTCGAGGAAAAAACCCAGATCGGCGGAATGCTGCGGTATGGCATTCCGGAATTCAGACTCCCGAAAACCATTCTGACCAGAATTCAGAAACGTCTTCTGGATGTCGGCGTAAAAATCAGGGTGAACACCCCTATCGGGCCCTCGCTGCATATAGACGATCTGTTCCGGGACGGATATAAGACGGTGTTCGTCGGGACCGGCACATGGCGGCCCAAGTCTTTGGGCCTGGTCGGAGAAACGCTCCCGAATGTCCATTTCGGGCTGGCTTATCTCTCTCATCCCGGCTCATACAGCCTCGGTGAAAATGTGGCGGTTATTGGTATGGGAAATGTAGCGGTCGATGTAGCCCGTACGGCTTTGCGGCATGGTGCTCTCAAGGTATCGCTGTACGCTCGTTCAAAACGTGTAGCCGCCAGCGACGATGAGGTGGAATACGCCAGACTGGACGGATGTGAATTCGTCTTCGGCAGAGCTATTCAGAGGATCAACGAAGAAGGACCGGTATTTAAAGTGGCCAGGTTTGATGAGAATGACAAGGTTATCGGTTATGAGGACGAAGAAGAAACCGTCAAAGCAGATTCCGTTATCGTCGCCATTTCACAAGGCCCGCTGGATAAATTAGTCAATACGACCGTAGGGCTCATATCAAATGAAAAAGGGCTGCTGGTTGTCGATGATGATAAGATGACGACCGTTCCGGGCGTTTTTGCGGCCGGTGATGTGGTCCATGGATCAATGACCGTTGTCCACGCGGTGGCAGACGCAAAGATCGCAGCCGAGGCAATGATCAGATATATGGAAAAGGAAGCATAAACCGTTTCACGAGGAATACAATCCTTTTCTTCGTTTTTTATACTTAGCGCCTTAAATTATTCAGGGCGCTTTTATTTGTTATGACTGCTGAGCAGGTTTTCATAAAAAGTGCAGGTTCCGTCCTCATTTATCGTTATCAGGAAATCACCACCGCTGCCTTCTCCTTTTCTGCAGAGATCTTCATCGATTTCTTTGCCTTCCGCTCGAAGGATCAGATCTTCCATCAAAATTGCCGCGGGGGAATACGTGGGCGGAAAAGCATTCTGCCCGCGGGCACGGATCGAAGTACCGTCTGTCAGGTCCGCGAAAAAGCAGAAGAATTCCCCGTCATCGACCTCATGATCTGATTCGTCAAATCCGTCCCAGCTTCGAACATCATACTGATCGATGATCCGGACCAGACCCTCCGCATCATGAGAGTCAAAAAGAATCGGCAGGTCATCATTTCTGTACAGATAGTAAGCATCACCGATCAGAAAGATCTCGTAATTCATCGGCACCATGAAATCATTGCGATAGAGCCGGAACCGCACTATACCGGCTGTCGGAGCAGGCGTCGGAGTTTCCCCGAAAACTGCACAGGGAATCAAAAACAGTGCGATCATAATAAAAAGGATTTTTTTCATTTTTTTGCCTCCTCTGCGATAAAAGTAACAACCGGAGCTGCCATCGCAATAATCAAGCTGTGAATAATGCAAACAGTCTTTTCATATTTTATACTCTTTCGTCATCAACAGTTGAACGATATCTTTATTTTAAAAGTTTCCCTGCTTCCAAGAGAATGATCTCAGCCTGTTCAATACAACATAATTAAACATTATTTATGATATTGTATATTTTATGGCATTTCGATGTGGATTGCTCATTGAAAACTTCAGTCAAAATTGATAGAATCAGAATTAACAGCAATCAGGGGAATCTCCATGCATATATTCCGGTTTCCGATTCAGGGAACAGACAGGAGACTTTCTCTATGGTTTACAGCTGCTAAACAGAATTCATTAAAGAGTATGTATTGATATGTCAGACAAAAAAAAAGCGGTAATTATCGGTTCTTTAGGAGCCGTTTGTGCAATCACAGGAATCATAATACAAATAATCATAACAATAAAACTCATAAAAACGGTACGGGAAAAAATCCATTTGCCGCACTGTTTTTTTGCTTTAACCGATAATAAGGAGTGAAATCATGAATAATCGGATTTATCTTGTTACCGGCGCTGCCGGATTTCTCGGAAGCAACATATGCCGTCAGTTGACCGCAGACAGTCAAAAAGTTCGTGCCCTTGTGCTGGAGGGCGATCCTGCCGCGAAATTCATCCCGGAAGGGGTCGAAATTATTTACGGCGATCTTCTGAATGTTCCTTCTCTTGAACAGTTTTTTGACACACCGGAAGGTCTTGATGTATATGTGATCCATTCCGCCAGCATCGTATGGACAAAAATGGAAGAAAATCCGAAGGTCCGCGCGGTGAATGTGGACGGTACTGCCAATATCATCGACCAGTGTATCAAACACAAGGTAAAGAAACTGGTCTACATCTCTTCCTTTGGCGCCATTCCGGAAGCTCCTCACGGGCAGAAAATCAAGGAAGTCGACAACTTTGAACAGACCGAAGGCCTTGTGGGATTTTACTCCGTAACCAAAGCAGAAGCGACCCAGCTGGTTCTGAATGCAGTGAAAGAACATCCGGAACTGGATGCCTGCGTCATTCACCCCACCGGCATCTGCGGTCCCTATGACTATGCCTTCGGTCCCGTGACCAGCATGGTGATGCAATTCATCAAGGGTGAAATGAAAATGGGTATTTCCGGCACATTCAACAGTGTTGACGTTCGTGACCTGGCCGCCGGGGTGATCTCCGCCTGCGACAAAGGACGCCGGGGCGAATGCTACATCCTGTCCAACATGGTCGTGACGATGAATGACATGTTTGACTATATTAACAAAGCCGCCGGGACTTCCGTTAAATCCTACGTGCTTTCCAAAGATATCGCCCATGTCGCAGTCGCTTTCCTCGCTATCGCCAGCAAATTCACCGGGAAGGATCCGCTGCTCTCCGAGTTCAATATCTATATGCTGAACCGCAACAACGAATGCGATTGTTCCAAAGCGGAAGCCGAGCTCGGATACAAATGCAGACCCTTCGATGAAACCATGAGTGACACCGTTGACTGGCTGGAAAAAGAAGGATTTATTGAGATCAAGACGGATGAAGAAGTGAAGAAGGAAAATCCGCTGAACATTCTGTTCCGCTCTACCAAAAATGTCCTTTACTCCATGAAAGAAGGATTCGTGAACGCGGGCAAGCCTTTCAACACCATGAGCCCTGCCGAGAAAATGGAATACCATCGCAAGATGGCAGAGACCTATCACGATGCTTATGCCAGACGCGCTATTGATGAAAAGAATTATCAGGCCTGGGTCATGGCTCCGCATGCTGAATTCTGGTCCCCGTATTTCGGTGACAAAGCGATCGATCTGGATGAAGGCCTCAGCGCGATGCAGGAATTCGGGGTCAATGAAGCGGTCGTCTGCATGAAAGCCATGCCGGATTACAGCCTGATGGACTTCAAAAGCTATCCGTCCGAAGCTGGCTTTGCCATGCAGGTCCACCTGGGCGGACATGACGCAGAAGGTCAGCTGCATGATTATTTCGCTTACCAGTTTGTCGATACCAATGCGTCCGGTGAGATCACCCGCTGGGAGACCCACGTAAGTCCGGAATACAATGATTTTCTGGATTTTGTCATGGGAATTCACGGACCTTTCAAAGACGGGTTGGAAGCCTATAACGAAGCGGCAAAGAAAAAGATGACGGAAGGATGAGCAATATGGCAGAAGTTTGTGTGATCACCGGCGGCGGCAGCGGGATGGGACTTGCCGCGGCGAAATTCATGCCGGCGGAAAAGATCATCGTGATCTCCGGCAGAACTGTCTCCAAGCTCGAAGGCGCTGCCGATGAGCTGCGAAAAGAAGGACATACGGTCTACTGCCAGTCCTGCGACACCTCAGACCGGGAAAGCGTCCGGAAGCTTGCGGCATTTGCCAAAAGCCTCGGCACGATCCGCAACGTGATCAACTCCGCCGGGCTGAGTCCGAATATGGCGGACGGGGTAAAGGTCCTGAAAGTCAACGCCCTCGGTACGGTTTATGTGAATCAGGAGTTCTCAAAGGTCATGGGGAAGGGCAGTGTTATCCTTGATATCGCCTCAAATTCCGCCTATTCGCTCCCGGGTATCATGATCAAAATCGTTAAGAAGAACTATCCGTATGCGGAGACTGATGAGGATAAATTCATCAAGGGCATCATGCGCTTTGCGAATCTCGCGAACACTGAGTATAACAAATCAGGCTTTGCCTATGCGCTCAGCAAAAACTTTGTTACCTGGTACGCGCGGAAATGCGCTTATGAATACGGGTCGAAAGGTATCCGGGTCTGCTCCCTGAGCCCCGGCCTGATCAGTACCGGAATGGGTGAACTGGAAAAGGAAGCCGGAGGATATCTGATCAAGCTCTCCGCGGAAGAGCGGATGGGGACACCCGAGGAACTGGGCTATGCCATCGCTACCGTGGCTGATGAACGCAACGGCTACCTGGCAGGCGTAGACGTTCTCGTAGATGGCGGCAGTACAAACGGAAAAGAATTTAAGAAATAGTTCAGAAAAGGGTACAGCCATACAAACGGCTGTACCCCTATGGATCAGATGCAAAGTTCAGCAGAAGTCATCATTTTTCATAGAAATCCCGGGAGTGGATCTTGATAAAAAGTTCCGTGATCTCTTCCGGAGTCTTGTGGATGTCTTCCATGATCCACTCACGGACGATATGGTAGGCCGACCAGCTGAAGGAGGCAACGAAAAGCCGGTATTCATCGTTGTCCAGTGAATATTTTTTCTTGAGGTCAATGATGTTGGTCCATGCCCAGGGGAAAATGTTTTTGACTTCTTCCGCGAATCTGGCGTCGGCGTTTGCGGAGAACAGGATCTTCAGTGTTTCCCGGTTGTCGTAAATGTACCTGAAACAGTCCGTCATCCTCTTTTCCAAAGGCAGACGGGGATTGCTTTCGAAAATCCGCTTGATTTCTATGGTATGCTCCCAGCCGATATCGGACAAAACATCTTTCGGCAGCTGGTAATGGTGATAAAATGTTGCCCGGTTGATCCCGGATTCCCGGCATAGGTCACTGATGGAAAGCTTATTGATTTCCGTATGCTTCAGGCATCTTAGCAGACCCTCTTTCATCATCCGTTTTGATATAACGACCCGTTGATTTTCTTTATCCATAAATCATTCCCATGAATTGTACAATTCTGATATTTTTGTATTAATAACAGCAATTTCATAATATTTGATAATTGATAAACAGCTATATATATTATACAATATTTTAATTACAGATGTTTGTAAAGCAGGCTGAATACAGCAGGATAATATCTCTTAAGAAGAGATTTATATACATGCAGCCCGGAACAGATTTCCGGAATCATTACAAGTAAATCTTCAAGGATGGATTATGAAATACGAATTTGACAGCTATCTCCTTTATGAAGTGACCCCTGCGGTTGCTTATACGGTCAGGGTGAAGATCCAAATGAAAGAAACCGTAGATGGGCAGGTCCTGAGGCCGGCGGCGGAAAGAGCATTCCGTCGGTTCTGGTATTTTGCGAAAACAGTACGATTGGGTCCCGATGACGCCTTTATTTTTGAAAACACCGGTATGCCGATCATTGTCAAAGAAGAAACTGACGTCCCGGTCGTCCTTGGCAGCGCCGAGACAAACGGCCTTTATTTCTGCATTACATACACGGACAAAACCATCTATTTCAACTTTGCCCACAATTTCTGCGGCGGCTGCGGAGCCATGCCCTGGATCCAGGCAACTTTATGGCAGTACCTGACAGACCGCTATCACGTGAGGATCGATAAGGAAGGCATCGTCACGCCGGATGATCCTGTATACGCGAAGGAAATGGCTTATCCCGATTCCGAAAGCCTGCCCGATGACGAACCGCTGGGCGGCTATAAAGGCGGAAACTCTTACATCCCCATGGATGAATATATGACGTATTTCAGCAATCCGACAGTCGGTACGGTTTACTTCCCGATAGAGATCGGGAACATGGAACTGATGAAGTATGCCAAAGAAAATGACGGCAGCCCCAACTCGATCATCTGCGCGATGATGTTCAAGGCTTTGAGCAGGGTCTACAGGGACAATCCGCAGGCGGCGCAGATCTCGGCAAAGATCGTTGCCAATTACCGGAATGATGTCGGCTGTCCTGATACCTACCGGGATCTGGTCCGCATGCTTCATGTGAAATATACCGCCGATATGGCCGACTGGAGCATTGAAAAGCTCAGCACAACAGCCAGGGGCAGCATGTATCTGCAGATGCAGCCGGAATTCAGTGTTCAGGAATATAAAAGGCTGGTTGAATTCCGGAACGGGATCGATGAACAGAAAACATTCCAGGAAAAGGCCGGATATGCGCTGACGAACAGTCTGATGCGGGCAGATGTCACTGATACCTTCACCGTCAGTTATGTGGGGAATATCTACTGGGGCGGGCTGGCTGAATATATTGAATCGGTGTATTCCATTACGGACGGCCATCTGATGCTGGAAGTCAACTCTCTGCCTGATAAATTCTGCATTTCTTTTGAGCTGTTCACCGATGACAGAAAATATCTGGATGCCTTCCTGCAGGTGCTGGATGAAGAAGGGATCAGCTTTACTGCCGGAGAAGCAGAGCCCACCGGTCTGCCAGGAATCCAGCTGCCGGTACCTCATTCAAACTAAGTCCGGGAGCAGAAATGGACTACAAAAGCCTGGTTGATCCTGAATTGAAAAAATTCGCGATAAAGATGCCATATAATAAGGCCTTTATTTTTGGTGACAAATTGTCGCACTGCATCATGTCCCGTTTTGCGAAAATAACGCCGAAGGCTTCCAAAAGGACGGTGACAATAAAGGGCTATAACGGTCTTGATTTCCGTACGGATATTTTTGAACCCCGGAACACACAGGAAAAGCTGCCGGCGTTGGTTTTCATCCATGGAGGAGCATTCAGTTACCGGGCCGCTTCCTACCATATTCATCTGGCGGCTGCTTATGCGGTAAAAGCCGGATGCAGGGTCTTTTTTCCCGATTACCATCTGCTGCCGTATTATCCCTGGCCTGCCGCGTGGCATGACATCCTGGCCTTATACCGGTATATCAGTGCGGACCCGGAGCAGCTCCGCATCGATCCTGAAAAGATCGGTATTACCGGAGACAGCGCGGGGGCATTTCTCGCGGAGACGCTCTGCAATTCATATGAGAAGGAAGCACTGAAAAAGCCCTGTCTCCAGATGCTTGTCTACCCCTGTACAGACTATGATCCGGAGCGGGATTCCATGCAGAAAAACGCGGAAGCCCCGATCTGGGATCTTAAGAGCCATAAGCGTATGATGCAATACTATTTCCGTGATATGCAGCCTTCAGAAATCAAAGCCCTGATGCCGATGCAGCAGGAACTCCCTGAACACATTCCCGATACCTATATCGAGACCGCGGAATTTGACATTTTGCATGATGAGGGGATCCTCTATGGGAAAAAGCTGGAAGCAGCCGGAGCCTCGGTTGAGATCAATGAGACGGCCGGTACCTTCCACGGATATGATATAGCGATCAATTCGAAGGTCGCACGGATGAACATCGAAAAACGCTTCGTTTTTCTGAAAAAAGCATTCGAATGAATTTTGTGTTGAAATCATTACAGATTTTCTGCACAACGGAAAAGAAAAAGGAGTTTGAATTATGAAAATTATCTGCGCTGACGATCGTATGGCGGAATGCCAGGCGGAAGAGGAACAGGATGTTCTGCGAAGCACCGCGGCACATGTCATGGCTCAGACAGTCAAGCGTCTGTACCCGGAAGCTCAGTTAGCCCGCGGCACTGCGACGGAAAATGGTTTCCGGTATGACTTTGACTTCGGAGAGATCAAGCTGACAGAAGCGGATCTGCCGGATATTGAAAAGGAAATGCAGAAAATCGTCCAGGAAAATCTGCCACTCCAGGTGTTTCAGAAGCCCGCAAATGAAGCATTGGAGCTCATGAAAGCCAGAGGTGAAAATTACAAGGCAGAGCTTATCGGTGACCTGCCGGACAGCGCGGAGGTCTCTCTTTGTCAGCAGGGGAATTACATCGATCTGTGTGTCGGTCCTCATCTGACCGAAACCAATGTACTGAAAGGTTTTGTACTGACATCTGTTTCGGAAGTTCACTGGAAGAATGATCCGAACAACAAATCGCTGACCCGGCTGAGCGGGGCTGCTTTCCGCAGTCAGACGGAACTGCGGGAATATGAGAAAATGAAGGAAAAGCTGAACAGCAACAAGAAGGATCGCTTTACCTTCCCCTTCATTCTTGCGTTTTTTGTATTTACGATCTTGTATGCTGTCGTGATATATATTGCGGGAGTCAGCTACTATTTCCGGCCATGGACATCAAATATCAATGTGGAACTGCCCGCAAACTATGCACCGTCATTCTATAACTTTACGTTCTTTTACGCTTTCCTGATCTACCTGTTCGGGATCAGTTTCCTGTTCTGGATGATGCGCAGGGATATTAAACCGGAAAAATCCTGATCTGCTTCGACACATCATATGATCCGTGTGAGTATGTAAGGAAAAAGCCGGTGAACGATCAGCGGATAGATATGGAAAGCGCTTCGTTTTTCTAAAAAAGAATATTCGGCTGAGGCCGGATCTGAAATTATTATTTTTTTATTCAGGAGGTTCATGATCATGGACGAACAGGAAAAGAAATCTCTGGAGCAGAAGGCAGAGGAGATCACCGGAAACATCACTGATAAGGCAAAAAAGATTTACCAGTCGATGGAAGAAGGTGCGGAGACAGGGTATAAGACTGTCGAAGATGCTGTCACAGAGCGGTATAAAACGGTTGAAAACAGCGTGACGGAAGAGTATAAAACTGTCGAGAATACGGTTGTTGACGGTTACAAGACTGTTGAAAACGCAGTGGTTGAGGGTTTCAACAAGATCGCGGATAAATTTGTCGATACCTTCCTGACCCGCGAAGGCGAAACGACCGAACAGGCCAAAGAGCGCCTCGCCGCGGAGCAGAAAGCCCGCGAAGAGAACAATAAGCAGTTCTGAAACCGGCAAATTCATGAAAACAGTTCCGCATGATGGAAATAATGCGGAACTGTATTTATAATTAAGGGACCGGCGGTGGATGGTCCGCTGAACGTCTGCATTGGAGCGGATACTTTTTTGTTGAACGGGATAATGATGAACGAAAAACAGATAAAAATAAAAGAAAGTATTGCTTATACATTGATGGGTCTGTTTATCTTTCTGTCAGGGTACATCCTTTTCCGGATGGATTATACAAGAGAGCTTGATAAAATGCAGGCGCAAAGCCGAATGAGGCTGGATTCTTTAGCGGAAATGATCCAATATATCGAAAGCATTCAGGAATCGTCCAGGTCTTCTTCCGATGTTCATTACCAGAAAAATCTCAGCCTTTTATCCTCGCTTCCGGCGGATCACGCGGCAGCGGCCGAATCTGCCGGGCAGTTCCGGCCGGCAGATGAAGTGGAAGAGCCGTATGCCTATCTGAGGAGTGAAGAACTTCGGGATATCGTGAAGCAGTCCTTCAACGGTATCCTGCTGCTGGTCTCGACCGCGGATGAAAAACTCCCGCTCATATGGCAGTCAAGCACTTTTTCGGATTCGGACAATGTCTCGGAGCCGGGCATCACCCCGAAAATGATCAGGGAGCAGCAGCAGATCGTAAAAGCAGCCGATTCAAACTGGTTCTGCACCTATGCGGAGATAGAAAACAGCGGCCTGTCACTGATCTATCTCACGCCGCTCCGCTCGGTGATCCTGCGCAGCATCTTTCATGTCTCCTTGACAGGGGTGTCGGCGCTGATCATCTTTGTAACGATGATCACCTATTTTTTCTCTGTCCTGAAATACTCGAATACCCATCAGCTGACAAAACAGGAGGCTGTGCTGTATCATCCAAAGAATTTACGCAGGAAGTTCATCACATCAGGGCTCACCGGAGCCTTGTTTGTGTTCGCTTCTGCGGCTGTTTTTCAGACGCTGGATGCGCTGCATGAGGAGAGCATCATCGGCTCAGGAGGGATAAGCCGTCTGCTCGGATTTGTGGGAAAAACCGTATCGCACCGCATGACAGATGAACAGGAAAGGGAGAACCTCTGGTACGTAAACCACGGTGAGCTGATAGCCTCACTGATCGCGCAGGATCTTGATGCAGTCAGCCGGGAGCAGCTGGCCGGATATTGTGACCTGTTTGATATTGACTACATCATGCTCTTCGATCCGGAGGGGAAAGAAATCGCCTGCAGCGCGGATTATATCGGCTTTACCATGGATTCGGGACTCGGGAAAGATTCCCGGGATTTCCGCAGGCTGCTGCTGGGGATTCCTTCTATTGTCCATAACGTGTCCCGGGACCCGGTCACGGAGCTGGAACGGAAATATATCGGAGTCCGGCTTCCCTTCGATACGGGATCGGGAGAACCGGCATATGGTGCGCTCATCATGGCGCTACTTCCGGATATAATGTCGATCGAAGATATTGATATCATCGGGCAGTTTCATTTTATCGATAAAGAAAACCGCTCTTATTTCTACACGGATCAGGAAACCGGCAGGATCCTTTATTCCAGCGACAAATCCCTGGTCGGGAAAACGGTGATGGAATGCGGACTGCCTGAAAGAAGTCTGCTGGATGGATATACGGATTTCGCCATGTTCAACAAGGTCAACAGTTATGTGACCATGATCAAACAGGAAACGGTAGATTTTTTCTATGTGATCCGCAGCGCGGCACTGTTCAACAGTACGCTTCCGCTGGCTACCGCGTCTCTGGTTTGTTATCTGGTCACCTTGTTCATTCTTGGCTGGTTCGGACGGAAAGAATATACCGCTGAGGCTTATGAGGCTTTGCTTGGTTCTCAGATACAGCAGGGGGATGATAATATGTCAGCCGCATTCGACGGCTATGATTTTATGTCGGTTTCCGATTTTTCGGAACTGATGGTCAGCAAAAACAGAAGCGACACCCGGTGGGAGGATAAAACACCGGAATCCCGGGTGGCAACGATCCTGAAGATCGATGTTCTGCTGTTGGTCGTCCTGCCTGTGTTGGTGCTGCTGAGAGTATATGGAAGCAGTTCGCTGTTCACCTTCATCATGAAAGGGAACTGGATGCGCGGCGTGAACCTGTTTTCCCTTTGTGCGATCATAATCGTTGTGATGATCGGCATCCTTGCGCTTGTACTTTCCAATGGCATCTTATCGATGATCGCCGGGTTTACGGGAAGAGCGGGGGAGACGGCATGCCGGCTGCTTTACAGCCTTTTGAATTATCTGGTGATCCTGAGCATTCTCTATTATGTATTCGAGTATATCGGATTGTCCATGAGCAGCTATATCGCGTCCATAAGCGCCGCGTCCCTGGCTTTGTCGATCGGTGCCCAGGGGATGGTGGCGGATATTCTGGCAGGGGTCCTGATCCTGTTTGAACATCAGTTTCATGTGGGCGATATCGTGGAAATCGAGGGATACCGCGGGCGGGTCTTGGAGATCGGTGTGCGATCAACGAGGCTGTTGTGTTCGGGCAATGACGTCCGCTTCATCAATAACAGCGATATCCGCAGCATCGTGAATAAATCCATACGCAATTCCACCAACCGGGCGGAGATCAGTCTCCTGACGAACAGATCATTGGAGGAAGTCGAGATCATCCTGAACCGTGAGCTTCCGCTGATCGGTCAGAAATCTGACCTGGTCCTCAGCGGACCGGTACTGAACGGTATTGTGAAGGTATCCGGTCCCAACAAACCCGGAGCTGAAAAATCGATCGTTATCCGTATCACGTACAAATGTGCGGAACAGGACCGTGACAGGGTGAGAGACTTCGTAACCAGGGAATTCTACCTGCTTTGCGAGCGGGAAGAAATCGGACTCAGATAAGCGTTTCGGCATCAGCAGAATGGAAAACAACAGAAACCTTTTGGATAAGCTCGAGGACAGACTCACGATCCGGAGTAAAAAGTCCGGATACGCGGGACTTGGCTTTATGATCCTGCTGATCCTCGCACTGAATACGCTGGTTTCTCTGCGGGGATTCGGGAGTATGGATGCTGCCTGGTCGCGGAATATCGGCGTAAACCTGATGGCGGGACCTTTATGCGCGGTCATTTATTACTGCTGTCTGCAGGATTCGGCCGGGGTCGGTGAACAGAATGCCCTGTTTTTGTCTCTGCTCATTACCAGCTCCATCGGCATCTTCCTGTCCGGGTGCAGATGGCTGGTACAGGGGATGCCTTCGCTTGTGTTCTGGAACCGGCTTGTGAATGTGCTGCTCTTTTTCAATAATTTCATGATGCTGTTCATGTTCTGGCGCTATGTATTGTTCATGCTGGAAGTTAAGGACGGGATAAGGCGCGGCATAAACAATTATCTGCAGATTTCGATCATCCCTGTGCTGCTCCTCATTCTTTTGAACCTGTTGACCCCGGTGCTGTTCAGTGTAGATCCGGACGGTTTTTTCCGGATCACGCCCTTGTTCCTGCTCTTCAGTGTTCTGATCCTTCCTTTGATGATCGGGCTCAGCGCCGCAATCATTACTGCGAGGTCCTCAAAGAGGGATAAAATCATCGTGGGTACTTTCATCGGGCTTCCGCTGGCGGTTTTCGTTATCATGATCTTTACGCCCAATATTTCAACGCTGGAAGCGTCGATGTTCCTTTCCGTGGCAATCATTTACGTGACGCTCATCAATGAGCGCGGGAAAAAGATCGCTGTAACGCAGACGGAGCTCCGCATGGCTTCAAACATTCAGGACAGCGTGCTGCCTGCCGTTTTCCCGCCCTTTCCTGAACGGGAGGAGATCGATCTGTATGCCAGTATGGATCCTGCCCGTGAGATAGGCGGTGATTTTTATGATTTTTTCCTGATCGATGAACAGCATCTGGCGGTCCTGATCGCGGATGTTTCCGACAAAGGAGCCCCCGCGGCTTTGTTCATGATGTCCGCGAAAAACCTGATCAATTACCGGGCTCATCAGGGCGGGACGCCGGGCGAGATCATCACGGATGTCAGCGTTCACATCGCCCGGGATAATAAGTACGGCATGTTTATCACGATCTGGATGGGCATCCTTGATCTGACGACCGGAGTTATGGTCTGTACCAACGCAGGTCATGAGTATCCGGCGATCTGCGGCGCTGACGGTGTTTTCCGGATCTTCCGGGATAAGCATGGCCTGGTGGCGGGAGTGATGGGCGGCCTGAAGTACAGGGATTATGAGCTGGTGCTGAGCCCGGGTGACAAGATCTTTGTCTATACGGACGGTGTACCGGAGGCAAATAATCCCGCGGGTGAAATATACGGAATGGACCGTCTGGAGGCGGCATTGAACCGCACAGCAGACAAAAGTCCGGAAGAGATCCTGCGCTTTATCCGCGCGGATGTGGATGTATTTGTGGACGGGGCAAAGCAGTTTGATGACCTTACGATGCTCTGCCTGGAATATAGAGGAAAACCGGGCGGTGATCCTGTCGCACCGGGCTTGTAAGACTGTAAGACCTGCACTCGTTTTTCAGTTTATCAGATACAAATTGTCAGGACATTCAAACCCAGGATATTCTGATACCGGATGTCTTTAGCTCCTTTATAAACCATGCGGATGCCTTCATTTTTCATCTTATCGTTTGGATCAAAAATTTCGAGGCGTTCCTCGGGATCAAAGGGGATACAGTCATCTTTGATGCGCAGAATAATTTCATCATCCTCTTTGTGTATAACACGGATATCGACCGTGTGAGATTTTTTATCCTTTTTGAATCCGTGGTCAACCACATTCGCGGCCATTTCCTCAAGGAAGAGCCCGGCAAAATATCCGGTGCGTCCGTCAATTCCGTGCGAATCGCAGAAATCGATCACCTGCTGTGAAACGATCATTACTTCATCAAGATTTTTTACACTGATATCGATGCGTTCATTTTCACTGACGCCGAAATCATCCGGAATCACCATGAGTTCTTCCATATTCCGGGGGAATTGTTTGCGGACAGCCCAGGAATAAGCAACGATCGCGATCGCGCAGACAATGCCGTTGAGGACATAAGCGATATAAACGCCATCCATCTTCAAAGCCGGAACCAGCAGAGCAGAGAAACCGGCAGCGCACACCACACCATCAAGAAGCGAAAGGAGATGGATGAGAAACTGCTTACCGGATGCCTGCGCATAACAGGCGAAATGCATGCAAATGATGCTGAGCGGCATACAGAGCGGCACGATACGGAAGGCATTTACGGTCATCCCGTAAACAGGATCGGCAGGATCGCGGTAGAACATACGGGTAAAGGGAACCGCGCAAAGAATGATAAGCACGGAGACGCAGCACATAAGCGGAACACATTTATACATTGCTACACGCATAGCATCAGCAAGCGACTTTCTGTCCTCTTCTCCGATGGAAATGCTCATCAGCATACGCGAAACCACGATCATCCCATATGGAATCGTCCAGAACAGGCGAAGTATTGATTCAGACGCGGCAAAAGAAGATAAACCGACGGTCCCGACAAACTGCAGGATAATTGCGTTTAATATTACCGCACGAACTGCCTGATACACGTTGGAAAGAGCCCCGGGATAACCGATTTTGATGATATCCAGCGAACCCCGCCAATCGGCTGCTTTGTGTTTGATTTTGAAAAAGGATTTTCCGGAGAAGAAATAGGCAGCCTGGACGCATAACAGTGCCCACATGCCTGCAGAAGAAGCCAGAGCGAGTCCGAAAGCGCTCATTTTAAGCAGGACGACGAACAATAAATTAGCGAGTACATTCACAATAATGCAGACAATACCGGAAATCGTAGTCCGCCCGGACTGATTTTCAATAGAGAGATAGGCAGGGAGCAGCTGCCCCAGCATCAGGGGCAGGATCCCGATAACCTGTCCGAGAATATATTTATTCAGCGTCTCCCTTGTGACAGCGTCAGACGTAAACACACGGGTCAGGCTGGTAAAAACGCTCAGCAAAAGGATCACGCAAACCACGACAGAAAAACCGGTCACAGTCAGCAGGCTCAGTTTAAAGACATCCTGTGTTTTTTCGGGTTCATTCTTTCCCATATATTTACCGCAAAGGATCTGGGAACCTCCGACAAATACCATACTCGCAGCCATAAGGAACATGGATATCGGCCCGTAAAGCCCGATGGCACTCATCACAGCCGGTCCGACAAAATTACTGCCGAAAATCCCGGATATGGCACCATTGACCGCAGAGACCAGAGCCAAAAGGATTTGTATAGGAAGCAGACGGAAGAATGTCTTTGAGAGCAGCTCTGTATTTGTGTTTTTCTTCATAATGTATTATCCTAATCAATCAGCCCGAAATGCCGCAGCGCATTTTCGATACCGTTATCATCCACGCTGTCCGTGACATAATCTGCCGCAGCTTTGACCGTATCTTTGGCATTACCCATAGCCACTCCGATTCCGGCAAATTGCAGCATATCAATATCATTTTC
Organism: uncultured Chloroflexota bacterium; assembly: GCA_902786265.1. Taxonomy (GTDB): domain Bacteria; phylum Chloroflexota; class Anaerolineae; order Anaerolineales; family Anaerolineaceae; genus Flexilinea. The sequence continues at coordinate 6,085 of CADACE010000051.1, read as the reverse complement.
TCCGTCACCGAAAGCCATGATCTCACTGCGGTCCAGTCCCTTTGTGTCCAAAAACTGCTGAATGCCGACAGATTTTCCGCCGCCTTTTGGAATAATATCAATACCGGTATCATTCCATTTGGTGATTTTACATTCGTCCAGCAATTCTTCCAAAAGCTCCTTATCTTCATCGGGAACGAACGCAAGGATCTGATAGATCTTTTCGCCCTGATATTCTCCGATATCCGGGATCACGCCTTTTACCTCAGTCTGTGTGCGGATAACTGTATCATCGACATAATTGATATAGCGTTTGTCCGCCCCGACCAGCATGAAGGGAATTTTCTTACGGTTGAAGATACGCTCAAGGATCTTCATTTCCCCTTCATCAATGGAGGTCCCTGCATATACGCTCTTGGATTGGTCCATAAGAAGCTGCCCGTTGAGCATCAAATAACCGTCAAAGTCCAGGTTTCCGACCGGAAGCTGGGAAAATTCGATCATGCTTCTTCCTGTTGCAATGATGGTCAGAATTCCCCGTGAGCGCAGCTTTTGCAGAGCGATTTGCGTGCTCAGCGGCACGTCATTGATCTTGTGAGATAAAAGAGTGCCATCCACATCGAAAAAAACAGCCTTGATCTTCTCTGAATAATCTGTCATGACTTTTCCCTGTCTTTCGTAACCAAACCCTGTTCAAAAAAATGAACCTATTCGATCGTTAATTCGTTTAGCATTCCCGTCAGGTTAAAAACCTCTTTTATATAATCATTGACGTGAAGCAGCTTGAATTGACCACCGCGGTCTTCCATGATCTGCAGCCATTCCAGGATCACGCGCAGCCCGCCGGAAGACACATAAGGTACTTTTTCCAAATCCAGGATCAGCTCCGTAATATCTTCCATTTTCGACTTGGTCTGCTCATTCAGCACGGGCGAAGTGTTCGTATCCATCCGGCCTTCCGGTTTGACCGTCAGTGTTTTTTCATTTTTCAAATATTCAACATTCATAAATGCTTCCTTTATTATTTGTTACGCATAGGCTGCATGCCCGCAGATCAAATACAGCATCCCGGTCAAACACAAAACAACGACTTTCTCAGCGGCTCAGACTGAATAAATTATAAGCTTATTCCGTTGTTTCCGTCCGATGCCGGCTTTTCATTCGATTTCGGCACGCCCGTAGGCGACAGCTTTACCGGTTTCAGCGTCAAAAAGCACCAGCGAATCACCGACGATATCCAGGTTCACAGGGGAATCAATGGGGAAGTCCACAGACCCGAAAACGACACCCGTCATCATCGTATCACCGCACTTCACCTGAACGGTAGTTTCCATCCCTGTCGGCAGCGTTGAATAGATCTTTCCTTCGATGGGGCCATCCTTATGGATCGGTAAAAACTCAGGACGTACACCCAGCAGCAGCTTTTTTCCGCATTTTTCCGGCTGGTCATCGGAAGTAAACGTAACTTTCTTTCCCAGCATATGGAAAGTAACCGTTTTGGAACCGACCTGATCCAGTTCAGCGGGGATGAAGTTCATCGTCGGATTTCCGACAAAACTGGCGACGAACTTGTTCGCGGGCTTCCCGTAAACGGTCAGCGGGGGATCATATTGCTGCAAAACTCCTGTATCCATCAGGCAGACACGCGTGGAAAGCGTCATCGCTTCCAGCTGGTCATGTGTCACATATACGAAAGTACTGTTCGTATCCGAATGCAGGCGCTTCAGCTCCGCGCGCATTTCCTGACGCAGCTTCGCGTCCAGGTTGGAAAGCGGCTCATCCATGAAAAGCACCCGGGGACTGGGTGCCAGCGTTCTGGCGATCGCCACACGCTGCTGCTGACCGCCGGAAAGCTCTGCCGGATAGCGTTTTTCAAATTGCTCGATGCGCAGCAGCGCCAGCAATTCATCCACACGTTTCCGGATCTTTGCCTTATCCCACTTCAGCATTTCCAGACCGAAGGAAATATTATCATAAACGGTCATATGCGGCCAAAGCGCGTAATTTTGAAACAGGAATCCGATGTCACGTTTGTTCGGCGGGAGGTTGACGCCCTTTTTGGAATCAAAAACCGGTTCGTCGTCTATCAGGATCCTGCCCGAAGTCGGTGTTTCCAGCCCGGCGATCATGCGCAGCGTAGTCGTTTTTCCGCAGCCCGAAGGTCCCAGCAAAGTCACAAAGCCACGGTCTTCGATCTTCATGTTCAGGTTTTCGACCGCGACAAATTTTTCAAAACGTTTGGTTACATTTTCCAGAATAATTTCAGGCATTTTATCCTCCGATTCCCTTGTCAAAAGAAGCACCGGTCAGTTTATTTGTCAGATTGTTGATTATAATGATCACCACAATGATCAGCAGCGTCACCGCACTGCCGTATTGAGAATACCCCGTCTCGTTGAAAGAAAACAGCATCGTCGTCAGCAGATACCGCGCATACGGCACCAGCAGCGTGAACAAAGCCACTTCACGCATGACCGACATGACCGGAAGCAGATATCCCGAAAGGATGGAACTCTTCTGGATCGGGAAAAGGATGCGTGTCATGCGCGTCACCCAGGGGGTACCGAAAATAATGGCGGACTCTTCGATTTCCGGGGCGATCTGCAGCATGCTGTTGACACCGGAACGGGAGGCAAAAGGCAGGAACTTGACCGAAGCCACCAGCACCAGGATCGCAAACGTCCCGTACAGGAATTTGAAATTCTGCGAGGTAGCCACAGCAAGATAGATCGTACCGAAAGACATTGCCGGCATAAGGTACGGGAAGAATGCCAGGCTCTCAACCGCCTGAGAAAGCTTCGTACCCCTTCTCTGTACACAGGCATACCCGATCAGCATACCGCTGGTACCGACGATCATCGCCACCACCAGAGCCAGAAGAACCTGACGTCCGAGGGCACTCCACATAGTCGGGTTCAGCAGAATACCGGAGATCATCCCGGTCTCATAGGTAGAGCCTTCCGTGCCCACCCAGAAATCAAGCGTCATGTTGGAGAGGGCATAATTGCCCGGCTGTTTGATAATACTCTCCAGCGCGAAAGACACCAGAGGCACGATGGCGAAAAAGACCGTGAAAATGATCATTATGACGGAAAGCGGCCAGTTTGCGCCGCGCAGTTTAACCAGCGAGACCTGCCCGGACTTTCCTGTGACAGTCGTAAAAGACTTCCGTTTGCCGGTAAACCACTGGTTGATTCCCAGGATCAGGCATCCCAGCACAATGGAAATAAAGGCGATGATATACCCCTGCCCCTGATAGCCCGCCTGGATCAGCGCGCGCATCTTTGTGGAAAGGGTGAACATCTTCACAGCCGAACCGAGGAAAACCGGCACGGTATAGGAACTGAAACCTGAAGAAAAGATCAGCAGGAACGTGGAAAGGATAGCGGGCAGGACGATCGGGACCGTAATGCGCTTGATGATGGTCCAGCGGGAGGCTTTGAGGATCGTGGCGCTCTCTTCCAGTGTCGCGTCCATGTTCTTGAGGATACCGCCGATGAGCAGATAAGCGAAAGGTGAATAATGAAGCCCAATCACGATGATCATCGGGAAGATCCCGTAAACGAACCACTCAGGCATACAAATGCCGAACACCGATTCCACCATTCCGATATTGCCGCCGCCGACTTTGCTGTTTTGGAACATGTTCGTCCAGAATAACGCCAGTGTCCAGGCCGGCATCATATAGGGGAACACGAAAACAGAGGAGATAAAGCTCTTGCATTTCAGGTCGGACCGGGTGATGAACCACGCGACCGTTCCTCCGATCACGATTCCCAGCACCCCGGAACCGCAGGCAACGATAAATGAATTGATGAGCGGCGTCCAGAAGTTGACACGGCTCCAGTCATCACCGGCGAACAGCCGCTGGAAGTGCTTGAGTGTATAGCTTCCGACTTCCATCCGGTAGAGCTTTTTTTCTGTCCCGAGATGGATCGTGAACATATTGGAAAGCATGGTGATCAAAGGAATAAGGGAAAGCACCACCAGCGTCACAAGAAAAACTACCAGCAGGATATTGGAGGGTTTTCCGAAAAATGCTTTGATCCGGTACTTCAACTGCGTCATGAAGCCTCCTTTCATTTAGGGATCAGGATTCAGGATCCAGGTTCCAGGTCAAATGTTTTCCGATCACTGTTTCCTGAATTCTGACTACTAAAAATCAGGTCATCCTCATAATAAGGATGACCTGACAAATCAATCAAGTATTGTTTACCCTACACGCACCGCGATAAATTCATACGCGTCAGCGTAGTTTTCATCGATATAATCCAGGTCTTCGAAGACCAGGCGGGTGCTCCAATATTCATACGGTTCATCTTCCAGATCTTCCGGTTTGAGGATGGTCTTGTTCGGGGAATAATAACCCTGGTTGGAGTTCCAGGACTTTTCACCGCCAAAACCGGCTTCCGTCAGCAGATAGTTGATGAAGAGTGCGCAGGTATACGGGCATTCGGTATCATAAGCAACAGTTGCGTAAACGGGATACATAAATCCGGAGAAGCCGTCGACTTCATTTTCAAACTGAACAACGGTCAGATTGCCGCGGTCCGCTTCATCGACCTTGCGGAGCTTGGAGAAGACGAACAGACCCAGGTTGCCCGGGTTTCCGGAGGCGATTCCGGTCGCGATCTTGGAGGCGGAAGTATAAGTGTAGTTTACGTTCTTGAGAAATCCGTCGATCCAGGCATAACCGGCATTCTTAAATTCTTTGGACTGGAACGGGGTGCCGTAAAAATCTTCATAGGCTTTGGCCAGACGGTCGCTCCATTCAGGGCTGGTAAGCATCATCAGGAAGTTCAGGTTTACGGTTTCTTTGGTCGGGTCCTTGAAGAAGACCTTGCCGTTCCATTCCGGTTCGGTCAGCTGCCAGATATTGTTCAGGTTGATGGAGCCGTTGCCGTTATGATAGATCAGCAGGGAGTTAATGAAGGTGATAACCGGCGGTTCCTGGTTATGTTCGTCGACGACATCCTTCATCGCTTCAGGGAAATAAGAATAAGACAAGCCTTCATCCAGCAGATAGGTTTTCAAATCCGGACCGTTCTGGATCAGGGCCATATCTACAGCGTCTTTGACGCCGGAGCCGATCGTGCTCGGCAGGATCGTATAAGTTTCGCCGTCATCGATTTCAGCGTAAACGACTTTTCCGTTCAGTTCCGGATAGTCGTTCATGAAATTGGAAGCTGCCTTTTCGGCAAAGCTTGTGGTTGAATAGAAATTCACCTGTCCGCCGGCAGCGATTTCTTCCTTGGCCTTTTCATAGAGCTCTTCATTGCTCATGGAAGCTGCAGCCTGCAATGCCTCTTCAACAGTTTCAGCCATCGCGATGGCAGACACACTGAGTACAAGCATCAAAACAACAAGTACAGATAAGACACGTTTCATAAAATTATCCTCCATTTTTATGTGAACGAATTTCAAAACATCTTTTCTGAGCAAGGTTAAACCTTAATATTATTATATCTGAATCCGATAGATAGTCAAGCAAGAAATTTTCTACTGAAAAATATTTTTGTCCTGACCGGAAATCAGTGAGTCAAGGAACCTGTCCCCGTGACGCACTTAACGGATCACAGCGCTGAAAGCCCCCTCCCAACGCTTTTTATTCTGGTAATTATGGATGTTCCTGTTTAATTTCCGATTTGTTTCGTTTCAATGACCACCGGTCACCGATCACTGACCACTAACCTGTATCAACCTCCGCAAGTGCCCTGCGCATCTCCGCTGCCATCTCGGGCTGGTAATCATCGAATATCGGATCGAAAGCGAGCAGCCTCATTTCCTTTTCCGTGAAACCGAGGTAGTCCAGTCCCTGAATTCTGCTGCGCATTGTCGCCTGTTCCAGGATCCGGATGCACTGCGGAATTTCCACTTCCGGCAGATCCCGGATATCCTGAATCGGCATCATATCACTGACTGCGGGTTGTTGGTGACCGGTGTCCGGTGTCCGGTAATTGGCAGCCGGTGGCTGACTGCTGTCAGCTGACGGCTGATCGCTATCAGCTTCTTTCCTGCTGAACTGCTCCCGCACCATCCCTCTGTTCGCTGATGGCTGACTGCTGCCATCTAACACCTGATCCCCGGCAACTGAAACCTGATCTGA
>CADACE010000050.1 GCA_902786265.1 uncultured Chloroflexota bacterium | reverse complement strand
AATGCAGCAAACAGAAACACTGTCACCGTTACGATCGCTGCGCCTGCTTTGGGAATCATCCTGTTCAGATTCATCTGTTCTTTCTCCTTCATATTCCGACATTCCTTACCAACAGGTATCCCTGCAAACTGGAATTTCTCTATCTTTGACACCAAAGCCAAAGTCGCAGCAATCATCACCTCGCCCGAGAGTTTTGGTACGCAGAAACGCAACGCCATTTTTCATGTTTTGAAAAGAATAGTCATCCTGAATGCATATTGCGCGGCACGCTTCCGGACATCCCATAGCGGTCAATACATCTACATACGGGCATGAAAGCAGATCATATCTTCGTTCCTTGTTAGAGTTGCAATGCCAAACACGTTTAAATCTGGCTTTTTCACTATACATTATACCGCTAACAATATGAGCAACTCTCATAAAAACCGGAAAAACGCAGTTCCGGACGCCGTACGGGGCCTGCCGGATCAGAAAACCGCGTATGGTTCAATTCGAGCGGAAATGATCAGGAAAGATTCGATTGTGATCTGTTGATTTATGCATGTCATATTTTTTAAACGATACAGCTTCATTGTGATACACTAATACTACAATTAACTAACTAAACTGTTGATGCGGAGATAACGGCAGTGATGCCTTTACAGAGAGCCTGCGATGCTGAGAGTCAGGTGAGAAACAAACTGTCAAATGGACCGCGGAGGGCACAGTCAAAAGCATTTGAAAATGCCGAGTATTCTGTGACGTTGAAGGCAGACGTTACCTGCCGGGAATATGTTAGTATTCTGCTGAGCGCACGGTTTCAGCCGTGAATCAAGGTGGCACCACGGATAAAGTTTATTCGCCCTTGACAGAGAAAATCTGTCGGGGGTTTTATTTTTAACACCCGGACGGACATCTGAAAAACGGGTCATACGATGATCATTGAATCTGCCGCAGGAATAGGCAGGAAAAGCAGCCCGGCATTCACGGAAGTTCCGGTGCTGCGGGAACACTGCCTTTTCTGATCGAAAAACCAGAAATTGATGGAAGGAAATTTATATGAGCAAAGGACGATTTGGCGTTCACGGAGGACAATACATTCCGGAGACACTGATGAATGCGGTGATCGAACTTGAAAAAGCCTATGATTTCTACAAGAACGATCCTGCATTCAACCGGGAATTGACTGAACTGCTCAATGAATACGCAGGCAGGCCCTCCCGGCTGTATTATGCAAAGAAAATGACCAGAGATCTGGGCGGGGCGAAGATCTACCTGAAACGGGAAGATCTGAACCATACGGGCGCCCATAAGATCAATAATGTCCTTGGGCAGGCACTGCTGGCAAAAAAGATGGGGAAAACCCGCCTGATTGCCGAGACTGGCGCCGGTCAGCATGGTGTGGCTGCGGCAACCGCTGCTGCATTGATGGATATGGAATGTGTCGTATTCATGGGAGAAGAGGACACCATCCGTCAGGCCTTGAATGTTTACCGTATGAGGCTGCTGGGGGCTGAGGTCGTTCCGGTAAAAACAGGAACAGCCACATTGAAAGACGCGGTTTCGGAAGCCATGCGTGAATGGACTTCCCGGATCATGGACACCCATTACTGTCTCGGATCCGTCATGGGTCCGCATCCTTTCCCGACGATCGTGCGTGATTTCCAGTCTGTGATATCCAAAGAGATCAAAAGCCAGATGCTGGAAAAAGAGGGCCGTCTGCCTGATGCCGTGCTGGCATGTGTCGGCGGCGGATCGAACGCCATCGGGAGTTTCTACCATTTTATTGATGATCCGGAAGTCCGCCTGATCGGGTGCGAAGCGGCCGGACGGGGCATCGATACATTCGAGACTGCGGCAACTATCGCGACCGGAAGGCCCGGGATCTTCCACGGCATGAAATCTTATTTCTGCCAGAATGAATACGGGCAGATTGCCCCGGTTTACTCGATCTCGGCAGGGCTGGACTATCCGGGGATCGGGCCGGAACACGCTTGGCTCCATGATATCGGGCGGGCGGAATATGTACCGGTTACCGATGAACAGGCTGTGAATGCATTTGAATATCTCTCCAGGACGGAGGGAATCATCCCGGCGGTCGAATCGGCTCATGCAGTCGCCCATGCCATGGAAATAGCACCGAAAATGGATCCCGGACAGATAATCGTGATCACGATCTCCGGACGCGGTGATAAAGACTGCGCAGTTATTGCCCGGTACAGAGGGGAGGACATTCATGAGTAACATCAAAAAGGCATTCGAAAACGGGAAGGCATTTATCCCGTTCGTCACCTGCAGTTATCCGGATCTGGACACAACAGCCGAAGTGATCCGTTCCGCGGTTCAAAACGGGGCGGACCTCATCGAACTCGGAATCCCGTTTTCCGATCCGACGGCGGAAGGCCCCGTGATCCAGGAAGCGAATCTCCGGGCACTCAGCGGAGGAATCACAACGGATGAAATCTTCTCCTTTGTCCGGAAAATGCGGTGTGAAACAAAGATCCCGATGGTTTTTATGACCTACGCAAATGTGGTCTTTTCCTATGGCGCAGAGAAATTTATTTCGGCCTGTTCCGAGATCGGGATAGACGGACTGATCCTGCCGGATCTGCCGTATGAAGAAAAAAATGAATTTCTGCCTTTCTGCAGGAAATACGGCGTCGATCTGATCTCGATGGTCGCCCCAACTTCGGAAAACCGGATCGCCATGATCGCGAAAGAGGCGGAAGGCTTTTTATATGTCGTATCCAGCCTCGGTGTTACCGGCGTCCGGAGCGAGATCAAAACAGATCTTGCGGGAATAATGGAAGTCGTCCGCAAAAATACGGATATTCCCTGCGCGATCGGTTTCGGGATCTCAACACCGGAGCAGGCAAAAAAGATGTCTGAATTTGCAGATGGAGTCATCGTCGGTTCGGCAATTATCAAACTGATCGGGAAATACGGGAAGGACTCACCGGAATATATCGGTCCCTACATAAAATCGATGAAAGATGCGGTCAGGTCCTGAAGTACAGCAGAGTTTTTCTGCAGGTCAATTCAGGATAATCCCAAATAGGCAGTCCCGGACCTGCAGCGGATCATTTCAAAACCTCAGCATTATAACGATGCTGAGTGAAAATTTTGGAGGTAGCTCTTATGAAAAAAATTATGATTGTCGTTTTAGTCATTTTGATGACATGTCTTTCAGCCCAGGCTGAAATGACAGGGAAACAGGTCGCTTTGATGACACCCTATCTGGGTTCCGTGACCACGAACCAGATGGTGGAATATTTGAAAGATGACCTGGAAGCCAAAGGTGCAGTCGTAACAGTGATCAACACCAATAATGATTTTTCACTGCTGGCAAGCCGCATTGAAGATGTGGCAATTTCAGGACAGACTGATGCTATTGTTCTGGTCAGCGCGGATCCATCTCAGGTCGCGAACCAGCTGCAGGACGCGTTTGATGCCGGTATTCCGGTGTTCGGCTGTGACAGCGGCTTCATTGAAGGCATGGCTGTAAATGCTACCAGCGACAATTATCAGATGGGCGAATTGATCGTTCATTATCTGTTTGATGATCTGATGGGTGGCAAAGGTACGGTCATCGCTCTGACACATCGGCCTCATCCGGGTGTGGTGAAACGCTGCATTGCTTTTGATGAAATTATCAAAGATTATCCTGATATCCAGCTGATCACTGAACAGCATGTCCCCGCAGAACAGCCGATCAATGATGCCCAGACCATTGTCGAAAACCTTCTCCTTGCCAATGCCGAAGAAGGAAGCATTACCGCTATCTGGGCTGCCTGGGATGAACCCGCTATCGGTGCAGCTCAGGCCCTGAAAGAAGCCGGACGCGATGAAGTGATCGTCACCGGTGTGGACGGGAACCAGCAGGCTGTCAGTCTGGTCGCCGAAGACGGCTGCCTGAAAGCAACCGTGGCCCAGAATTTTGAAGGGATGGCTGCCATCGTTGTCGAGGAAATGGAAAAACTGTTTGATGGTCAGGAAATTGAATTCGGGGAAAAATACGCCCCCGCGACATTGATCACATTGGAAAACATCGAAGATTTCCTTGAATAATCTGCCGTGTAAGAAAACCGGGGCGGCATTTGCTGCCCCGGTTTCAGGCGTATGCCGGACGCAGTACCCGCTGTGATCGGCTTATGAGCAGAGACGGAAAGCTGCAGCCGGGAGTTCCGTTCCTTTCCGTATCTCATTCGGATGAAGTGAAATGCGGATCTCGTATATTGATCTCTTATCGCAGGAGGGATGCTTTGCTTCTTCAAACGAAACACCTGAGCAAGCAGTTCAATGGTATTTATGCCTTGAAAGATATAAATTTCTCTCTTGATTCAGGGGAAGTCCACGGTCTGGTGGGAGAGAACGGTGCCGGAAAATCCACCCTGATAAAAATATTGACCGGGGTTTATACACCTGATGAAGGGGAGTTGTTATGGAACGGTCAGCCTGTCCTCAATAACGATCCGATCAAAAGCAGGAAAACCGGTATTAGTGTTATCCACCAGGAGCGCACACTCGTTCCGACATTCGACGGGGTCGAAAACGCATATCTGGGGCTTCCGTACCCGACCAAAGGCGGCCGGATCGACTGGAAAGAAATGCGCAGACGGGTCAGCGAAACCGCTTCGGAATACGGCATCGATATTGACCTGAACAAAACCGCTGCCGAAATGTCCCCTCCGCAGCGTACCTGTCTGGAAATCGTTCGGGCCATGATGAATGAATGCAGCCTGCTGATTTTGGATGAGCCCACTGCCTCGCTTACCGATAAAGAAAGTGAACTGCTCTTTGATATCATTCGGAGACTTAAGCAGAAAGGGACTTCGATCTTATACGTTACCCACAGAATGGATGAAATCTTCAGGCTGACGGACCGGATCAGTATTTTCAAGAACGGCGAAATGGTCGAAAGGATCGAGACCGGGCTGACAGACAGGAACAGTCTCATCGCAAAAATGACCGATAACTGGACCGCGGAATCGATCGTCAGAACAAAGGAGCCGGGAAAATCGCTTTTGAAAGCCGAACACATCCGCAGCAGGGACGGGATCGTAAAAGATGCTTGCCTGGAAGTTCATGCCGGGGAAATACTGGGTTTGTTCGGCCTGGGCGGGAGCGGACGGACCGAACTGCTCGAATGCATTTACGGATACCGCCCCATGGCCGGAGGGACCATCACCGTAGCGGACCGGCAGATACCGGATATGACACCTGAAAAAGCTATCCATATGGGGTTGGCGCTGATCTGTGAAGACCGGCGCGGGAAGGGCCTGATCGGAAATTTATCGGTCCGTGAAAATGTGATATTGAACTGCCTCGACGACTATTCCGGAAATGGTATCGTTTCAGAGGAAAAGGAAAAAAATGCAGTCCGGGAGATGGTCGGACAGCTGCAGATCAAACTGGCCGGCATTGAACAGCGGATCATCGAATTAAGCGGCGGGAACCAGCAGAAGGCTGTTTTTGCCAAAACGCTGATGACGCATCCGGTAATTTTTCTCTGCGACGAGCCTACACAGGGCGTTGATGTGAAGACACGCGCGGAGATCCACAGGCTGCTCCGTGAAGAAGCCGACAAAGGATGCGGGATCATCTTCGTATCATCCGACCTCAAGGAGGTAATGGAAATAGCGGACCGGATCCGGATCATTTCAGCCGGCAGAACAGGGGATCTGCTGGAAAACAACGGCATAACATCCCGGCAGGTGCTTTCCTGCTGTTATGCAATGTGAGAAAGGAAAAAACACATGAATAAGCTGAAGAAAGTGCTGCAGGCCTACGGTACGATCCTGGCGCTGATAATGATCGTTATTGTGTTCAGCATTCTGCGTCCGAAATCCTTTTTTACGCTGCGCAATTTTATCAATATCAGCAGACAGATCTCGCTCATGGTCATAATTTCCATCGGCGCCACGCTGGTAATGAGTATCAATGAATTCGATCTTTCCATCGGCAGCATGGCCAGCCTTGGTGGGGTGATCAGCGCATTGATGGCTGTCGCCGGCGTGCCTCTGTCCCTGTGTTTTATCTGCCCTGTCCTGATCAGCCTTATCATCGGCTGGGTCAACGGCTGGATCGTGGCAAGGTTCAGCGTTCTTTCCTTCATTACGACGCTCGGGATGCGCACGGTGCTTTCGGGTGTGATTTACCGCCTGACAGGTGGTGCTACCGTGTTCCAGGATATTCCAAAGGGGTATTCCTGGCTTGGAACGTTTCGTATAGGTCAGATCCCGCTGCTGTCTGTCATCATGGTCGTATTTGTCATACTTTTTGACTATGTAATGCGGCATACCGTACTCGGCAGAAGGCTTTACGCGATCGGCGGAAATGAGGAAACGGCGAAGATCTCAGGCATAAGGGTGCCGTTTTATAAGAACATCGCATTTGCATTGTGCGCGATGCTTTCCTGCATTACCGGAATGCTGATCGCTTCACGTGTCGGTTCCGCCAATACAACGGCCGGCGAGGGCTATTTTCTCAGTTCATATGCCGCTGTTTTTATCGGCTGTACTGTCTCGAAAAAGGGGATTCCCAATGTGATCGGCACTCTTGTCGGCTGTGCGATCCTCGGAATTCTGACAAACGGGCTGACGATGCTGCAGATGCCGACTTATATGCAGGATATTATCACCGGGGCCATCATCATTATCGCGGTGATCATACAGAAGATCGGAAAAAGGTAAGTCGTTCTGAAAAAATCCGGATCTTGAATCATCATTCAGGAAGGAGTATAAAAGAAATGCGTTGTATTGCTGCTTTTGATATCGGGACGACCGCTGTGAAAGCGGTGCTTGTCGGTTTCAGCGGAGAGGAATATATAACTCTTTCCCGGGATATACCGATCCTTCTTGACCATGACATAAAAGAACAGGATCCGGAAGAATGGTGGCATGCTTTTTGTGAATTATCCCGCCTCATGATAGCAGAATGCCCGGATCATCAGATATGCGGTATCGTAATGAGCGGACAGATGCAGGATGTGATCCCGGTCGGCCGGGATCTCCGGGCTGTGTGTCCCGCAATCCTTTATTCTGACGGCAGAGCGTATGCCGAAGCTGAGGAGCTTTCGGAAGCGGTCGGTGAAGACCGGATATTGGAAATTACCGGAAACCATTGCGACGGATCCCTCTCTCTTCCGAAGATCATGTGGCTGAAGAGACACAAGCCGGAAGTTTATGATAAAACCCGCTGCTTCCTGATCAGTTCAAAAGATTATGTTATTGCCCGGCTGACCGGGGTATGTGCAGGCGACTACACGGCCTGTTCGACAGCCTGTGCCATGGATATTCAGACAAAATGCTGGAGCAGCCTGATTTTATCTGCATCCGGGGTATCCCCGGATCGTATGCCGAAACTTTTTGTTTCGCATGAAATGGCGGGACGTGTAAACGGATCTGCTTCTTTGGAATCAGGCTATCCTGCAGGAACTCCGGTTTATATAGGTGCCGGAGATGCCGGAGCGACTACACTGGCCAGCGGGATCATGAAAGAAGGACAGTTCAATATCAATCTGGGAACATCAGGCTGGGTCGCAACGATTTCTGAAAAACCCGCGTTCAATGAAGGCGGGATCTTCAACCTGGCTGCGATGCCGGAGAGAAAGATCATAAATGTTGTCCCGTTCCTGAATGCAGGCAATGTACACAGGTGGCTGGGCATTTTGTTCTCAGACTGTAAGCAGTCCCCTGATTATGACCGAATCGAAAAACTGCTGGAAAACAGCCGGCCGGGAGCGAACGGGCTGATCGCCCTGCCTTATCTTCTCGGGGAACGCTTCCCTGTATTGGATCCGTCCGTGCGGGGGGCTTTTGCGGGGATCACGCCCGAGACGGAAAAGGGAGACCTTGTCCGCGCAATGCTGGAAGGAGTCGCTTATTCCATCCGTCAGGGAATGGAAATGATCGGAGAAACTCCTGTGAATATTTCCCTGATCGGAGGCGGGGGACAGTCAGCCGGATGGTGTCAGATTATGGCGGATATACTGGGGCATCGTGTCACTGTGTTCCGGAATTCCGATACCCTGCCCGCAAGAGCTGTGGCAGCTGCCGCCCTCATCGGAGAAGGCATCTATCCGGATTACCGTGCTTTTACGGAAAGTCTTGATCAGGACCTGCAGACAGTGGTCTATACACCGAATCAGGAGAACCACGAGTTTTATAACAGAAATTATCAGCGGGCGGTTCGGCTTTATAGCGCACTTGCAGACTGGTACCGCAGTGAATAAATGGGGTTATGCCTTCTGATGCCCTTTTCCGCTGACGCAACAGGACATCAGGAGGCATCCGGGAAGGCTTCAGACGAATTTTTCTAATTCGGATGCCAGTAATGGCTTCCGCCGCCTGAACGGTGGGCGTCACAGCTGCATTTGTAACCATCGCATGTACAGGCAGTCGAGACCTTTCCCGTCAACGAGTTGCAGGTGCATACCGCGCCTGACGGGATCTCGGCACCTTCCGGAAGCGTGACCGTATACACAAAACCGGATACGGGATCCGTTTTTGAGTATTCAATGCCCTGCATTGTGTCCTTCATAGCGGCGGTATCCACTGCACAGCCGATGATCTCCAGATCCGGCAGGCTGATGAACAGGATACTGTTTCCGTATCCGGTTATCAGCTTTTTTCCATCCTTAATCAGGATCACCGGTATGTTTATGTTATTGAAGCTTTCGAGAACAAGTGTTTTCTCCGTTCCGAATGTTATAAAAAAGCGGGATCTCTGCTTCCCCTTATCCTTTTTCAGTTCTTATGAAAGCGCTGCGTCTGATTTCTCCGATATATGTCCGGGTCTTCCGTTCAAAACCAGGATGGACATCAGGACTCTCTGTAACCGGAATTATATCATTTTTTGCTTTTCTCCCGGAACGGACTGCCGGCGCGGCTGAACGTTCCGGTTGTTCGGGAAGGAATGAAAGAATAGGGCTGCCCGAACATCTCCGGGCAGTCCTTTATGTCTTTCAAAAAATTCGGTTTTATCAAAGAGACAAAACTAAGGCATTTCAACTTTTTTTACACTGTCTCCATAGATCGTTTTGAAATCGTCCTTCATAGAAATAACGCCGATTCCCATATTTTCGTATTTCACGCGATTATTCGCAGCGCTGTCAGCATTCCCATATTCACGTACTTCATCGTCAGCCAGCACCATGTAGGCCGCGCTTCGATACGGATTGCCGGAAATGGTATAGATTTCCATCGCAATATCACCGGATGAATTGCCAAAAGCCAGAACGGGCTGCTGCCCGATCTCCCGGACGATCGCATCAACTTTACTCGTTTTCGCGTTTTCGCCGTAATAATTCCCGTCAAACACAATTTGATCCGAAGGCTGGAAGGTGTAATCCGTATCCGGCATGTTTCCCTGTCCGGTAGCTGTGTAGCCATATTCCGTGCCGATAACATTTGCAGGCGGAATATCGAGAGTGCCTTTTATGACCTCCCGCACAATATTGCGTTCCGTTGCAGTGACGATATAGATCGTAAAATCATTTTTCTGCAGTTTTTCAAACAGTTCAAGCATCGGTTTGTAAAATGCGTCACCACGTGCCATTCCGAAAAACCCCCAGGCCTCGCTTTTTTTGAAATTGCCTGTGATTTCAGAGATTTCCTTCATCGTCATACCCTGATAGGCAATAGCAGCCGCAGCGGCCTGACGGGTACTCATTCCGTCCGGTTTTTCTTTGCCTGTGGCATCCATGATCTCCTGGGCTACAGATCTGACTTCATCCGTGATCGTATCACTTCCGTTGTTCAGCGCATAATCCGCAAAAACCATATACTCAAAACAAAACGGATAGGTTTCACTCATCAGCGTTCCGTCCAGATCAAACACAGCGATCCGGTCTTCCACCGGAATATAATCAGGAGAGGCCTTGTCAGTGACCGCCTGAATGTATGCATTAATGTTTTCCGCGGTAGCAGAACCTTCAGTCCAATAATCGGAGAGCAGGGCCGGAACCTCTTTTTTCGGCATTTTTGTTATTACAATCGAAACTGTGGCTGCCAATAATACACAGCAAAGAATGATCACCGTAAGCTTTTTCATGTTTTTATCTTTTTCTCCCGTATTCGGTAAAATCCTCTGCAGGGATTCTCCTTCTCAAAATTTTTCCAAAGGTCTGTATACTTATTTTCCATTACTGTAAGCGAACAGATAATCCGCAACAGAGGCATTGGTGATCTGACCGTTTTGCATCGTATATTCAAATACCGGCGTGTAATATTTATCAGAACGTAGGTCCTCAACGATCACATAGGCAAAATATGTACCGTCCGGAAGCGACTGATAGCTGAAATTCAGGTTCTCATCCACCGTGATCGACGGTCCTGCGATATCAGATACGGAATAATTCTCTAGATTGCTCTGCTTATAAACGGCGTTGTACAGGCTGAGCGGTTTCATCGGCACCAGATCACGGCCCATCAGGTCAGCTGTATTCTGCGTTGTGCGGATCCCGAGAAAATCCACCGACTGCGTATCGAAGTTATAACTCAGCATGAAATTCACATTTGTATTCATGTTGTAGACCATAGGGACCGTGTAGGTGATGTATTCCGCTGTGGATCCGATCACTTCCAGGGCGAGCGGGCAGTCATTCATCATCAGCCATTCACCGCCGAAGGCAGCGGTAAAGGTGTTTTCGTCTGACATGGTGATGTAACGGTCTTCTCCGTAGTAGGTCACGTCCCCGGTCTCTTTATCGTAATGAGCGACCTGCAGACGGGCATCCTGGATGAGGGACAGCTGTTCATCGCTGAGCGTGAAAGAGAAATTCCCGCTGTTATCGGCTTTCACGTCCACATCCGGAATGGTGCGGAGTATGGAGAAGTCAAGGTTTTTCGGTTTACCGAATCCTTCACTTTCAACATAGTTCAGCAGCTCTTCGTTCAGGCAGCCGGCCGCTTTGTAATAATACAGCGCGTTGACAGCCGGATCTTCTGAAATATGATAGACGTAATCAAGCACCCACGACAGCGATGAGAAGCTTTCGATATGCACCGGATAATAAACATATCTTTTGGCTGCGAATTGTTTATTCTTGAAAACATAAAGTGCCTCCGCTTTCCGGTCATTCACACAGCGGCTATAAATGATCTGAATCAGAAAAAACGCTAATTGCTTATCAAAATTTCCGCGCATATCCATAATTCAGCCGCCCGATTTACTTGGGATTCTTTTGCCGGTTTATATATTCACTATTGTCTTTTTGCTGCTGATATATGATAGTTTACTGCTTCAAATGCTTACCGATAATAACTCGCTATCATTATACTATAATTCGTTTTCTCCTATAGTGGAAGACATGGAAAAGCCCTGCTTTACGGCAGGGCTTTTTCGTATGAGATGCGGCAGGGGATCCTGACCTTTATTCATTCACGACCAGGTTCTCAAATGCCTCGGACTGGACCCAGACAGAAACTCTGCCCGGCTCGCAGCTGAATTTTCCCCAGCCTCGTTTGTCGATGACAACAGCTTCGCTGCAGTTTCCGAGCACGTCCGCGAAGGTTTTGCCCGCGTGTTCCTTGCCCATGAACATGCGCTTGATTCCGCCCTCTCCGTTGGAAAGGGTTACGGCCAGTCCGGAGCCTTCGTGTTCCTCATCACCGCAGCGGACCCAGCCGATCAGGTGCGGATCATCGAAATAATCTTTCTGCTCACCATAGGCATAATAACGGCGCAGCTTCATGAGTTTTCCCAGATCCAGTACAGAGGGGCGGTCCTTGACCGGGTTGCCGTAATAGTCGGAGTAAAACACACAGGGCAGCCCTTCATGCCGCAGCAGGATGAGCGCATAGCAGTGCGGTCTGAACCAGTCCGCCACAAAGGACTGCAGACTCTGGCCGTACTGCGTGTCGTGATTGTCCACAAAGGTCACGGCGTTCTGCGGACGTTCTTTGATCAGCGTGTTGTCAAAAATTGTGCGCAGGTCAAAATCCGCTCCTGCCTGTGAGGCGTTGAAGAAGTTATAGTGCAGCGATACGTCAAACAGTGACATTTCGTTATCGACAGCGTCCAGATATCCCAGCAGTTTGCCGGGATCGGAGCTCCAGTATTCACCGACTGCCGGAAGCTCCATCGCGGTTTTCTTCCGGATGTCTTTGAGCAGATCACGGTAAAACGGGAAGCTGATGTGCTTCACCGCATCCAGGCGGAGTCCGTCAATACCGGTGGTCCGGATGTACCAGCGCAGCCAGCGCTTTGTTTCACGTACGACGACCGGGTTGGATACATCCACATCCAATCCCATCAGATAGTCATAATTACCGTTTTCGGAGTCGGTCTGTTCCGCCCATTGTTTCCCGGTAAAGCGGTAGATCTGCTGATTGGTTTTGGTCTTTTCATCCCAGTCGGTACCTGTAAAGCAGGTATGATCCCAGGTGAAAGTGCTGTATTTTCCCTTCCGTCCCGGGAATGTGAAACGGGAGTGGGTCCGGATCTTCTGCTTCTCGCCGATCTGCTCGTTGCGGTTTTCCGGGTTATCCGTCACCGCGGTAACGGTTTCGGTCTCGTCCCCGCCCATGCGGTGGTTGAGCACAATGTCTGCTATCACCCGGATATCAGCATCATGAAAGGCCTGAATTGCCTTGAGATATTCTTTTTTTGTCCCGTATTTTGTCCGGACAGTTCCCTTCTGGTCGAACTCTCCGAGATCGTACATGTCATAAACACCATAACCGACGTCTTCCTGAGAAGTGCCCTTGTAAGCGGGTGGAAGCCATACCTGTGTGACACCCAGTGCGGAGAGGTTCTTTGCCTTTGCCGCACAGCGTTTCCACCACAGGCCGTCGTTCGGCAGATACCATTCAAAGTATTGCATCAAAGTTTCGTTATTCATCAGAAAAAACCTCCTTTCCTGAGAATTCCCCAATTATTACTACAGGATTTTTTGTTTGTCAACGGCATATGGGAAAGATAATGCGGCTTTCTTATACATTTCTAACAATTTTACGCGTAATTCTCCGGGGAGAAGCACACATGATCTGTGACGCTGTATTTGCTGATGCGCTTCTCATTTATGAAGACAAGTAAATAAAACTGTCTCATTTAAAAACCGAAAAATGATTTTTATCATCAGTCAATTCAACCGGGGCTTTTTATTTTTCCGGGGAAGGAGAAGCATATGACAGTAAGCAGTATAATAATAGTGCGGATTGGAGACAAATTAAGGTTTGTCGGGATCTTACAAAATTGTTTTTTATGAAAAACACAAATTATGGAGGTATTATCATGTGGGCTGCAGGTTTATTTTTATTTCTCTTAGGGAAACGCTGATTAATAACCATTTTTCGAACACTCAATAGCGGATTATTGCATTTTCAATGAAATAAATGTAATTATCCGTTTAATTCAATGTATTTTTTGCTGAAATCAGCGTCTAATTTCTCTCAATTTCTATCCTTTTTTATAAATAGGCGCATTACGCCTTAATAAACTCATTTCCACGACCTGCACGCAGGCACATAACCTCACAATAGAGCATATTTTGCCGCAGAATAAGAACTTATCGAGTGCATGGCAAAAAATGCTCGGTGATGATTGGCAAACTGTTCGGGATCGTTATATTCACACACTGGGTAATCTAACTTTGACCGGTTATAATAGCGAATTAGGGGATAAACCTTTTTCCGAAAAGCAGGATTTACTTGAAGAATCTATTACTCATATTGCCGTATTGTATAGTGATGTAAAAGACAAAGATCACTGGAATGCAGAAACTATAGAAAAAAGAGCTGACCGGCTTGCAGCAGAAATTTTACGATTATTCGCGATAGAACCACCAATTGAAAAAATTAAATTCAACGATCCAAGATATTCGTTATATACTGTTGCTGATTCCAGAGATGCCACATACAAATATCCCAATTATTATGAACTTCTGGGTGAAAGAGTTAATGTTGATAGTTTTGCCCTAAGATAAAATCTTTGATGAAGATGTAATGAGCAGGATGGAAAAACAATCATCCGGAGAGATTTAGACGGAGATGGATCAGATCATTATCCACGTTGATCAAGACGCCTTTTACGCTTCTGTTGAAATGAGGGATAATCCCTCTCTTCGAGGAAAGCACCTGATCATCGGCTCCATGCCGAATGAACGGGGTGTTGTTGCCACCTGCAGCTATGAGGCCCGCAAATACGGCGTCCATTCAGCGATGAATATCAAGGAAGCCTACCGCCTCAGTCCAAACGGCATCTATATGCATCCGAATTTCGAGAAATACAAGGCTGTTTCCGCACAGTTGAATGAAATCTGGAACACTTACGCGTCAGCTTCTGAAAGGATCTCGCTGGATGAGGCATATCTCGATGTCACGGAACAGGCTGTCGACCTGGAAGGGGCACGAAGGATCGGGCATTTGATCAAGCAGCGGACGCGGGATGAAGTCGGGCTTACCTGTTCCGTCGGAGTTGCATACTCCAAAACAGCTGCAAAGATGGCGAGCGAGGAAAAGAAACCGGACGGGTATTTTGAGATTCCGACTCCTGAGGATTTTGTGAATCTGATCATCGACCGGGATGTGAAGGTTCTCTATACGGTAGGAGAGAAGACCGCTGAAAAACTGCACAATGCAGGCATACATACTGTCCGGGATATCCAGCAGAGAAGAGGCGATGTTGAGCAGCTTTTGGGAAAACACGGCAGATGGCTGTCCCAGATCGCTTTCGGTATTGATCACCGGAAAGTAGAACCATACCGTCCTGAAGACGCAAAATCCATCGGTCGGGAGCTTACATTCCAGACGGATGTAACGGACTTTGAATTCTTGAAAGATGTACTTTTTCTGCTGTCCCTGAGTGTGGAAAACCGTACGCGGCGCGTTGGACTTTACGGTGGGGGTGTTTCCCTGAAGATCACATATTCCAACATGAAGGGCATCACCAGATCCAGAACCGTCCCCGCATGTGATTCCGCCATAACGATATACAGAGAATCCGTGAGAATGCTGGAACAGATCGAAAAACGTCCCATAAGGCTTATCGGCACGAGCATTTACAACCTGTCCGGCGACAGCGTACGGCAGCTTTCTTTTGATGATTTTCTGAAAGATGGAGACAGTAAGGAAAGGCAAAGACTGCTGGATGGACTGCAAAATAAATATCATCTTGACTTTGCCGGCAACCTGGAAAAGATATATCACGGAGAGATGCTGCACAGGACCGTGGAATATATGAGAAAGCATCTGAAATAGAAGCAAAGACAGGTTCCATATAATGAAATCTTGATACACTTGAATCAAGATAAGGAATTTTACTTATGGAAGAAAGAAAAATGATATCAGCTCCTCAGCTGGACAGGCTGCTTCGCTATTTTGACCGCGATCATATGAATCCGTCCGCTCCCACACAGAAAATTGCCGCGGCAATGGGACCGCTGTTTGCAGCACTTTCTGACCTCGCACCGCTCAAAAAGAACGATGAAGCCAAAGCTATATGGCTGGAAATTCCCAGAGGAACGATCGAGGATTATGAATCCTTTGAGAATATGATGGAATGGGGAGAAGTAGAATCCTATGCCGAATACGAAAACATGTGGCATGAGGATTACCCAACAGAAACCTGCTGGTACAGGCTTATGATCGTGGAAAGCTTCAACCGTGACGGGAAGCTCCGCTTCCGGTCGGTAGCGTTCGGGAATAAGACGATCATCAGCGCGGATATGGATGAAGAACCAAATGAAAATGAATTTTACCGCGCGGAAGATCAGGCTGTTGAACTTTGCGGTCTTCTGACGATCCTTGCAGAGGATGCAATGGAAAAGATTCGCAATGGAACCTACAATGATCGGGTCAACACTGCGATGCCGTATCCATTCCGGACCGGTGTAGTCAAGCGATCTGTTGTATGGGAAAAGGAACACGAATGGAAAGAGCAGTCTCTGGAAGGCCTGACGCCGGAAACGCTGACCGCGTTCAAAACGCTGCTGGATACCGGAATGAATGACAGGCTGAAGATCGGAAGGCTGAAGAGTATGACCGCGAATGATTTCTTCCGCGCATGCGCAATCGGTTACGATGGATGCGGCTATCAGGATACGGATCTTTCTCCTGTAGACCGGTATTTCGCCCATGCGGACGGACGGGACGAAGGACTGTCAGGCAGGGGACACGGTCTGAATGCGGGGCAGGGGATCGATTTCAATGATCCGGATGCTTGGAAAAAATGGTATTTTAACATCGACAGAGGCGGCGGACATCCCTGGGAGGTCATCAGGGGCGGAAACAGCACGCATGTGGACCTGTATGTCAGTCACGACGGGCATCGTCTTAGCCATAGATTAAGGACCGGGAAGATCACGGAACAAGAAGCGGAAGCCCTTCCCTGCGGCTTTTTCTTTATGGTCATGGGCCTGCACCGGCCGGTTGAAGCCGTGAAATTTTACCTGTCTCTCTCAGCGGCAGGTTTGCCTGTTATCCTGCGCGATGCGAAAGAGATCCTGGCACGGTTCGAGGAGACGGATTATATCGGGATCGTTCCGCATAATATAATACCGAAATACTGCGAAGGCATGTTCCCGCCCGAATACGGCAGGGTCGTCGACTACATGCACGTCTATGATGAGGAAATGCAGAAATTCGGAGATCAGATCATCTGGCTGCCGATGGAACAGGCGGAATTGAAACAGGAATAGCAGTTCATCATGAAGAAACTGAAAGATCTATTATCCGGAAGACAGGAAACGGGCCTGATCCGTGAATTCGATGATAATTATTATGACAAAATCCGTGTTTACAAATCACGGTATGTAACAGACATCGAGTCAGCTGCGGATTATGCTTTATTGATCCGCAGCGATCCGAGACTCCATATCAGGCAGATTCTCTTTGAGGATCTTCAGCTTCGTGAAGAAGAACATGCCCTGCCGGTTGAAGAAGACGGTGATATTTCAGATGATCTGCTTCTTTCATACATACGGTCTTCCGACATTGATATCATAAAATTCGTAGGTGAATACGATGAGAAACGTATTGAGATCGGGATCCGTAAGAATGAATGGGAAGTCTGGCTACGGATTTGGCACCTTACCGGCAATGAACTGAATATTCTTGAAGATGATCTTGGCTTGAATTGACAGATTTATAATAATCTGGATAAAAAACACAGATTACAAATTCTTTATTCATGATGGTGAGCAAAAAAACGGATAACGTTATGAACCTGAATCAAATCAAAAAAGCTGTTATGGGTTATGAACCGGAGATCATTCTACCTGATGCTCCGCGTTTTACAGCTGTCCTGATCCCGCTGGTAGAAATTGACGGTGAAATTCATGTGGTTTTTGAAATCCGCGGAGAAGGAATTGCTCAGGCAGGTGAGGTCAGTTTTCCAGGAGGCCATGTCGAAAAGGGTGAAACGGCGGAACACGCCGCAATTCGTGAGACTTGTGAGGAGCTGCTTGTTACCGAGGATCAGGTAGAAATACTTGCTCCGATGCACCGCATGACAGACCGCGGAAACCTGATCGTTGATTCTTTCCTGGGTGTAATTTATAACTATACTGGGAGTTTCTCTAAAGATGAAGTATCCGGAATTTTTACAGTCCCACTGGATTGGCTGCTGGAATATGAGCCGGAAATACATTCCGCTGAAACTGTATTGCATCCCGAGAATGACTTTCCCTTTGATCTTATTCCCGGAGGCAGGGATTATCAGTTTATTCATTTTCCCAAGCGGTTTTTCTTTTACCACACTCAGGATGCAGTGATCTGGGGACTTACTGCTGAACTTTTGTATCATGCTTTACATCGGCTGAATCAATAATCCATCAGGGAAACAGTTTCCTCAAATAAATCAAGGATCGACAAAATCTATCTGGTAAAGATCCGCAAGTACGACCACCCTCTGTTCCCATACACCTGAATCCCAATTGAACCCGCTGCAGGTAAAGAGTGTAAGCGCATACGGTCGGTTTTTCATATATTCCATGTAGGTATCCGGTATATACTGATACCGGTCGACCCGGTAGGTATATCTGGTGGTTTCCGTAAACAGAAAGATCTCATCGCCTTCCTCAAGGTCTCTCACCCGGAAAAGCGGGCCGGGTTCTCCGTATTCCATATAATGAGCCGCAATGACCGTATTGCCGCCGTATTCGGGATGAGATGTTCCTTCCAGCCAGTATACGGCCCCGGTTTGTTCAGTAATGTCCCATGTATCCAGTTCCTGAGAAAAAGGTATTTTTTTGACTTCTATATCAAGTTCAAGCTTCGGGATCTCCATCCGTTCAATATCGGGAAACCGCGGAGGTTCAGCAAAGGATCTTCCGGTGATCATCAGGAACAGAATAATAATGATTTCCGCAATATTTGATTTCAGATGTTTCATATAAACTCCCCCGCTGATAAGTATAGAAAACCGGCCTGTTTACAGTTTAGAGATGATCCTATGATATATTTATTACATCGGTATTATTCTCGATATGAATAAAAAGAGGTGTAAAAATGGCAGATAATTGTGAGAATACTCAAAGGCCGGAAGAAGTGGCTGAAAATTTCGTAAAGACAGGATCAGGTATTGCCGAAACGATCGTAAACGCGGCAAACGAATTTAATACGGAAACGGTCATCCCGACACTAACAGAAGGCATAAAATCCCTGACAAATGATGAGAACAGCCAAGAAACCATCGATAAGGTTTCTGATGCGACCAAAAAGACTGCCGGTTTAGCAGCCAAGATAATCGGAAAAATCATCAAAACAGGCTCTGATATTTTGACAGACGATGTTATTCCCACAGTCAGCGAAATCGCAAGAGGCGAAGAGCACAAAGAATAAGAAACTTGAAGGAAAACAGCCCCGAAAAAATCGAGGCTGTTTCTTTTTTTCGTTATTTTCCTACGATACCTGTATCCGTCCTGGTTATTTCACTCCGTTCACAGCTGAGAGGACCGAATTCAGTCACGATCATCGTCCCGTTTTCAGTCCTGTACAGGCCGGATACGTAGTCTCCTGTCCGGATATCTTCACAGTATCGCTGTGTTTCACTGTCGATACTCAGCGCATGGCCGTCGATGATAACGTAATCAGTACCGAGATCATCCACAAGTCCGCTGAAAGGCGTAAGCGTTTCCCTGACCGCCTGCAGTGTTTCAACGACAAGCACATTTTCCTTTGTGTAAGCACGGCCTTTGCCGATCACCCTGGTGTTTTCATTTATTCCCGCTTCGATCCGGCTGAAATCCGCCAGCATATATTTTGTACCGGAGACAGTCACAGAGACCGAATCCATCCCGTTGACTTTACCTCTGATGTCGAATGATGTATATTCCGGAGCCTTTGCCGGTTCAGCCTGAGGAGTGCTATCACCTGCGTGGATACGCGTGTTATAACAGTTAATCTTCCCATCAACATCCGTTACTTCGATCGTCAGCCAGTACCATCCTGCCGGGGCTTCAACAGATCCTTCTATAATCACGGTTTCACCGTCTTCTGTTTCGCGGATCTCATCCTTCGGGAAGGTACCGTCCCAGCGGAACGCGTAATTATTGTTGGCGGACAGCTCAATGTCCCGGTGATCATATCCGCATCCGTATCATCCGTTCACGGCGGATTTGCTCAGCATTAGCATAATGCGAGCTGGGAACAAGCTGTTCAGCGACCAGACAGGGCTTCAGATTTTGGGATTTGGATTTATAAACTCTGCTCCTGCGCCACAAGATGTCAAAGCGGACAGCAATTCTGATATCCTGAAGATCAAGATATGCCGGGACATCGAATTGAATATTCTCTGAAGGAATCTTGCGAAAAGAAAAAAGTCGGATTCCAATCATGTAATCACAGAATGTGTCAGCGAGTGATACGGGAACATACTCAACGTCTCTGTAGAACGTTTTAACAGTATTCCAGTCAGGGAAACCAAGGAGAAGCTGATATTTATTTATTTCGTCCCGTAGCCTGAAGTACTCAGCATTAAATACGAGTCCGGAATCCCACCAATGGCTCAAATTCAACAATTCGGCCGAATCCTGGTATTTCTTTTCAATTAGATCTAGATTTCTGCAACGCATTTCATAAAAATCAATCATTTTTCTGACCTGATGTCTCGGATTTGGGAAACCGCGAACCTTCAGAAGATATTCCCATATGCCTGAAATATGCTGTTCAAGATCAGGCTGATCTCCAGGCTCCGTATCCCTGTATCCAGCCTTCAAAGTATTGAGCACCATTGTCCTGAGAAGACTTTCATAGTCAAATACCCGGGAATCCTTTTCTTCAGTCCAGAATACTTTCATGGGACAGAGGCTCATTTTAACGAGCATGTCTAATTCAACAATCGGCTTGCTTTCTTCCATGCTTATTCCGTCTGAGTGCTGATCAGGCAGTCTATATCTGAGATTTTGAGGGAATCTCCAACATCTAATTTATCGAATGCTGCTTCCGGCAATTCCAGAACTGCTGATGCCGGATGTGATGGCGAATAGATATGACAGCCTGGGACAGCAAGTACCTTGTCAACAATTCTGCAGTCGGAAATCCAAAAAACAGAAATCGGATATCTCATTCCAATCATATGGATTGAGTTGATCAATCCGCTGTATTTTTGTCTCCAGGCAGGGATCCTGAGCAGCACCCCCTCAAACAAATTGTTTTCATCAAGGGCAGGCTCTTCTGCACCGAGAAGACCTTTGCCAATTTCCCATGCGGTACGGCAGTCATTTACAAGCGCAAAGTTTATCCCGTTTTTATTGATCAGCAGCCTTCTATTCTTTATCATCGAAACCTCCGGATAGAAGGATACAATGAAGAAACTGCTGGGAAAGCCCCCGTAAAAATATCAATAAGTATTTCTAACTAGAGTATTTCCAAGACAGTTTCTGAATCTGCTTCTAACTAAATAAAAATCCGGGAAAATTCAGTTTCATATTTTCCGGCAGGATTTCAGTTGTCCGCCAGATATTCTGGTACAGCATCAGCCCACCGCAGGTTTCCATTTCAATATCACCATGTTTTGGAAGCCATCCATCTGGAATCTTCTTTGCATCGCTAAGCAGTCCGACACATCCGGTGATTCCGTATTTTCTCATGGTTTCAAGGAGAAACTCTATTTTATCCTTGAGATCAGAGGTTCTTCCTGTCGTGTCATCGAAGAAGAACATGAGAAGGATATCATCATATCCCTTATAAAACTGTTTTGCCGCAGGGATGAACCTCCTGTATTTTTCGAGTTTTTCCGCAAGATCTGATTCACGGTTTCTGTTTCTCTCTATCTCTATGAATATTTTCCATTTTTGGGAACAAAGTGGGCTGGTATATTCAAATGTACATGCGCCATCCGGATGGAGCATTCTAATCATTTTCCTGCCATGGGATAATGCTGTGAGTTTCAAATTTGATGAAATGGTAGTCATTCCACTCACTGAATAGTCACATCCAAATTCAGATTTCATTGATCTGGCACCAAGTATCAGTGCAGAGGCAAATTCCTTGCAGAGAATCTGATGTTCGGGGCGAATTGTTCCCCATCTCTGCTTATAGAAGCAATGGCTGTCGAAAAAAGAATAGTTGTCATCAAGAGTGTCACGGAACAAATCAAAATCCTTCTGCATAAAACTTTCCTGCGGCCATTGACTGTATTTCTTCAGATAGAAAGGAATAGTTGCGTGATATGCTGCAACCAGGTCAAGGCCTTTCCAGGTGAGAAGATATGTATCATCCATCGGGCCTGATGGAATTATTCTCAGAAATCCGTTATCTTTCAACCTGTCAATATCTCCTTGAAGCATTTTTATTCTGTCATGCTCTGCTTCGGTCGGCTTATAACTGTCAGCATCACAATCATCACTTCCGAAAAGCAGCTGGATTTCAGGTCGTTTCAGAAAAGGATTGCAGGCGATAAAACGGAGCAGATCATAGTCACCCTGTGAGAGCATTGCGCTTTTCAAACATATATCAGTGCTTCGCAATTTCTGTATTGAAATTTCTCGTTTTCCCGTATCGTTATAAACGGATATTTCACTGGGTGATAAACTCTGGCAGCTATCTTTCTCTGGATCGTACGGTTTATGATTCTCCTCACTCTTGAACCCAGTGCAGATTACTCTGTGTCCTGAAACGTAATCAATGATTTCCACATTTCCATTTTTGGCATCATTCCAGTTCAATTCCGCCTTTATGATAAATAACGGGATCGAGATTCCAAGACTTAGAGGTCTACGGCTCATGTCAGAAGAAAACCCGTTATCAGAAGAAGAGATCAAAGATCAAATAGACTTTATTGGGCTTCTGGAATGTAAACATTTATGCCAATCGGATTTCCATTTGAATTCCAATGGGTTTGATCTGTCGACAAGAACTGAAAGAATCGCAAAAAAATACATCATATATGACAAAGATGAGAATGGAATCGGAGTAAATTGGAAAAACCTGCATGGTCGAAAACGTAAGTTGTTTCGGTATTGTCTGAAATCGGCTAAGAAAAGAGTATTACGAACTTATATAACTTTCAACCGATACTGTGGACAGAAAAATGTTTTATACATCCACGCACGAATCGGTGGCAAGAACTGGGTGTATTTGAAAAAATATAGTGAACAATATCATAACGTTCCCTCTTAGTAGCTCGAATAAACAAATCAAGAAGAGATGTTGTTAACGTGATTTGGGTATTAATTGCAACCGAATCCTTGGGAAGTTTTTGAGTAAGTTCATCAATCAGCTGCTGATCAGCTTTTTGGTCACGTTCATATTTTTCAAAATTCTGGTGAACTCCGGAGACAGTATATGCATCACGGCGCCGCTCCATTCGATTTCTGACTCTCGTTATCTGTTCTTTTAGCTCACGACAGGTGTCAGTTTCTGATCCTCTTGCGATAATTTGATCTATCCAATTCCTTGGCAGATTGATTGACGAAACAAAATTTGAAACAAGGTTATCAAGAAATGGAGCCTGAATTTGTTTGCCGTCATCCTTGCATTCAAGTCCTCTTTCATCTGAGTAATCTTTATAATTACAGGACCATTCTGTAGAGAAA
Source organism: uncultured Chloroflexota bacterium (assembly GCA_902786265.1). Lineage (GTDB taxonomy): Bacteria > Chloroflexota > Anaerolineae > Anaerolineales > Anaerolineaceae > Flexilinea. The sequence continues at coordinate 1,294 of CADACE010000050.1, read as the reverse complement.
ACTCGTAATCTTCTACGACATGCTTCACAACATACTAGGTTCTGAACCATATACCTAGCTTTCAGGCTTTCAGCATCGTATTTTGTTCTTGTTATACCCAGTCCTCTTCTTTCACGTACCGCAGCGACCTGGTTAAAGAGTTCTGATGAAATCAGTGGTTCATGCTTACCTGGATATGTGAGATAAGTATCTTTTTTGGTTCCCTGATATTCAATAATGCCAATATAAATAGGGTTTTCAAGCATACCTCGCAGTGTATCATCACGAAAAGGGCGGCCCGTCCGGCTGATAAAACCCTGTTCATTCAAATAGTCAGCAAGATCCATAAAAGAACAATTACCTGTGGCATACATTTCAAAACAATGCTTCAATGCTGCCGCCTCTTTCTCGTCTTTCAGCAATAACCGTTTATCCAATTCAGGGGGATCACCGGGTTTCCATTTACGATATCCGAATGGAACTCTTGAACTGAGGTGATAACCTTCTTTCGCTGCCTGGTGCTTTCCCTTGGCAGTCTCCCATGATAGATTCTGAAGATAGTGCTCGTTGATTATGCCGAAAAGATTCACGGTTAGTGTGTTGGCAAGTTCTAAGTTTTCTGATATAGAAAAGACCCGTACCCCAATATTGGTAAGATCCTCTAAGGTGTTCGTCATAGCTCTGAAATTTCGCTCGAAACGATCCATTTTATGGATAATAATCAGGGAAAATTCACATGAATGAGCAGCAACGATCATTCGTTTAAACGCTGGCCGCTCTTCATTTTTAGCTGAATAGGCCTCATCAATATACATATGATCTTCAGTTACTTCATACCCCTGATCCTTTGCATATTTAAGACAGGCATTTTTCTGAGCTTCAATCGAAAATCCATCCAACTGCATTTCTGAAGAAACGCGTAGATAAATTGCAGCTGAACGCTGTTGTTTTTTTGCTTCAACAGTGTTTTCCGCTGCCCTTCGCTTTTGAATAGCCTTAGCCTTTTTATTCGCAGGTAAATTCAGGCTATCATAGTTATTACCCTGATCTGCCTGATTCATTCTTCACCTTCCTCTGTTGCTTTAGCCATACGTGAAGCAATTTCTGCAAGGAGATTAATGAATGCCTCAACTACAGGACCGACCACTGGGGTGTTATCGAAATCATTAGGGTATGTTATATCATTCATGAGTCAGTTGCCTTTCTCATGAGAGGATACAAATCCATCTTCAAGCTCAAATCGGAACACGCAGGCTCCCTGCTTATTCTGAATTCCATAGGCAATCAGATATGAATCTGAATATGGGGTAATGAC
>CADACE010000049.1 GCA_902786265.1 uncultured Chloroflexota bacterium | reverse complement strand
AATGCAGGGAGAAAGCTCTGTCGATATGGACGAGCTGCTGGATTCTCTGACGATCGATAAACTGCGCGGATGGGCGGCGTTCAATTTCCGCAAGTGCTATGCCTCTTTTATGGAAAGTATCGCGGATGTGTTTTATAACAAAACGGCGATGAATCTTTCCATCCGCTGGGCAGCGCTGGACAAGCGTCTGACCGCAACAGCTGAAAAAATCGAACAGATCAAAGCGGGAAAGATCAAAATCGACCTGAAACCGAAAACACAGGAACAGGAAGCGCAGGCGGAACAGGTTCCTTCCGGACCGGACGAACAGACAGAGAACAAACCGGCCGCGTCATTGAGCTGTAATGGACGCGCTTTCCCCATTGATAAGGGCATGGTCCGGCAGGCGGAAAATGACGATGAAGGTTTCAGGGGTCAGGATCCAGAGATCAGAGATTCTGATTTCCGTGACTCATTGGCGGATCCTGATTCGGATCATGAAAACGGATCAGCCGAAGGTGAAACTCCTGAAGAACTTCCTGAAGATGAAATGGATCATGCTGATTCTCCTGAAGAATTACGCGAAAATAATCAGCGTGGGGATGAAGATCCCGATATTCCTTACGATGATGAAATTGAAGATCTTCCCTGTGTTTCCGAAGAACTGGTCCGGCGGATGCGTTCACGGATCCACGCCGAAGAGTCGATCCCCTGGCCTTTCCCTCAGTTTATGACTGACCCGCCTTAACAGGAAAGTCGTATCAGTCAGCTGCGTGTCGGATTTATCGGAAAACAATCGAAAAAAAGCAAAAAAAGAGCCGAAAACGGGGTGTTTCGGATATTTCCGTTTCTGTTTCCGGCAATTTGCAATCTTGGAACCTCGGGTTACTGATCATATAATTGCTCAGTGTCCGGCTTCAAGGCTGCGAAACATCTGCTGCAATTAATGATCCGGACGCAGTCTGTACTTGTCAGAACAGGTTCCGGGACTGACCTCATGCGTTCCCGTTCGAATCAGAAACTTTTTCATTATAAGTAAACAAAAGCCATGAGAAGAGAACATAAACAATAGCTTTGTTTTCGTTATAATTATGATAACTGTTCAGCGCGTCAGGCGTTTCGTGACTGCCCCTGCTCCGATGTCTGTGCATACAGCAGCTTCCGGGACTGAACATATGTACTTCGTTCTGAATATATACAAAACGGAAAGGATAAGGATCCTATGAAAAGACATTTATTTTCACTTTTGATTTTATTTCTTTTGATTTCGATTTACCCGGTTTATGGGAATAATACGGATCAGAGTCCCTGCAACAACTGGTATGAGATTTTCGTCCGTTCTTTTCAGGATTCTGACGGAGACGGTATCGGTGACCTACCCGGCATAATCAGCCGTCTCGATTACCTTCATGACATGGGATATAACGGAATCTGGCTGATGCCGATCCATCCCAGTCCTTCTTATCATAAATATGATGTGACCGATTATATGAGTGTTGATCCGGAATATGGATCCCTTGCGGATATGAAGCGCCTGACGCAGGAGGCTCATGCCCGGGGAATAAAGATCATCCTTGATCTGGTGATCAATCACAGTTCGGTCTATCATCCCTGGTTCACTGCTGCATCAAATGCTCTTTATGAAGGGAAAAACAGCCCGTATATCGATTATTACCATTTCCGGCAGGAATCAGGAGATAAATATGTTCCGCTGGGAGATACAGGCTGGTATTATGAAGAACAGTTTTCCGGCGGAGGAATGCCGGACCTGAATACGGACAGCGAAGACGTCCGGGCACAGATCCGCTTCATCATGGATTTCTGGCTCAATGTGATCGGCGTGGACGGGTTCAGGCTGGACGCGGTGACCAGCTTCTATGCCGGAGATCATGAGAAAAATATCGAATTTCTGCGCTGGGTCAAGGAAGAATGCGAACTGCTGAAGCCGGGGGCATTCCTGGTCGGTGAGTGCTGGGAAAGCCTGCCGGTCATCGCACGGTATTACGAAAGCGGGATCGACAGCTTCTTCCTTTTCCCCGGATCCCAGGCGGAAGGCTTTATCGCATCATCGCTTCGCGGCAGAAGCAAGCGGGCTGAAAAATTTGCCGACCGCTATGAAAGCGTGCTGGAGGCCATTCCTGACGGCGCACTGGCTCCGTTCCTCGGCAATCACGATACGGGCCGGGCACTCGGCAGTCTGCAGGGGCGGCAAAACCTTCCCATTGCGAAATTTGCCGAAGGCCTGATGAACATGATGCAGGGGAATGTCTTTACCTATTACGGCGAAGAGATCGGCATGGTCGGAAGCGGAAACGATCCGAACAAACGGCTGGCAATGTACTGGAATGACGGCGATATGACGCTCCAGCCGCCCGGGATCACGACCGAGGAATATGCCTATCCGCCTGTGGATGTACAGGTCTCCGATCCGGATTCTCTGCTCAATTATCTGAAACAGGTCAATCACACACGCATCAAATATCCGATGATCGCCAACGGTGAAAATGAATTCGTATTCGTCGAAGGGGACATTCTCCTGATGCGCCGGACGCTGAATGGATCTTCCTGCCTGATTGCCATGAATTTTTCTCCGAAGGAAGCAGGCACCTGCCCGGTTCCCGAAAATGCTGCGGTTAGAGAAGATCTTGAAACAGGTTCCGGAGCTTGTGAGCTGAGCGGGACAGAACTGCTGCTGCCGCCCTATTCTATCGTGATCCTGGAAGAAAAAGAGTAACCCCGGGAAAGGTATCAGGGTATCGCCGCAAATGATATGTAGTCTTTTTGTATACGAAAATATGTACTTCTGTACTGAAAAATATATGATGATATACACGAAAGAATTCAACTCAATAATTTGACAGGCGTTTGAATCAGGAATATACTAATCTATACAAGTTGTGCAGTCCTTTTTATTATATTGAAGGAGAAAAAGATGAAAAAAGTTTTATCTGTTGTTTTGGCTTTAGCCATGTTGTTGTCTCTTGCTTCTGTTGCAATGGCTGACTATTCCGGTGATCTGAAGATCTGGGTCGCAGAAGCAACCGTTGAATTCACACAGAAAATGGTTGATCAATTCAAAGCTGCCCATCCTGAATATGCCAACATGAATGTCATTATTGAACCGGTCGGCGAAGGTGATGCAGCAAGCAACATCATCACCGACGTTGAAGCCGGTGCTGATATCTTCGGTTTCGCACAGGACCAGCTGTCCCGCCTCGTGGCTGCCGGTGCTCTGCTCGATGTGGAACCGGAAAACGCGGAAATTGTCAAAGCTGAAAATGACGCCGGTTCCGTTGCCGCTGTCACCCTTGGCGATACCATGTATGCCTATCCGATGACCTCCGACAATGGCTACTTCCTCTACTATGATAAGAGCATTGTCACCGACCCGTCCACCCTGGAACAGGTCCTTGCTGACTGCGATGCCGCCGGCAAGAAATTCTACATGGAAATCAATTCCGGCTGGTATCAGACCGCGTTCTTCTTCGGCGCCGGCTGCGAACTGACCTTCGATTCCGATGATTCCGGTGCCCTTGTTGCCATGAATGCCGGATATGCATCTGATGCAGGTGTCAAGGCTCTGAAGTCCATGATCAAAGTTGCCCAGTCCCCCGCTTTCGTGAACGGCTCTTCCGTCTCCAACGCCACCAACCTGTGCGCGATCGTTGACGGTACCTGGGATGCCACCGCTGCGAAGGAAGCTTTCGGTGACAACTATGCCGCATCCAAACTGCCGACCGTTGACGGTTATCAGATGGGTGGTTTCGGCGGATTCAAGATGCTGGGTGTCAAACCGCAGACCGACGATGACAAACTGGCTGCCTGCGACGCACTGGCTGCATACCTGACCAGCGAAGAAGTCCAGCTCGCCCGCTACAACGCTGTGGGCTGGGGTCCGTCCAACCTGAATGCTCAGAAGAATGAAGCTGTCCAGGCTGATGAAGCGCTCTCCGCTCTGGCCTCCCAGCTGGCTTTCTGCGAACCGCAGGGTCAGTATCCGGGTGAATACTGGGGTCTGGCAACCTCCCTCGGTGATGATGTCATCGCGAAGAAATATGACAACGCCGATGACGCCGCTCTGCTCGAAGTCCTGAAGAACTTTGAAGCCACCTGCGAAGGTTACCTCGCAAAATAAGTTGTGAATGTGTAAGCCGGGAATGTATGTTCCCGGCTTCTTCTTATTAGTAAGAGATTCCACCTGCAGGGGGGCAGGCTGATATGACAGACCTTGATTATCTGAAACTAAGCAAACCCCAAAAAATGCTGGTCGATCTGAGACGCTTTTTAGCAGCTCTTCCGGGACATATCGGAAACGGGCTGAAGAACCTTGTGATGTTTATTGTAAACTTCTTCAAGGGGATCGGCTTAGCGATCGTTGATGTCATCCAGACATTTATTCATGGGGATTGGAAAACCAAAGTCTCATACTTTGTTATGGGATTTGGGTCCTGTGCAAGAGGGCAATGGGGACGGGGGATTCTCTTCTTCGTTTTCCAGACGCTCTTTAACTTTTATATGTTCAATCCGAACGCGTCTCAATCCGGACTTTATTATCTCGGAAAACTCAGCACACTGGGTACCATAGAAACGCACAAGGAAGGACGCCGCACAGTCTACGGTGATAACTCTTTCTTCATACTGCTTTACGGTGTTCTGACGATCTTCTTCATCATAGCATTTATTTATACCTGGTATACCAATATTCAGCAGAACAAGATCAGTGAACAGATCCTGAAGTCCGGCCACAAACTGAAGAGCACGAAAGACGATCTTCAGTCGCTGATGGATGAACAATTCCACAAAACGCTGCTGGCGCTGCCGGTCCTGGGGGTGACCGTTTTCACGATCCTGCCGATCATCTTTATGATCCTGGTGGCATTCACGAACTTCGACATGACCCACCAGCCTCCGGGAAAACTCTTCACCTGGGTCGGCTGGTCCAACTTCCATGAGCTGCTGGCTTCTGACACTGCCAGTCATGGCAACACTTTCCGACAGGTCCTGCTCTGGACACTGATCTGGGCCTTTTTCGCCACCTTCCTCAACTACTTCCTCGGCATGCTGGTCGCTATTATGATCAACAAAAAGGGGATCAAGCTCAAGAAGATGTGGCGGACGATCCTGGTCATGACGATCGCGATCCCGCAGTTCGTTTCCCTGCTGTATGTTTCCAAGATGTTCGCGGCGGACGGCCTGATCAACACCTATCTGATGAAATGGGGCTGGATCAGCGCACCGATCCCGTTCTGGACACAGCCGGGATGGGCACGCTTCACCATCATTCTGATCAACGTCTGGATCGGTATTCCTTACCTGATGCTGATCGCGACCGGTATTTTGATGAACATTCCGGCAGATCTTTATGAAAGTGCCCGCATTGACGGTGCCAGTGCTTTCCAGATGTATCAGAAGATCACACTGCCCTATATGCTGTTTGTGACCGGGCCGTACCTTCTGACATCGTTCACGGGGAACATCAACAACTTCAACGTGATTTTCCTGCTGTCGGGCGGTAAACCGCAGTCCATGGAACTGACCGGGAATGCCGGTTATACGGACCTGCTGATCACCTGGCTGTATAAGATGACCGTGAACGACACCAACTACAAGCTGGCTGCTGTTATGGGTATTCTGGTGTTCCTGGTTCTGGCTATCATCAACCTGGTCGCCTACAACCTGATCCCGTCTGTAAAGAATGAGGAGGATTTCCAATAATGAACACGAAAAATGAAATTCCCGAAGTCGATATCGTAGTGGACGAGAAGGCAGGCGTGATCCGGGAGATCAAACCCGAAAAATTAGCCAGCAAGAAAGCCAATGAACGCCGCTCAAATACGATAATCTATGTGATTCTCGTTCTGATGAGCATCATCTGGCTGGCTCCTTTCGTTTTCCTCGTATTCCAGTCCTTCCGCTCCTACGCGCTGGAAGGCGGCGGTATGGTCGATTACCTGCTGCCGAAGACCTGGTCACTGGATAATTACCGCTGGCTCTTCAATCCGGAAAACAGCAATTTCCTGCGCTGGTACGGCAACACCTTCATCATTGCGCTGTTCTGCTCCGTCATCCAGACGATGATGATCCTTTCCGTCAGCTATACGCTCTCCCGTCTCCGCTTTAAGGGCCGCAAGTTCATCATGAACACGGTCCTGGTGCTGGGGTTATTCCCGGGCTTCCTGACCATGATCACCCTGTACTTCCTGCTCAAACAGCTGGGACTTACACAGACCGGTGCGATCCCGGGTCTGATCCTGATCTACTGTGCTTCTTCCGGTATGGGATACTACATTTCCAAGGGCTTCTTCGATACGCTTCCGAAGTCACTGGATGAAAGTGCCCGCATCGACGGCGCGACCCGCTTCCAGGTGTTTCTGAAGATCATCATGCCGCTGACCAAACCGATCGTGATCTACACGATCCTGATGGCCTTTATGGCTCCCTGGGGTGACTATGTATTCGCATCCTATGTGGCCTTCGGCAGTGAACCGAACTACAACGTTGCGGTCGGGCTGTACCGGTGGGTCAATGTGGCGGACTATCAGGGTTATTTCACCCGGTTCTGTGCCGGCGGTGTATTGGTTGCGGTGCCGATCACGATCCTGTTCATGTGCTTGCAGAAGTACTATGTTGAAGGTGTGACCGGCGGTGCGGTTAAGGGATAAGGAGGAACACGTTATGGCAAGTGTAACGTTTGAACATGTAAAGAAAGTTTATGATAATAAAGTGGAAGTTGTCCACGACTTTAACCTTGAAATCAAGGATAAAGAGTTTATTGTCTTCGTCGGCCCGTCCGGATGTGCCAAATCCACAACAATGCGAATGGTCGCCGGTCTGGAAGATATCACAGACGGTATCATCAAGATCAATGACCGTGTGGTCAACGATGTGGAACCGAAGGACCGCGATATCGCGATGGTCTTCCAGAACTATGCGCTGTATCCGCACATCACGGTTTATGAAAACCTGGCGTTCTCCCTGCGTCTGCGCAAGATGAAGAACGAAGAGGTCCATAAGAAGGTCTGTGAAGCCGCTGAGATCCTGGGCATCACCGAATACCTCGGACGCAAACCGAAAGCACTGTCCGGCGGTCAGCGCCAGCGTGTCGCGATCGGCCGCGCGATCGTCCGTGATCCGCAGGTCTTCCTGATGGATGAACCGCTGTCCAACCTGGACGCAAAGCTCCGCAACCAGATGCGTTCCGAGATCATCCTGCTGCGCAAGCGCGTGAACACGACATTCATTTACGTTACCCATGACCAGACGGAAGCCATGACACTGGGTGACCGCATCGTCGTTATGAAAGACGGCTGGATCATGCAGGTCGGTACTCCGCAGGAAGTCTTCGATACGCCGCACAACCTGTTTGTCGCCGGCTTCATCGGCAGCCCGCAGATGAACTTCCTCAAGGCGAAACTGGAAAAGGAAGGCAGCACCTACAGCGTCTCCCTGCTCGGCGTAAAGATCCCGCTGAACGCGGATCAGAACGATGCCCTCGCAAAGAAGGGGATCGGCTCTCAGGATATCACGCTCGGTGTCCGTCCGGAACATACGACCGCGCTGTTCGACAACCAGTCGAATTCGATCGAATGCACGATCCTCGTTAATGAAATGATGGGTTCGGAACTGCACCTGCACCTGAAGACGAAGAATGACGATAACATCATCCTGCGTCTGCCGACGATCGACCTGACGAAGGAACAGCGTGCACAGCTGACCTATGGGAACAAGATGTACATCACATTCCAGGCAAAGGTCATGCATCTGTTTGATCCGAAGACAGAAAAGAACCTGATTTACGGATAAGCCTCCCGGGAAACCGAATTGATGCGGAGACAGTTTTGACAGGACGGAACAGCCTCATCAGAACAGTCTCCGCATTTTTATTTAATCCGCAATTCCCGGGAAACGTGTTGTATAATAAAACATTGTTGACAAAACCACAGAGAATGAGGAGAAAAGCAAATGGCAGCCATAACGCTTGAACACGTCAAAAAAATCTATGAAAGCAACAATAACGCGGAATCTGTTCACGATTTTGATCTGGAAATCAAAGATAAAGAATTTATCGTCCTGATCGGACCTTCAGGCTGCGGCAAGTCAACGACGCTGCGGATGATCGCGGGGCTGGAAAAAGTCTCCGAAGGAACGATCAAAATCGGAGACCGTGTGGTTAATGATCTGGAACCGAAAGACCGCGATGTCGCGATGGTTTTCCAGAACTACGCGCTTTATCCGAACATCACTGTTTATGAAAACCTGGCTTATCCCCTGAAATTGCGGAAGATGAACAACAATGAGATCCATAAGCGGGTGACCCGGATCGCGGACCTTTTGGGCATCACCGGTGTGCTGGGGCGGATTCCCAAGGAGCTTTCCGGCGGGGAAAAGCAGCGCGTTGCCATCGGACGTGTGATCGTACGCGAACCGGCAGTCTTCCTGATGGATGAACCATTTTCCAACCTGGACATCACACTGCGCAACCGGATGCGCATGGAACTGCTTGAACTCCGCAGCAGGATCAACACCACATTCATTTTTGTCACACATGACCAGACAGAAGCCATGACCCTCGGCGACCGCATTGTCGTCATGAATGAGGGGAATATCATGCAGGTCGGCACTCCGCAGGAAGTGTTCGACACACCGCATAATCTTTTCACAGCCGGTTTTCTGGGTTATCCGCGGATGAATTTTCTGCGCGCGAATCTGATCAATGATGAAGGTATGTACAGCATTTCCCTGCAGGGAATACGGATCGAATTGAGCGAAGACCAATGCCTTCAGCTGCAGCAGAACAATGTGAATACCCAGGAGATCATCCTCGGCATCCGGCCGGAACACATTACAGCTTTGTTTGAAGAGCAGGAAAACGTCCTTGAATGCCTGATCCGGCTCATCGAGATGATGGGCTCGGAGCTGCATCTGCACCTGACCACACCGACCAGTGAAAACATTCTTCTGAGACTGCCGACCTTCTATCTGTCAAAAGAACAGCGGGATCATCTGAAATACGGGAATAAGATTTACCTGCAGTTCAGTCCAAAGGCGCTTCACCTCTTTGACCCGATCACTGAAAAAAACCTGATTTTCGGAAATGAGGATTAATTCAGGTCCCGGCTTTAAATATAATTTGGTAACTGCGGGAAATTCAAGTATAATCAAAGGAAGCAGTAAACTTATTTGACCAGGCAGATATTTGCCGGCATCAGGAGAAATTGAATGAAAAAAGCGCTGATCACCGGAGTAACCGGGCAAGACGGATCCTACCTCGCAGAGCTTCTGCTCTCAAAAGGATATGATGTTCACGGCATGATACGCCGTTCATCTGTGGATTTCCGGGAACGGATCGCTCATTTGGAAGAATGTGAACGGTTCCACCTGCATTACGGCGATCTGGGAGATTCCATGAGTCTGGTAGCGATCATCAACCGCATCAAGCCGGATGAAATCTATAACCTCGCCGCACAGAGCCATGTCCAGGTCTCGTTTGATGTTCCCGAATATACAGCCAATATTGACGCGACCGGTGTACTGCGCATTCTGGAAGCGGTCCGCATGTGCGGTCTCGCGGAAAGCTGCCGCATTTATCAGGCATCCACCTCCGAGCTCTACGGGAAAGTAGAAGCCGTTCCGCAAAACGAAGAGACCCCGTTCCACCCATATTCCCCTTATGCCGTCGCAAAATTATATGGTTTCTGGATCATCAAAGAGTACCGTGAAGCCTACAACATGTTCTGCTGCAACGGTATCCTCTTCAACCATGAATCGGAACGGCGCGGCGACACCTTCGTTACACGCAAAATATCTCTTGCCGCGGCGCGTATCGCTCACGGCAAGCAGGATAAGCTTTATCTCGGCAATCTGGACAGCCTCAGGGACTGGGGATATGCTCCGGATTATGTGGAATGTATGTGGCTGATCCTGCAGAACTCCCGTCCGGATGATTACGTCATCGCGACCGGCATACAGCACAGCGTCCGCGAATTCTGCGAACTGGCTTTCCAGAACGTCGGCATTGAGCTGGAATTCAAAGGCACAGGCGTTGACGAAAAGGGCTATGATAAAGCCACAGGAAGAGTAGTGGTTGAGGTATCACCCGACTTTTACCGTCCGACAGATGTCGTAAATCTTCTCGGCGACCCGTCCAAGGCAAAAAGGGAACTTGGCTGGAATCCCACAAAAACGTCCTTTGAAGAGTTGGTCCGGAAAATGGTCTCACACGACATGAAAAAGGTCGCGGTAGAACGGACGGAAGAATGGCTCAGGCGAAACCAGGCGGAATATCTTGAGCGCGGCATTATTCAATAGCCGTATAACACAAGACGATAAAAAGACCGTAACGCTGTTGTTACGGTCTTTTTCATGCCATAATTCCAAACGGTCAGAGGAGGAGCTCTTTCAGCCGTTCAATTTCGGCATTATCCATACCGGCTGAACGCAGATAAGCTTCCGCGCCTTCCCGGTAGCTGTGCCCCTTCGGATCCGAATCATCTTCCAAACCGGCATAAAACCGCAGGTAAGGATCAACGAACGCAGCCTTGAAACCGTTATAGCGGAATGGATCAGATTCATTTGTGATTCCGTAATAATTCTCGAAAGAGGCCATAAAATCATCGACAAGTTCATCATAATCCGCGTCCATCAGGGCACCCAGAAGGACACAGACAAAACCGGTCCGATCCTTCCCTTCCATACAGTGGATCGCCCAGGGAAACGGTTTCTCCATCAGGATCCGCAGTCCCGCAGCGAGGCGGGTCTTGAATTCTTCTCCAAAATAATCAGCTCCCATCCGCAAAGGGATCACATTGCCGCTGTCACAGAGGAACCGGGAATATGCAGGCATCCCAGCGTATCGTTCCTGAAGCGTTTTTTCCGTCTCGGAAAGGGCAAAAGCAGTCCTGACACCATGCGCCCGCAAAAATTCGGCAACAGCATCCGGCCGGTTCATTGTCCGGTCAAAAGGAGAAGCACAGCGGTAAACCTTGCCCGGTGCCATTTTTCCCACCCGGAACTCCCGGCAGTTCGCGAACTGCTCCCGCGACTGATAATCTTCCGGGTCATTGCTGTAAAGGACTCCGCGCAGGTCCATCACATCTTTCTTTCCGCCCTTCGTGTTGATGCGGATCGTCACCTCATCACCGATGCCGACACCGCTGAATTGCACAAAGTCTCCGGAACAGACTGTGATGGTCGGATAAGTGAAAGTAGGATACGCAACTAACAGGATATCACCTTTTACCCCATAAAACCCGTTGTAATACGAAATGTTTTCCAGCCTCAGCCCGTTACTGAAACTCATATCCACCGTATCACCCAATTCGATCCCTTTTTCCTTCAATTCCTGCGGTGTGATATCCGGCAGAGCGGCTCCGAATTCGTCAATATCAATAATTCTGCGTGTTATCTGGTCCATTATATGCTTTCTCCTGCGTTAATCTTACCATATGTTCAAACATCCCGCGCTGCAGTGAGATACGAACCTCTCATTGATTTGAATTTAATGAACGGTTATTGATATATAATTAGTTATACTTAAATGTACGAATACATTTTTCAACAAAACACAAGGAGTTCATTTATGGATCAGAAGATCAAACCGGGTACCAATGGAGATCATTACGTCCCATATGCCGAACGAAGCGGCAACGAATCCATCGTTTATTTCACGCGTGATCTTTCCGCAGAAGGATTGAAGAAAATCTACGAACGTGTCTGCGCCCCGATCAAAGGAAAGGTCGCGATCAAGCTGCACACCGGTGAAAAGAACGGCCCGAACATTATCCCGCGGGAATGGGTCAAAAATCTGGTCGATACTGACCTGCCGGGTGCCCATATCATTGAGACTAACACCTTCTATGAAGGCGACCGTGACACCACGGAAAAACACCGCAAAACTCTGGAAATCAACGGCTGGACCTTCTGCCCCGTGGACATCACCGATGAAGACGGTACCGCGCTGCTCCCGGTCAAAGGCGGGAAATGGTTTGAAAACATGTCCGTCGGCAAAAATATGCTTAATTATGATTCCATGGTCACACTGACACACTTCAAAGGCCATGTGATGGGCGGTTTCGGCGGTTCCAACAAAAACATCGGTATCGGCTGCGCGGATGGGAAAAACGGAAAAAAATGGATCCATCAGGCGGAGGGTTCCGATAATATGTGGAGCATCGCCATGGAAGAGCTGATGGAACGCATGGCAGAATCCACCAAGGCAACCATCGACTTCTTCGGTAAAAACGTGATCTATATCAACGTCATGCGCAACATGTCCGTTTCCTGCGACTGTGAAGGCGTCGCCGCGGCTCCGGTCGTCACCCCGAATGTCGGCATCCTCGCTTCAGTCGATATTCTGGCAGCGGACCAGGCTTCCGTTGATATCGTTTATGCCATGAAGGAAGAAGAACACCACGACCTTGTCGAACGCATCGAGACCCGTCACGGACTGCGCCAGCTGAGTTACATGAAAGAACTCGGCATGGGCAATGACCGCTACATCCTCATCGACATCGACAACGAAGACAAGCGCATTCTGCCCGCAGACGCGGTAAAAAATCTCAAACCCTTTGGAAAATAAGAATCACAGTCAATAAATCATTCGAGCCCGGTTTCAACCGGGCTCTTTTGTTTTTATATTATTTACGCAAGACCAAAACGGCGGTAGGCTTCCGGAAGCTCATCATCAGACAATTCCCTGACAGTCATCTCTCCGTTACGAAATTCCTTGTAAACATGCCCGTCGAGAGTTATCCGTCCTTCCGCTGTCTTCAGTGAAAACATCTCGTCCGGGAAAAAGGGAGAGTCGGGATGTTTCTCGCAATAAAAAGTCGGGGCGATAAAATCCACATCCAGCTGCGGTTCTTCTGTGAAGGAATAAAACCGCCGCCATTCTCCATGATATTTATCCATCAGGACCCAGCCGAGAAACGGATCCTTGTCAAAGCGGTAGCATTCATCAAACTGTGTCTGTTCCAGCCCTTCCTCCAGCCGGAGCGGATAACGCGGACAGACTTCTCCGATACCGACATCGCCGCACCACAGCCCGTCCACGGCCCGGACGATCAGAACCCGGTGACGGCGCATGGGGATCGTTGACTCACCGCGCAGGTAGCGGGCGGCCACATCGGTCACCTCATACCCCAGCTGGCGCAGCAGCCAGCCGAACAGCCCGTTCAGCTCGAAACAGAAACCGCCCTTCCCCCTGACAACGATCTTTTCATACAGGTCATCAGGATCCAGTGAAAGCGGAATCCCGCGGATAATATCCAGATTTTCGTACGGAACGGTCGTGCAGTGGGCGAATTGAAGCTTTTTCAGCAGTGCGGAATCCGGCACGATCGTTTCCGGCATTTCCAGCCCGATCCGTTTAAAATAAGCCTTTATTTTCTCCATTGTGCCGAAATCTCCTCTAATATCTCCATAACGGAAAGCAGCTGTTCCCGGGTGACATAAGGCGTCGGTTTCTTCTCACGGATACATTCCGCGAAATGCTTGAGTTCGTTATAATACCAGCCGCAGGGAGGTACATTGATGCCCGTGGAAACCATCACCTCATCCGTCGTGTCATAGACTACCGGTTCATGGTCGAACTGATAAGCCTTGAGCGTCGTCCCGTCGTTGATCATCATGCCGTTTTCAAAATACACCCGCCAGCGGGCTGTCCAGGGAATATCAGCGTTGAACCAGGCAGCCTCCCCGCCGACATGCAGATCACCGTAGTTGTAATTGACACGGAACTGCTCCGGATAGTTTTTATCCGCCCCCTGACAGGAGGTAAAGGAAAAACTGTCCGGCTTCCCAAAGAGTGAAACGATCACATCCAGGTCATGGATATGCAGGTCGTATGGCAGCAGCCCGGATTTCCGCACATCGAACAGCCACCCATCCGCCGCCCAGCGGGGACAGGCAGACAGCCGTTCAAAATATGCATCCAGCGGCTTTCCGTAGATGCCGCTCTTCACCGCTTCACGCAGTGCCTGCACCTCTTTCGTGAATTGCAGAACCTGCGCGACATAGAGCTGACAACCCTGCTTTTCCGCCTCATCCAGCATTTCCCGGGCATCATTGAGCGAAAGGGCGATCGGTTTTTCCGTGATCGTCGTCTTGCCATGGGAAAGGCTTTCCATCACCATGTCATGATGCAGAAAAGTGGGCGTACAGACATCCACCACATCCACATCGACAGCATCAAGCATATCCGATATACGCAAATAGCGGGGCAATCCCCATTCTTCCGCTATTTTTATTGACGCATCTGCGGTATCACACACCGCCGCGACTTCATAATCATCACGCAGATGCTGATAATTGGCGTAATGGACCTTCCCCATCCCGCCGGTTCCGACCAATCCTACGCGAATTTTACTCATAGCTACACTCCATGCGGCACAATCGAACCTGTCCCCTTTGTACCGCTAAATATCGCTTAAAATTCAAATCCCTGATCCCGCAGATAGTCGGCGGAATCCTGAACAGCCCGGTTCACTTCCGCCAGATCTTTCGGTCCGGCCTGTGTGAATTCGATTTCGATCGAATAGGGGCTGAGATTGTCCGCCTCATCCATCATCCTGAACAGTTCCGGGAAGGGTACATAGCCCTTGCCCAACGCCGGGAAATTCCATTCCTTGTGTCCGCCGGCTTTATCCTTCAAATGGACATAGCCAATGCGGTCAATACAGCCTTTGAAATCCGCTGGAACATCCACATCGCCATAGAAAATGGCGTTAGCGGTATCATAATTGATGAGCACCCGGTCCGAACCGACCATAGCGCAGATCTCATTCAGAACCGCGCCGGTGCCATGATCGCCGTGTACCTCAAGCACAAGCTTCATATCCAGTTTTTCCAGTTCCGGAACAAGCTTCGCGATTCGTCCGGCGGTCACTTCGTTGGACGCTATGGTATTATCCTTCAGATGAGCTTCCCCGATGGAAGAGACGATATACTCCGCGCCAAAGAATTTCGCCAGCCGGATGTTATTGCGGAAATCCTGTTCCCGCTCCGGATCCATCAGGTTGGTATGTCCGCTCATGGCAAAGGGGATCAGCTCATTTTTCTCCAGAAGCCGCTGCACTTCCAGCAGACGCGCAAAGGACTGATCAGGAAAAACATGTTCCGTCCAGCCCTTGGTCGCGGTCAGTTCAATATAATGAAAACCCGCGTCACGAATCCCGGATGCAGCTTCCTCAATGGAAAAGCCATGATAACAATTTGAATTAACAGCAATGATCCGATTTTTCATTTTTCTCACACTTCACACTTACTCAAGGAAATTATCCAGATAATGCTTGGAAAGGCGGATCGAGCTTAGGATATCCTCACGGCTGCCTTCAAAAGCCTTGTCCTCGACCTCAATCACCGCGCATCCGTCATAGCGGATATCATTCAGGGCAGAAATGAAAGCGCCCCAGTTCACATCACCCTGTCCCGGGATCTTCGGCGACATATAATCCAGCGGATATGCCAGCACACCGCACTCGGCCAGTCTGTCGGGATACAGCTTGATATCCTTGAAATGAACATGGAACAGGCGATCCCTGAATTCATAAACAGTCTTCAGATAGTCCAGCTGCTGCCATACGTAATGACTGGGATCAAAATTGAGGCCGAAATTCGGCGAAGGAATGATCTCAAACAGTTTCCGGTAAATTGCCGGCGTGCACATCAGGTTCTGACCGCCGGGCCACTGTTCCGCTCCGAAAAGCATCGGACAATTCTCAATGCCGACTTTCACACCGCAGGATTCTGCCAGCGCGATGATATCCGGCCAGATCTGTTTGAAAAGCTCGATGTTTTCCTCCAGTGTCTTATGTTGATCCTTCCCGATAAAAGTGGTCACCAGATTGACGCCCAGTTTCGCGGAAGCTTTGATGAGTGCTTTCAAATGGTCAATGGCAGCCGCCCGTTTTTCAGGATCCGGATCCATCGTGTTGGGGTAAAAAGCCAGAGATGAAATCTGAATATTCTTCGCCGCGGCCACATCCAGCACATGTTTTGCGTAATCATCATCTTCCAGGACCCGTTCTGCGTCAATGTGGGAGACGCCGGCATAGCGGCGTTCCGCTTTTCCCGCAGGCCAGCAGGCAACCTCCAGACATTTAAACCCCATCTGCGCGGCGATATCAACCGCTTCTTCATAAGTCCAGCCGTCAAGAATAGCTGTTAATAATCCGAATTTGATCATTTTTCCCACTTCCTTTCAAATACAGTTCGTCAGCAGCCCACCCGCCGACATTCTTCTGCTAACAATTTTCAACTTCAACCGTCTGCCCGATTTCGGACGACCGGATAGAGGCAAAGACCGCACGCATGGCCGCGAGTGCGGATTCACCGGAGATTTCAGGCGGTGTGTTCGTTGTCAGGCTCTTCATCCACAGGTCGATTACACCGGATTTTGTCTGGTTATCGTTGGTCTGGATCTGTTCCACATCATACATGATTTTCGACCCGTCATTGAGAATCACGACGATCGAATGCGCCGGATCGTCGTAAATGCGCATAATGCCCTTTTCCCCATAGAGGATCGTGGAATTGTCTTCCGCCCCGTAATACGTCCAGGATGCCGTCATGGTGCCCATGATGCCGCCGCTCATCTCATAAATGCAGACCGCGTTGTCATCCACACCGATCAGTTCCCCATCCGCGCCGCGCTTATCCAGTGTCGCGAGCCGGGCTGTCGTCCTGATAACCTGCTGCCCAGTAAGGAACTGGATCAGGTCAGTCTTGTGTACACCGAGATCAGCCATGGCACCCATTGCTGCCCGTTTTTTGTCAAAGAACCAGACGTCCTTTCCCGGAGTGATGGACCAGGTTTCCGGACCGCCATGACCGAAGGTGGTCCGGAAGGTGATGACACGCCCGATCAGTCCGTCATCGATGAGCTTTTTCGCCCATACATGCGCTTTTGCCAGGCGCTGATTATGCCCGATCATCAGGAACTTTCCCGCTTTTTTAGCTTCAGCCACCATTGCTTCACAATCTTCCTGTGTGACCGCCATCGGTTTTTCGCAGAGGACATGCTTCCCGGCCTGCAGCGCCTTGATGGTCAGCTCCGCGTGAGCGTTATTCGCCACACAAACGGAAACAGCATCGATATCCGGGTTAGCCAGCAGTTCTTCGACCGTGGCATAAGCCTTTCCGCCGTATTTCTCCGCCATTTCCTGAGCCCGCTCCAATGAAAGGTCAAAGAACCCGCATAATTCCGCGTCGGGGTTATCCGCATATTCGGGCATATGCCGCACCTGAGCGATCTTTCCACATCCGATCATTCCTATTCGAATTTTCATAATCCAAACCCTTTCGATAGAGATAAAAACATTTTTCTTTAGGTAACCTAAGCCGTACTGAAATTATAACATTTTGCTTCCTAATAATCAAGCAGACAAATTTCCCGTCTTTTATATACTTTTTCTATACCCTTATAACAAAGGCCGTGTTAATGCGCTGAAATAAACAGGTTTCATATTATTCGCCCCCAAACAGTGTATAATCCTTGGATAAACTAATTTTACAAACATCATTCTCCGGTAATCAGGGAGGAGTTGTCATGAATAATCAGAACTCCATGAGAGATCAATATAAAAACGACTGGAAATATTTTATTAAGCTGTGCGCAGCAGGACTGCTGATCAACTACCTGCTTGCCCATTTGGCAATCGGATTGGGACTGCCTCTGTACCTGGATAATATCGGCAGTGCTCTTGCTGCCGCGCTGGGAGGATACATTCCCGGTGTCGTTGTCGGATTTTTCACCAACATCATCAACGGGCTTGGTGATTATACCACCGCATATTACGGATCATTAACCGTATTGATCGCTATCGCTTCAGCATGGTTTGCAAGCAGAGAATACTACAGCTTCAAAAAACCCGGACGGCTGCTGATCATCATCGTGACCTTCGCGCTGATCGGCGGCGGGCTGGGATCAATACTCACCTGGATCCTTTACGGGTTTGAATTTGGCGTCGGTCTTGCCGCACCGCTGGCAATAAAAATTCATGAAGCCGGATTGCAGAGCGAGTTCCTATGTCAATTTACGGCAGATATGCTGATCGACCTCGCGGATAAAACAATAACCGTACTGGTTATCACTTTTATCCTGCATATCATGCCTGTCCCGCTCAAGGAACGTTTTCTTTATTCCGGATGGCAGCAGACCCCGATTTCCAAAGAAAAGCGTATGGCTGAGAACCGGAAGCAGGTACATCTCATGTCATTACGCACCAAGATCATTGTTCTGGTGACAGCAGCCATGCTGATCATAGCTACCGTCGTGACCGTTATCAGCTTTGGTCACTTCCGCACTTCCGCTGTACAGGAACAGCAGGAACTGGCACTTGGCGTGGCAAACGTGGCATCCGACGCTATCGACGGCGACCGTGTGGATGAATACATAGAACTGGGTGAGGCCGCGGAAGGCTATGCCCGGATCGACAAACGCTTCAATGACCTTGCGAACAGTACCGAAAGCATACGATATGTTTACGCATACAGGATCCTGGAGAACGGCTGTCAGGTCGTCTTTGATGCGGACACACCGGACACTCCCGGTGGTGAACCCGGGGACATTGTGGAATTTGATGAAGATTTCATGGACCAGCTGCCAGACCTGCTGGCGGGAAAGGAGATCCAGCCGATCACATCCCATGGTCAATTCGGCTGGCTGCTGACGGTTTATAAACCGATCTATAACAGTGAAGGAGTCTGTCAATGTTACGTGGGTGTGGACGTCAGCATGGACCATATCACCCGGAACGGGTATGAATTCCTTGCCCGTGTCGTCTCACTGTTCTTTGGCTTCTTCCTCCTGCTGCTGACCGCGGCCATCTGGTTTGCGGAATACAACGTCATTTTGCCGATCAACGGGCTGGATATCGTCACAAGCTCTGCCGATTACCACACAGAGAAAGCACGTGAGAGTACGGTTCAGCGTGTTATGGACCTTGATATTCATACCGGGGATGAAATCGAAAACCTCTATAATTCCATTGCCAGAACCACAAAGGGTATGGTAGACACGATCGAAAATGTTGAGCACCAGAGTGAGGTCATTTCCAAACTGCAGAACGGCCTGATCCTCGTGCTGGCCGACATGGTAGAAAGCCGCGACAAAAACACAGGCGACCACGTACGGAAGACCGCGGCATACACCGGGATCATTATGCGTGAGCTGAAGAAGGAAGGGATCTACACAAACCAGCTGACGAATTCGTTTATGTATGATGTCGTCAATTCCGCGCCGCTTCATGACATCGGGAAAATCCAGGTCTCTGACACGATCCTCAACAAACCGGGCAAGCTGACCGATGAGGAATTTGAGATCATGAAAACACACACCACGGCAGGAGCCGAAGTCATTGCCCACGCGATGAATACCGTATCAGAGGATAATTCCGGGTACCTGAAAGAGGCGATGAACCTTGCGAAATACCATCATGAAAAATGGAACGGATCGGGGTATCCCTGCGGACTGAAGGGAGAAGATATCCCGCTTTCAGCACGCATTATGGCAGTGGCCGACGTATTTGACGCGCTGGTTTCCAAACGCAGCTACAAGGACGGATTCCCGTTTGAGAAAGCCATGGCGATCATCGAGGAAGGAGCGGGCAGCCACTTCGATCCCCGGATCGTCGGAGCCTTCCGTCAGGCGTCTGCTGAGGTGCGTGAAGTAATGAACAGCAACATGGGGCTGCAGTAAGACAGTAAGGCCTATGAATAACAGAAACATTACAAGGCTTGCCTTTGCCATTGTGATCCTGAGCTTTGTGCTGTCAACCATCATGTCCCTTTTGTCCCTCCGGATCATGGCGGAACGGAACATGCAGGAGCTGAGCAAAACGCTGGCGTCGCGCATATATGACTCCATCAGCAGCGAATTGTCAGAACCGGTCACAGTCTCAAGGGCTATGGCTCACGACACTTTTCTGATCGAGACGCTGAAAAATGAAGATTCCGCCGGTACGGAAGTCACCGCGGAAATCATGGCGGAATATCTTTCCGCTCAAAAGAATGCCTTTGACTATGAAGCCGCATTTGTGGTCTCCGATGAGTCAAAGTGCTATTACTCATACGGCGGCATCAGCAAACAGATGGACCTGGTAAGCAGCGACCGCGATCAGTGGTATTCCGAATTTCTTTCATCCGGCAGGGATTATGACCTGGACGTTGACAGGGATGAGCTGAGCCAGGATCAATGGACAGTCTTCGTGGACGCGCGCATTGAGGATGAGGACCATACACTGCTTGGCGTGTGCGGTGTCGGCGCGCGGATGAACGGCAATCAGGATCTGTTCGTAAACCTGGAAAATGAATACGGTGTCAAAATAAACCTGGTCGACTCGGATGGCCTGATCCATGTTGACACGGATGAGAGCAGGATAGAGAACGAGTATCTCACCGGTCTGCGCCTCAGTGCCGGCAATGATTATGTCTATCAGAAGCTCGGAAATGACCACTATGCCGTGTCAAAGTATATCGATAAGATGGACCGCTACCTGGTCGTTCAAAGCGACGGTTCCGCCGAACGGATGGAGCTCCTCAATATGCTGCTGCTGAATGTGGTGCTTTGTGTCGTGGTACTGGTCATAATGCTGATCGCCATCCGCGCCATCATCGCGCGTACCCGTGCCCTCACCAGTGTATCGTTCGTGGACCAGCCGACGCAGCTTCTGAACCGCAGGGCATTTGAGGAGAAAAAGGCTGAACTCACGCAGACGAAACTGAAGGAAAACTTCGTTTACATCACAGCGGATCTGAACGGGCTCAAAGGTGTGAATGACACACTCGGTCACACAGCCGGGGATGAACTCATCAAAGGCGCGGCAGACTGCATAAAAGCCTGTTTCGGAAAATACGGTGAAATCTACCGCATCGGAGGAGATGAATTTGCCGCCATGCTGCTGATCACGGAAAACCAGTACAAAGAAGCGATGGCAAAACTCGATGAAACCGCCGCAAACTGGCGGGGAGAAATTGTAAAAGAGCTGTCAATATCCTGCGGTCACGCGTCAGCCCGTGAATTTCCCTCCGGAAACATTTCCGAGCTTATCAAAATTTCCGACGAACGTATGTACGCGGCAAAGGATGAGTATTACCGCAGATCCGGCAAAGACAGACGACGGAGATGAGCTTCCAGTCATAACGCCTGCTTTTTCCTATACGAATAACAAAAAGGGACGGATCACGTGAGGCACAGGTGCCAAACGGATCCGTCCCTTTTGCGTTCAAATCAGGCGTTGTCTTTTTTCTGCAGCAGCACCGCGAAAATGATGATGACACCCTTCACCGCTTCGCAGAGGAAGGTCGGGACGCCGACGGAGTTCAGGATGTTGTTCATTACACCGGTTATGAGCATACCGAGGAAAGCCCCGATCACGGAACCGCGGCCGCCGGACATGGCGGTACCGCCGACAACGACCGCCATGATGGCATCCATCTCGTAACCGTTGCCGGCATTGGCGAAGTCCATGGACCCGATACGGGCGATATAGATGATGGCCGCGATGGCACACATCACACCGCAAAGCGAGTAGATATTCCGCTTGGTCATGTTCACATTGATACCGGAAAGCTTTGCCGCCCGTTCATTGGACCCGATCGCGATGGTCTGCCGCCCGAAAGCAGTCTTTTTGAAGATGATATGCATCAGAATGACGATGGTGATCCAATAGATGATCGGCAAAATCACCTGACCGTTGATCTTGGTAGAGGTGATCGCTTTGAAACCTGCCGGAACTGTCGGATTAAATTTCTTGGTCAGCTGCTGGGTCACAGAGCGGAAGATCTTCATGGTACCGAGTGTCGCGATAAAAGGAGGGAGCTTCCCATACGCCACCAGAGACCCGTTCAAATGGCCGAAAACGTATCCGATGCAGACCAGGACAATGATCGACAGAGCATAAGCAAGCGGTCCGGTCAGCCCGATCTTGAGAAGCAGGCCGAAATTCGGCTCGATGAGGTACAGCAGGATCGCGCCCAGGCAGCACAGCATGGACCCAACGGAAAGGTCGATCCCGCCGGAGATAATGACGAAACACATCCCCAGCGCGATGATGCCCGCGTAAGCGTTGTTCCGCAGGATGTTCAGCCAGGCCATACGCATTTTCGGGAACAGCCCGGCAAAGGAACCGGCGTTATTCCACATGACCACGCACTGGATCAAAACCATCACCAACAGCGCGAACAGTGTTGAAAACAGACTGTTATGTTCCCAGTTATCCTTGAACCACGAGATAAACCCTTTATTTTCTTTCTTACTTTTTTCCATATCGATTTCCGCTCCGTTTTCTTTCTTTATTTTCCTGATTATTATGCTGCGTTTCCGCCTGTAGCGAGGTACATGATGTTGTGTTCGTTCATGTCATCCCCTTCGACCAGCCCGACCTGTTCCCCATGGAACATCACCCAGGAACGATCGCAGACCCGGACGATTTCCTGAGCTTCGGAGGAAAGGACAATGATCGCCACACCTGTATCCGCCAGACGGTGGATGATCTGATAGATTTCCTCTTTGGCACCGACATCCACACCCTGAGTCGGGTTATCGAGGATCAGAACCTTCGGGTCGGACATCAGCCATTTTGCCAGCACGACCTTCTGCTGGTTCCCGCCGGAAAGGCTGGTGATGAGGTTGAATTTATCGCTCATTTTGATCCGCAGTTCGTCGACCTCTTTCTGGAAGAGTGCTTCCTGACGCTTTTGGTCAATAAACAATCCCCTGACGATCTTCGGCAGATACACGATCGAACCGTTATCAAGGATCGTCATATCCTTGAGGATGGCGTTCTCCTTCCGGTTGCGGGGCAGGTAAGCGATGCCATGGTCCAGTGCCTGATGCGTATTCCTGACATGGATCTCAGCACCGTCCAGGAAGATCTTTCCCTCATGCTTTGTGTTCATCGCTCCGAAAACCGTCTGGAACAATTCACTGCGTCCGTCACCGAGAAGGCCGGTCACCCCAAGCACCTCTCCGGCATGGACAGCCATTGAGATATTGCGGAAATGACGTTCATCGCTCAGGTTCTCCAGACGCAGAACTTCTTTGCCATGCTGACCGCTGCGGGTGTTGATTTCGGTGGTAACCTCATGCCCGACCATATGCGCGGCCAGTTTGTGCGTATTTGTTTCGGAAACCAGGCCTTCCGCGACCATATTCCCGTCCCGAAGGACCGTATACCGGTCGCAGATTTCCATGACTTCATTCAGCTTATGTGAAATAAAAATGATCCCGACACCGCGGTCCTTCAGCGTCCGCATCATCGCGAACACACGCCGGATCTCCGGTTCCGTCAGGGAGGTCGTCGGCTCATCCATGATGATCAGGGAAGCATCCTGCAGCAGTGCGCGGCAGATTTCCACGATCTGTTTATAGGATGCATCCAGATCCCGCACCATCATACGCGGGTCCATGTCCACATCCATGCGCTGAAAGAGCGCTTCCGTTTTTTGGATCATTTCTGCCGTGTCCAGGAACAGGCCTTTTTTCGGCAGATGGGTGATGAACATGTTCTCATAGATCGTAAGGTCATTGACCAGGTTCAGTTCCTGATGAATAAAGCCGATTCCGGCGTCCAGTGAGTCCACAGGGGATTCGAAATTTACTTCTTTGCCGTCAATTTCGATCGTTCCGCTGTCCGCGGGGAGAACACCGCCCAGGATGTTCATCAGCGTGGATTTACCCGCACCGTTTTCACCCAGCAGCGCGCAGATCTCACCGGAGTTCAGTTTAAAATCCACATCGGTCAGAACATTGTTCGCCCCGAAGGATTTATTGATTTTGTGCATAAATAAATTCAAGGAGCCACCTCCCCTGTCTTGATTTACCTAATTATAGCATAGAAAACATTCGCGGGAATGTGGTACACAGGCACCTGATACAAGTATACCGGTGTATCGGTACACTTGTATCAGGTGCCTGTGTACCGCTGCTGATCAAATCATAAGAGCCTGTTCTCTGAAGATATGGCATCAAATCTCCCGCTGTGGATCCAAATGAGCGCTCATCCGTTGAAAACGAGAGGGCGGAGCTCCCGCTCCGAATCCAATCGGACGAAGTCCGCACCTAACGGAGCGGGGTCTTTCGCAGTTCCCCTCGTACCTCGGGTAACCATCCCCGTTAAAAGCAGGCAGCCGAAATCCTCCGGATCCCGGCTCACTATTCCCTAAACCCTATACACTATTTCCTCCTGAACAATCCCGGCTCGCTTGCTTCCTGCAGCTGCCGGTACACTCTCTGCATATATTGCACGCACCAGTGCTCCGGCCCCAGGACATCCGCGGTGTTCTTTGGTTTCCAGAAGTCCCAGACGACGGG
>CADACE010000048.1 GCA_902786265.1 uncultured Chloroflexota bacterium | reverse complement strand
CGATGAAACCCAAAATAAAAATTATCAGCTGTGGTCGCAGCTGCTGGAAATGGAATTCAACTGGCACGCACTGGCGGAACGTCTGAAGGCGACGGAGGAGAAGATCCGGAACATTCGTGACGGGAAGATCAACGTGGACAGCCTGATCCGTCAGGCGGAATACTTCCGTCAAAACAGCGGGACCGCGCAGCTCCGTCCGCAGGGACCGAAACTGCTGCCGCCCTCCCGGGCAAAAGCTTTTCCGATCATGAAGCAGGAGATCCGGGAAGCCATACCCGTGGACTCAGGTAAACCGAAATCCGAAAGCAGGAAGGCCGAAGCTGTACTGGTTCCGGAAAGCGGGCAGCGTTCCGCGGCACTCCCGCCGGAAGATCCGGAAGGAGACCCGCTTGAGAAAAGGTTCCGGGAAACGGTCGCGAGGTTCAACAGCATAACCGCGGACATTGACCGGATAGCCGGGATATGTGGATCCGTTCCGGATGAGGTGCCGGAAAAGCATCCGCCGATTTCCTATGGCTCCCGCAGCGGACCTTCCAATGAGACGAGGAAAAAACTGAGGGAGAAGAGGAAGCGGAAGAGAAATTAGGAATCAGCAGGAAACAGGAATAGAAAAGCCGGAATCGGAGGGTTTCGGCTGTCTTGCGTTGGGGAAACGTGAGTCAGGGAACCTGTCCCCGTGACTCATTCCGAAAGTTTGGTATAATCAGGGTGATTTTAAAACCGGCTCAGGAGCATAAGGCCATGGAAAGAATATTCAAGGATAACAAATACAAAACGCTGCTGGCGGTGATTTGTTCGGTGGGATGGTCGCTGGCTTACCCGTTTATCAAACTGGGATATCAGTCGTTTCAAATTGCGTCGGATGACCTGGGCGGGAAGATCCTTTTTGCCGGGATCCGTTTTTTCATGGCGGGACTGTTTGTCATGCTGTTCTGCGCCTTCCGGAAAACCGGCCTTGACCTGAAAGACAAAAAGGATCTGCGGTGGCTGTTGCTGCTTGCACTGGTCAACACCACGCTCCATTATATGTTCGCTTACATCGGGCTGGGCTATAATTCAAGCGCCCGCTCCACGATTCTGGATTCGCTGGGCGGCTTTATCCTGATCTTCCTCTCCGCCATGATTTTCGCTGATGACAAAATGACCACACACAAGATCATCGGCTCTCTGCTGGGACTGGCAGGGATCGTCCTGATCAACATTCAGCCGGGCGAAGATTTTTTCAAAGATGTGACCTTCCGCGGCGATGGGATGATCCTGCTGAACGCGGTATTCTCCGCCATCGGCGGGCTGCTGACCCGGATCGTCTCTAAAAAGATGAACATCATGATGGCAACCGGACAAAGTATGGCGATCGGCGGCGCGCTGATGCTTGTTATCGGAATAATCATCGGTCCGGCAGCACCCTGGGTGATCACGGTCCGGGGCCTGCTGATCCTGCTCGTCCTCATCATGATCTCCGCGGTCTGCTTTGGGATCTACAACGAACTGCTCGCCTGGCACCCGATCAGCCAGATCGCCATTTATAATGCGCTCATCCCGGTTTTGGGCGTCATCTTCGCCGCGCTGATCCTCAGCGAAGAGCTCAAATGGCAGTATTTCCTCTCCGTCCTGATGGTAGCTGCGGGGATCTATATCGTTAATAGGAAATAGGAGATAGGAGATAGGGGATAGTGGATTTACGAGCTTATATCCGGGATCTGAAACTGACAACTGCCTGCTGACCTAAAACAGCGTCAGGTCTTCGGAAAGGGGACGGAAGCTGCGGCGGTGGATGGGGCAGGGGCCATATTGGGCGAGAGCCTGCTGATGGAGTTTGGTCCCGTAGCCCTTGTGCTGATCAAACCGGTACTGCGGATAAAGCTCTGCCGCGGTCGTGCGCATAAAGCGGTCCCGGGTCACCTTGGCAAGAACCGAGGCGCAGGCGATGGAAAGCGAGAGCATGTCACCATGCTTGATCCCGGTCTGCGGGATGGTCACATCATGCAGGCGGACATAGTCGATCAGCAAGTGATCCGGACAGATCCCCAGCCCGTCAACTGCCCGCTTCATGGCGAGTTTGGTGGCATTCAGGATCCCGACCCGGTCGATTTCTCCCGCATCCGCCTCCCCTACAGCATAAACCTTTGCCTCCGCCCGGATAACATCAAACATGGTTTCCCGCTCCGCCGGTGTCATCAGTTTGCTGTCCCGTACGCCTTCCAGGCGGTTCAGGACCTTCGGATCCGCCGGCAAAACCGCCGCACCGGCCATGACCGGTCCCGCCCAGGCGCCGCGTCCCGCTTCGTCGATCCCGGCAACAATCAAAAAGCCCTGATTCCACAGGGCGGTTTCAAATTCAAGGGTTGGGGTTGTCTTGTGAGACATCATGTGTGAGGAGTAAGAATTTCTTACTTTTTACTCCCTGCTTCTTCCTTATATTTCCCTTCCCGGTAGTTTCTGCGGATCTGCAGCAGTTCCCGGAACATCTTAATAGAGTCCTGGATGACGTTGATCTTGCTGTTGCCGTCATAATACCACTGCACCGGGACCTCGATGATCTTATATCCGTATTGTTTGGCGATGAACAGCACTTCCGCATCAAAAGCCCAGCCCTTGATGCACTGGACACGGAACAGCTTCTCCGCTGCTTCCGCGGAAAAGCTCTTGAACCCGCACTGGGTATCATGGATATTCGGCAGGCCGAGAAGTATGCGGACGATGAGGTTGAAGACCCGGCCGGTAAAATGTCGGGTGACCGGTTCGTCATACCGGACAGATCCTTTCACCTCCCGGGAACCGATGGCGACATCATAATCCGAAAGAATCGGCGGGATAAAATTGCTGACCTCACTGATCGGCATGGAAAAGTCCACATCCGCGAACATGCGGTAACGTCCGTGAGCCTCCAGCATGCCCCTCCGCACGGCATTACCCTTGCCGGGCGTCTGCTCTTTCAAAACCGTCAGCCAGGAATATTTGGCGGCATATTCCAGCCCCAGTTCGTAGGTGCGGTCCCTGCTTCCGTTTTCGACGAGGATCACTTCAATAGGTTCCGGATAGGAGGCAACAAAACCGGCAACCTTCTCCATACATTCGGGAAGGCGCTTTTCCTCGTTATAAGCCGGTAAGATCAGTGAAAGTAAAATTCTCTGTTCCATACCCTATAATATTACCATAAATTTGGGAATTCATTGTCAGGGAACCGGTAACAGGATTGGGGTGGATAAAAAATCAGGGATCAGCAGTATATCCCTGATCCCTGATCCCTGATTTCATATTCCGCAAAACCGGTTACTTGTAATAAATCTTCGCCAGGTCGATGACAAACAGCGGGTAGAAGATGTATCCGTCCAGCTTTTTGCTGATGACCGTCAGGTCGTTCGGGTCCATCAGATAGACATTGGCCGCGTCATCGGAAAGGATCTTTTCCGCCTGCTTATAGAGAGCGGTCTGTTCCTCTTCGTTGGTGGCGGCAAAAGCTTCTTTCATCACCCGGTCATATTCCGGATCGTTGAAATTGATCATGTTCTTGCTGTTTTCGGACATCCAGCGCTCCAGCAGAGCCCGTGCAGTCAGGAAGGATGCGTCAAAACCAACAACAGTTGACTCAAACTTGCGTCCCTGATAGACATCGCTCAGCCAGGTCGCCCATTCGACCAGGTTGATCTTCGCGTCAATGCCCACTGCCTTAAGCTGCTCCGCGATCACCTGAGCGGCATCAACATGCACCACATAATTGGAAGGCGCCGTGATCGTCAGCGGGAATCCGTCGGGATAACCGGCTTCCGCCAGCAGTTCCTTGGCCTTCGCAGGGTCATATGGATAAGCATCCGCGAGCTCCGGCATGAAATACTTCCCGAATGCCGGATAGATGCTGGAGCCGATCGGAGTGCCGCGTCCGTCGTTGATGATAGTCATGACATCCTGAACATTGACGGCATAATTCAGCGCCTGACGGACTTTCAGGTTATTCAGCGGTTCCACCGCGTTATTCAGGTAAAGCGCCTGGATCAGGTTCGTCGGGGATTCGAGCAGTTCGTAATCATCGCCGATCTCCTTTACATCGGAAGCGACACGATGAACGCTCAGGTCCACAGATCCGCTGCGCAGCGCCATCACAAGAGCGTCAGTATTTTCAATGATCTTGAAGGTGACCTGATCCAGATAGCCCGGTTCACCCCAGTAATCAGCGAACTTTTCCAGGACGATGTTTTCCTGGACAGAGCGGGACTTGAATTTATACGGACCGGTCCCGATGGGGAAAGTATCCTGATCCGCGTAATCATGCGGAATGATGGCGGTGTTCAGGTAGGCGAGATATTCGATGTTCGGAGCCTTCAGCTTGATCTCGACCGTATTTTCATCAATGGCTGTCACGGATTCGATTTCGGAATAAGCGCCGAGAAGCGGAACACCGGTTTCTGCTCCGCGGCATTTGTCGAGAGTGTAGACCACATCTTCCACGGTCAGGTCGCTGCCGTTATGGAACTTCACGCCCTTGCGCAGTTTGAAGGTGAAAGTTGTGGCATCATCGGAAATCTCATAGCTTTCCGCCAGCGCCGGGACAAAATTGCCGTCCGGATCCGCCTTCACAAGCCCTTCAAAGATATTGAAGAAGATCTCGCGCTTCCCCGCGGAGGTGGAAGTGTGCGGATCCAAGCTCTGGTCCAGATCCTGGGAAATCGCGATCGTGATGCTGCCGCCGGCCTTCGGTTCGGCAGGAGCCGGTTCAGATTCTTCAGCAGGAGCTTCGGTCGGAGCTTCGGTTGGCGGCACCTGCGTCGGTGCCGGTTTTGAACTTCCGCATGCGCCAAGCATCAGCGCAAGGGAAAGAATAACGCAAATTGTTAACCATTTTTTCATATTCGTTTTGATCCTTTCATTTACAAATGCCGGAGACAGCACTCACAGCACAGAAATTAGTTTAACCGTTTCTTTGCGGATTTTTGTAATTTCTCCAATAAAAATGATTTTTACGCGTCTTTGTTTTGAATGAGACCCATCTGACGCAGCAGACCTTCATTATCACGCCAGCCCTTCATCACCTTGACCCGCAGCTCCAGATAGATCTTGCGGTCGGTGAGCTTTTCGATCTCCCGGCGGGCATCCTGACCAATCTTCTTGATCATCTCCCCGTTTTTCCCGATAACAATACCCTTGTGTGATTCCCGGTCCAGCAGAAGCGTAGCATTGATGTAGGAATTTGTCTCGCTGCGGTCCTTATATTCCTCAATGCGGACAGCAATCGAATGCGGAATCTCATCATCCAGGTTTTTCAGCAGGGATTCGCGGATCAGGTCCACTGCGATCTCCCGCTCATAGAGGTCCGTAACTTGGTCCGGGTCGTAATATTCGGGACCTTCCGGCAAACGGGATTTGAGTTCAGAAAGCAGTTCCGGGATTCCCTGACCGGAACGGCAGGATACCGCCATTCGTTTGGCGTCCGGCAGCAGCTTCTTGTAGAAATTCTCGTTTTCCGCCAGCTGGTTCGGGTTCACCAGGTCGCATTTATTCAGCACCATGATCACTTTTTCCTGCGGGCTGCCCTCTTTGATCCGTTCAACAGCAATTTCATCCTCTTTGTTGGGCTTAACAGAGATATCTACGATCCACAGCACACAGTCCGAATCACTGATAGTGTTGATAGCCGATTCGTTCATGGCTTCACCCAATTTTGAAAGCGGCTTGTGGATACCCGGTGTATCCATAAAGATCATCTGGCACTCATCGTCGCTCAGAATGCCCAGCTGAACCCGCTGGGTCGTCTGCGGACGGGGCGATTCCGCTGCGATTTTCTGACCGATCAGCAGATTGACAAGTGAGGACTTGCCGACATTCGGACGTCCGACGACACAGATAAAACCCGAGTGGAAATTATTCTTCTCTTCCATGTTCCTTCTCATTGATCAGCGCGAGTTTCTGAGCCCGCGGCAGTGATTTGATTTGCAGTTCCCGGCGGAGCGCGTCTCCCTTTGAACCGATGTATTCGCTGTAAACCAGCTCCACCGGACAGCGTGACGCGGTATAAGCTCCGCCTTTCCCTTTGTTATGAACGGCGATGCGCCGTTCGAGATTATTAGTGATCCCCGTATAAAGCGTATCGTCACTGCAGCGAACAATATAGCAGTAATATGCGGAGCTTTCATCAGTTTTTTTCCGTAACTCTTCCTCGTCAGGCATGAATCAGACCCCGAGCAGAATGCGGTAAAGAAACAGGCTTATATTGCCAATGATGTTATCCATAAAATTGATGTGCAGATAAGGCAAAACAAAGAAGCACAGCATCAGGATCTTCGTACCCTGCGCCTGGATTTGATACCAGGTATTGCGGAAAGAATCCGGAATGAAATACCCGACAATCTTTTCCCCATCCAAAGGAGCAAGCGGGATCAGGTTGAAGACCAGTAGGCTAAGGTTGGTCCAGATGAACTGACTGAGAAAATAAGTCGGGCGGGGCATCCAGGAGAACCCGAAAAGCGGTATATTGGTGCGGATCATCCCCGAGCGCAGAATCATAGCCCCCACGATTGCGAGCAGCAGATTCGCGAAGGGACCGGCCGCGGAAACCAGCATCATCCCGGCTTTGTTTTTCCGTGTAACGGCATAAGGATTCACCCGTACAGGTTTCGCCCAGCCGAAACCGGCTACCAGCAAAAGCAGCGCGCCCCATGGATCCAGATGGCGCAGCGGGTTCAGGGTAAGACGTCCGTCACGGCGCGGAGTCTCGTCACCCAACCATACCGCCACCTGTGCATGACTGAACTCATGGAATGTAAAGGCGATCAGCAGGGTCACTACCCGGGAAATCAGCAAAGCAGGTTCTATATTCAACATGTCTGAAATTATAAGCGGAAAACGATTACCAAAAGAAAACTTAATAAATTTCAAATATTCTGCGGATTTTCGCGATGTCCGCGGTTTTTGTTAACGCAAGCATCAGCAGAATTCTGGCTTTCTGCGGGTTCAGCGTATCTCCGGAAAGCACGTTGGACGGAACCTTCCGATGCAACGTCACGATTCCGTCATGGATCCGCGAAGTAATGACGATTGGTTTCCCGAAACACTCCAGATTCTCCATCTCCCGATCCCAGAGAAGGCTCATTTCCCCATTTCCCGCACCCGCAATGATCAGCCCGTCAGACTTCATATACTGGTACCGAAGGGTTTCCGGGTCAGCATCCACGTGGAAATAGGAAATCGCCACCTTCGGCAGCGCCGATATTTCCTCAACATCGAACTCCGAATTTACCGTATGCCGTTTCACCGGAGCGTTATAAAAATACGGGACCGTATCGCGGATGTACCCCAGACACCCAAAATCATCCGAGGAGAAAGCATCCACGTGGAACGTGCTGCCCTTCTGCACATCACGTGCTGAGTAAACCGCGTCCGAAAACACAGCCAGCACACCCTTTCCGACAGCCTCCCTGCTTGCGGCTAAAGCCACAGCCTGATACAAATTAAACGGACCATCCGGACTCAGAGCGGTAGACGGACGCATTGCACCCGTGATCACAACCGGCTTTCTCGTCTTCACCGTCAGATTCAGGAAAAAAGCCGTCTCTTCGAGCGTATCCGTCCCATGGGTCACAACAAAGCCCGCGATATCCTCCCTTTTCCCCAGTTCATTGATCCGCCGCGTAAGTCTGAGCCAGTCATCCTGCGTAATGTCATCGCTGTTGACGTTCGCGATCTGCTCCCCGATCAGCCACGCGAGATCTTTCAAACCCGGCACACCCGCGATCAGCGCGTCAATATCCATACTGCCGCTGGAATACCCTGTCGTCAGCCCCGGCTCCCCGACTCCCGCGATCGTTCCGCCCGTTCCGAGGATCACCACCTTGCGAAGATCCCGTTTACTCATGGTCTGATTCAGACTCCCATTTATGGTCTTTCATCGTCTCCAGCATTCCGTAATCAGTCAGATCCTGTTGAATCGGAGTTATGCTGACAAAGCCCTCTTTCATCATGGTACCGTCCGTGCCATCCACATCCATGCTTTCCGGCGCGTCACCGCCAAACCAGTAATAAGACCTGCCAAACGGATCTGTCTTCCGAACCAGAATATCGTTATAAATACGAACTCCGCTTCGGGTCACTCTGATCCCTTTGATCTTTTCCACCGGCAGGTTGGGACAATTCACATTCAGGAAAGAATATTTCGGAAGAGCATTCTCAGCAAGGAAAGAGACAACGCGCGGCAGAACCCATACTGCCGGGCTGAAATCAATATTCTTCGGATCCATACGCGGACAGTCAATCGAAAACGCCGCCGCGGGCAGCCCCCAAAACGATGCCTCAGCCGTTGCCATGACCGTACCGGAATAGGTAAAATCCTGACTCAGGTTCGGAGTCGGGTTGATTCCCGAAAGCAGGATATCAACCTTCTCATCAAGAAAACCAAGCCCTGCCAGCGCGGAGCAATCCGAAGGACTTCCATCCGTCACCCAGGCCGCATCCGCTTCAGGAAAATCATAAGGATCCACCCGAAGAGGGCGGCCGATCGACTTCATATGCCCACATACAGACCAGTTGCGATCCGGAGCGATCACTGTCACCTTTCCCAGCTTACGTGCTGCCTTCGCTAACGCGTGGATGCCCGGTGCGCCGATCCCGTCGTCATTCGTAATCACAATATGCATGCCAACTCCCTTCAGCGATGAACCTGATACAGGCAATACGACTTATAATACCCGTCACTGCAGCGGACCTGTTCACATTTTCCATCCGCAATACAGCGTTCTATCAATTCTTTTGACGGGTCTGTATGATTCGGCATCACTACCGGCAGAAGCAGCCAGTTGATGCCATCCTCCTCCAGAACCTTCCGCACCTGAAAATCATCCGTCAGCTCCGCGGATGAACAGCAATCCGCATATCCCGGAAGGAACCATGCCGGATAATCCGTATAGATATCATGCCCGTCATGCGAATCACCCAGCACGCTATAAAGCAGCTCATTATTAAGCCGCTCGCCGAATAATGCTCTCTGCTTTACTCGCTGATCCTCCCTCAGTTTCTCATCAGGATACAGACGAACCAACAGCAGCATAATTACCGCCAGCACAGCAGCGCCAAGCACAACAGCCCTGATATTGTCCGCATGGATCCTCATCAGAACCCTCATGACAAAAGAACCCAGACCTGCCAGAGCCAACCCGCATAACATAGATACAAAAGGCAGAACGGGACCAAGATTTCGTGCATCATAACTGTAAGATACAGCCCAGATCACCGTCAGTGGCCAGACCATCAGCGAAAATATCAGACGATACTGTTTCCGGACAAAAGGAAGACCAAACAAAGCCACCAGAAAACACACACCATACTTCCCGAGTGTATCAACTGCCAGCCTGAGCCGGTGGCGGATATCATAACTTTCGTTATAATCCACGATCCCCTGCGCGATCACTTCGCGGGCTTCTCCCCGGGTATCATACAGAAAACAATGCAGATACCATGGCAGCACGATCGCCAAAACCACACCGAACAATAACAGCTTCTGTTTTCCGGAAAGAGTCTTCAGACCATCGGAGCACAAGATTCTTACCGCCAGCGAAACAACTACAAGCGCAGCAAAACCGCTCTGTTTCGTGACAGCAGCCCCCGCTGCGGATAGGACAGACAGAATAACCGCAGCCTTCTGATCCCGAATATCTCTGTTCTCTGATTTCAACAGGAAGTAAAAACACAGCAGACACATCGCGGCCGCCGGGACATCCATATATCCGTCAAAAAGCTGGTCCCCCATCAGCTTTTTCATCATGAACCGTGCAATCACAGCCGCGAAGAAGAAACCGCACTCTCTCCGCTGAAATCCAAGATCAAATAACATCAGCTGGATCATCAGGAAAAAAAGCGGCGGCAGCAGTGTATTGAAAAACTGAACAGCCTCCCCGCCCTGCAGTACATACGAGACGGACCAGTTCGCCGGCAGCAGCTGCGGATACATCCCGCCGATATCCGGAACCGAACCACCTGCCCATATCTCCGCGTACTTATTCCAGGAAAACAGCGTATCCCAGCCACTGAAGACTGTACCCAAATTGAGCCGGCAAAGATGCATGCCCCAAAGCACACCGGAAAGGGCAAAGCACCCGCTGACTACCCAGATCCACCCCTCCAGCATGTTACCCTGATCAGTAAAATGTCCTGTCAGAAAATCACCAAGCGGCTGAAGCTCCTTCTGCAAAGCCTTTCCGATTCTATCAAACACATTGCGGACAGACATTCGGAGCAATTTGCGATAGAGCCAAAGGATCATGATGATCTCCAAACCAATGACCACCAGCAATACCGGCCGCTTATAAACAGACAAAGCCGCAAGGGAAAATACAAGCAGGTAACTGGATACCAGGCTCAGTGAAAAGATGATCAGAAGGCGCTCAATGATGCCGGAGGAAGAAGGGATCAATTCCTTCCTCTTTTGAATAATGAGGCCGGGAAGCATCATGCTCTGCAGCAGGCCCAGGGTTCCCAAAAAGATCAGCATCAGTTGACTTTCTCCAATGTATAAACGATACCGTCATCCCCGTCAAAGAGTATGTTCAGGTTTTCAAACAGCTTGTCCATACGTTCACGGGTACTTTCCCCATAAATATCAGCCATCTGATCCTCAAACGTATCAAAGACTGCCAGATAAGCATTCCCTTTCCGGAATGTTTGACGGCTGGCATCATTTTCAATGCCGGTTTCGCTCTCGTATGCGTAATATTCCGTATCCGGTTCACTGACGTAGACTTCATGCATCGGCCAGGATCTGCGATCCAAAAGATACAGCAGGGCAGTCTCTTCGTTCGTGACGACAGGCTGATCCTCAGCAATATTTTCCCGAATAAAAGCAATCGTTTCCGAATTCTTCCACGCAGCGGAATTATAACCAAGGCCATCAACCGCATTCTGGTTGGCGATACGGATCCCCCGGTAACAATTGAACACCGTGAACAGGAATAATGCTGTATTAAACACAAACGAACGAACCAATCGCGTGTTATATTCCTCAAAAAGACAGAATAACAGGTAAATCATCCAAAAATTTGACACATAAACGGGAAGGAGCATCCTGGTGTTGATGGTGATCGGCGGATATGTGTTCAATGAAACATAGATGATCAGCAGCAGATACACAATATTGAATGAGGAAAGCAGGAAAAACATCCTCGCGTAACGGGGATATTGTGTTCCGCCGCGCAGGGCGATGATCGCTCCCGCAAGAAAACCAACGGAAAACAAGATAATAAAAACGGAAATAAAGCCCGACAAAAACCCCGGCATCGTCACTGATAAAGATTCAGGCATGATCCAAAGCGTAAAAACATGTTTAATTTTCGGAACGAAGGCGCCCCATAATTCCGCGAGTCTGCCATTTACCATCGAACGGGATGAAATTGATTTGGTTTGCGTGAAATCCATAACCAGCCATACGATCATCGGCACAACAGATACCAGGCCATAACTAAACGCGGAAAGGAATCGTTCCCGCAGGGTCTCCCCTTCGAAGAAGAAAATCAACAGCACCGCCGCTCCGATAAATGCCGCGGAGGAATAGCGCGTCAAAAAGGACAGTCCCAGCAGCACGGCAGAAATCCAAAAACCGGACCGCTGGTTTTCGATCAGGCTTTTCTCGAGAAGGATGAACCCGCCGAACCCCAGCAGAATCGCCAATGGTTCGGACATCGCCCAGGAATAAGCGGGAATCATGATCGGAGAACCGGCAATCAGCAGCCCAAACAGCAATCCGGGAAACAAACGATCGGATATTCGCAAAGTCCAGAATGTCAGCAGGAATATAAGTCCGGCAAACAGGACGAGATTCAAAACCAGAGCCACCGCGGACAAATTCGACGTAAATAAGCCGAAGAAAGACAGAACCAGAGAATAGAAAGGAGGAAAATATGGAATCAGACGAAAATCACCGGCAGCATTGATAAGGCCAAGCCCTTTCCCCGCAAGCAGATTCCGGGCACTGGTGATATAAATCGTGGCATCACCACCGACCCCGACTCCCTGTGACATACTGATAAACAAAATACCGGCTCCCGCTGCCGCACAGATCAGAGCCGCAATTACCCACGTGCCGGTCTGATTTTTGTTATAGCTCTTCGTATATCCGTACATTTTTCTTCCTTTTACTCCTTATCTGCCGGCGTATAGACACGGATCCCATCAAATATCCCTTCATAACGGAGTCCCAATTCATCAGCGGCCCCATAAAGCTCATCAGGAGAACCCCACGGCACGGTACCATCAGCGATTGCCCGCAGCAGTTCATCCTCCTCCACAAGGAAAAAGGAAACATCCAGATCTCCGGCAAGCTTCAGGCTTTCTTCAGAGGGGAAGCCATCCATCACACCGCGGATACGCTGATATTGATCAGTCGGGAAAGCATTGAAAAAACCGCCGATAAAAGGTTTTTCATTATACAAAGTATAGTAAGTTCCAGCCTGGTCATCATTCAGGTAAAACGGATAGCGCATGACAGAGCCCTCCGCCTCCTGCTGCGCCAGCCAGCTATCCACCGGACGGGCACTGACTGCGGAAAAAGATGTTTGTGCACGCGGCAGAAAATCAAGAATGACCAGCAAAAGGGCTGCGGCTGCCAGGAAAGACTGTCTCCTTTCAGTAGATTTCCCGATTCCGGCAAGCGCAAATCCGGCACCGGCTGCAACAAACAGCAAAGCGAAGATCCCGAAACGCATCATTGCCCGTAATTTCGCAAAAAACGGAAAATATTTGAAGAAGAAGAACCCCGGCAGCAGGATCGGCATGGTTTCTCTGCCCAGCTTTTCCGCCAAAAACCCGGGCAGCGTTAATTCAACTGCCTTCGCATTCCAATGTAGATCTGTGCCCATCGAAAGAACAACGGCGATCACAATGCCGGTGACCAGCATCTGCCGCTCCCAACGGTACTTTTTTCCCCGGATCATCATCGCAAACAGGAACAGCGCCAACGCGGCAAACCCGGCATACAATGTCCCTTCGATCCAGATATCACGGTTGAAATGGCTCCCGACCCATTTCCCGAAAAGGAAATGGGTGGTTCCGGGCAGCAGGTAATCACTCAGGCCGGCGGAATACATGCGGACCCCGCCCCAGTCACGGTCCGGCATGCCACCCGCTCCTGCCAGCTGCAGAAAAGGAAGTTCGGCAATTATCAGGAGAGGCAGAGAAAACAGTATGAACGATCCAAAGCTTTTCCAAAAAGCAGTACTTTTCAGCTTATCACGCTGGTGGATGAGAACCATCCAAACCATCTGGAACCCGGCAGCGATAACCATCATAAAGAAGTAATACTGTGAGGTCAATGCTGTCAATCCCAGTCCGACTGCAGCCATTAAGGCCGGTTTTACCCGGATATGCTGATCCTGCGTCTTTTCGTCCGGTTTGAGCAGATCAAACCAGCCCCAGAAGAACAGCGGCAGCCATTGGGTGCCGGAGAGGTTCAGGTGTCCCGCGAGATAATGCGCCTGACGATAGGGCAGGCAGGAAAAAATCGTCCCGCTCAGCAGCCCCGCGGCAGTTGAACCTGTCAGGTGCCGCACCCAATAAAATGTCACAACGCCCGAAAGGACAAAGCTCAGCAGCATAACCGCGTTATAGGCGAAGGTCTCACTGCCGAAAAATGCAAAGATCTGCCCCAAAGCAAGCTGTGCGGGAGTGATCTCCGTGTGAGCCATATTCCAGCCCTCCGGATAGTTGAGGAACCAGACATTCATCGGATTCACACCCAGTTTGAACAGCGCTTTTTTGACCCAGCCGATCATCCAGATAAAATAGATATTGTCGCCGATCTCACCCGCGATCTCATTACCCATCTTTGTGATCAGCGGACGGGTAAATATGATGGCGAGGCAGAGAAACCACAGCCAGACCAGCCAGTCAAATTTGCGCTGTTTCTTCTCAGACACGGTTTATATTTCCTCAGCAAAATTGAAGAATCGCCTTTCATCCCAGGAACGGCGGATCAACTCCGCCATACGCTGGACTGCGATACCGTCTTCTAATGTACAGGAAGGACTTTCCTTCCCCGCAGCGACCTGTATAAAGGTACGCATTTCGTCCAAAAACATATTGTTGCGGTCATAAGCAGGATTTAGGGTGAATTGTTCGACACTTCCGTCAGGCATTGAAAGGCTGACAATGCCATCCAGATTGTTGCAGCTTAAACGCCCTTCACTGCCGATAACCTCAAAACCGTTGCGGGCAGGCTGACTGTAATAATCAAGATGCACCGCACCGACCATGCCGTTCTGCATCCGCATCCCAATCTCCGCGATGTCATCCACATCCAGTTCAAGATCACTGATCTTTCCGTTCATCGCCCAGATCCATTCCGGGTCGCCAAAGAACCAGCGGATATAATCCAGCGGATGGGAAAGCGTCAGCAAAACACCGCCGCCCAGATCTTTGCGGGCACTGTAACTGCTGCGGTAGTCTTCCCACGGATGCCAGCCAGGCAGATATTCCCCCCATTCAGCACGGAAAGAGAGCGGTTTACCGATACGCCCGGAATTAATCAATTCACGCATTTTATTCAGACCGGGATGAAAACGGAACTGGAAACCCATCTGGAACCGTCCGTTATTGCATTGCAGTGCTTCGCGCATCTCACCTAATTTTTCAAAAGAATCGGAAATCGGTTTTTCCATAAACACCGCGCACCCGGCTTTCATAGCAGGAATGGCAGCCGCCGGATGCAGGGCGGTCGGATTCGCGATGATCACCCCGTCCGGACGATGCGCCAGCGCCGCTTCGATCGTAGTTTCTACCGGAATATCCCGGATCTCCTCTTCTGAAAGTGTACTTTTATGTGAACGCAGCAAAACGATATCATTTTGCCCCAATTCGATCAAATTCCGCAGATGTCGTCTGCCGATAGAACCATATCCCACAACCAGAAATTTCATAGCTTTTCTCCTGACTTTGCCTTCTTCTATCATTTTACTATAGCTTTCCCTATTCTCAATTGTTTTTTAAACGTCGCTCCGCCTCGTTGGAGAAACAAGGCGGGGACTGATAAAGAGAAGATATGGTTATAAATGGGTAATAAAGAGCTGCAGACATCAAAACAGCCGACAATACCGGTACCATCGGGATCATCCCCTGCTGCATACAAGGGAACTCAAATCGTACTGACATCGGTTCCGGTAAACTGCTTTTTTTTCCCTTATTTATAATCATACGCTATTAACCTTAGATGAAACTTAGAATTATACAGAAACAAAATATTCATGGAATAATTGAAACCGGAACAGGCGTGCCCCGTCCCAGGGGGTCAGCAGTACGGACAACAGGCCTGAGTCCTGTATTGCGGGTCATGAAAAGGGTTATCAGGAACAAAACAAGAAATACAGCCATTATCAGAAAAATCAACAATGCTTTTTTCCTTTTGGGTAATTCATGACGTGAAAATCTCCCGTTATTCCCGCAGAAAGCGCAAAGCTGCCGGTCCAGCGGAATTTCGCGGCCGCATTTCGGACAATAACGGATAACATTCTGATGATCGATTTCCGGCAGACGGGCCTGCTCCTGAACTGTCAGATGGATTTTTTCGCTCACGGCAGCTCCTTACGGAAAACCATCCCGAATTCATTTTCATACAGGAAAGTATATCCGGGTACAGACTTTGCCGCGGCAGCGGTATAAAAATCCACGGTCTGCTTCATTTTATCCGTATTTACTGCCTGTTCCAACACTGAATCCATTCCATACGCGCGGATATTCTCTTTTTCCAGCAGGATCAGATCCGGATGCCAGTCCTCAATGAGCGGAAATGAGGCGAGATCCCAATCTGTTTTTACAGCATATCCTTCACGCTCAGGGAAATATGCTTTCCAGTCCCGATAAACGCGCGTCATGCGTTCCGGAGGCACTTCTTTCAGCGGCAGATAATCTGCGTCCAGGGTTTGGAAGAGCGCAATGGAAGCGGAATTTTCTTCCCGATGCAGCTGTGTCCGCATTAATTCAAGATCACCCGGCATATTCAGTCCGATCTGCACCGCGATCAGCAGACATAAGCCGGTCTGGGCATATTTTTGAGACCGCATCGGAAAAGCCTCTGAAATGAATGGCAGCGAAGCAGCGAGCGGGATGATAACCGGCAGGTAATAATGCAGACGGCTGGCAGCGGCATTAAGATTTACCGCACAGGCAGCAGTCAGATAACACAAAATAACAACAGCCATCGTCCGGGTTTGCTTCTTACCCGAAAGGATCCCGGCAATCAGGGCGGCAATGGATAAAACAAGCCAGGGAAGGCGGAGATAGTTTTCCGTCAGCCATACCGGCAGATGTCCGTTTTCCAGAAAACCATTTTCATATTGCAAAAAGATCCCGGTGCCGCTCAATTCAATCTGCTGTTTCATTATCCCAAGGATCTCGGCCCGTTCCTGCGGCAGAAGGAGCAGCGGGTCGGAAAAAAGGACCGCCGCTGCCATTACCAGCAGGAACAAAACCGCCTTTGTAAAGATCTGCCTTGTGCTGATATTCCCCCGGATTCGGCAGCAGAGCAGGTAAGCCGGAACCGCCAGTACAAAATAAAGCCCGAGATATTTTGTCCCGACGGCAGCCCCGCAGAAAAACGCGGCATAAAGGAAATTCCTGCCGCAGCGCAGCCGGTCACGGTCCAGGAAGAAAAAGGTCAGGCAGAGAAACAGCAGTGTGAGACTGTCGGGATGCCACCAGAAATCATTCTGAATAACAGCGGGCATGGTCAGGATCAGCAGATCCAAAACCACGGAGAGCCAAAACTTTTTAAATTTCGTCCCCACCCATGTCAGCAGCCCGGCGGAAAGGACCATCGGCAGGACACTGATCATCTGCCGCAGCACACAGACAATGACCCGGGTGTTCCCGGGCCAGACTGAGCGGAACAATTTGAGCGGCAGCACACTGACAGCAGACC
Organism: uncultured Chloroflexota bacterium; assembly: GCA_902786265.1. Taxonomy (GTDB): domain Bacteria; phylum Chloroflexota; class Anaerolineae; order Anaerolineales; family Anaerolineaceae; genus Flexilinea. The sequence goes on along the minus strand of CADACE010000048.1, from coordinate 8,519 downwards.
AGAAATAAAACGGAAAACCGTAATAATAATGCAGATAAATGAAGAAATTCCGGACGGTCTGTATCAGACCGTCTCCGGGCGTCAGCATCCGCATCAGATGCGGGAACTGTGCATATTCATCTACCTCAAACACCTCCAGCATTTCCGGCGTATCCGCCCCGGTCAGATTGACCGGGATCATAATACAGAAATAAATGATACCGATCAGGACCAGCGCCCATAAAACATTTCGCTCTGTTTTATGCTTTTTCATTGATCCCGGCTACAAATACTGCTGCAAAAACTGATGAAGGGTGATCAGATAATCTTTGATATGTTCCGGCTTGCGGAAACCGTGGCCTTCACCCTCGTAAAGTTTAAAGACATGCGGAACATGAATACGGCTGAGCATCCCTTCGGATTGTTCCTTCGGCACCACCACATCTTTGTCACCCTGGAAGATCGCCAGCGGGACCCGGATGTTTTCGGCATGATAAAGCGGCGACCAGTCATAATATTTTTCTTCCGCTTCCGGAAGCTTTCCGGTCAGGGTTTCCGTATAATGCAGCTCCAGTTTCCAGGTAGACCGGGCAAGACCGAACAGATCGGAAACACCGTAAAGTGAAGCCCCGGCAGCGTAAACATCCGGATATTGTGTAAGCGCGTTCAGGACCGTGAATCCGCCGGCACTGCCGCCTGTGATCAGCAGCCGTTTGGGATCCGCAAGACCTTTATCTCCGAGATATTTCGCCAGCGTGACCGCGTCTTCCGTATCATATTCGCCCCAATGTCCGTTGAGACTTTCCAGGTAGCTCCGTCCGTACCCGGCAGAACCGCGGTAATTCAGGCGGACATAAGCGTAACCGAGAGAGCAGAAATACGCGGTTTCCGCTGAAAAACTCTGGTCAGCTTTCCCGGTAGGACCGCCATGGACCTGCACGATAGCAGGCGGCGCCCCATGCCATCCGTAATCAGGGCTGCAGGGCGGATAATACAGGGCATAAACCTTTGTACCGCCTTTGGTCTTCCAGCTGATCTCGCGGGGGAGAGAGACGAAAGAAGGATCAAGTTTCAAATCATTGACGCGATAAACGACCTCATAATTTCCGCGGTACATCACGATGACCTGGGAAAAGTCCAGCGGGCCGGACGCAATGGCAGCCACCGCGCCGTCACCGGAAACACAGACCTGTTCAAAACTTGTCAGATGATCAGGCGATATCCGCTGATCGGTTCCGGTCAGCGGGTCATATTTCCGTACCTCACTGACTGTTCCGTAAATTCGGGTATACGCGATACGGCTGCTGTCCGGAAACCACCCATAAGAACGGTTACCCTGGGTAAAAGCCGGTACGGAAAGTGAGAATCCGTCGCCATGAATGAGGATTCGTTTATCACCGCTCTTCAGGTCGTAAACAACAAGATCCTCCCAGTCACCGGATGCCGCGATATAAGCGAGTTTGGATCCATCCGGAGAAAAATGCGGCTGGGATGCCGGATCATCCGATCCGCCCGCGACACAGCGGATGTTTTTCACATCCATTGTCACCGGTTCAATATCTGCCAGCATCACACGGGATCCGCTCCAGGGCATTTCCGGATGATCCCATTCCGCCCAGGCAAAATGGCTGCCATCCGGGCTCCATTCACCCTGCATATAGAAATCAGCCCCTTTGATCCAAAGACGAGGCCAGTCATAATTCTGCAGATCCAGCAAAGCGATTTGATCATGAGTACCATCGGACGTAATATACGCGGCATATTTCCCGTTGGGACTGATAACCGGTGTTGAACGGTCAAAGAGGTCATTGGTCAGCGGAATTGCTCTGTCCGAACCTTTATGGACACAGAAAAGACCGTCACTGCCCGAACAAAAAACCGTCAGATCCCCATGGACATCAAAATCACCGCCGCCATAACCAACACTGCCGTAAACCGCTTTTCCGGTTTCCACCGCTTCCAGCGGCTGACCTTTTAATTTACGATACAGTTTGGATTTTGCGGTAAATGTCAGACCGCTGCCATCATCATTCCATTTCAAATCAGAGACCCGGGTACGGTTTGCCACCAGATCCGCGTCAATATGTCCGTTCCATAAACCATAAGGGAGCTGCATCATAACCTCCTCGAAAAAATTTCTATAACATTAAAACTGTTCTACTATTTCATAGTATACAAGAAAATCCGGCTTTCGTCAATAGCCAGTTTCATAAGGAAGCTCTGATTACCAGCGGTTCCTTAAAAAACCATGTCCTTTATTTCAAACGAGTTTTGCCATAATCCGGAAAATAGTGTATGATTAGGTCCGTTATGTTTGGTACTATCCTTGCACTTAATATGAAGAAAAGGACAATGTGAGGTGCAGTCATGTGTAAAGATAAAAAAATGTTCGCGCTGATTATTGCGATTTTCCTCTCAGTCTTATTTATTACGGGATGGGTATTTGCGGACCGCAACGTGATGGATCTGATCAATGTTACCCCGATCCTCGAGATGAAAAATACTGCTTCAGCGCCGGCTCCTGCTCAATTATCGGAGGCTCCCGCTGCCATTTACCAGGTTTCTGATACCGGAATGTGCACAATCGGAGAAGAAAACTGCCGGTAGGCGGCAGATAACAATTAATTTGAAAAGAAGGCGCCGGGCGCCTTTTTTTTATTTCTCACTTCACCATATCCGCATAACGTTCAGCGCACCGCGCAAACCAGTCCGGGTAATGCCACCAGGTTTTATCAGCATAGATAACAGTTTTCAGGAAAATATCCTCATCCATACGCCCCTGCACCAAAGCCGCCCGGGAAAGCTGAACACGCAGAAAGAAATACCATACCTGCAATATTGCTGACTCATGCCGCAGGATGTCCCGGACGGTCAAAGGTATATTCTGGCAGCGGTAAAACTGTTTAAAACTGTCCGAAAACACACAATGCACCAGAAAATTTTCAAGAAGATGCTCATTCCCGGCCAAAAACGGCCCCATGATCCGGCAGCCTTCCGCATAGTTTTCCGCAAGCAGCCGGATAAATCCCTGTCTTCCCCCGGCGAGAGCACGGGTAAATTCCATGGAACCCTGAACCGGTTTTTCAATGCCTTCACTGACAGGATCAAATACCTCCGGATAAATTTTCATTAATTCATCCGCGTCTTCCGGTATAAAGCGGAAAGATGACTCTTTTTCCGATCCAGCAGCAGCTTGCTGAATTGCCTCTTCGGTAATGGGATCCGCTTCGCCGGTTTTTTCCAAAAACCGCACAGCCTTTGCTATCCGTTCACGGATGGGAATATCACGCTGCTGCAGGATCGTACACATTGCGGAAATGACCGCATCCCGGTTCCGCATAATCATTTGGGCTCCCGGATCAGGCATCAGTGAAGTTTCGAGCCATTCTGCATTGGGATCGATTTCCGCCTCAAAACGAACAAAACCTGTCGGTTCCCGATGCAGCAAAGCGAGACGCGCGCATTCCGGACAGGAGAGGCAGGCACTGAGCCAGATCTGCTCATCGATCTGACAAAAAGTCCGCGGATGGAAATAGCAGGTATCACAGAGGATATATGCCCCGTACTTTTTCTGCAGACGGCATTCCCCTCTGTCATTGAGAAGCGGACAGCGGCTGTCTTCCTCTTTCAGCAGCCGGAGCAGGTACTGCGTTTCAGCTTCTTTTTTCCCCGGCCGGCGCACCCTGATTTTATGCAGCAGCCGCTGCAGAATATCCTGCAGATCCGGGTCCCCCAGATGGGTATAACATTCCGCGTGAACGGGATCAACATCGATATTCCACTTCTGGCAGCAGGTTTCCGGACAGTCTCCCGCGATGCAGCAGAAATTCTTCATCCAATCAGGCGCGGTCACCAACCGCCGGTCATAATGCTCCATATCATCACATCCGGAATAAAAAATTTACGGACAGACATCCGTACAAAACAGCAGAAATTTCACAGGAAACGGCAGGTTTATTTCAGAAGGTCGATCAATTCCATCCAGTTGGACGTTGCCTTGATCCCCGCGGTTTTAAAGGCTTCCAGCTTTTCCCGTGCCAACCCGATGCCGCCGTCAATAAAGGCACCCGGATGGGTAGTATGTTTCCCCTCCGGAATGCTGATTCCCGCCACATACGCGATCACAGGCTTGCTCATCTGGTACGCCACATATTTGGCTGCCCGTTCCTCTTCCAAACCGCCGATCTCACCCATCAGCAGGATCTTATCTGTATAGGGATCCACCTCGAACATTTCCAGGACATCCACAAAAGTGGTGCCGCAAATCAGGTCTCCCCCGATTCCTACGCAGGAGCTGACGCCCAGTCCTTCTCTTTTCATGCGGGCCATGGTCATATAAGCGATCGATGACGAACGGCTGACAACGCCGATGCGGCCCGGAATGACACAATCCGACGGATAGATCCCGACTTTCTGTTCACCCGGGTTGATGACCCCGGGACAGTTTGGACCCAGCAGCCGGACGCCTTTATTTTTCATATATGCATTAACTTTGACGATATCCTGCACCGGGATCCCGTCCGTAACGGAAACCACTAGTTCCACCCCGGAGTCCGCTGCTTCATAGAGCGCATCGGTAGCCTGATGAGCCGGAACGAAGACGATCGAAGTATTCGCCCCGGTAGCCTCCACAGCCTGTTTCATGCTGTCAAAGACCGGGACCTTTTCATCCAGCACCCAGCTGCCGCCCTTTCCCGGAGTAACACCTGCCACGATCTGTGTACCGTAATTCAGCATATCCCGGCAATGGAAACCTGCTTCACGGCCGGTAATGCCTTGTACGATCACCCTGGTGGACTTATTAATTAATATACTCATTACTCGGTGCTCCGATGAATTCAAAGACTTTATCAACAGCTTCAGGCATATCCGGGACCGTCGCGATCAGAGAGCCTTTCAGCATCTCCAGAGCGATATCCGCATTTGTGCCGCTGAAACGGACAATGGTGGGAATTTTCCGCTTGTTGCTGGAAAGAGAACGCAGCAGCCCCTCAGCGACTTTATCGCAATGGGTCTTACCGCCGTATATATTCATAATGATCGCGTCCACACGCGGATCTTCATACAGCAGCCGCAGTGCCTTTTCCGCCTTCTGGTCATGAACGCTGCCGCCCATATCCAGATAATTTGCGGGACGTCCGCCCCGGTGTCGCAAGTAATCAATGCAGCTCATGGTCAGCCCGGCGCCGTTTGCCAGTACACCGATGTTGCCGTCCATTTTGAAGTAGCACATCCCGTATTTCTGAGCTTCATACTCAGTCATGTTGCTGACCAGACCGGGCTGTGAATCAAACAGTGTCTGCTGACGGAAAAAGGCGTTGTCATCCACCGTGATCTTGCCATCCAGCGCAAGCAGACGCCCGTCTGTAGAAATCGCCAGCGGATTAATAGCCACCAGCAGCGCATCCATCTCGCAGAAGATCTTCCACATCTGCAGACAGACTTTAAACAGTTTACGCTGATATTTCTGCGGGAAGTTGCACCGGGACGCCAGGTCAAAAATCTGGAATTGCTGCAGCCCGATCAGGGGATCGATCGTCACCCGTTCCAGGTTCTCATATAAAGAATTCGCAGCAGTTTCAATATACAAGCTTCCGGTGTCATACATCACAAGCACAGGAACCTGCTCAGCCCGGTCGTACGTGATGAGGATGTAATATTCCTCATCGATCAATACAGCTTCGTCAATCAATACTTTACTTACAGGAATCTCCCGAATTTTGGAAGAAAGGATCTGCGAAGCGAAATCCTCCGCTTCCTCCGGAGTACGGGCAAGGCGGATGCCGCCCGACATTCCCCGTCCCTCCGCCAAAACCTGGGCTTTGACAACTACCGGGGCATTGATCGTTTCCGCAATACGTTTGGCCTCACGGGCATAAGAAGTTACTCTGCCGTCAGGAACCGGGATACCGTACTGCCGAAAGATGTTTTTGAGTTGGTATTCCTGTAATTTCATAGATTCAGATGCCCGGTGTCAGGTATCAGGTTTCAGGGACCGGGAAATCGGATCCGGAACCGCTTCCTGATACCTGACACTCAGATATTTTATCCTTTCAAAAATTCTTCAACGGACTCTTTGCTGATGCGGTATGCGCTGCCGATCTTGCGGGCCTTCAGATCACCGGCCTGGATCGCGGCAATAATATCCTCTTCAGAAACCTTCAGCATTTGCGCCACCTCGGAAGGTGTCATCACGCTGGGTGTATCCGCCGCGGCAGGAGCTGCGGGAGCAGGGGCTGCCTGCTGCTGTACCGGCTGTTGCTGCTGCATGCCGAAAGCCTGGCTCATATAATTGCCGATACCCATACCGGCTCCGATCCCGGCAGTCAGACCGGCACCGCCGCCTTCATTCTTTGCCGCATCGCGCATTGCGTCGGCAGCCTGCAGCTGGGTGTAGGTATTCATATCGAGCATACCCATCGCGCGCAGGTCTTCAGCGGAAGTTTCAGACGGTTTCAGGTTTGAAATGTAAAATGACTTCAGAATAAGACCGATCGCGGCAAAATCTTCCTGTGCTTTCGCGCGGACAGCCGTACCCAGTTCTTCCGTCAGGCTGAGCAGCTGGAAGATATTCTGTCCCTGGGCGGCCATGGTCGCCAATGTATCCTGCAGCTTGGAAAGCAGCATGGACCGAAGGCGGTTTTCAATCGAAGTAAGGCTGTAACTGGAAGCTGCACCGACGATCTGGGTGACAAACTGCTGCGGATCCTTGACCTGGAAACTGTATGTCCCGAAGCCCTGCAGCAAAGTCATGCCAAGGCCGACACCGGCATTCTGAACAATGATCGGCTGGGCTGTCCCCCATTTGCGGTCCGCGAATTCACGCATCGATACATAATAGACTTCCGCGGTGAAAGGTGTCCGGTTATTGAACGCCTTACCCAGCAGGTTGGTCAGCAGCGGAAGATTCGCGGTGGAAATGGTATGGCGGCCGGGGCCGAGAACGTCAAGAGCTTTCCCATCCCGGAAGAAAATAACGTTCTGGGATTCACGGACGATTACCTGGGAGCCGAAACGCAGGTCGCAGATTCCGGTTTCCGGAAAACGGTGGACGATTTCATCCGGCATCTCGCTCGGATATTCAACAACATCAAAAACACGTGCCATTGTTTATTCTCCTGTCAATTAGCTGTTCTGGGTCCCAAGTTTGACTTCCGCTCTGCGGTTGAGCGCGGTAATGCATTCCTGAGCAATTTTGTTTAATTCTTTGATGGAAGCATCAATGCCTTCATTCGCCGCGACGCTGTCTTCCACTTTGTCGACAGCTTCCTTTACGGAATCAGCGAGGTCAAACAGATACAGGTCGTAATCGTAAAGCTGCTGAAGCGCAACATCATCGACTTTCACGGCATCGGAAAGGCCGGCATAGCCATAAGCGGCTGTTTTGATCCGGTCAGCAAACTGGCGGATCTTGAGAGCCGCGGATTCCAGATCACTGAGATAGATAATTCCCATCCCCTTGGAAAGCTCTTTTTCAATCGCGGAAATGCGCTCCCATTGTTCCGAAAAACGCTGCGCAATATTTTCCCGGACGATTTTATCGGTATCTCTCCGGTCTTCCAGTTTTTCGTATCCCTTGATACCGGGAATCTTTTCCCACAACTTCTGCAGTCCGCTCTTTTGGGAACTGACAAGTTCATTCAGATTTTCCATGTTCGTAACTCCTTCCGGGGACAGGATTCCCCTTTTTTACTAATGTTAATTATAGTGCAGATATTATGTTTCTGCGTATAAATTTTTAATTAATTTTTTCGTCTGTTTCTGTCAGCAAATCATGAAGCGCCCGCAATTTCATACAACTCAACAGAACATTTTCCGTCAAATTCCGGCAGGTTTACCGCAACCAGTTCGCTGCGGGAAGTGGGAATATTTTTCCCCACATAATCGGCCCGGATCGGCAGCTCGCGGTGACCGCGGTCGATAAGCACTGCCAGCTGGATCTCAGCCGGACGTCCGAGTGCAAAGATACCCTCGATCGCGGCCCGAATCGTCCTGCCTGTATAAAGGACGTCATCGACAAGGATCACTTTCCTGCCCCTTACATCATATGAAACATCCGTAGCCGTTACAAGCGGGTTTTCTTTGTCCGGTGACAGATCGTCGCGGTAATTCGTTATGTCCATAACCCCAAGAGGCAGGACCGCGCCTTCGATCATCTCTATTTTGTTCCGGATCCGTTCCGCCAGGGGAACACCCCGCCGGCTGATACCGATCAGGCACAATCCGTCAGCGCCTTTGTTCCGCTCCAGGATCTGATGTGCAATGCGTGTCAAAGCCCGCTCAATGGCGGTCTCATCCATTATGGCAGCTTTATAGGTATACATATTATTTCTTCAATGATTCTTTCCGTTGATCATGTTTATTCGGCGTTTCAGCGAACCTTCATAACAATTTAATTTTATCATCAATTATTTCATTACACCCGCAATTAACAGCCATTCTTAAAAACAGGCAGCCGAAATCCTCCGGATCCCGGCTAACTATTCCCTATATCCCTATAATTCCGAATTCCTCATTTCCTCCGAAAGAGCCCCGGTTCA
>CADACE010000047.1 GCA_902786265.1 uncultured Chloroflexota bacterium | reverse complement strand
GGACCGGGAACACGGCGTGGTGATCATGAAGCTCATCGGCGGTGAACCGGAGGTCTGGAAGGAATGGAAAGCCACCTGGACCGGGGACGTGATGGAGGATGGCAGCTGGGAACAGGAGTACTACCTGCGGCTGGGTCAGCAGATGAAGGAACATCCGGAACTCCAATTGTTCATCCCGCAGCGGTATGAAGAGGCGGTGAAAAAAAAGGAATAGAATATTGGAAACAGGGGATAGTGAGCCGGGATCCGGAGGATTTCGGCTGCCTGTGTTTAAAAGCGGGGTATACAACAGAATTTGGTAACGGGTTGCTGATGACAGGTTGTCGATAGCTGATGAGCGAAAAATTATAACTATTAAATCAGAAATTCGTGATTGGTGGCTGCTGACCACTGAAATCTGATCACTGACTGCTGACTGCCGGCCACTGACACAATAAGAAATACCACAAAGAAATAATGGAAAGTGAAAAAAACATTTATAATTGTATTTATGAAGATAATGGCGAATAATTTAAAACGGCAGTATGAGCTTTATGCAGCGGAGTTTGACCAAAAAGCTCTGGATGTTATACACAGCGGCTGGTATGTGCTGGGTGAAGAAGTCTCTTCATTTGAACGGGAGTTCGCGGATTGGATCGGGTCCCGATATTGTGTCGGACTGGGCAGCGGACTGGACGCGTTGTGGATCAGTTTCCGTTTGCTTGGTATCGGACCGGGAGATGAGGTAATCGTCAGTTCAAATGCTTATATCGCCTGTGTAATGGGGATCACAATGAACGGTGCCGCACCGGTTTTTGTTGATTCTGACCGATATAACAACATCGACGCGTCTTTGATCGAGGCTGCTGTCACGCCCAGAACCAAAGCTATTCTCGCGGTCCATTTGTTCGGGCAATGCTGTGACATGGATGAAATCATTCGGATCGCGGAAAAATATGACCTGAAAGTAGTGGAAGATTGTGCCCAGGCACATGGCAACCATTGGAAGGGAAAAACTGCCGGGACATTCGGAACCATAGGATGTTTCAGCTTCTATCCGACCAAAGGCTGCGGTGCTTTTGGCGACGCAGGCGCGATCGTGACTGATGATGAAGAACTCGCTCAGAAGTTCAGGGTTTTCCGGAATTATGGCAGCGAGAAGAAATATTATAACAGCGTCGTAGGGACCAACAGCCGCCTGGATGAACTTCAGGCAGGGCTGCTGCGTGTCCGGTTATCCCATATGGAAGAACTGAACGCGGAAAGAAACCGGCTTGCCGCAAGGTATTCTGATTCTGTCAATAATCCGCTGATCCAAATTCCTCAGGTTCGTCCCGGAGCAGACAGTGTCTGGCATCAGTATGTGATCCGCTGCTCTCAGCGGGAAGCCCTGATCCGGTATCTGAATCAAAGAGAAATCGGCTCTATTATTCATTATCCGATCCCGCCGTATCTTTCCGAAGCCTATGCTTATCTTGGGATTCCCAAAGGATCTTTCCCCTATACGGAAAAGGCAGCAGATGAAGTTCTGAGCCTTCCGATGTATAACGGCATGACAGAAGAAGAACAGAATGCTGTAATCAGCGCACTGAATGAATTTCAGGGATTTTCCGGATGAAAAACAATATCCGGCTGCGCCGGCTTGAGGAAAAAGATATTCCCGGGATGATGGAGTGGATGCATGATCCCGAAATCAATAAATGGTTCCGTTTTGACGCGGATGCGATGACAGAAGAGCGTGCAAAACGCTTTATCGAAGGATCATTCACTGAAAAAAGCCGTCATTATGCTATAACAAATGATAACGATGAGTATCTCGGAACCATCAGTCTGGAAGAGATCGATGAGGAAAACGGACACGCACTTTATGCCATCAGCACCCGCAAATCTGTCTGGGGAAGCGGCGCTGCTTTGGAGGCTACCCGACAGCTTTTTGAGATTGCCTTTCATGAGCTGGGTCTGGAACGGGTCTATCTGAATGTACTTGCTGATAATCTTCGCGCAAAGCGGTTATATGAGAAGGCAGGTTTTCGGTATGAAGGCTGCTTTCACAGGCATCTGCGGCTTCACGGAGAATGGCGGGATTGGGATTGGTACGCAATTTTGAGGGATGATTATGAAATCAGAAACAACCGAAGTGACATTGATTCAATTTAAAGAATTCGGAGATGACCGCGGTCGTCTGGTAGTGGTAGAAGAAGGACAGGATATTCCCTTCGAAATTAAGCGGGTTTTTTATATTTACGGTTCGGATAATAATGTTGTCCGGGGAAAACATGCCAACCGCCGTACTGAATTTGTATTGATCAATGTAGCAGGTACAAGTAAGGTGCGGATCACTGACCGGGCGGGAAATCAGATCGTTGCCAATCTCAACCGGCCGCACAGCGGGATCTACCTTCCCGCGATGGTATGGAAAGAAATGTATGACTTCAGTCCGGATTCTGTCCTCCTGGTTTTGTGCAGTGAACACTATGACCCGAATGAATATATCCGGGATTATAATGAGTTTCTGAAGGTTTGTGAAAATGGCGAAGCTTAGCATTATTATTCCGGTTTATTATAATGAGAAGAATCTTCCTCCGCTTTATGAGGATATCCGGAAGAAAATAATCGAGCCCGGTTTGTTTGATTATGAACTCATCATGGTAGACGATGGCTCCGGTGATGGCAGCTGGGCAGAAATGGAAAAAATCGCCGCGATGGATGAAAATGTGAAAATCTATCATCTTTCGCGTAATTTCGGCTCTCATGCCGCGATTTTGTGCGGTCTGGAGCACTGCACCGGAGACTGCGCGGTCGTTAAAGCCGCTGATCTGCAGGAACCGACTGAACTCATCATCGAGATGTATAAAAAGTGGCAGGAAGGGTATAATGTGGTTCTGGCAGTCCGGGAAGACCGGGAAGAATCATTTTCACAGAAGTTTTTCGCTGATTTCTATTACAGCCTGGTGAGAACCTTCGCGCTGAAAAAAATGCCGAAAAACGGTTTCGATATTTACCTGATCGATCGGAAAGTGATCGATGTGCTCAGTTTGATGGATGAAAAGGATTCGGCTCTGACCGGGCAGATCCTTTGGAGCGGATTTAAAACCGCGGAGGTTCCGTATATTCGCCGGGAAAGAAAAATCGGGAAAAGCCGTTGGACGCTGCAGAAAAAGATCAAGCTGGTAATGGATACACTGTACAGCTTTTCTTCCGTTCCGATCACATTGGTTACTCTGGTCGGCGCATTCGCTTTTGCTGCCTCCATCATATGGGCACTTGTGGTTTTGATCAATAAAATCGCGGGAAATATTCCCGTTTCCGGTTTTACGACAATGTTCATATTTCAGCTGTTCAGCTTTGGAATTACCATGACGACACTCGGAGTTATCGGCGGTTATCTGTGGCGTACCTTTAACGCGTCGAGAAATCGTCCGATCTACATTATCGAAAAAGATAATGAAAAAGAAAAGAATTGACATTCTTCAGCGATTTTTGTTAAATTAATCCCAAAATCAGAATCAGCCCTTGACGAAGTCGGGAACCTCTGATATATTTATAGAACAATTTAGAAAAAATATTCGCCTGTCTGGAGGTAAAGATGCCGCGAAAAGGAAAGTACACAATTGAACGCCAGGAAAAAATCATGGAATTCCTGGAAAAATATCAGGAGGAAAATCTTTATTCCCCTTCGATTCGTGAAATCGGAGACTATATCGGTGTTCCCTCAACATCGCTTGTGGACTATTATATCCGTCAGCTGATCCACCTTGGATATCTGGAACGTGATGAACATATCTCCCGCAGTCTGCGTGTTGTCCGCCCGTATGACCGCACGAATACTGACAGATCCAGACCGATTTCCTACAAGCGCCGTGATGTTATCCGGTTCCCAATTCTCGGACGCATCGTTGCCAGTGCACCGATCCCGGTTCCCGGTTCGGACCTTACTTATTATGATGAGGAAAGCTTCGTGGAGATCCCGCGGAGAATGTTCCCGGAAACGGAACCTGTTGATGCTCTGTTCGTACTTGAGGTCTCTGGTGATTCTATGATCGATGCGATGATCAATGATGGGGACAAAGTCGTCTTCCGTCAAACGAGCGATGCCCAGAATGGGGATATGGTGGCGGTCTGGCTTTCTGATAATGAAGAAACCACACTGAAATATTATTATAACGAAGGCGATCGTGTCCGTCTTCAGCCGGCTAACCCGACAATGGAACCGATTTATATCAATAATCCTGAACAGGTTCATATTATGGGGAAAGTCGTTATGGTGATCCGTCATCTTTAATTTCGGATGACATCACGCAAAATCGTCATTTTTTCCGCATTGTATCCGCCTCATTTGGGCGGTGTGGAAAAATACACACAATCAATCGCGGCTGAGTTGGCAAAAGACAGTCAGGTTACTGTCTTTTGCATGAACACAGAAAAACAACCTGAGCATATCAAAGAAGGGAAGGCAGAAATTTTCTTCCTTCCCTGTTTTGCTTTACAAAAGGGCCGATTCCCTGTCCCGAAGCTTTCCGCTTTGCGGATCATGGAGGATTGGTTTCGGAAGAACACTGTCGATTTCGGGATCGTACAGTGCCGGTTTTATCTTCTCAGTCTGCTTGGGTGCCGTATATTCGGCCGGTATCACGTTCCTTTCATTCAAATTGAGCACGGCGCAGGGGATGTTATTTTTACAGATTCCTTTGTGAAATGGGGCTGGCAGCTGTATGACAGAACCCTTACGCGTCTGGAAAAGCGGATCCCGCATGATTTTTATGCTGTTTCCCGGGCAGGATTGAAGTGGCTTGAACATTACGGGATCCATGGCGCCGGTGTGATCTCAAACAGCATCAATCCCCGGGATTTTGAAGTATCCTTGTCACATCCGGGAACCTGGCGGCGCTCCCATCATATTCCGGATGAAGCCCTGATCATTACCTTTGCGGGCAGGATCATGAAGGAAAAGGGCGTCATAGACCTGCTGCAGGCTTTTGACCGTTTGGAGGGGGAGAATCTTTTCCTTGTGGTTGCAGGCGGAGGGAATATGGAACTGGTTCGTCCCTGGATGGGACGGGAGAATATTCTCTTTCCGGGGCAGATCCCGTTTTCTGAGATCGTTTTCCTGCTGGCAGATACCGCGGTTTTCTGCCTCCCGTCGCATTTTATAGAGGGAATGCCTACCGGAGTTCTGGAAGCCGGCTGCTGCGGGAATGCGGTAGCCGCGTCTGACGGAGGCGGTACTGCCGAGATCATTCCGGACGAACGATTCGGATCTCTTGTGCCCTCTGGTGATGTGTCGGCACTGGCAGGTGCTTTACAGCGGTTTGTTGACCACCCGGAGGTTCGGGAATCTGTCGGGGGCAATCTGCGCTCAAGGATCCTTGAGCTTTATACCTGGGAGCACGCGGCATCGGTTGTCCGTGATATCATGAGATCGATTCTATAGCCGCTTTGTTACAGGCGTTTCCACATCCATGCCAACGTGTGCTGAAGTGTGAATCCGGCGCTTTTGTATATCTCATCCGGATCCGCGGCAGGAGTGTCCAGTGTCAGGGATTCTCTGCCGTTCCAGTCCTGCATAATGCGGTGCAGGGATCGTTTCATTTCTGATTCCGACAGGTTTTTGTTTGGGACCAGCCACAATTGCGCAGCGTTTTCCCGCAGATGCTGAATGGCATACCAGACCTTGACAGCTCCGGCCTGATCTGTGATCCGCCGCAGATGGTTTGAGTTCGAGGAGAGAAATCTGTTTACTCTGGCGGGAAGGTCTGTGCCAAACAGCTCATCCTTATAATCAAGGTTCCATATGACCGATGCGGGATAACGGACCGGGAGCATTGTCTCTATGAGCGTTTTGTCGGATGAGGGAACATTTTCAACACAGTAATTAGATGATTTTTCGGAATTTGCCTGTTTCTTTATCGGATGGATCCAGGTTTTGCGATAATCTGTGACAGAGAATCCATTTGCTTTATATAATGAAATCGAACCGGCTGCTTCTGTCCGTGCTTGCAGATATATCCCGTATGCGTCCATTTTTCGCTGCAGTTTTTCCACTTCGCGGATCATATGTGTCGCGATGCCTTTTTTTCGATAACCCGCTGCTGTGCATACGTTTGCTATCAGACAGCATCTCCGCTCATTTTGATAAAAAGGGTACGTATTGATCACGCCTACTATTTTGCCGTTTATATCCGTGCAGACGATCCCGTCCAAATTGTACGGAAACCCGGCAATTTTTGTCAGTAAAGGATGCGACCGTGCCTTTTCCCCCTCTTTTTGCAGCTGGTTCAGGTATTCTATATTGCTGCCGTCAAGCCACGGACGGAAACTGCTCCGCACAAGCTCGGCTACCTCTTCCGCATCTTTTTCCGATTCTATCGGGCGAATATTGTAGGGGAATGGATCCATAATTGAATTTGGCACAAAATTTCCTGACTATTAAAAACAGGCGGCTTTTTTCGAGCCGCCTGTAAATTCCGTATAGATCAAGAAGCCTTATTTTTCAGCAGCTTTGTCTTTTTCATGCTGCGCAATTACTTCCTGTGTCACATGCGGCGGAACATTTTCGTAGTTGGCGAATTCCATCTCGAAGTAACCACGGCCGGCAGTCATGGAGCGGAGGGTGGTTGTGTAACGCTGCATTTCAGCGAGAGGAACGGTAGCGGAAACGGTGCTTTCGCCCTTTTCAGTTTCCATACCCATTACACGAGCGCGGCGGGTGTTAAGGTCACCAAGAACGTCACCCATGTTTTCTTCAGGAACAATGATGCGGACATTCATGATCGGCTCTTCAAGAACCGGACCGGCATCCTTGAACGCAAGCTTGAAAGCTTCACGGCCTGCGGTTTCAAAGGCGATCGGTTTGGAGTCAACCGGATGTTCCTTACCATCGTAGACGGATACGGTCACACCGTGAACAGGGAACCCTGCCAGAATACCTTCTCTCATGACATTGCGAATACCCTTTTCAATCGCGGGAATGTAGGAAGCGCTGATGGCGCCGCCGAAGATGTCGTTCTTGATTTCGAAATCGGCATCCGGATTCGGGAACACACGAAGCCATACTTCACCGAACTGGCCGGAACCGCCGGTCTGTTTCTTATGACGATACATGGCTTCTGCCTTCTTGGTGATGGTTTCCTTATAAGGAACACGCGGAACTTCGGTGAGCAGGTTGACCTGGAACTTGGTTTCCGCACGGCGGATCGCAACATCGATATGCTGATCGCCCATACCCTGCAGAATTGTCTGGTTGGTATCCATATCATTGTGCCAGGAAAGGGTCATATCTTCTTCGCAAAGGCGGGTCAGAGTCGGGCTGATCTTTGTGGAGTCGGCCTGTGTCTTCGGGAAAATCGCAACACTGTAAAGGGAACCCGGGAATTCAGGTTTTGTGATCTTGACCGGGTTGGCTTTATCGGAGAAGGAATCACCGGTGATCGTTTCGCTGAGTTTAGCAACGCAGCAGATATCGCCAGCGTGAATGGTCTTGACACTGATGTTGTCTTTACCACAGGGAACATACAGATTCCCGTAGCGTTCTTCCACTTCACGGCTGGAGTTCCAAATTCTGGAATCAGCATTCATGACACCGGAATAGACACGGATGTAGGTCTGTTTACCCACAAACGGGTCAGCAGTGGTTTTCCAAACATAGGCTGCCAGCGGATTATTGTCGGAGCATTCAAGTTCAACAATATCACCTGCTTTGTTTTCAGCAGTTTTCTTAGCTGCTTCAGCAGGATTCGGAAGAAGGTTGACGAGAGCATCCAGAAGCGGAGTGATGCCGATCTCAGCAGTCGGTGCAGCACAATAAACAGGGATGAATCCGCCTTCTTTTACGACTTTGGAAAAGCCGCGGATGATTTCTTCATCGCTGAGTTCCATGGTTTCAAAGAATTTTTCCATCAATTCTTCTTCACCTTCTGCAGCTGCTTCAGTCAGCTGGGCACGAAGTTCTTCTGCTTCTGCTTTGTATTCGGCCGGGATTTCAACACCATTTTTGTCAGCGCCTGCGTAGGCTTTCATGGTAAGGATATCGATGACGCCTTTATAATCCAGTTTTTCACCCCAGGGGATCTGGACCTGGATCAAACGCTTGTCAGTATAATCCTGCAGAGAAGCCATGGCTTTTTTGAAATCGGAATTTTCCCGATTCATTTTATTGATCACAACGATACGGGGAAGATTAAATTTATCCAGGTGCTTCCAGGTGATTTCTGTACCCACTTCACGACCGGAAACAGAGTCAACCAAAACAACCGCACCGTCCGAAACGCTGAGAGCTGAAATGACGTCCCCCACAAAATCGTTGTATCCGGGAGTGTCCAGTACATTAATCTTATGATCCTTGTATTCAACAGGGATTACTGTGCTATAAAGCGAAATTGTTCGTCGCTTTTCTTCATCATCAAAGTCGGAGACAGTGGTACCATCTTCGATCTTCCCTAAACGAGTGATCGCACCCGTATAATGGAGAAATGTTTCTGCCAACATTGTTTTGCCGGCGCTGCTGTGTGAAACAAGCGCGACATTTCGAATGGATTCGGTTGAATACTCTTTCATTACTATTCCTTTTTGCTGAATATAAATTCTGCTATATACGGCTTTATATAACCGCTTGATCGCATAAATCAAACAATCATATTCTAAAGGAAATAACGGTTCTTGTCAAATCAATTTCAGCAAAAAAGGTACATATTTATCATTATTCTTTGTCATTTTGTGATTCTGACAGAGAAGACCAAAGAATTCTTTCATCCTGTATTCGTTTCATCTCATATTGGGAGCAGGTTTCAATAATTAATTGCTGAACATGCTGCGGGTTGCTGACGTAATCAAAACTCAATTCACCTTCTCCAGCTAAAATATATACGGTTCCGTAATTCAGCAGCACCTGGAAGAAGCCATCTTTTTGATAGCGTACACTTTGAATTTTATGGTTCATAGCCATGTTTTGGTTTTCTGCTGAAAATGGTCTCCGGCTGAAGTCCCTGATACAATCCTCTTCAATAAAAAAACGATGGTTCCGCCATGAAGCCCATTGATAGATTATTCCTATCAGACCTGCTGCAATCATTATGAGTAAAATTGGCTTTAAAGGTCCCTCATATGGATTGGATTTCAAAAATAACATTCCGGCTGCGGCAATCAGTATCAGAAGGATCGGCTTGATGATCATTTTTACCAGCAAAGCCCAATGCGCACGAAATTCAAATTGACATTTTGTGCCTGTGCCTTTTCCGAAATCAGAATAGTTCATTCCGGAGGTGTTGCTTTCAACTGGAACCTGATGCTTTTGATCGGAACTGTAACGCACAGGGATCGCTCTGCCTAATGCATTTCTTTGAGCAAAAGACTGGATCAGCATGGCTGTTTTATCAGGATGGGAAAGCAGCGGTGATTTGGCGTTCTGTTCTTCAGAAATAAGCTGGAGAGATCCGAGATTAAACAGCCTTTCGAATATGTTTTGATTAACATGAAGAGATTCCAAACTGTATAGGCGTAATGTAATAGTATTATCTTCAACGGATTTGGGAATTAATACCGCGTTTTTACTTGTAACGATAAATCGTTCTGATGAGCGGGAGATGATTATTTTATAAATATTTTTACCTGCAACAAAGAAAAGGCATGGAATCAAAAACCAGGCAATAGGATATCGCCGGATCAGCATTGAACATATCCATAAACTGAAAGAAAGCAGGATCAAAATAACAGAAACAGGAAAAATAAAAGAAATCCAATGTGATGTCTGTGAACATAAAACCGGATCTGTTATGTCTGTTTCCGGAATCAGCCATTGTTCCTGATAAATGCGGCCTTCATCCAGCATGGAAAGCGATTCTGCAAAATCCGGGCATTCCTCTATTAACTGCAATATTCCTTCCTGATTCCAGAAAAAGACCTTTATATCAGAGACTGCTACAATTTTTCCGGTGTAATTTTGTTCTTTTTGGAGAGTTTCCAGCCCGATAAAACAGCCTTCCCTCAAACACAGCTGATAACGTTTTCCGTTGGGATCTGTCTTAAAAGCGACTGCCTCGCCTTCAATGATGATCCCGCAATGTTTAGCGGGGGAGCCTCGCATCAGCACAGTCTCCCCCGAAGAGTATTCTATACATTTCCCGATCCTGTTTGCTTTGGTATAAAGAGTATCATCGCAGCAGTTGAAAGGGAAATAACGTTTCAGTTCTGCATCGGACGTTGAAACATTCATTGACTATATCAATCCGGATTTTCCTCTGTTTCTGTTTGCTCATCAGAGACCGGAGCCTCTAATGCATCAACAACATTAGCTTCAGCCAACGCTTTTCGAACTTCCAGGTGCAGCCCCTCACTTTCAGGGTCATGAGAAATATAAACGGTATCTCCCGGCTGAACAGAATGAGAAAGCCAAAGGTTTGACAGAGGGGTTTCTATGTATTTTTGAAGCGCACGGCGAAGCGGTCTGGCACCGAATGCCGGATCATACCCGATAGAAGCCAGCCATTTTCGTGCTTCAGGATCGAGATCCATAGTGACTTCATTTTCAAGCATGCGTTCCTGAAGTTCTTTCAGCTGTAAATTGACAATGGATTCCATTTCATCCAGTGAAAGCTTGGTGAACATAATTATTTCATCAATACGGTTAATGAATTCCGGCCGGAAAGTGGATTTCAAAGCTTTATCGATCTTCATTTTTGAATCACGATCGTCATTATCACTTCCTGATCCCAGAAAGCCCAATGATCCGCTCTTATTAATATACTCCGTACCCAGGTTGCTGGTCATGATCAGAACTGTATTGCGGAAATCGACCAGCTCTCCCTGTCCATCAGTCAAACGACCATCGTCAAGAATCTGCAGCAGTGAATTCCAAACCTCAGGATGTGCCTTTTCGATCTCATCGAACAGAACGACACGATAAGGACGTCTGCGGACAGCCTCTGTCAACTGACCTCCCTGTTCGTATCCGACATATCCCGGAGGCGCTCCGAATAGACGGGAGACTGTATGCTGTTCCCGATATTCACTCATGTCAAGACGGATCAATGCGTCTTCATCATCAAACATGAACTCAGCCAACGCCTTCGCAAGTTCGGTTTTCCCGACTCCGGAAGGGCCGATAAAGATAAAGGACCCGATTGGCCGTTTTGGATCTTTCAGCCCGGTGCGGGAACGGCGGATAGCGTCAGAAATCGCGCTGATTGCCTCATCCTGGCCGATAATTCGTTTATGGAGATATTCTTCCATATGCAGCAGGCGTTCAGCCTCATTTTGAAGCATCTGATTAACGGGAATTCCTGTCCATTGCCCGACGATTTGAGCGACATCATCAACATCCACGACTTCATCAAGCTTTTGAGATGTTTCCCATTCATTCTTCATCTTTTCATAAGCTTCCTGTGCCCGCAATCGTTCAGCTTTCAATTCCGCGGCTTTTTCATAATTGCGGTCATTGCCTGCATTTTCCTCTTCCTCCATCATACGATCGAGTTTGGTTTTCATTTCCTTCAAATCAGGCGGAAGAGAGAAAAGCTTTACTCTTAAGCTTGCGGCAGCCTCATCCATAAGGTCAATGGCTTTATCAGGCAATTTCCGGTCAGTTACATAACGGGCTGACAGCCGCACAGCTGCTTCCAATGCCTCATCCGAGAAAATAATTTTATGATGCTCTTCATAACGGGTGCGCAGCCCTTTCAGCATTTCAATTGTGCTTTCTACAGATGGTTCTTCTACATAAACGGAGGCAAACCGCCGTTCCAGTGCCGCATCTTTTTCAATATATTTATGATATTCGTCAAGTGTTGTGGCACCGATGCACTGCAATTCACCGCGGGCAAGGGCCGGTTTCAGCATATTGGAAGCATCAATGGCACCTTGTGAATTACCTGCTCCGATAACTGTATGCAGTTCATCGATGAAAAGGATCACAGATCCTTCAGATTTTCGAACCTCATCGATAACGGCTTTCATTCGTTCTTCGAATTCACCACGGAATTTTGATCCGGCAACCATCGCACCCATATCAAGCGATAACACAGATTTTCCGCTCAATATTTCAGGGACATCGTTATTTGCTATTCGCTGGGCTAAACCTTCAACGATCGCGGTTTTTCCTACACCTGCCTCACCGATCAGCACAGGGTTATTCTTGGTTCTCCGGCAAAGGACCTGCATCATCCGGGTGATTTCCGCATCGCGTCCTATGACCGGATCCAATTTGCCGTCCCGTGCAATCTGGGTAAGGTCCCGCGAATATTTATCTAAAGCTTTCCGGTTGACATTGCTTTTCGCTTTTACTTTGGAACTGACTCCGACTGCTGCTTTCGAGTTCTTGTTTTTCATTATGATCTCAAGAACTTTCACACGAGTGATCCCGTATTCAGACAACAATGATGCTACAGCAGTACCTTTTTCATTCAGTATCGCTAAAAACAGATGTTCCGTGCCTATCAATTCTTCTCCAAGCCTTTTTGATTCTGCGTAAGCCTGGTCAAGAATGCGCCGGACATTTGGAGTAATAAAGATTTGGCCCGCACCGCCGCCGTATATGTTGGCTTTTGTTGTTGTCCGCAGTAAATAATCCAGTCGGTCGCAAAGTACTTTACTTGAAACATCAAGCTCGTCTAATATTCGTTCAATCATCCCCTCGGGGCGTTCCAATAAACCCAGAAGAATGTGTTCTGTATCTACCTGATTTTGTTCGTATCGCTGTAAAATTTCTATCGCACGCTGTGCGGCTTCCTGTGCACTATCTGTAAAACGGTCAAATCGCATCATAATTAATAATCCATCCTGTATAAATCCATATTTCTTTATATATTCACATATGATTTTACTGGACACATATTAGAATACTGTTAAAATTTTCAATAATTAATGTGCAATCTTCACGCCAAATCATATATAATATAAGTTAAGTGTTGGCTTCTGATAGTTACCGGGATTATTTCCTCGAAAGCGGCCAACTGACTAAATAAACAACCATCTGTAATTGGGAGGTTTTATGAAATATTACGGCGCTGTTGAAGCTGGCGGGACTAAATTCGTTTGTTCCATTGCATCTGATCCGGATCATTATGTGGAAGAGGTCCGTTTTCCTACTACCACTCCGCAGGAAACAATTGGCAGAACAATTGATTTCTTCAAAGAACAAATGAAGAAATACAGCCTGCGATCCATTGGCGTTGCTTCTTTCGGTCCGATCGATTTACATCGGGAGTCACCGACCTATGGGTATATTACCAGCACGCCCAAACCCTTTTGGAAAGATACTGACCTCATCGGACCTCTGGAGTCTGAACTGGGACTGCCCTGTGCGTTTGATACAGATGTAAACGGTGCAGCATTGGCGGAATACCGGTGGGGTAACCCTGAAAATGTAAAATCTCTTGTGTATTACACGATTGGTACCGGTGTTGGAGCCGGCGCTGTAATTAATGGGAAGCCGGTTCACGGGCTGCTTCACCCAGAAGCCGGTCATGTTCTTCTTCGCAGGGATCCGGAAAAAGACCCGTATCCGGGGCATTGCCCCTTCCACGGTGACTGCCTTGAAGGGTTATGCTGCGGCCCAGCGATCAAAGACAGATTTGGGATCAGTGCAGAAAAGCTTGGTGAAGATCACCCCTTCTGGGATGTATTCGCGAATTACCTTGCCCAAACCTGTATCGCGCAAATTCTTATGCTGTCTCCGGAAAAAATCGTTCTCGGAGGCGGTGTTATGCATCAGGAACATGTATTCCCGAAGATCCGTAAGGAAGTTCTCCGGCTTTTGAATGGTTATGTTCAGTCACCTGTCATTACAGAACATATTGATACCTATATTACCCCGCCGGTTCTTGGGGATCGTGCCGGAGCCTGCGGAGCAGTTGCCTTGGCACAGTCTTTAGAAACAGAGTAAGCTGATTTGAGCGAAACAAACAATCATACCGAAAGCATTCCAACCGCCCGGCTTAAATTCGAGCCGGACGTGTTGGATTTCGGTGAGTTGAATAATGCAAAAGAAATCAAAGAACGCGGACAGGCGGTTCTGACCATCTCGAACGAAGGCGATCGTGTTCTGGTCGGTCAGATCAATATCCAGGTCGGGTGGCTGGAAGTAACACCAAAGATGTTTCGGCTGAATCCCGGTGAAAGCAGCGTTCATGTTTTTTCCATTATTAAATTATCTCCCACAGTATGGACAACCCACAGACTCGGGTCTGATTTTATTGCTTTGATCACAAGCAACGGAGGATCGGGAACGATTGGCGGTTATTACTTTTCTCCCATTGAAGAGACCAGAAAACAGGCAATCGCTCATCCTGTGCGAAAGAAAACGCTTTACATCCTTGCTTTATTTGCAGCACTTGCATTAGGACTTGTAATAGGCTCAAATAAGACTCTTCAGCAGGAAGATAAAATTCTTCAGACCCGGCAGGCAGCGGCAGCTTATACACAGGTAGTTGAAACAATGAATGCCAATGAGACAGCAAAAGCTCCGACCGAGACACCGCTGTTCGGAGTTTCTGATTATCTCGCTTTTAATGCTACCGCCGCCGCTTACGGTGAATCGTTGATTCTGAATATTTCATCGGGGAGTCAGCCTACAAACACCCCGTGGCCAAGCGGAAAATATCCGACTCCCCAGCAATTTATCATCACTTATTATTCATATCTGAATGACCGCAGTTTTGATCAGGCATGGTGGATGCTGTCTGAAGATATGCAGCGTAATTGCTGCTACAACGGATCCGGGACACCGATTGAAAACTTCCGTTCTTTGATGGGCGATATCAGCCGCTATGAAGTAACGCAGGCTTACCTCCAGGCAGAAAATGTTAACCCGGCCGAGGTACGTTATGTGCTGAACAGTTATAACCGCAACGGATCCATGAACAGCAGCGTATTGACCGCGTTGATCATTGATGACGGAGCCAGAAACACATTGCTGATAGATGAAATAAAATAGTACCTGCAGGATTTCAGATTCCACACAGTCAGAATAATTGAGATTCAGCCTTTACAAATAATCCGCATTTCATATTTCATACTTCCTAAACCGCCGTTATAATTAATCCCATGATAAAAGAAACGCAGAAAAAAAAGGAAAGCATCCTGCTGATCCGCTGTTTTTTTCTCATAACGGCATTGGCAGCGGGAATCTCCTTTTATCAATTATCCTCCATCGGAGAAAAATCTCTTCACAGTGTATTCCTCGGGTATTCAGGTTTCCGGTTGGTGATGATGGCATTTCCGCTGGTATGGTTTCTCTTCGCGATTTTTGGATTTTTCGATAGTCAGGAGAAGATTTCATCAAAAGTCATAGTATTATCTCAAAATTCAGGCATAAGAATATTATTGATGATTCTATTCCTTGCGCTCT
Source organism: uncultured Chloroflexota bacterium (assembly GCA_902786265.1). GTDB lineage: Bacteria > Chloroflexota > Anaerolineae > Anaerolineales > Anaerolineaceae > Flexilinea. Next base: position 10,473 of record CADACE010000047.1, on the reverse strand, counting down.
CCCTTTTCCTGATTGCCGGAGGTTTTCTTTCTGATCAAAGCTTCTCTCCGGTCTTTGAAAGGATACAGCCGCTTCTTTTACTCGGAATGATAATTACCGGGACAGGGAAACTTCTTCTTCTGGCGATTCATGCAAACAACAATAAAATCGGAACGGAGCAATCTGCTGTCCGCAGGATCTGGCTGCTGTATTTTCTGCTGGCAGTCTGTATATATCTTTTTATACGATTCACAGGCACAGGGATCGTTCCGGATGAAATGGACTGGCAGCCGACCGGTATGGCAATACAATATTGGGAGATATATCTTTCCGTATGGATCTCTTTAGCCATATCTCTGCTGCTCCGGTTGGTTCATGCTTATAAAAACAATCGGATAACAACTGTGGCTCTCTTTCTTGTTATCTGGATCGGTACAGCTGTTCTTTGGGTATCGATTCCGACAATGGAAGTCCTGGATCACAGTTATTTCCATGAGATAACAGCTCCGGATTATCTGCCATACCCCGCCTCGGATGCGGCGAATTTCGGCCTTTGGGCGGAAAGCATTCTCGCCGGGTTCGGTTTCAAAACCACGATCGCTTACCGTCAGTTTCTGTGTACCGTAATTGCCTTTTTTGAAGCGCTTACTGATCGGGACATTCTCAGGACCATCGATTGCATAACGGTCGTTCTTGCTCTGATCCCAGCCTGCATGTATTTGCTCGGGCGCCGGCTGCATTCGCATGGAGCAGGCATTTTGGCCGCGGGATTAGCGGCACTCCGGGAATACAACACGATTTTTATGGGACCGCATTTCATGGTGTCGAACTCAAAAATGTGGCTTTCCGATGTCCCGGCCATGCTGTGCCTGCTGGCTGCGATTTGCGCCGCTGCGGACTGGTTCCAAAAGCCGCGTTCCTGGTGGCGTATTCTGCTCGCCGGATGTCTGATGGGCCTTTGTGTGACGATCCGTTCCCAGTTTATTGTTTTGATCCCCTTCCCGGTTTTCTTCTTTCTCCTTCGCAAAGGGCTTCCGCTGAAGAATAAATTACCCTTAGCTGCCGGGTTTGCGATGGCTGCGCTTTTCGTGATCGCGCCCTGGTTCATCCGCAGCAAATTGATAACCGGTGATTTTATACTCGATGAACCGGGGGTTCACAGCACAGAACTTGCCCGAAGATGGTCGGATGATGTAAATAACGTCGTATCCCGAAATCCGGGAGAAAGTGATGCGGAATATGCCGCGCGAAATAAGCAGCACATGATCGATTTCTTTCTGGAGAAGCCTCTTTATGTGATCCGCTTTACCGCGTCGCATTTTTTTGCGAATGAACTCGTTGCATTGACCGCCCTGCCGTTTGGTACAGATCCGAATTTGACGATACATGATATTACGAATACCGATTTTCACGATGTGGAAACGCGTCTGCTTGCTGGAAAAAACATCCCGGTACTGATGATTTTTCTCGCCGTTATCACCTTGGGAATGGCATCCGCATGGAAACGTGCCGGATGGGCAGGGCTGCTTCCTTTTATCCTGTGTTCACTATATCTCGGGAGCACAGGTGCCGCACGCTATTCCGGCTGGCGTTTCGCTTTGCCTGCGGACTGGTTTTACTATTTCTATTTCGCGTTGGGTTTAGCGGAAATCGCCTGGCAGATCGCGGCAGGCTTTGGATATAACAAAGAAACCATCCTGGCAGTACCGAAACCTGACAGTTCTCCTCAGCCGGTTTATCCGGCAGCCATAGCGGGAATCCTGATCCTTTTCTTCGTCCTTGGGACCGCTCCGGCACTCAGCGGGAAATTGATACCCGACCAATATACCATGCAAAGCACAGCCGAAAATATCCGTGACCTGACTGAAATTGTCTCACGATCGCCTGCAGATCAGGAAAAACTTGACCGTCTGCTGTCACTTGATGACCTTGAAATACTCAACGGACGTCTTATCTATCCCCGCTTTTTCGGTGAAAATGCGGGGCTGGCGAGCGGACATCCCTGGATCGCCTACCGGATCCGTGATTTCAGCAGGCTTGGATTTGTTTTGTTGAATGAAGAAAATCATGATATCATTTTACCTATGGAAACAGAACCCGCGTTCATTTCCAATGCCGCGTATGTATATGTTATCGGCAGCAGCGATGAGCAGGGATTTTTCAGGGCGGATGCTGTCATTATTCCACCAAACGATACGGACGCCAGTGTGCGCATTCTGACATCAGACAAACAGGAGTAAACTATGAATATAACCCAGGCCATTGAATCCATTCATCAGGGAGCTTTTGATGAAACTCTGCGAAAGCTTTATCCCCGTTATGATTCGGATAAGGAAAAGTACCAAAACCGGATCGTTTCGCTCATGAGCTCTTACAAAGAGCATTTCCCGGAACCGGTGGAGATCCATCTCTTCAGCGCTCCCGGCCGGATCGAAGTCGGCGGGAACCACACTGACCATCAGCGGGGAAATGTACTGGCGGCGGCAATCGACAGAGACATGATCGCGGCAGCCGGCCTGAACGGGACAGAGAAGATCCGTATCTTCTCGATCGGTTACGGCGGTTTGGAAATTGACCTGAATGATCTTGAACCGCATGAAGATGAAAAGGAGACAACCGCATCACTGGTTCGCGGTGTAGCTGCTGAAATAAAAAAAGCAGGTTACGATGTGACAGGCTTCGATGTCTGCGTTTCTTCTGATGTTCCGGGTGGATCAGGTATTTCATCCTCAGCGGCTTTTGAAGTCCTCATCGGCGAGGTCCTGAATGGTTTGTTCTGCAAAAACCAACACTCTCCGGTAACACTCGCAAAAATCGGTCAGTATGCCGAGCAGCATTATTTCGGCAAGCCCAGCGGTTTGATGGACCAGACAGCTTCGGCGGTCGGAGGATTTGTCGCCATTGACTTCAAAGATACGGCCGCTCCGGTGATCCGTCCGATTTCGACAGAAGAACTCGGAAAACGTTATGCCATTTTTGTCATCGATACCGGCAGCGCTCACGCGGATCTTTCCAATGTATATGCCGGAATCCCGATCGAAATGCGGAAGGTTGCGGCTTACTTTGGTAAAGAAGTTCTTCGTGAAGTTGACGAAAATCAGTTCCGGGCGGAGATCGGCAAAATCCGCAAGCTGACCGGTGACCGGGCGGTTCTCCGCGCGATCCACTTCTTTGAAGAAAACCGGAGAGCGGTTGATGAAGCTGCCGCTCTGGAGCAGGGAAATGTCGATGAATTTCTCCGCATTGTCAAAGAATCCGGATTTTCCTCCTTTATCCATTTGCAGAATGTCATCATCAGCGGCCAGACTGAACATCAGGATGTTGCCTATTCCCTGGCTGTCGCGGAATACGCGCTGAAGGGTAAAGGCGCCTATCGAGTACATGGCGGCGGTTTTGCCGGTACGATCATGGCTTTTGTTCCGGTCGATGAGGTTGAAACCTTCAAGCAGGAAGTAGAAGCTCAGCTTTTCCCGGGTGCCTGCACATTGATGTCTATCCGTCCTGTCGGCTGCGCACAGGTGTTTTAACCGGGGGAGAAGTCAGAGGTGTGATGGTCAAACCTGACCTTCTGAATTCTTTGCGCATGGCGCTGGGTTTTTTGACAGTACTGCCGGTTCCGCAAAAGGCGGACTGGAGCGATACAGATTATGGCTGGTCAGCGGTGTTTTATCCGCTGACCGGTGCTTTGATCGGCTTGGGTGCAGCCATATCTTTCCGGCTGTTTTCCCGGATATTCGCAAAACCTATTGCCGCTTTTCTTGCACTGATCATCTGGATCATGCTCAGCGGAGGCCTTCATTGGGACGGACTTGCCGATTGTTTCGATGGTTTTGGCTGTTCAGCCTCACCGGAACGGCGGCTGGAGATCATGAAGGATTCCAGACTCGGTACCTATGGCGCCTTGGGGCTGTTCTGTGCGCTGATCCTGAAATGGCTCTGTATCCAGCATCTGCCGGATAAAGAATTCCTGATTTTTTCCCCTCTCGCAGGGGCAGCTGCCCGCTGGGCCATGCTGGTCCTGCTGAAATTCCCGCTGGCAAACCCGAACGGTATGGCAGCCATGCTCAGGAACCACTGCCCGAAGCATGTTCTGCTTTACGCGCTGCCGGTTCCGCTTCTTCTGTCAATCCTGTACGGTCCCTATGGGGTGCTTTATCTGCTGATAAGCCTCATAACAGCGGCGCTGACCGGTCTGCTCGCGAAGAAAAAAATCAGCGGCATTAATGGCGATGTACTGGGCTTCAGCATCGAACTTTCCGAACTGGTCCTGCTTCTCGCGGCACAGGTGATCCCTTGATGAACCGGCTGAATTCCCTTCCCTTCCGCATTGGGACGACATCCTATATCATCCCCGATGATATTCTGCCCAATGTTCGCTGGCTGGCCGGAAAGGTCAGAGATATCGAACTGGTCCTCTTCGACATAGACGAATACTGCAACATCCCGGATGAAGTCCAGACAGCAGAGCTGGTTGAACTCGCCGGATCCAATGGGCTGTCCTACACAGTCCATCTGCCGCTGAACCTGAATTTTTCCGATACAGAGCGGGATATTTCTATCATAAAGGCAATGAAGGTCATCAACGGCACCCGGAAGCTGGATCCGCTCGCCTATGTCTGCCACCTGGAATGCAAAGACATCCCTGAAAGTGAAGGCAGGGATCTCCGTATATGGCAGGATCAGCGTATAAGAGCACTGAAAGCGCTCTCCGAAGAATCCGGACTTTCTGCTGAATTTGCGGTTGAGAACCTGGAAAGCTATCCGATCGAATGGAACGAACCGGTGATACGGAAGTGCGGGACCCATGCTTGTCTGGATATCGGCCATCTTTTTGTCCGGAAACAGGATCCTGTACCGGTAATGCGGAAATGGCTGCCGCTCACATCAGTGGTCCATCTTCACGGGGTCGGCACCCGTGACCATCAATCCCTGAGACATATGCCGAAAGAAGTGATCCGTACTGTTCTCTCGGAGCTGCTGCTCGCGGACTATCGCGGTGTGGTAACGCTTGAGGTCTTCAATGAGGCGGATCTTCAGGGATCGCTGGAAATGATCAGTGAATGCATATGACCGAAAAGCCGTCATCTGCAGGAAAGGAACCCCATGTTATCCGACATTGAGCCCCCAACGATTTATCCGAACCTGACCTTTATCCTGGGCGGAGCACGCAGCGGAAAGTCATCTTATGCGGAAAAGCGGGCCCGGGAATTCGGTGATGATGTGATCTACTGCGCCACCGCGGAGATACTCGATGAGGAAATGCGGGACCGTGTCACGCGTCATCAAAACAGACGCCCGTCTGCATGGCGGACCGTGGAAGCACCGCATAAGGCAGCGGAAAAGCTGAAGACCGCACTCACGGAACAAACTGCGTCATGCGTCTTGTTTGATTGTCTTTCGATTCTGAGTTCCAATGTTCTGCTGAGTCTGGATGAAAATATTGGGGAAGCAGATGCCTACCTTGCCCTTTGCGAACAGGAGCTGGACAGTCTGTTCAGGCTTATCGATGAAACACCCCAAACGCACTGGCTGATCGTTTCCAATGAAGTCGGTATGGGTGTGGTTCCCGCCTATAAGCTCGGCAGGACCTACCGTGATATGCTGGGTAGAGCCAACCAGGCTGCCGCAGCACGGTCGGCTGAAGTGATTTTTATGATCGCGGGGATCCCGGTCAGTGTGCCTCTCGCAGGTCGATGATCTGCATCTGCAGCTTTGTCTCATCCCGATAGGTATTCTTTTCCAGCCGGCATAACACATCGACCCGGTCATGGTCTTTGAACCAATCGTACCAGTCCGCCTGCCCGTATGCGATCGCATCGATCAGACGCCCGCCGTCACCGGCGAAAATAACCTTCAAATGGCTCATATCTTTACCGATGCGTTTTGACCACTGTACCTTCAGATTCCGGAAGACAAAAAGCGGTTCAGGGTTGCCTTCGCCCAGCGGTTCCAACCGGCTCAGAAGAGCGACCAGATCCAGATCCGCGTAAGCTGACGTCAGCTCCATATCATAATGCCTGGTGGGTGTCAGACGGACTCCGGCCAGTTTCCGGTCCGCGATCTCATTGATCCGCTGCACAAACTCGTCCCAATTCTCATTTTCAACCGTCAGTCCGGCGGCTTTCCAATGCCCGCCGTATTTTTTCAGCAGATGAGGCCATTTTTCATTGATCTCATCCAGTGCTTCGATCATGCTGAATTCTTCTATGGAACGGCAGGAGGCGCGGGTTTCCGTTTCACCATACGCACCGATGATCGCGGGACGATAATACGCATCCGAAAGACGCGCGGCTCCCAGACCGACGATTCCCATGTTAAATTCTTTATCACGGCAGCAGATGACTGACGGGATATGTTCTTTGGGAATACTGTCTGCGGCTTTGGTCTGAATAAATGCCGTCAGGTTCTTTCGTTCCGTATTCTTTTGGTCTACCTCCGCAGCCAGTTTACGGGCAGTTGAGAGATCATCGCTCATCATCAGCTCAAATGAAAGTCCGGCCTTATCCAGCCTCCCCGGCGCGTTCAGGCGGGGAGCAATGCCGAAACCGATCGTCTGTGTTGAAATCTCGGAGGTCCGGAAGTCAGCGGCTTCCGCTAATGCCTGAATAGCATACCGCGGCTGGTTTCGCAGCCGGCGCAGGCCGTCTTTTACCAGCGCCCGGTTTTCCTCTGTCATCGGGACGATATCCGCAACTGTACCGATCGCGGCAATATCTGTCCAATCCCGGGCTTCAAACCCGGTCTGCGGACGGGCTTCCAGGACGGCTTCGGCGATCTTATATGCCACACCGACACCGGCAAGGTTCTTTTCCGGGTACGGATCCCCGGGCTGTTTGGCGCAGACCACTGCGTCGGCTTCGGGAATGGTCTCCCCCGGTTCGTGATGATCGGAGATGATCAGCTTAAGTCCCAGTTCTTTTGCGTAAAGAGCTTCCGCGTCCGAACGGATCCCGCAGTCGACTGTGATCACCAGATCGATTCCCCGTTCGGAAAGGGTTTTCAGCGCTTCCTTATTCAAGCCGTATCCTTCCTCAAAACGGTCGGGAATATAACTGATGGTGTCCGCGGCTCCGATTTTCCGCAGGAGCTGAACCAGAATCGTGCTGGCGGTGATCCCGTCCACATCGTAATCGCCATAGACAGCGATTTTCTCATGCCGGTCGACCGCGTCCCAGATCATTTTCACGGCACGGGGCATATTTTTGAGTCCCCGTTCCTTATCCAGCGGGTCATACAGGCTGCCGCTTTGGGTGAGAAAAACTTCCGCTTCCCGGCGTGTCGTGATTCCCCTCACATGGAGAAGTTTCTGCAGTATACGGGGGTAAGCGGAAAGCTCGCTGAGGTCTTCAGCGTTCATTTCTGAATATGGGATCCAGCGGTATTGGGAAACCGGCGCAGTTTTAGCCACGGAAACCTCGGGCAGGATCAGGAATAAAAGCGGTTCACCCGATGAGCAATACCGCAGGTCACTTCGTAATTGATCGTACCCCAGGAGGCCGCGACTTCCTCAACGCTGATCATTCGTTCGCCCTGCTGCCCGATCAATACGGCTTCATCGCCGATCATGGCATCCGGAATGTCATTCAGGTCGATCATGCATTGATCCATGCAGACGTTCCCGATCACCGGGACGATCTGTCCGTGCACGAGGACCTTGTTCCCGGAAACACGGCGGTAACCGTCCGCATAGCCGACAGGGATCACACCCACACGCTGAAGCTCACCATGGGTCGTATAGCGGTGCCCGTAACTGATACCGGAACCGCCGGGGATCATCTTGACGGAGGTGATACCGGCTTTCCAGCTCAGCGCGTGACGGAACCCTTCCGGCAGCAGCGCGTCCGGAGAGGGATGCATGCCGTACATCGCTTCACCCGCGCGGACCATGTCGTAGCGTCTGCAGCGAGGATGGAACAGAGCTCCCGCGGAGTTCGCGGTGTGGACCAGCTGCGGACGCAGCCCGTTGGCCTCAGCTTCCGCGACCAGACGGTCAAAACGGTCCAGCTGCCAGTCAGTTGTGTCAACACCCGGCTCATCGGCGCGCGCAAGATGAGTGCAGAGACCTTCCGCTTCCAGGTAAGTCGAATCCTTGACTGCCTGAAGCAGCCGCAGACCTTCCTCAGCGGGAAATCCCAGACGACCCATGCCGCTGTCAATTTTGACGTGAACGCTCAGCATATGGCCGGTCCCGCGCAGAATTTTTTCATAAAGCGCGATCTGTTCCATGTTGAACAGAATTCCCCGGACCTTCAGGATCGAGGCTTCGATGACGTTTTCCGGCGGGATCATCCCCAGAACAAGGATCGGTTCAGTGAAACCGGCATTCCGCAGCTCCCGTGCTTCCGTGAAACGGGCGACAGCCAGAAATACAGCACCGGCTTTTACAGCAGCCCGTGACACAGGAAGGACCCCATGGCCATAGGCATCGGCCTTCAGAACGGCCGCGACCGGCAGACCGGAAATCTTCCGGATCTGCTTCAAATTGTTTTCAATGGCCTGGAGATCAATTTCCAGCCAGTTTTCGTAAGTTTTATTCGCCATGTTCTCAATTGTACCTTAATTTCAGGGTTTGGGGTATAGGGCACAGGGATTAGGGAACACTGATCAGTTTCCGGTCTCTGGTTTCTGGCAGCTGGATGCTGTCCATTGTTCCTGCCCACCAAACAACAATCACTGGCTGCCAGTCACCAGTCACCAAAAACCAAACCCTAAACCCTATACCATATACCCTGTTATTGCGTTATAATAAATAGTGACGAATGTCATGACCGGACTGATTTTGGGCGGATTCATGGCAAAATATTACAGGAGGGTGTAACAGCCATGTATATCATAATGTTTGTTCTAAATGATTCAAAGAAACTTGATATGATTCTGGAAGGCTGGAATAAAGTTGGAGTTCGCGGCGTTACGATTCTGGAAAGTATCGGCGCTTACCGTGTCCGGAAACGTATACCCGGACGATTTGCTTTCACCACAGCCAATTCTGATGAAAACAACAAAACTCTGATGGCGATGGTTGAACAAGAGGACGTTGTGAAAGCCTGTCTGGCAGAAACTGAACGTCTTATCGGTGATCTTTCCGAGCCCAATACCGGCATCTTCTCTTACTGGCCGGTAACTGAGATCAAGGGGATCCACAAGAACTACAACAAGTAACAAGGCTGAAAATTTAATATCATGTTAGAATCTATACAAATCGCAGCAACCACAGGCGGCTGGGTCTGGGTAACTTTTGTTGTTGCTGCCGCACTCATTGTCGTTTCAGCAATGCAGCTCGCCAAATATGGTGACGTTATTGCTGCCCGCACCAAACTCGGCGGTATGTTTATTGGTGTTCTGCTTCTGGCAGGTGCGACCAGTCTTCCCGAACTGCTGACCTCGATCAACTCCATCAACATAGGATCTCCCGAACTGTCAGCAGGAAACTTTTTCGGTTCCAGTGCTTTCAACATGTTTATTCTGGCAATTCTGGATGTTCTCGGAAGAGACCGGCGCATTTTGCGTACTTCGCAGAAGAGGCATCTGGTTTCCGGTGGATTCGCGGTATTTATCTGCACTCTCGTGATTTTCTTCCTGGTCGCGAATCCGATCCTTTCCAATCTCAATTTCAACATTGGCTGGATCGGTATCGATTCTATCCTCATCATGGCCTGTTACGTTCTGGCAATTTATATGATCCAGCAGAGTGAACAGGAAACGGTTTCAACCGAGATGACTGAAGAGGAATTGGCGGATATCCCGAGCCTGAAGGTCGGTTTGATCGGGTTTGCTGCGGCTGCTCTCGTTCTTGGCCTGGTTTGTCCGTTTATGGTACGGGCCGCGGAACAAATCTCTGAAATCACCGGTCTTGGCACCTCTTTTGTCGGTTCCACACTGGTCGCTCTGGTCACTTCCCTTCCGGAAATGGTCACTTCTATCTCCGCGATCTCTATCGGAGCTGCAGATATGGCGCTCGGAAACCTGTTTGGTTCCAACATGTTCAATATGTTCGGTATCGGCATTGCGGACGCTTTTTACACCAAAGGACGTTTTTTGGGGACCGTCGACAATTCCTTTATCGTTGTCGGTATGCTGGGCGTTCTGATGACTGCCTTTGGTCTGCTTGGCAATATCGTCAAGTTTAAACGTATCGGTAAAATCATGGATGTTGACTCCATCATCATGACGTTCATGTACATCGGTGGTATGTATATTCTCTTCGTCATGAGCAATGGCGGATAAACAAAAATAAGAAAAAATCGTTAGCGCCGGGTTCATTTTCTTAGGATGAGCCCGGCTTTTTATATTTCAGCCTTTTTTCCGTACGCTGATATTATTCAATTGTCAAGGTTCGATTTTTTGCGTTCAGCAGCCGGTGGCTGGACACCGGTGGGCAGTTAAAAACAGGCAGCTGAAATCCTCCGGATCCCGGCTAACTATTCCCTATATCCCTATAATTCCGAATTCCTCATTTCCTCCGAAAGAGCCCCGGTTCACTTGCTTCCTCCAGCT
>CADACE010000046.1 GCA_902786265.1 uncultured Chloroflexota bacterium | reverse complement strand
AGCCTGCATTTCTTTGTTGTCATCACCATCGGTGGCGAGAACCTGGGCAACCACGTCATCCTTGGAATCAGCGAAGAGTTCGCCGCCCTTGGCTTCCTGTGCCCAGAATTCATTGTCCAGAGAGTGGACCAGAATGCCCAGATGCCAGACTTCGCCGTCTTCCGCGGTTGTATCGGAAACAGCTTCTTCGACAGCAGCCTTCTGTTCTTCAACAGCGGTCTTTACTTCCTCGACCTTTTCTTCAACAGCAGTCTTCTGTTCTTCGACAGCGGTCTTGGCTTCTTCGACCTTTTCTTCAACAGCAGTCTTCTGTTCTTCGACAGCGGTCTTGGCTTCTTCGACCTGTTCCTGGACGTCGGTCTTTACTTCTTCGACCTTTTCTTCAACAGCAGTCTTCTGTTCTTCGACAGCGGTCTTGGCTTCTTCGACCTGTTCCTGGACATCGGTCTTTACTTCCTCAACCTTTTCTTCAACAGCGGTTTTCTGTTCTTCGACATCAGTCTTGACTTCTTCGACTTTTTCTTCAACAGTTTCAACCACAGCAGGCACCTGAGTGGCAACCTGTTTTCCTGAATCACAGGCAGTCAGCACAAAGCTGAATACCAGCAAAACAGCTAACAACACAGATATGCTTTTTTTCATTGATATCTCCTTCAATTTTTCCGCTTTTCCTTTAAAATTTGCGGCAGATATTATTTTACCCCTGTTTTGTCAAAAAGCCCTATTTTCGCGAATATCTCTTATTTTCATGAATATTCCTTATATATATTTCATGATATCCAGCAGATCCTTCACGATATAGGTCTCTTTGCAGGTCGGTTTTGCAGGGCTGTTTTCCGGTAAGTATAAAATGCTGTTTATTCCCGCATTGCAAGCACATTCAACGTCAAGCGACCTGTCGCCGACATAAAATGTACCGGTTTTATCCAAAGAGTGCTTTTGGATCAGGTAATTGATCGCGGAAGGGTCCGGCTTCCTCGGGAAACCGTCTTTTCCGGTTATGATCTCGTCAAAATAATCATAGAGCCCGATGTTTTTCAGAACGGTTTTTGTGGAGAAGCCTTTGTGAGTGAATACATAATTGGGGATTTCCAGGCCTTTTAAAAAGCTCAGTATTTCAGCAGCGTTTTTTATGGGTTTTATGTTCATCTGTTCAGTGTCATTGTTCTCGGATACCATCTCTTTTATGGCGGCGGCAGGGAGCCCTGTTGTTTTTTCCAGTTTAGAGATATAATCACCGACTGAAAATCTGATGACTTCTTTGTGAATTTCATCCCGGTCTAATTCAACGCCGAATTTTCGGTACGTTTTGTACAGGCTTGAAACGATGATTCCATAAGAATCAAGAATAGTTCCGTCCAGATCCCAGATAAAAGCTGCTTTTTCCATTAATGGTTCTTCCTTAGTAATGATTCTGAAGGTGTCAGAAAAGACCTCTCAGAGAAAGACTCCCGCTCAGTCAGAACTGCATCAGGAGACTTTCCCGTCAGATTTTTCTGACCAGTACACTTACATCCACAGTTTCGTATAAACTTCCGAGGCCTCCGCAAACGGTCCGGGGAGTACATCCAGCCCCCGATGGTTCCCGGAATAGTCGGTATCGAAAATGATATCGGTTCCATCCGGATTTTCATACCGCTGTTCCGGTTCAAAGGCTTCCCCGAGCGTATCGCTCCCGATCATGCCCGCTTTGAAATCTTTGATCAGTGGATAAATATTTGTCCTCAGGACCGGATCTCCGTTGTTTTCGTCAAGCTCCACGTAAACAGGTGTGAGGTCTTCGGTCAGCCCGTTTTTCTCGTTTTTGCAGGCTTTTGCCCCGTTCAGATAAACATTCCCCTCGGACCAGACCGGCAGCGGACTGAAATGATACTTTTCAAGCTTCTTCATGTCCGGTGTTTCGCTTTCCATATCGAAATGAGAGATCCATTCGTCATAAGTGGGATAATCATCCATGACGTGTGTCCCGACTTCGCGGTTTTCCCGGAAGGATTTATCCGATTCACTGTCAGACAGAACCGAAACCGTGCTTTGCGGCCATTTTTGAACGAAGATATTGTTATAAAAGCGGTCATCGCCATGCAGGATGGTCATGAAGCCCATGACTTCCGTGCGGTGCGGAATGTGATAGGGTGTGTAACGCTGTCTGAGCTTTCCGTCAACGATCATATCCGTACCGTCTCCGACACAGGTGAAACTGCCGCAGATCAGGTTATGCACCATTGCCACGCCCTGGGTCGCCATGCGGAGTGACACTTCCGAAAGCAGGATGTTGTTGTCGATCAGGGTCGGTCCATGTCCTACCTCAACGAAGATATCCTGGCTCATCATGCCGCCCTTCAACTGTCTGGCGAAAGCCGGTCTCTGATTGTCATGGAGCAGGTTCTGCGTGATGCGGGTGCCCTGTGCTTCCCAATCGGTCCAGATCCCCATAGTGCAGTGATGAATGTAATTTCTGCGCATGGTCACATCGATCGCGGCATGCATTTTGATCCCGGCGATCTCCGCTCCGCCCAGCTCCATCATATTGTTGATGTGGTGAATGTGATTGTCCTCAATGATCGAAAACACACCGCCCATGCGTCCGATAATGCCGCCCTGTTCGCAGTGGTGGATATTGTTGCGGCGGATGATATGACTGCCGACCTTCTCCTTCACCCAGCCATGGTATTGACCGCGGCATACGGCGTCCCGTTCCATCTGGGTCGGGCTTTTAACGTGCTTGCGGGTGAAATAATGGTCGTTGTCGGGGTCGTAGTACTTCCCGAGGCAGATACCGGCGCATTTGCTGTTGGAGATGTCGCAGTCTTCGATGATCCAGCCTTTGGACCAGTTCGGACCGATCATCCCGTCCTGGAATGCTGCCGGAGGTGCCCAGGTCGTGGCGGCTTTGCTGATCTTAAAACCGCTTACCGTGATATAACCGATCCCGGTCCTGGATGGGAAAAAGCATTCCCTGCGCACATTGATCTCAACCTTTTCCCGGTTCGGATCCTTGTCCTGAAAATTTACATAAAATACGGTGCGGCCGTTTTGCTGCTGAGCGTACCATTGATAGATGCTCGCTTCAGGTTCCCAGGAGGTTTCGGATTTTTGTGCGAGGATGCAGTCTTCGAGGGAAGCGGCTTCATAAAGCATTTTGTCGTTCAGATAGACGCAGCCCGTATGTTTGCTTCGTCCGGCGAAATACCAGTCCCCGTAAACATACGTCGTGTAGGGGTTGTAATCACCGAAGACGCTGTTATCAACAGAAGCTGTCCACACAGTTCCCTCATAAGGCTCCCATCCGCTCAGCAGTTCTGCCCCGGTGATTTCCGCACCGAGGGGAACCTCACTGCGGTAAGTGATCCGTGCGTCAGGTGTACCGGCGTTTTCCGGGTTCACATATTCCCTGTATGTACCGGGGCGGACAATGATCTCATCTCCCGGCTGTGCAGTCTGTGCCGCATCGCTGATCCTTTTATAAGGCATCTCACAGCTTCCGTTTCCGTGGCGGCCTGCATTTATATCAACATAAATAATCATCTCAGATTTTCTCCTGATTTCATTATTGTTCCCGTATGATCATATATCGTCTGCCGGGTTAAACTGATTTCCCCGGGCTTTGAGCGGAAACTTTGCGTTATTGTTCCGTTTACCCCTGATTTATAGAAAATTATAATTCCTTCTCAGGCGAATGAGCATAAAATATCTTTTTCGGATGATAGCTCATGATCCGCTCCCAATCCATCTTCAGAGAGGGATTATCCTCGTAAGCTTCCAGATATTCAACGGGTTCCAGATCACCGACGCAGCACTCTCCGCTATCAAGGATCACCGATATGCTGTCCGGGCTGTGGCTCGGTGTATGAATGATCTCTCCGCAGATGCCGAGACTTTCCAGAAAATCCCGGCTTTCCTCACAGCGGATGATTTTCGCTTTTTTCTCGCTGATCGGTTCATAATGCAGATATTTTTCTCTGGCAAAAACAGGGTCTGAGAAATGAATAAAATCTTTTTGAACATCTGTGATGAGCAGCTGTATGCCGAGCTTCTGGAGTTCGCTGATGATTCCGATATGATCCGGATGATAGTGCGTGGCAAGGACATATGAGATACCCTTTATGTCGATTCCGGCTGCCTTGACCGCCCGGAAGAATGACTGAAGGGTACCCGCGTAATCCGTATCGATCAGCAGCCCTCCCCGGCTGCCGGATATATAGAAGGTATTCGTATTTCCGTAGCGTAGTCTGATGATCTCTGTCTGCATGGCATACCCGGTGAATCGCAAAATCGATGCGAAATCTATTTGTTCATGAGGACTGTTTTCAGGCGATTTTTCAGTTCCTCGTAACGCAGGCGTTTTTCTTCTTTCGCAAAGTGGACCTCGCGGAACTGCTCCGGACGATCGCTGTAATCCAGTACGGTTGCTCCGAACTGCTCACTGGTCAGGTCGAAGACACAGCCATTGACATCATTGAAACAGTGAAAACCGCCGTCATCCAGCGGTATGCCGTACACCTTTCCGCCGTAAATATCCTGCATCAGGAATGCCGTGATCGAGCATTGCCCCAGCGTGCGGTTTTCCGGAGTCCAGTCAGATCTCATCCGCGGTGCGCATGTTTCCGCTGACCAGCATTTTGAGAGAAGATCGTAATAATCACGGGGTGTAAGGCCCCGGCTGTCCTTTATATCCGCTGTCTTCCAGCCATAAAATTTATACATGTTACCCTCACTGTCCGGGAGCTGATTCCATATTTTGCCGGTTACTGTGCAGGTAAAAGACGCAGTAAAACCGTGTCAGCAATTATTCGTGTGTTATATGGCAATTATATCTGTTTTAGAGTATATTAAAAAAACAATGGTTATTATGTCTTTGAAAACCGGAAATTTCTCTGATCTCAAGGTTGAAAAGAGATCTGCTGATGAGAGAGCGGCTTTCGTATAAGTTTCAAATCTGATCGGGACCTGATGTGATGATTACAATTATCTGCCTTCTTCTGCTCTTATTGTTCTTTCTGCCTGCCCATGCCGAAAAAGATCCGATAGACCGGCTTCGGAAAGGCAATCTGAATTTCCTCCGCCATTCGGATGATGGTTTGAGAAAGGATCTTGCGGCCAATGGACAGCATCCCTATGCTGTTGTCGTGTGCTGTTCGGATTCCCGCGTCGTCCCGGAACTGATCTTCAACGCCATCCCTGGAGATTTGTTTGTTATTCGGGTCGCCGGCAACGTTCTGGATGATCATCAGCTCGGAAGCATTCAATATGCGGTGGAGCATCTTGGCACCGAACTGGTCGTCATGCTCGGACATACACATTGCGGCGCTATCGGAGCCGCGTTGGCGGGACATGGGGAAGGATATGTTGAATCGATCATCGATGAGATCATCGAGGCGGTCGGAACCGTAAAAGATCCTGATGAGGCTGCCAGGCTCAATGTTATCTATGGCGTGAAAAGGATCAGGGAAGCCTTGCCGGGTGCGGATGTCCGGGGTGCTGTCTATGATATTGAGTCCGGTGAAGTGAGTTGGATGGAATAAAGATGATTTATACGGTTACATTATCTCCCGCGCTTGATTATCTTGTATGGCTGGACCATTTTGAGACCGGTGAACTGAATCGGACAAAGCGGACCGCGTTCCGTGCCGGAGGAAAGGGCATCAACGTCTCTGTTGTCCTCACCAGACTTGGGTATCAGAGTATTTGTCTGGGGTTTACCGCCGGGTTTGTCGGCAATGAACTGATCCGTATGTTGGATGAGGAAGGCATCCGCCATGATTTTATTCAGGCAGCAGACGGCTGTACGCGGATCAATGTGAAGATCAAATCCGATACGGAATCGGAAATAAATGCCGATGGACCGCGGATCTCGGAGCAGGAACTGGAAAAACTGAAGAATCAGGCAGCGGGACTTCAAAAGGGTGATGTCCTGATCCTTTCCGGAAATCCGCCGAAGAGCATGCCGCCGGATATTTATTCACTTCTCATCGACGCGGTTACTGATGAGAATGTCCGTATTGTGGTGGATACCTCAGGAAAGAATCTGCTTTCTGCTTTGGAAAAACGTCCCTATCTGATCAAGCCGAACAAAGCGGAGCTTGAGGAAGTTATCGGATCAAAAATGGATTCAACGGACCGGATCGCTGCCGGGGCACGGAAATTACAGCAGATGGGTGCTGAGAATGTGCTGGTGTCCCTTGGTCCGGATGGGGCTCTGATTGCTGCTGATGACGGGCATGTTTATGTGTGCGCAGTCCCGGAAGGAAATCTGATCGACTCTACCGGAGCGGGTGATTCAATGGTGGCGGGGTTTATGGCGAAGGATGCTGCTCATGCGGGACGGGATGAATGTCTGCGTTTCGCGGTGGCCTGCGGATGTGCGAGCGCTTACTCTTATGAGTTGCTGGAACCTGAGGAAGCAAACCGGCTTTACGAAAAAACTCCGGATGCGGTTTCTTTATATTAATAGATAAAAGCAGCTCAGGCAATGCTATAATTGTGTTATATCAGGAGGATGTGACACATGAAATATATGCATTCGGAGTGGCGCAGCAGGGTGGATCACTGGATCGACACCTTAAAGAAAGATTTTTATCATCCGCTCGGTCCGATCGTAATGGAAGCGGCTTTTACCATGGATTGCCTGACGCCGGCAGATGTCTTGCGGCAGCAGTTCAGCCCGATATCCGCCGGTACTGCCTGGGGACACACCTGGGAATACTGCTGGCTGCACGGGAGCATAACGCTGCCTCCGGAGGCTGAAGGTCAGCGTGTCGTGATGGACCTGAACACGGGAGGTGAGACGACAGTTTTTGTGAACGGAAAGTCGTTCGGAACCTACCGGGACCATTGGGTCAAGATCCCGCATCATTACATAGAAGATAACTTTCTGACGTCCTGCGGACGGGCGGGAGAAAGCTATGACATCCTGCTGGAAGCCTATGCGGGGCACTATTACCCGCAATCCGAGGCGCTGCAGGGCTGCGCGACCGGTCCCGTGATCCCCGGAACATATACCGATCCGAAAGAAAACACCACCCGGGCGGTACTGGGTGAACTGACATACGGCATCTGGAATGAGGACGCCTATCAGCTCTATATGGATATGGAAACGCTCCGCTTCCTGATCGATCAGGTAGACCCTGAATCCCTGCGGGCGGATCGAATAGCCTCCGCGATGGAACAGGCGACGCTGGCGGCTGACTTTGAACAGCCGTTGGAAGGAAGGATCTGTTCCTACCGGAAAGCGCGTGAGGTGCTCAAGCCGGTCCTCTCCGCTGTAAACGGTACGACCGCTCCGCAGTTTTACGCGATCGGCAATGCTCATCTGGATCTTGCCTGGCTGTGGCCGATGGCGGAAACCTGGCGCAAGACCAGCCGAACCTTTGCGGCTCAATTAAGACTTATTGAGGAATATCCGGAATACAAGTTCATCCAAAGCCAGCCTGCCGGGTACGTAATGTGCCGGGAGCATTACCCGGAACTTTATGAACGCATTAAGGCCGCCGCGAAGACCGGACAATGGATCGCGGAAGGCGCCATGTGGGTGGAACCGGATACCAACATGACCAGCGGCGAATCGCTCGTCCGGCAGCTGATCCATGGCAAGCGGTTTTTCAAAGAAGAATTCGGCATTGATTCGGTGCTGCTGTGGCTGCCGGATACGTTCGGTTATTCCGCGGCACTGCCGCAGATCCTGAAGAGCTGCGGGGTGAAATATCTGGTCACGCAGAAGATCTTCTGGTCCTACAACGAAGGCGACCGCTTCCCGTATCATTATTTCACCTGGCAGGGTGCGGACGGCAGCTGCGTGGATTCCTTCCTCCCGACGGATTATACCTATAAGACGGATCCGAAACAGATCTGCGACGTCTGGCGGAACCGGGTCCAGAAGCGCGGGCTGGACGCGTTTCTGCTCCCCTTCGGTTACGGGGATGGCGGCGGCGGACCTTCACGGGATTACCTTGAATTCCTGCGCCGCGAAAAGGATCTGGAAGGGATGCCGCGGGTAAAGACCGAATCTCCGCTCCGGTTCTTTGAAGATATGGAAGCAGCGGGCGGTCCGCAGCATACCTATGTCGGCGAGCTCTATTTCTCCGCCCATCGCGGGGTGTTCACCAGCCAGGCTGCCATCAAACGCGGCAATCGGCGGGCGGAGATCGCTTTGCGCGAAGCGGAAATGTGGGGCTCTCTGGCGCTTCTGCGGGGTGCGGATTATCCGCTGTCCCGCATGGATGCCGCCTGGAAACGGCTTCTGCTCAACCAGTTCCATGATATCCTGCCCGGTTCTTCTATCGGCAGGGTCTACGAAGACGCGCGCCGGGATCACGCGTGGATCATCGGCGAGGCGGAAGCTGTCAGGAATGATGCTTTGGCTCAGCTGACTCAGGGTGACGGAATGACGGTTTTCAATTCGCTTTCCTTTGCCCGTTCCGGACTGGTTCACCTGACTGAAGACTTTACCGAAGGTGCCGTGACCGAAGACGGTACCGACGTTCCTGTTCAGCGGACTGAAGACGGTTTGCTTGTGCTGGTCAATGTACCCGGCTGCGGAGCGGTATCCCTGAAGCCGAAGGCAGTCCAGCCGCTGCAAACCGTATCCGCGCGGCAGGAAGGGGAAAACATCATCCTGGAAAATGAAGTGGTCCGTGCAGTCATCAGCGGCCGCGGTGAAGTGAGCTCCTTTATCGGAAAGCATAGCGGACGGGAATACGCGGCCGGTCCGATGAACCGTCTGCTGATGTTCAAGGATGTTCCCCGCAAGTTTGACGCCTGGGATATTGATTCCAACTATATTCTGCAGCCGCTGGAGCTGGATGAGCCGGTAACGGTCACGATCCGGGAAACCGGCGGGCTGCGGGCGGTCGTCCATATGGAGCGCCGGGTGCAGAATTCTGTCTTTGAACAGGATATCATCCTGACGTCCGGCAGTGCCCGTCTGGATTTCGTGACGCATGTGGACTGGCATGAGCTGCACCGGCTGCTGAAGGTGGAATTTCCCGTGGATGTCCGGGCGGATGAGGGAATCAATGAGATCCAGTTCGGCTATATGAAGCATCCGACGCATCGTTCGCGGCTCTATGATATTGACCGCTTCGAAGTCTGCAACCAGCGTTACAGCGCGCTTTGTGATGAGAGCCACGGTGCGGCGGTACTGAATGATTGCAAGTACGGCATCAGCATGAACGGGAACGCGCTGCAGCTGACGCTTCTCCGCGCGGCAGCTTCTCCGGAAATGCGTGCGGACAACGGCGAGCACCGTTTCACCTATGCCTTTACCGCCTGGGAGGGCAGCTTCTATAACAGCCCCGTTGTGAGGGAAGCTTATGACCTGAACGTTCCGCTGCAGACAGCGGAGGGAAGCTGCGCGGCTTTCAGCGCGTTTGCTGTGGACGCGGAAAACGTCTTTATCGATACCGTCAAACCGGCGGAGGATGGCTCGGGAGATCTGATCCTGCGCCTCTATGAGGCAAAACGAGCGGATACGTCCTGCCGGCTGAAGATCAATTTCCCGGTGAGGTCGGTCTTCTGCTGTGATATGCTGGAAAATGAAAAGGAGGAACTGCCTCTTGATGACGGGAACACAGTTGTCCTCCATTTCCATACCTTTGAGGTGAAAACTCTCCGTATTCATACGAAATAATAACGAAGCACATGTGGCCGGTTCTGCTGCTGGCGAACAGCCGACACAGCAGAACCGCACTTATGTGCGCCGCCTTTTTATCTAATTCTTCCCTTTCAACAAATAAGCGTAAAATGATTAAAACAGCAGTAAAATAAATGCGGAAAAAAAAGCGGAGGAAAAACGTATGGAATTATTCCATGGATCACCGGCGGATATGACCGGGAGAAGCGACAGAGAGATCAGAAGCTATAAATTTCTGGATGAACTTGGCATTGCCTTTGACCGCACCGATCACCCGGATGAGCCGGCGACGTCGATGGAAGTCTGCGAACGCGTGGACGCTATCCTGGGCGTGCATATCTGCAAAAACCTCTTCCTCTGCAACCGGCAGAAGACCAATTTCTACCTGCTCATCATGCCCGGCGACAAGCCGTTCAAGACGAAGGAGCTTTCCAAACAGATGGGCATCAGCCGTCTTTCCTTTGGGGAAGAGGAATACATGGCGCAGTTCCTGGACCTGCATCCCGGCAGTGTCTCGGTATTGGGGCTGATGAACGATAAGGATCACCGGGTCCGGCTTGTGATCGATGAGGATGTCCTCAAGGAAGAGTATTTCGGCTGCCATCCGTGTGAGAATACGAGTTCGATCCGCTTCGCGACCAAAGATCTGACGGAGAAGATCCTGCCGAAGCTGAATATCCAGCCCTTCATCGTGACATTATGGGGACGGGAATAACGTCTTTAATTCGCATAGTATTATGCAAAAAATCATAAGCGGTTGCGGTATTCGTTTGCGCTGACGCCGGTCAGCTTTTTGAAGATCCTCGAAAAGTGAGCCGTATCCGCATAGCCGACCATCAGCCCGATGTCGCCGACCTTTAGCTTCGGATCCCTGAGCAGTTCCTTCGCCGCCTCAATGCGGGTGCGGTTCAGGGTGTCGAGGAAGCTCTGCCCGGTGTATTTATTCAGCAGCTTGGAAAGGTGCCATTGCGAGACATAGCAGCGGTCCGCGACGTCCTGCAGCGTGAGTTTCTCCGCGTAATGCTCCTCGATATAGGCCACCGCCTGGTTGCAGATAAAGGACCCCGTATTCTGATCTTCATGGGCGGGCTCTTTGTTCCCCAGTTTCGCGGTCATGGCGGTCAGCGCTTCGTTGATCTCCGCCATCCGCGAGGGCTTGAGCAGAAATCGCGTAACCCCCAGGCGGATCGCTTCCTGCGCATAGGCAAAATCGCGGTATCCGGTGAGCACCGTGACCTGCAGGTCGGGAAATTCGGAGCGCAGCCCCGCCAGCATGGTAAGTCCGTCCTGCCCGGGCATGCAGATATCCGTGATCAGAATATCCGGTTCGATCTCGCGGATCAGAGCGGTGCCGGTGCGGGCGTTATTCGCGGTCCCGGCGACCTCACAGTTGAAGTCCGCCCATTTGACGACTTTCCGCAATCCCTCGACGATGATCTGCTCGTCATCAATGATCACAACGCGATACTTTTTCATGCACTCTCCCTCAGGTTTCAGGTGTCAGGTGTCAGGTGCCAGTTACAGACCATCAGCTGCCAATCACCAGAAACCAGCCACCAGTCACCAGTCACCAAACCTATCCCTTGATCGCCCCGGCGGTCAGTCCCTTGATGATGTGCTTCTGCAGCGCAACATAGATCACCAGCACCGGGATCACCACCAGAACCACTGAAGAAGCCATCAGCCCGTAGTTCACGCCGGCCTGGGAGCTGATCTCGTTCAGCAAGCCGGTGATTGCCTTCTCCTTCGGGTAGCGCAGGAAGAATGACTGCGTGAACAGGTCGTTGTAGCTCCACAGGAAGGTGAAGATGGCGACAGTCGCGAAGGAGGATTTAGCGGCCGGGATGATGATGTTGAAATAGATCTGGAACACATTGCACCCGTCCAGATAAGCGCTTTCCTCCAGCTCGATCGGCACAGACTGGATAAAGCCCATCAGCACGATGATCGAGAAGCACAGATTCCCGGCGATCTGCGGCAGGATCACAGCCAGCATGCTCAGCCAGCGGTTGCCCTGTCCCGCTATTCCCATTATAACTTCCATTCGGAAAACCGGGATGATAGTCGCGAATACCGGGAACATCATCCCGCCCATGATGAGGCTGTAGAGCAGCCCTCTGCCGCGGAAGGTGTAGCGGACCAGCCCGTAAGCGGCGAGCCCCGCGAGGATGATCACGATGACCGTGACCGTCCCGGAGATCAGGAAGCTGTTGAGGTACGCGTTCTTGAAATCAGACCGCTGCCAGGCGGTGATGTAGTTCTCCCAGGTGAAGGCGTCTCCCAGCGGCAGGGAAAAGGAATCGCTCAGGATCAAGCCCTTCTTGCGGAAGGAATTCAGGATCACCCAGATGAACGGATAGATCGTTGTCAGTGCCCAGAAAATCAGGACCGCGTAGATTATCCCGGTGGATACACTCAGTTTTTTCGCTTTATTCCCCATTGCGGCCTCCTTACAGATCCTCTGACGGTTTGATGAGACGATTCGCTGCATTGGACAGGATAATGCCCAGCACGACGATGAACACTGCGATGGTGGACCCGTAGTCGACGTTCATGCGGTTGAAGGTCTGATCGTACATGTAAGTCCCGGTCAGCCAGCCGTTGTTTTCCGGCATCCCGGCGCCGAACATTACCCAGGGCAGGTCGAACACCTTGAGCGCACCGGTGATGGCAAGCACCAGGCAGGTCCGCAGCACGTTGCGCAGCATCGGCAGTGTGATATAGATGGTCTTCTTCCACCCGTCCGCCCCGTCGAGCGCTGCCGCTTCATAGAGGTCGGTCGGGATGTTGTTGATGCCCGTGACGATGATGACGAAATAGAACCCGACGTACTGCCACATGACGGGAAGGAACATCGTGAACATGAAGTGGGCTTTGTCCTTCCAGTCGATCCATTCCACGATCATCCTGCCGTTGGACTTCACCTCATAATTGATCATGCCGAGGTTCAGCAGCAGCTGGTTGATCATCCCGCCTTTGTAGAGGAAGATGAGGTTGAACATCAGCCCCAGCGCGGTGGCGGAGATGACGATCGGGAAAAAGTAGACCGTGCGGAAAAATTGCTGCCCGCGCTTGATATTGTCCACCAGCAGGGCGAGCCCCAGCGCGATCCCCACCTGGAAGACGACCGTGCATACGATCAGGATAGCGGTGTTTTTCATCGCGGTCCGCATGTAGGGATCGGTGAACAGACGCTGATAGTTCTCGTACCAGGGTGTGTTTACTCCCTCCGCGGCGCGTCCCAGACCGCCGATGGAGAGGAAGGTGTTGATGATGTTCCGGAAAAACGGGTAGTACAAAAAGACAATGATGAACAGAAATGCCGGCACCAGGAAGACGAGCAGCGGTGATTTCTTTTTGTAAATCATCGATTTCATAGTTGGGTTCCGTCCTTTCGTTTACAGTTTCAGGGTATGGGGTTTAGGGTATAGGGCAAATCAGGGCTTAGGGTGTAGGGTTTAGGGTATAGTGGTCAGAGTGCGGCGGTCGGATTTCATGATCTGTACCCGGTTGATATCAAAGAATGGACTTTTTCAATGAATTCCTGCCTGATCGCTATACGCTAAACCTTATATCCTAAAAGGGGCTGCCTGAGCAGCCCCTTTTCATTTGATTCAGTTTAGTTCAGCGCGATTGCGGAGGCAACTGCTTCTTCTGCGGTCATCTTGCCGGTCACGACGTTCTGGACGTTTCCGAAGAGGTCACCCTTCGCTTCAGAGGTGATGGTGTCCTGCACGGCACCGACAACGCCGGTGATGGAGGCATTGGCGTCCGCGGCGGACTGCTGAAGGATGTTCAGGCCTTCCGGTTTTGCGCCGTTGACCAGGGCGGTGACTTCGGTGGTGACGAAGCGGGAGAGTACATCATCGGAGGTCAGGTAGCTGACGAATTCGACAGCGGCTTCGCGCTTCGCGGGATCTTCCCAGGCTTTGGTGGTGATGAAGTAGCCCATGGAGATACCGCCGATGGCTTCGCTGGCCTTGCGGTCGCCCTTACCGGGGACGTAGGAGATGACATAGTCTTCCAGTGTATCTTCGTGATTGCCGGTGAAGTAACCGACCTTCCAGGAGCCGTCGATGAGGAAGGCAGCTTCGCCTTCACCGAACATGGCGACGGTTTCAGCGTCGGTGGCGGTCAGTGTGTTCTTCGGGAAGAATCCGCGTTCATAGAGGTCCTTGATGTCGTTCAGGCCGGCGACCCATTTGGCGGCAGCGGCGTCATCCATGGAAGTGGGGACGTCCAGCTGGTTGTCGATGGTGCCGTTGTTCATGACGACGAATTCGAACCAGTAATGAGGAACTTCAACCAGAGAGCAGGCAATCGGAGTGTAACCATTGTCAAGGATGGTCTGGCAGTCAGCAAGGAACTGATCCCAGGTGTAATCCGGACCGGGGACTGCAATGCCGCAGGCGTCCAGGACGGATTTGTTGACGAACATGTTTTCCCAGAAGCCATAGGAAGGCACAGCGTAATTCTTGCCGTCGGAAGCAACTGCCAGCATGGAATCTTTCATGTTGGTGGCGTAATCCGGATATTCGGCGCGGATCTCATCGATGGAGACGACTTTTCCGGCTTTGATGAACGGTTCGGCGTCAGCGTTGGTGAAGAAGAACAGGACATCCGGTTCGGAGCCGGTTTCGAAATCGGTCAGGACACGGGCTTTCCATTCCTCGTTGGAGGTGGCGGAGCCGTCATTGACCTTGTTTCCGGTCTGAGCTTCATATTCGGCGACAGCCGCTTCGAAATTCGCGCGGTTCCCGTCATCGCCGCCGTAAGAGGTGACAACATTCAGGGTAACATTTTCAGCAGCAGCCGAAAGTACTGCGGCAAGCAGCATAACGATCACCAGCAGCATAACAGATTTTTTCATGATTTTTCTCCTTTAGTTCTTGATAAAGACTGAATGACATCTCTGTCATAACGTTGAATGCATTATAAAGGAGGCCCCTTTTTTCGCAAAGATTGGGAATTGTCCTTTTTTGACGATTTTTGTTAAGTCGTTAATAAACGGAAATGAGTCACGGGGACAGGTTCCCTGACTCACTGGTTTTCCTCTCCGATACTATTTTTTATGCGTTATAATATGAAATACGTAAAAATCGAATATCAAAGGGAGAGTAAGTATATGGGAAACAAAGAGAACATGAAACTGACTTGCAGGTACAGCGGCAAACAGCATCCTGCAGCCTGTCCGGACCCTGCTTCGCAGTGCGGTTCAAGCACCGCCGGCCGGGGAGCCTGTACTGCGCTCAAAAAGGCGGGGCTGATCCTTCTGGCATGTGTAATGGCTTTGACAGTGCTGATGTCAGATCCCATAGCCGCGGCAGCCTGGCAGCAAACGCAGGGCACGGCAGCGGAAAAAGAGGGTCTGACCGCCGGTCCTGAAGAGCTTTATACTCTCGGCAAAAATGCTTATGATTCCGGAGATTATGAAAAGGCTCTGGAATATCTGCTTCTCGCCGCAGAAGCCGGATATGCCGGAGCACAGAATATGTTGGGCCTGATGTACTATCTTGGGAATGGCGCAGAACAATCCTATGAGGAAGCTTTCCGATTGTACCGGTTGGCTGCCGATCAGGGATATGCAGCCGGGCAGTTTAATCTGGGGCTGATGTATTACTATGGACACTATGTCGAACAATCCTATGAAGAAGCGTCCAGATTATATCAGTTGGCAGCTGATCAGGGGGATGCAAGAGCGCAATTTGACCTGGGCTATATGTATGCATACGGACAAGGTGTTGAACGATCCTATGAAGAAGCATTCAGATTGTTTCAGATGGCAGCTGATCAGGGCGATGCGGATGCGATATATATGCTTGGCTATATGTATTCGCACGGATATGGCGTTGAACAATCCTATGAAAAAGCAAGGGAATATTATCTGATCACAGCCTCCGGGGACAGCGCGGATGCCAAATATGCGAGATACGCGATCGGAAGACAATATTATCTTGGTCTTGGAGCGGAAAAGGACTATGCCGAGGCAGTAAAATGGTTCCGGTCAAGTGCGGAGCTGGAATATGATTTTGCGCAGAGAATGCTCGGCCAATGTTATTTCTATGGATATGGTGTTGAGCAGTCTTATGAGGAAGCATTTAAATGGTATCAGCTGGCGGCTGACCAGGAAAATTCCCATGCGCAGATGAGACTGGGCGTTATGTATGAAAACGGATATTTTGTTGAACAGGATTACGATGAGGCTCTGAAATGGTATCGCTTGTCAGCGGGACAGGACGATACGAAAGGACAGGAACACCTGGAGGATCTGTTGATCACAGTCAACGAAACACTGGTTGTGATCAAAGATACCTTATTGAGAGAATCGCCCGCCGCTGACGGCATTGTCATGAAAGCTGTTCTGACAGGAGTCAGGCTTACGGATATGGGAAAGGCCAGGGAATCTGACGGAAAAATCTGGATCCAGGTAAAGACCCATGACGGATATACGGGCTGGGTCGATAAAAATGCCGTAAACTTTCTCCCGGGAGCGTCCGGATCCGGTTTATAAAGGATGAAAGAACATCTCCGGGCAGGGGGAAAAGCTCTGATTCCCCGCCCGTTTCTTCTCCGGGGAGATGGGGTAAAAGGAGCAGGGGATAAGGTGAAAGGTGAAAAGTGAAAGGGGAAAAGTAAGGAATAAGGTGAAAGGTGAGGAGTGAAGTCAATTGCCACTGACTGCCGATTACTAACCACTAATTACTAACCACCATCCGACCACTGCCCCCTAATCCCTAATCCCTCGATCCTGGTCCCTCGATCCTCATCCTCTCAAAACGTGTGAGACGGATTTCTGTATATAATAATCAGTGACGTTGAAAAAACGGAGGTATTTTTATGAAATTACGAAATTTATTGCTGATCCTTGTTTTGATCATGGCTCTGACCGTGTCTGCCGTGTACGCACAGGAAGCTGTCACAGAAGCAGAGACCGCGCAGGAGACTGCTCCGGAAGCGGAGCCCGCACAAGAAGAAGAGTCCTCGGGAGGGTTCCTGAAATCGCTGTTTGGGGAAGGCGGCCCGCTGGCTGATGTGCTCCCCGCCGGGACCGATATTGACGCGGTGATCACCGCAGCCGGTGAACAGCTGGGCAAGGCTGGATCTGAACTCGGCACGGTCGTCAGTTCACTTGTTGATAAGGTGCAGAGCGAAGGCATCAGCTTCAACATGGATTCCCTCATGGATTACGCGATGTCGTTCCTGACCGGGGTGACCGGCGACGGAAATTTCGATTTCGGTGAGGACCTGGATGCATATATGGCGATGATCGGCAGCATTCGTGCGGCGGAGGAACAATACTACAAGGACCACAATGCCGATATGATGGATCCCGCCGAGATCCAGTTTGTTTCAAATTGCGCACTGTTTACGGAAGAGCACGCGGAGTTCGCGGATTACTCCAATATGGAGACCCGGACCATAAACTATCTGACCCAGCTCAACTTCGTCAGGAATGAAGCAAACCGGCTGGTTTTCGTCAGCGGCTGCTCGGATGTCGTGATGTTCACTGTCAAACCGGATGAGGCGGGCAATTTCTCCGTCGTGGACGCGAAGTTCTCGGAAGACGGTGAGAATTACAAGCCTTCCATCGAGGCGATGCTGGCTGAAGCGGGAGCCGCGGATCCGATCGAGGAAATCATGAACCAGATCGAATTCGGCCGGGCGATGGTCGCGTATGATCTGGAACAGTTCCTGATCAATAATCCGGAATACATGGCGGTCGAATACGGCGGCGAAATGCGCACGGCGGAAGGCCTGAATGCGATGTGGAGCGAAGAACTGAATACCCTGTTCGCCGAACCCGCAGCCGAACCCGCTCCTGTGGAATAATAACGAATCAAACGACGAAGAGGCCGTCCTGAGACAGGGGCGGCTTTTTTCGTTTGACATTCTTACGGGGACAGGCCCTGAAGAAGGCTGTACTCCGGGGCAGACAAATCAGCTTTGGAAGGCTGCGCGGCTGAGCCGCAATTTCCTTTTGACTTTTTTCCCGTCATGTGGTATATTGAGATTACCACTACATATTGTCATCAGACCAACAGCCGGTATATTATTACTGATTTTTGTAACAGACACTCAGGAATTTTATTATTCATATATGGGAAAGTAATGACAGAAAAGTTTGATGGCCGGCGGATAACCATGGCATAACTTCTGATGAGAAATGCTTTGCCGGATATTTTGGAAGAGCGAGAGTCATCCGGTATTGAGTGATCGGCTGTTTGTGACACCTCAAATGTCTGTTGAAGTGTATAAGGTCTGTTATCCGCATCAACAGACAGAAAATAAGCATCCGATTTTGTTCATGCGGATATTGATCAGGAACGGTCATGATCACCGGGGTATACAAAAATGTTTGGAAGATCAAATAACAGTCAAAATAAAGATAAAAAGCCGATTCCCGGGGATGAGAACGTTCGAAAAGAAGCTGAACTCGAGGAAGATCAGAAATCCGTTCAGCCCATGGGCAATGAAGCAGCGAATGCCGGGCTCATGAATGAGATCCTGAACGAAGATGACAACCGCCTGAACATCAGTGACGAGAACATTGAGAATTTCAGGGAACGCCCGGGTTCCGGCAAAAAGAGGAGTCAAAAGCCTGAAAATCTCCTGATCAATAATTTCAGATTCGGCAGAGACTCAGATAATTCCAATATCATTAATAACATCAACAACGATAACTTTATCCGCAGCAATGAGATTCGCAATGACGACAGCAGCTCCGAGGATGAGGAGGATCTGCTGAATATCAACACGGATCCCCCGAAAGAAAAGAAGAAGGGCAAAAAGAAACCGGATAAAGAGGACGCAAAAGCGGCTCTCGAGTTAGCGGAAGAGATCGCGGGAGATGACCCCGAAGGCCAGCCGGATAAATTCCCGGCGCTCTCCACATACGCGGAGGATGAGGATCTCATGGCCGTGACCGGGGCGAAAAAGAATGTGAGGAAAAAAGGGACCCGGTCCACAGCCGACAAAATAAAGCCATCCAAAGCCGGCGTAGATAACGTGAAAGGGATCGAAGACGCACGCTGGAAAGCCGAGGCCGCGGAGCGGATAAAGCAATACGTAAACCATGAATTACCGACTGAGGAAGATCAGGAAGCTTTCCGGGCAGAGGAGCTGGAAAAGCTCAAAAACTGGAATTTCACCGCGCAGAAGCTGGACAAAATCAAAAAGCCCGGCAAATTCCGCAAGATCCTGAGCTATACCGCGGTCGGTATGGGGAAGCTTCTCCGCCTGGCGCTGCAGGTCCTCTCCCTGGGCCATTTCTGGCGGGTAAAAAGCATGACCCGCTTCAACTTCACGGACACGAACAAATGGCAGACAAAAAAGGACTATCGGACCATTCCCGGATGGGAAGGGGCAAAATTCGATTCCGATGCAGCCAGCGGTGATGAAGTCGCAGCAGATTTCCGCCGGATCCCGACGGTCTGGTCGAGGCTGACCGCGGCCAAAGCAGGGGAGGAAGTCGAAAAAAAGGGCAGAAAAGAGGAAAAACCGCTGGACCCGGTGGTGAGCGTCATGATCGATCAGCCGGATCCTAATACCGGCCAGGATATGGTGGGCAGAGAATTCGGGCATGCGATGCTGGGCATTGAGTACAGCCGTCGGAGCACCATCTCCAACCGCTATGAACGCTACAAACTTCAGTACGGATTTTACCCTGTAGGTAAAGTCGTGGAGGCCAAATCCGGTACGATGACCATGCTGAAGCATGGCGCGGTCGTCCCCGGATATCTGTCTGACGATTTCAACCATAAGTATGACGTCAGCCGCAGCTATCGAGCCAAACCGGAACAGGTCAATGCGATCTTCAAAGCTTCGGAGAAATTTGCGGATGGAGGGTACAGTTATTATGACCGGAACTGCGTCTCCTTTGTCAAGGAAATGGTCGTGAATACAGCCCATCTGGCTACCGGCGGGACGATCTTCGAAAAAGCTGAGGTGAATCCCTCCCATTGGGGAAATATCGGGGCGTTCGGAGCCGAAGCTTTTAACCAGAACGCGCAGGCCGGTTTGGAAAATACGCTGATGGATCTCGCGCAGGCAGAAGACCTGAGTTACCAAAACTTTGGCGGCAAACGGGCGACAAAGCAGGATTGGGTCCAGTACCGGGCGTCCATGAAAAAGGGCAGCGGGGACAAGGATACATTTACGCCCGGAGCAACAGGAGATCGTCTGCGCCGCATGGAAGGAGACGATGCCGGTGAGATCGGCTCCTACGAGTTCGCCGGAGCGCTGAGGAAAAAAAGCACCGGAGAGATCGTGCAGACGCTTACACGCATTTCAGCGGCTGTTGAAAAAGCCGGATCAAAAACATCAAAATTGATCTGGAATGAGATCCTTACCGAGAAGCAGCGTGAACAGGCTCCGGTCGAATTGGTCAGTATCTATGATGTAATTCCCTGGATGGGAAATTCGTTAATCACCCTCAGCGAAAAGATCGATGAAAATATTGCAAAGAAAAATGCAGGCATCAAAAATGAACAGAATAAAATCAAACGGGAGAATATCAAGGAGAGCCATTTTGTCAGCCCGGAGGATCTCCGGGACACCCGGAAAGAGCTTTCACGGAACATCGGACTATTAAACGTCCTCATCAAAAATTATCTCAAAAATGACAAAAGAGCGCATCAGCCGGTGCTGAACATGATCTCCCTGCTGAATTACGGCATTGAGTATGTTGATGACATGTATCGGAATTCTGTCCGCGGCGGGATGACGGAAGATATGAAAGCCAACGATATACGGGATGAGATGGTCCATACGAAGATCACGGTGCAGGCAGGCGGGAAAAAAGAGATCTTCTCACCCACACATTATGAATCCTATATCCAGATCTATAAAGACCCGAAAACCGCGATCGAAAAATATGCCCGGTATAAAGAGCTGAAGAAAAAAGAAACAGAAAAAAGCCCGATGACAAAGGCTGAAAAAAAGGAGCTGAGCACGCTGGCCCGGCTGGAAACGCTGGCACTGCAATTCGACAACGCCCATAATTATATGCTTGAAAAGGACGCTTATAATCAGCAGGATATCGACTATGCCTTCCGGCTGCACGACAGGGAAACAAAGGGCCTGCAGACGGCTGCCGAATTCAGGGGCGGAAAAGATGTAAATGAAGCTGTCCGGGACAATTACAAGTCCGCCTCCGGAATCTATATCACGCTCTTTATGAATAAATTCTTCCGAGACATCAGAGAACAGTGGATGAAAGACCCGGAAGAGGGCGGGATCGCGGATGAAGACGGCATGAAATTTTCCGTCGTGAATACCTGGCTGGATAAATATCTCTCAGACCGGGTCAAAAGGAAGAAAAACGGATTTGAGATGATCGTCCGGGGACTTTACCGCTCCATGAAAGCCGCCGCCCCGAACAGGGAAGTCGATGAGCAGGCTCTGCTGGACAAACTTGCGGATGTGATCCTGCAGATCTGCATCAACCGTAATTTTGAGGATGACATGGAGCCAAAAGCAAGCAAGGGATATGTTTCTTTATCTTCAGCCATTTTAACAATAGTGCAAAACAATTCCTGCGAATTTACAAAGCTGGTTTCTAAAATGTTCCAGAACTGCGACCTGGAGGATTCCGGCATGGAGCTGCAGGGCTGGTAGTACCGGCCTCCGCCTCCACGCAACCTTCCCTCACGGGGACCGGGAACTGAACCCGAAGGGGCCGTACCCCGGGCAGATAAATGGCTTTTGAAAGTTCACCGGCTGCACATTATACAATATAATTTATCCTTCAACGAATTTACAAAAGTTCATTCTTTTTCAGGGTAGAATTGATTGTAATCAAAACAATATAATCCGATGAAGGGGGACGAATTGAGGAATGGCTTCAACAATGTCGTTTCTTCCGGCAGCATCTGTTATTCATGCGTTGCCGCTCACTCTTGTTGGAATTCGAAAGGAAGGAGAAAAGCTAAAAAAAGCAGTTATTATAGGGACTGGTTTGTACCGTTTCTCTGCAAAAATCTGACATTAGTCGCAGAGAATTTCGAGATTGAAGAAGAACATAAATACTTCACAAAAATACTGATACCAAATGTCGCAATTCAGAAATCGTCAGACCCGCTGGTTTTATTGACCGGTTTCGAGAACCTGGGACATATGCATTTGGATATCAGAAGCGATCTTGGAAAACCGAACCCCGGTAGACCGCTGCGCGTATTTGGACTTGTGTATGAATATGTGCACAGAGAAGAATACGATCCTATTCGAAATATTGGCATTTTGCCGGTTCGTTTTGATCAGGAACTGCCCTACGGGGCGGTTCTTTGTTTTATCCGGATAAGTATTATTTCAAGGGTTTTGTGCAAAACCTGTCCATCGGTGCAGGTATGCAGTGAAAAGGCGGTTGGCTAATCACCCCTTGGGAAAACGATTCCGCGGCAAGAAGGGCGCACATGGCATGAACCGTTCCCATACCTGCGCTGCCTGTTGCCGGTGCGGGTGATGTTACTCTTTATTCTTTCCGAAATTCGCATTTGATTGCATTCGAAATATATGATATGATAATAATGAAAAAACATCGGTTGGGTAATATCCGTTGTAATAATTTGCATTGCGGCAGCGGGAAAACGCCGGGGTTGATCCCGAAAGCGTTACCGCTCAGAGGCAGCATAAATGTATGCGGTGAGGCAGAAAGACATTCACCTGTGCCGGTACCGCATGGGAACAGGTACCTTTTCCCATAGGCCTGCTCCGGAACAGTCAGCTGTGAGATCATAAAAGACGATATTGATCTTCCAAAGAAGATCCGGCAGCGGATCGGGAACGGTCCCGGCTGCCGCCAGGCTTTGACGGAGGCGTGAAAGAATGAAAACCAACACGGAAAGACAGACAGCGGGGCACCGCATCACGGTGCTTATCCTTTTATTCCTGCTCCTGACTGCAGCCGCCCTGTTTCGTAATTCCTTTGCCGAATCAGAGACGCAGAAGGTCCGCGTAGGCTATTATGAAAACGAGGTTTTTCAGGAAGGCGCACAGGAAGGGGTCGTCAAAACCGGATACGCGTATGAATATTACCGCAAGCTTTCCGAATATACCGGCTGGAAGTATGAGTATGTGTACGGAGAGTTCGGCGAGCTCTATCAGATGCTTCTGGATGGAGAGATCGACCTGCTGGCGGGGCTCGCGTGGCGGGAAGAACGCGCCGCGCTGATCGGCTATCCCGATGCGATCATGGGCAGCGAATCCTACTACCTGGTCAGGCACGATACGGATATGGAGATCACCGCGGACCCTGCCACCCTGAACGGGTGCAGGATCGGTGTGCTGGACAGCGCGATGGTGAGCGTCCTTGATCAATATCTGACTGATCACAACGTCAGTGCGGAGGTGATCACCTATCCGGATTACGGGCGTCTGTTCCGGGCATTCGACAGCGCCGAGGTCGATATCCTTGCCGCGGAAAGCGACGGCGCGCACGGAAGAGCGCACGCGGAAGTGCTTTTCCCCTTCGGCGCATCGGATTATTATCTTTGCGTCAGCGGCAAACGGCCGGATCTGTTGGCCGAGCTGAATACCGCCCAGACCATGCTGGCCGTGGAAGAGCCGAATTACCTGAACTCCCTGAGCGCGAAATATTATTCCGTCAGCGTCACAGCCCGCGCGTTTTCCCAGGCAGAGCGGGAATGGATGGATACCCATGACAAACTCAAAGTCGGTTATCTCAACCATTACCTGCCGTTCAGTGATACGGATCCGCAGGGGCAGGTTACCGGTGCCGTGAAAGATGTGGTAGATGCTGTTCTGAACGCGGTCGGAATGTCCGGTGTATCCGTTGCCTACAGCGGCTACGATAATTATGACGACATGATTTCAGGGGTAAACAATGGCGTGATCGACGTGGCATTCCCCGTCGG
Source organism: uncultured Chloroflexota bacterium (assembly GCA_902786265.1). GTDB lineage: Bacteria > Chloroflexota > Anaerolineae > Anaerolineales > Anaerolineaceae > Flexilinea. Next base: position 29,270 of record CADACE010000046.1, on the reverse strand, counting down.
CGGGGGCCTATATTATTCCGAGGAAAGCGGCATATATCTTTCCAACCCGATATTCTCCTCCCCCACCGAACTGATCTTCAAAGGGGATTTCAGTGACCGGAAGCTCTCTCATTTTGCCCTGAATGAAAACAACCGCGTGCAGTATTATTTTGTGAGTACATATTATCCTGAGGCTGAAATCACCTTTTATCCCTCGGTCGAAGATTGTCTCGACGCGGTGCTCAAAGAAAAGGCCGAATGCATGACGCTGAACGGCCTGCGGGCGAACGACATTCTGAAAAACAGAAAATATGAAGACCTGTCCCTTCTCCAGACAAACTATACCGAAGAACGCTGCTTCGGTGTCGAGATCGGGAATGAAGGGCTTTTGAAGCTGCTGAACCGCGGGATCAATATCGTCGGCAGCGATTACCTGCAAAACCTCTCTTTCCGCTATACCGGCGGTTTGTATACCTATGGCGTCATCGATTTCCTGCTGGACCATTTCGCGATCGTCGGCTCGTTTATTCTCGCGGTTGCCTTGATCGTGATCTACCTGCTGGTCCGTGATACCCGGCGCAGCCATAAGGAAGTCAGGGCAAAGGAAGAAGCCCGGCTGCTGCTTGAGGCAAAGAACAAAGAACTGGCAGAAAGCAAGGACGCGCTGTCGGATGCCCTGTCAGCAGCGGAACACGCGAACCGTGCGAAGACCGTTTTTCTCAACAATATGTCCCATGACATCCGTACACCGATGAACGCTATTGTCGGTTTTACGGCGCTTGCCGCTTCCCATATTGACAACAAGGAACAGGTGCAGGATTACCTTGAAAAAATCTCCGTCTCCAGCCAGCATCTGCTTTCCCTGATCAATGATGTGCTGGACATGAGCCGCATCGAAAGCGGAAAAGTCACCATTGAAGAGACGGACGTACATCTGCCGGATGTGATCCATGACCTGCGGACCATTATCCATTCCAATGTCACGGCCAAGCAGCTGGAACTGTATATCGATACACAGGATGTGAACCATGAGGATATTATTACGGATAAGTTACGCCTCAGCCAGGTGCTGCTGAACATTTTGTCCAACGCGATCAAATTCACACCCGCCGGCGGTACCATCAGCCTGCGCGTGCTCGAAAAGCCGTCGCCCTCGGACAGTCTTGCCACCTTTGAATTCCGCATTAAGGATAACGGGATCGGAATGAGCAGGGAATTCCAGAAAAAGCTGTTCGAAGCCTTTACCCGTGAAAGGACCAGCACGGTCAGCGGTATCCAGGGAACCGGGCTCGGTATGGCGATCACCAAAAATATCGTTGATATGATGGGCGGGACGATCACTGTCAATTCCGAGGTAAACAAGGGCAGCGAGTTTATCGTGAATATTCCCTGCAGGATCAGCGCTGTCTCCGCGAAGTTTGAACCGATGCCGGAGCTGAGCGGACTGCGGGCACTTGTGGCGGATGATGATACACACACCTGTCTTTCTGTTTCCTCGATGCTCCGTGAGATCGGCATGCGTCCGGACTGGACAAATTACGGCAAAGAAGCTGTGATCCGCGCGAAGGAAGCTTTGGAGCAGGGTGACGAATTCCGGGTCTATATTATCGACTGGCTCATGCCGGATATGAACGGGATCGAAACCGTGCGGAGGATCCGGAAGGTCATCGGGGACAGTGCGCCGATCATCATCCTTACCGCGTATGATTGGGCGGATATCGAAGCTGAAGCCCGGGAAGCCGGAGTCACCGCTTTCTGCTCCAAGCCGCTGTTCATGTCCGAATTGCGGAATGTCCTTTCCCGGCCGTTTATGAATATACGGACCGAACCTGAGGAAAAACCGGATGACGCTGAGGAAAAATATGATTTCACCGGCAAACGGGTCCTCCTTACGGAAGACAATGAGATGAACCAGATGATCGCGGAGGCGATCCTGACGGAGCACGGATTCCTTGTTGAAATCGCCGATGACGGTGAAGTGGCAGTGGAAAAGATGAAGGAAAAGCCCGCCGGCTATTACGATATTATCATGATGGATATCCAGATGCCGAAGATGAACGGGTACGAAGCGGCGAAGCGGATCCGCGCGCTGGATGACAAACGGAAAGCGAATATTCCCATCGCGGCTGTCACCGCCAATGCCTTTGAGGAAGACCGCAAGGTGGCGATGGAAGCCGGAATGAACGGTCATCTCGCCAAGCCATACGATATCCCCGCGATCATGCGGACCATGAAAGAGCTCCTGAAATAAAGGATCCGCCGCCATGCTCATCTAATGGCGGCGGTTGTTTTATGTAACGGTGTCTGCAGCTGTTTACTTCTTTTTCGTCAGATTATTGTAATAATAACAAACGAAGCCGACCGGGAAACAGATGAGGGAAAGGATCCCGTAAAGGGAACCGGCGTTTTCGGCAAAGCCGGTCTGTGTTATCAGCATGCGGGCGATGATGACGATCAGGGCAAGGACCAACCCGATCGGCAGGCCTTTGATGAGAGCTTTTTTCAAAATTTCTGTATTCATGGTTTGATTTTCCTTTCTTTCAGCAAAAAATCTTATCAAATCGTATTATTGTTTATGATGTTTTGAACATCACGGCCACTATAAAAAATACGGACAATTTGAACAATTGCTTGTTCTGAATTTACCAGATAATAAATATCATAGTTATTGATTGGGAAAATGCGCATTTCCATAGAATGCCATGGTTCCCAATCGACAATTCGATGGCGAAGTGGCATCCGGTCAAGATTTCGAATTGAGTTCCTTATACGATTTACCTGACTGACAGCAATGTCCGGTTCGTGAAGAATGGAAGAAATATAAGGTAACCACCGCAGCTTTGACGTCGAACCAAAACTGAAAATCTGCGGGTGAGTCTTACTAAGAACCTTGAACGGAAAATGTTGATATCAGAGGGGAAAACAAAAAGGCCTTCAATACACCAATTGTACTGAAGTGCAAACGGAAAGTGAGTGACAATGTTAAACCCTTACCAGACAAATCGCATTACGCAGTGTCTCAATTTACTCCAATTATGGCGAGTAAAAGACGACTCAAACGAACTACTCGCGCGGCACCAACCTTATTAAGAAAGCTTATAGCCTTATTGAAAAAACCGTGCTCTGTAGGAACTAATGAATAAATAAAATTTATATTCTATTAGTTCGTAATGAAAATTGTACATTATTGTGTAAAATTGTCAAGGGAAAAGTATTAGAAATTTATTAATATTTATAAAGTAAGTTCTTATAGGAGAATAAATATTTATCAAATCATCCAAAGATTCCGGTGAATAAACGATTTCCATTTTTCAAATTCCGAATAATGTTGAAAGTTTATCGTCAACTTCATCAGCAGTGAAGCCTTTGCCATTTTGTAAGGATGTCACCCCCCTGGAAAGTTCCTGATCCAATTCTTCCCTCGTCAAACTGCCTGCGGCAATCGGTTTTTGAGCCGGCAGCTTCAATTCAAAGGGCATTCCATTATTCAGAATGATTTGGCTGTACAGCATTTGGATAGCGCTCGAAGGACTTATCCCAAGCTTCGACAATATAGATTCTGCATTGTTTTTTAAATTTGTATCGATGCGGGCATAAACAGCAGTGGTATTTGCCATCATTCCTCCCTTTCTTATGATATATTATATATTGAAATGCTTGCAATTGCAAGTTATATTGTGCATATGCGGAAAATAATCATCAGGATTCAGAGGCTGGGGGTAGAGGTGGGTGGTCAGGCCTGAGTGTAGGCGGTAGGATGCAGGCGGTAGGATTCAGAGGCCGGGGAATAGGATTTCCGGGAACGACGGTTGTTGGAATCTGAATTGGCACTTATCCTGCGATGCGGGAGTTCCCTCCTGCGTCGGGAACCGTTCCCGAGTTACGTCTTATTCTTCGGGGAGGGTGAGGCGCATGTGGATCATGCCGGCGGATTCCTCACAGGTGAACCGGGCTCTGCCGCCGTAGATGAGGTGCAGGCGCTGGATGACGTTCTGCAGGCCGATTTTGTTTTCCTCTTCCGAAAGCGCGGTCTCCATGATGCGGGCAATGTTCGCGCGGTCTTCTTCGGTCAGCGTGCCCGAATGGATCGTTTCCAGCACGATGTTCCCGTCCCGACGGTATGCCTGCACGAGGAGCGTGCCGCCGCCCTGCGGAGTGATGTCATGCTCGACGGCATTCTCGACGATGGGCTGCAGGATGAGGCGCGGGATCATCGCGTTTTCGATCTCCTCGTCGATCTCCTTTTCCGCGTGGAAGCGGTCGCCCAGCCGTTCGTGGATGATATACAGATAGGCATCGACATGCTGAATTTCCTGCCGGAGCGGGATCATGCCTTTGTTGTCCCTGTCCAGCGCGGCGTCCAGCATGGTGGCGAGGGCTTCGATCATGGAGCTCACCTTTTCATTTTCCGCCATGCGGGCTTCCCAGTTGATCACCTCCAGCGTGTTATTCAGGAAGTGCGGGTTGATCTGGGACTGCAGCGTCTTGATCTTCGCCTGCTGCAGCGCCTGCTGCTCCAGGTAGATCTGTTCAAACTGGTTTTTGAGCTCGGCTGAGGTGGTGTTGAACTGCGTGGTGAGCTCCCTGAATTCCTGATTTCCCGGGATCTCGCTGATCTGATAGCCCCTTTCGCCGGAGCGGAGCTTTTCATTCGCCTTCAGGAGTGTGTTGGTCGGTTTGGTGACCTGGCGGTAGAAAAACAGGACCGCGATCAGGAGCATCGGGATACCCAGCGCCGCGGCAGCCAGAATGCCGAATTTCAGTGTGGGCACATCCTTCCAGATGTTGAACCTGCCGTATGCCGCGCTGAGCCCGATGCTGTGCCTGTCTGCGGTGTCTTCAGCATGGACCAGGTGATGCTCCGATTCGCTCATGGCTGACTCGGACGGGATGATCACTTCGCCATCGATCTTCAACTCTGTGAGGAGGTTGGACGGCAGATTATAGACCGAGCGGAACAACACATCCTGATTGCACATCATCACAACTGAAGCATAAGGCGTGAATCTGCCGTCCAGCAGGTTGCGCGCCATATAAACATCCTCCCCGATCAGGAAAAAGCGGATGGCCGTGTCTTCCTCCTCCATCGCCCGCATCAGTTCCGGACGGACATTGTCCCGGTAATTCCGTAAAGTGGAATATTCCGATATGCTGGAGGTGATCACGTAAGGCTGGACATCGATCTCATAAAAACTGACAAAGACCGCATGATATTTTTCGTCCTTGGAAAAATTCTGCTGGAGATATTCATTGATGCCGCGGTAAAGTGCAGCCTGGTCCCCGTCGATCTGCCAGCTGCGGTAGATGGAACGGATGATGCCGTCATAGGAAACACCCTTGGAATCTTCAATGGCAGCCGAAAGGCGGATCACGAGCTGGTCCATGGCATTGCGGACGTTCGTTTCGATCTCCTGCTGCGTGGAGCTGCGGTAGCTTTCCGTCAGCAGGCTGCCGAAGATCGCCGCCACAGCGGCGATCGGGATCAGCCAGCAGCTGACCACCAGTATGATCAGCTGCCATTTGAGTGAAAGTACCTTCAGCCTGTTCATTTGTTCACGCGGCTTCTTTCAGCCCTTTCTCAGCCGGGGTCAGTCATCCGCGCAGATGCTCTTCCAGGCCGCGATGTATTGTTTCGCCACCTCCCGGTCCAGCGCCTCCGCCGCGAAACGCAGCAGCGGTTCGGTCCCGGAAAAGCGGCAGATGCACCAGCTGCCATCCTCAAAATGGACCTTGCATCCGTCGGTCCGGTCAATGCGGCTGATGGGTTTACCGAAATCCGGGATGACCTGATTCTCGAAGATCAGGTGTTTGAGTTCCTCTTTGCGTTCCGGTTTCACCCGGATGTCGCCGTCTTCATATGCCCAGAACCCGTACATGCCGCAGATCTCGTCATAAAGTGCCGAGACCGTCTTGCCGGTGACAGCAACCATTTCCGTGATGAGCGCGGCGGCATAGATGCCGTCCTTACCGGAGATATGGCCGCGGACTGTCAGACCACCGGAGGATTCGCCGCCGATCACAGCGCCTGTTTCCGCCATCTTCGCCGAGACATACTTGAACCCGACCGGCACCTCGTGGCATTTATAACCGAATCCCTCCGCGACCCGGTCCAGCAGGCAGGTGGTGGAATTGTTGCGGACACAGTCGCCTTGCCAGCCTCGGTATTTGACCAGATAATAGTAAAGAAGGACCAGCAGCTGGTTGGGATGGACGAAAAAGCCGTGGTCATCGATGAGCGCGATGCGGTCCGCGTCACCGTCGGTGGCCAGCCCGAAGTCGCAGTGACGGTCGACGACCAGCTGCTCCAGCGGGATGAGCGTTTCCGTGGTGGGAGTCGGCAGTTTGCCGCCGAACAGCGTGTCGTGCATGTCGTGGATCACATCCAGGTCGCAGCGGCAGGTTGTCAGGACGGTTCGCAGGCAGGACTGGCTCACGCCGTAAAGCGGGTCCAGACCGATTCGCAGATGCGCCTTTTTGATGGTGTCGATATCGACGGAATCCAGGATGCAGTCCAGGTAATCATTGGTCGGGTTTTCCTCGAAAATCAGCCCCTGCTGCAGTGCGATGTCATAATCGACGGAAGGGATGCGGGCGGGATCGATCTGCGCGGCACGGTTTTCGATCTGATCCGTGACTTCCACGGCAGCGTCGCGTCCGCCCCGGGTGAAGACCTTCACGCCGTTGTAAGTCGCCGGGTTGTGGGAGGCCGTGATCGCCATGCCGTAGGGGACATTGCGTTCCCGGGTGACGAACATGATGAGCGGGGTCGGCGAGGAGCGGTTCACCATGTAGGTGTGGAATCCGTATCCCGCCAGCACTTCCGCGACCCAGTGCGCGGACTCTTTGGAAAGGAATCTGCGGTCATATCCGACACAAACCTCCGAGCCGGCAAGACCTTCCGAAAGCATCATCTCACATAAACCCGCCGTCAGCAGACGCAGGTTCGTCTTTGTAAATTCATCAGCGATAACAGCTCTCCAGCCGCCGGTCCCAAATTTGATCATAATCAAACTCCCTTCTTATCCCATTATAACTTCAATTACAGCTTCCGAGCCTTTCGGCAGGGCAGGAATTTTGTCAATTGTTTCCCCGTTCATCCGCAGCGTCCTGACACCTGTTTCGACTCCGTCCGGGTTGCTGACACGGATCGTATAAGTGCCGCCTCTCCATTTCCTTATCACGGAAAATTCCTTCCAGTCCGCCGGGATGCAGGGATCGATGATGAGACGGTCAAAATCCGGACGGATGCCGAGGATATACTGCGTCGCCGCGTAATATGCCCAGCCGGAGGAGCCTGTCATGAACGGATGATGTGCCCGTCCGAAGGTGGTGTGATCTTTGCCCGAGATGAACTGGCAGTAGCTGTAGGGTTCAGCCAAACGTGTCTCGATCTGATCATTCTGCAGCGCGGGGCACAGCGCGTTGTAAAACTTCATTGCCCGGGTTCCCCGTCCCAGCATCGCTTCCGCGCACCAGGCCCAGGGGTTGGGATGGCTGAAGATCGAGCCGTTTTCCTTCAATCCCGGGTAGACCCGGGTCACGAATCCGATCCCGTCGTCCGGTTTCGTGAAGCTGGGCGCGTTGAGCATCAATCCGTAAGGCGTGAACAGATATTCATTCACGCTGTCCATGGCGGAAATTCCCTGCTCATAGGACGCGGCTCCGGAGAGGACCGCCCAGGTGTTGCTTTCCATATGGACGCGTCCTTCTTTGTCCTGCTGCGTGCCGATCTTGCGGTTGTCGGCTGTGATGCCGCGGATGAACCATTTTCCGTCCCACAGGATTTTTTCGCAGGTCTGCTTCATCTCTGCCGCGATTTTGGAATAGCGCGCGGCATCTTCTTTCCGTCCGAGATATTCTGCCAGTGCAGTGAAGTTGTCCGCCGCCCAGATCAGCAGGAAGCTGACCATGGCGCTTTCCCCTCCGCCCAGGTTCAGGCAATCGTTCCAATCCGCCCGCAGCCCTTTGCAGATCCCGTTGATGCCGGTCTGCGCGGCGGAAAAATCCAGGATCCGTTTCAGGTGGTCATATACGCTTTCCCTGCCATCATCCGCGTAGGGGATCAGCTCGTCCGCGAATTTCGTCTCGCCGGTCTCGCGTATGTACTGCACCACGGCGCTCACCAGCCAGAGTGCGTCATCGGCGCAGACATCTTTGATCCCGTGAACGAATTGGCTCTTGTCCGGAGTCGGGATCACCGTCGGGGATTTGAAGGTCTGGTCTTCAGTCTGCGGTCGGAACCAGCGCGGTTCGAACAGGTGCAGCCCGTAGCCTTGAGAGGTCACGGCGTTCAGCAGTTCCGTCAGACGTGAGCGGCATTTTTCAGGGTCGGCGTGCGGGATGGTCATGGCGTCCTGCGCGGTGTCACGGAACCCCAGTCCGGTGCGTCCGCCGACCTCGATGAACGAGGTGAATCGGGAAAACATCACGTTGATCTCGCTCTGGTAGAGGTTCCAGAGGTTGATCTCGGTGTTCATGCCTTCGTTCGGCGTTTCGATCTGCAGGCAGGCGAGTTTTTCTTCCCAGAAGGCGGCAAGTGACGCGAACGCGGAATCGACTTTCGTTTGCGTATAGAATTGCTTTGCCTTTTTCCCGGCTTCCAGGTCACCCTCTCCGAGGAGGAAGATGAGCCGGGTCTCTTCGCCGGGAGCCAGCGTGATCTTCTTCATCAGGCAGCCGCAGTGGTTGCCGCCCTTTTCGAAGCTGCCGCGGCAGCAGCCGCTGCTGACGGTTTCCGGATCTCTTTCGGTGTGATAGGACCCGATGAATACATCCCGCAGGCAGTCAAACCCGTCGGGATCAAAATTCGAGGTGAAAAACTGGTAACCGTTTTCTTCGTAATAGAGGTCATGCTCGATCACGCCGTCCTCATAACGGCTGCCGGCGGCGTAGAGGCTCATCTGGAAGTTGCGGTTGTCCATATCGATCTGGTGAAAACTGAACTCCAGATAGGAAAACACGGAAAGCTCCCGCTTTTGTTCTCCGTCATTGCGCAGAGTGACGTCCCAGATCTCCACGGGCGCGTCCGGATCGATGAACAGCTTCTGCTCCGCATGGATGGCGCTGTAGTCGCAGAGATAGCGCACATAGCTCAGCCCGTGGCGGCAGCTGTATTTTGCCTTGTCTTTCCCGACCGGCTGCCAGGATACGGTCCAGTAATCTCCGCTTTCATTATCCCGGATATAGACATAATGCCCGGGCCGGTCCATCGGGACGGCGTTCGGGCGGAACCGTGTAATGCGGTGATATTCCGGTGATTTGTAGAGCAGGTATCCGCCGGCTGTGTGGTTGAATACCCCGTACATATCTTTCGTGCCGATGTAATTGGTCCAGGACACCGGAACATCGATCCGGTCGATCACGTATTCCTTTGCCTGATTGTCAAAATATCCGTACCGCATGCTGCCTCCGAGTTTATCAGTTTCTATTGAGTATACTGTTTCCGGATAAAAATGGAAAGTCCGCAGATGTCGCTTTTTGCCGATTTTTGTCCGATTGTTCAAAAGCGGGATAAAAGCATGATCCGCAGAATGTTGGGGCAGATACCACACAGACCGATAATAATACGATAAAATAAATACCGGTAATTGTTCGGTACGATCTCTGTGCCTTCTGGATAATTCAAAAATGCGAAAGGACAGGTTAATTGTCAGCGATGGAAATATTACAATACTGGAAAAGATTGAAAATTCAAAAAAAATGTGCGGTTATCGCTGTATTTCTCTTCGGGATCCTGGCTCACGGACCGATGCTTTTCAATAAGTTTTCGAACCGTGATGATCTCCGCTATCTCTTTACCGGCGGGGTCACGGTTTCATCCGGACGATGGATGCTTTTGGTCGCTGAGAAAATAAAAAACCTTCTTTTCCAGGACAGCGTCTACAGCATCCCGACGATCAATGGCATCGCGTCCTTTCTCTGCATCGCGATTTCCGCCTGTATTCTGATCGATCTGTTTGATATAAAATCGACTTCACTCAGCATTCTCACCGGCGGGCTCATGGTATGTATACCGGTCGTGACCTGCATGTTCGGGTTTATGTATACCGCGCATTTTTACTGCCTTGCTATTTTATTCGCGGTGTTAGGCGCTTCACTGGTCCTCAGAAGCTCCAAATGGTACGGAATTCTTACCGGAATTCTCCTGGCGGCCTGTTCCATGGGGCTTTATCAGGCTTTTGCCGCTTCATTCATCGCTGTCCTGCTCTTTGGTTTGATCAAAAAAGCTTCCGAATCTGAAGACAAACAGGCAATAAACCAGACCATTCGGCGCGGCATTATCGTTTTCATAAGCTGTATCGGGTTCCTTCTTGCCTATCTGTTTTTTTCCAAAGTTTTTCAGGTGATAACGCACACACCGCTCAGCGGGTACAAAGGTATCGGATCCACCTCTGATACCACTCCGGCGGAGTATCTGTCCCGGATATTATTGGCTTATCGGGAGTTTTTCTTCCCGAAGCGGGGAGCATACTATGATGTGTTCCCCGGCGGTGCGAGGCATCTTTATATTCTCTCCGTGGCTCTCTTTGTGATCTTTTTCTGCGTGATGCTTTGGGAAGCCGCCCGGAAGTATAAGCCTGCGGCACTTTGCTGTCTGCTGCTCGGCCTGCCGGTCCCGCTGGCAGTCAATTTTGTTTTTGTTATGGCGGATCCGGCCTTTTGTTATGCCATGATGGTTTATGGATATGCGATATATTTCATCGGATTTTTCTGGCTCTTTGAAAAAGTACAGCCGCAGTTCAAACCGGGATTGAAGAAGCTCAGCGGTGCGGGGATCGCGGTGATTTTCGCCCTGATCCTCATCGTTTTCTGGCGTTTTGATAACATCTGCTATATGCGTCTGGAAATGTATCAGGCCCAGATGACCCGTTTCTGCACGGAGCTTATTGCCAGAATGCAGAGCACGGATAATTACCGTTCCTCCATGCGGGTAGCTTATATCGGGGAGCCGATGCTCCTGGAGACTGACACAACGGTACCTGAGATCGATGAGCTGAATTATATCCATGTTTCACCGTATTTCGGATTCCGTCAGCTGCTCAATACTACGGAACCGTGGCGGGAATTCATGAAAATATGGTGTGAATTCCAGGCCTGGGAAGTTGATAATGTCGGCTATTACCGCGGAATGCCTGAGGTGCAGGAGATGCCGAAATATCCGGATGAGGGCTCGATTCGTGTGATCGGGGATACTCTGGTGGTGAAATTCAGGGATTAGTTCGGGAAAATCGGGATTTAATAAAAAGGGACAGGTTCCCTCTGCTCAAATCTGAGCTTACGGAACCTGTCCCTTTTGTTTATTTGCCTCAGGTCCGGATCATTTTTGTGTTCCGGATTCTGTCTTTTTCATATTTCAGCGGCGGTTGCTGCTTTTGTTTCCGTTCCCGCCGCGGCTGCTGCCGCCGTTGGAGCGATTGCCGCCGCCATTGCCGCTTCTGCGGTTTCCGCCGGCGTTGCCGCCCTTGGAACCGCTGCCGCCGGCTTTCTTGCTGTCGGCTGCCTGTGCTTCTTCCAGGCTCCAGCCTTCAAGAACTGCCTGGCGGGAGAGGCGGACCTTCCCATTTTCGATACCGGTGACCATTACGGTCAGTTCATCGCCAAGGCTCACGACATCTTCCACGCTGTTGACACGTTCGCTGTCCAGCTGGGAAATGTGGACCATACCGTCAACGCCCGGCAGGATCTCGACAAAGGCACCGAAATCGGTAGTGCGGACGACCTTGCCGGTATAGATGTTGCCGAGGATCGGGGTCTCGATGAGGCCGAGGATCTGGTCACGGGCAGCATCGGAATCGGCTGCGTTGGTGGCGGAGATGTAAATCAGACCGGATTCTTCGATGTCGATCTTGGTGTTGGTGTCTTCCTGGAGCTGGCGGATGTTCTTGCCGCCGGGGCCGATGATGGCGCCGATCTTGTCGACCGGGATCTGGACGGTGGTGATGCGCGGAACATGCGGCTTCAGGTCCGGACGCGGTGCCGGGATGGTTTCCAGGATCTTGCCGAGGATGAACTTGCGGGCTTCGTGAGCCTGTGCAAGGGCTTCGGTCATGATCTGCGGGGTAATGCCCTTGATCTTGATATCCATCTGGAGGGCGGTGATGCCCTGTTCGGTACCGGCAACCTTGAAGTCCATATCGCCGAGGTGATCTTCCGCACCCTGGATATCGGTCAGGATCACGTAATCATCACCTTCCTTGATCAAGCCCATGGCGATACCCGTCACAGGAGCTTTGATCGGCACACCGGCATCCATCAGCGCCAGTGTGGAACCGCAGACGGAACCCATGGAGGAGGAACCGTTGGAGCTCATTACTTCGGAAACGAGGCGGATAGTGTAGGGGAACTCTTCCTCGGAAGGGATCACCGGGACGAGAGCGCGTTCTGCCAATGCACCGTGACCGATCTCGCGGCGGCTCTGTCCGCCGACACGTTTGCACTCACCGGTGCAGAACGGCGGGAAGTTGTAGTGGTGCATATAGCGCTTGTTTTCCTGGGGAGAAAGGGTATCGATTTCCTGTGCGTCACGCGGAGTGCCGAGTGTCGCGAAGGTCAGAACCTGTGTTTCACCGCGGGTGAACAGACCGGTACCGTGAGGACGCGGCATGACATCGACCTTTGTCCAGATCGGGCGGATCTCGGTGAGTCCGCGGCCATCGGGACGCAGGTGACGGTTGAGAATGCGGTCGCGGACGACGCGGCGGTAGGCTTCTTCGAAACCTTCGGCGTAATCAGCTTTTTTGGTGTCGTCTTCGCCGGCGAATTCTTCAACGACCTGAGCCTTCAGATCCTTGAGCTTGTCAGCCAGTTCCGCCTTGGTGTGCGGTTCGCTCATCATGTCATCCATGGTCTGGCTGTATTTTGCGACTACGGCTTCAATAGCATCCTGGTCGGGGCTGAAGCGCGGAACGTCGCGTTTCGGTTTGCCGATGGCGGCAGCCATTTCGTTCTGGATAGCGACCAGCGGCTGGATGGCTTTCTGACCGAAGATCAGGGCTTCGACCATGTCTTCTTCAGAGATTTCTTTGGATCCGGCTTCCACCATCAGAATGGCGTCGGAAGTACCCGCAATGCGCAGGTCCAGGTCGGATTTTTCGATCTCATCATAGGTCGGGTTGGCAATCAGTTTGCCATCGATGCGGCCGACGCGGACAGCGCCCACAGGGCCGTCCCACGGGATATCGGAAATCATCAGTGACGCGGACGCGGCATTGATGGCGATGATATCCAGCGGATTGATGAAGTCCGCGGAAAGGGAGTACAGGATCACCTGCACTTCATTGCGGATGTCCTGGGAAAAGAGCGGGCGCAGCGGACGGTCGATGAGGCGGGATGTCAGGATGACATCACCCGCGGGGCGTCCTTCACGGCGGAAGAATGAACCCGGAATGCGGCCGCCTGCGTAGAGACGTTCTTCATATTCAACAGTGAGGGGGAAGAAATCCTGACCCTCTTTCGGTTCGGCACCCATTGTCGCGGCTGAAAACACGACAGAGTCGCCGACACGAACGGTAACGGCACCGCCGGCCTGTCCGGCCAGCATACCGCTTTCAAAAATGACGGTTTTCCCGTCGACTTCGGTAATAAATTGTTTTGCGTTTGGTTCCATATTATTCCTGTCCCGGGCCGTAAAGACGGCCCGCTTTTTGCTCACAGGTCAGGAACTGAGGAGAAGGGGTTAGGGTTTAGGGGTGGCTATCAGCCAAAAGGCGCAGCACGCCTTTCTTCTTACAGTCCGGTCCCTAATTCCTTCTTTTCAATGCCCGACCGCTTGTGAGCTTGCCTGATTATGGGATAATCCCAAAAAAGAGAGCAGAAGAAGCCTTCTGCTCTCTCATTTCCGAAAAGATTATTTTACGCGGAGGCCGAGTTTTTCGCAGAGCGCAACGAAAGATGCGTAATCTGTGCGGCGCAGGTAGGACATCAAACGGCGGCGGCGGCCGACCATCTTGAACATACCGCGGCGGGAAGCCTCATCTTTTTTGTTCGCACGCAGGTGTTCGGTCAGATCCTTGATGCGTTTGGTCAGCATTGCGATCTGGACTTCGGCAGAGCCGGTGTCGCCTTCGTGTTTGCCGTATTCATTGGCATAAAATGCCTTTTCGTCTTTTGTTAAAGCCATGACATTGCTCCTAAAAAATAAATTTGGCAGTCTCCGCACGTCGAGTTTTTCCCGGCGCGGGACTAGTCGCTACTTAGTATAACACCAAATTCGCAGCGAGGCGGAAAAAGGTGAATGGTTATGCACTCACCTTTTGAAAGTGTTTAAAGTAAGGATAACATGAAAAGCATTATAATTCCCCCGGTATTCCGATTTTGTTATTTCGCTTTGAGTTGAAGGTATTGATTCAGAGTCCGGATAATCAATGGAATAGAGATTTGTGAACAGTCCCTTTGGAGGGTGTGTTTTTCATGAAAAAATGGCAGGAATTGCGGGAAAACCGCTCTGTTAAAGCGATTATTTTGAACATGCTGCTGGTGACGGTGAGCCTTTTCGTGAACGGATTCGGCATTTATCTGACAATACAGGCGAATATCGGCGCGGGTCCGTGGGATGTGCTGGGTCTGGGTATTTCCAAAACATTGGGGATCCTGTACGGGACTACCTCAATTTTTATTGGGATCGTGGTCCTGTTCATTGATATTTTGCTGCGGGAACCGATCGGTCTGGCTATGTTCATCGATGCCATTGTTGTCGGAAAATCAGTTGATTTTTTCAACTGGCTCAATCTGGTCCCGAAAGCAGGATCCATGTGGACAGGGATCCCCATGATGCTGGCAGGATTGGTTATCCTTGCCTATACACAGTATGGTTATATGATCGCCTCTCTTGGCTGCGGACCGAAGGATACACTGCTTGTCGGCCTCGCAAAGCGTTTCAAAAAGATCCCCATCGGAGCAGTCAGCATTTTCCTTTGGAGTACAGCCACCTTCATCGGATGGCTGTTGGGCGGTCCTGTCGGCGTTGGAACGCTCATCTGTGCTTTCGGAGCCGGTCCCATTATGCAGATGGCATTCCAATCGGTCCATTTCGACGCGACACAGATCAAGCATCAGCGGCTGAAGGACTCTTGGAAAGTGTTTACCCATCAATATTGCTGAGAGATATCTTCCGCTGTCAGCCGGGGTAATTTCAGATAAGTATCTTTGATCTGAACATATATTAGTGCATTGAGGATGAGCGGAATGATTTGATTCCGTCCCAATGCTTGTCTTTTTCTGCGAGGAGCAGCGGTGTGCCGTCTGAAAGCCGGTAACCGGAGGGATCCGCGCTGCCGGTGTAATCTCCGATGACGTCTGCCCATTTGATACCGATTTCCGGATCATTCCACGCAATGCCGCTTTCATCATTCGGATGATAAAAATCGTCGCATTTGTAATGAAATTCGGCAAAATTTGTCAGGACGAGATAACCATGCGCAAACCCGCGGGGAATCAGGAATTGTTTGTTGTTCTGGTCTGTCAGGAGTTCGCCGTGATATTTTCCGAATGTCGGACCTGGCCGCAGGTCTACCGCTACATCAAAGACCACGCCCTTGATGACGCGGACAAGCTTTGCCTGAGGAAAATTCTTTTGATAGTGCAGTCCGCGCAGGACGCCTTTCATGCTTCCGCTTTGGTTGTCCTGGACGAAACGGAAATCTAACCCCGCTTCCCTCATGTCATTTTCGTTGAAAATCTCCATAAAGTATCCGCGGCTGTCCATGTGGACCGCGGGCGTGATGACGCACAGGCCTTCGATTCCGTTTACATTATATTCGACCCTGATCTGGCTCATTGTTCCCCCTTTAGAATTGCGGAAGTGTTTATTGTCAATGCTTTATTTCTCCGATCTGCATCAGGTAACGGTGCAGCGCATCCTTCCAGTCCGGCAGCGGGGTGAATCCTTCCCGAATCAGCTTTTGTTTATCCATCCGGCTGTTGAAGGGACGCCGCGCTTTTGACAGCCCGTATTCGGACGTTGTGACCGGGATCACCTCCGTGTCAAGTCCTGCCTGTTTATATATTTCTTCGGTAAAGTCAAACCAGGAAATATAGCTGTCCTTTTCCGTTTCGGAATTTGTCACATGATAGATCCCGTATTTTTCCGTTTCAGCCATATCCAGAAGGATCCGGGCAAGGTCCGGAGTATAAGTCGGGGTGCCGATCTGATCGGATACTACACGGACCTGCGAATGGCTTTTTCCGACACGCAGTATGGTCTTTACAAAATTATTGCCGGAAAGTCCAAATACCCAGGAGGTTCGGACAATAAAAAATTTGTCGGTGCTTTCGCGGACCGCCAGTTCGCCCTCCAGTTTGCTTTGTCCGTAGATATTCAAAGGGCTGCAGCATTGGTCATCAGCTTCCCACGGGCGGGTGCCCTCTCCGTTAAAAACATAGTCGGTTGAGAGGTAAACGATTTTTGCCCCGATGCTTTTCGCTGCCCCTGCAATATTTTGCGTTCCTCCCGCGTTTACCGCAAAGACCTTGGGACGGTTTTCCTCATCCTCCGCGGCATCAACGGCAGTCCAGGCGCCGCAATGGATGATCACATCCGGATGTAATTCCGTGATATGGTTCTGTACAGCGGTTTCCTCCGTGATATCCAGAGGAAGATAAGGCGCGGAGACGGCAAAGCTTCCGTCATCGGCTCCTCTGTATTCAGGGGTGATGTCGGAGGCAATTGGCTCATACCCTCGTGACGCGGCTTCATTGACGACGTCATGTCCCAGCTGACCGCATGCTCCTGTAACGAATATTCTCATGTGCCCGTCCTGTTCTTCTATTTCGATTCCAATTTTATCACAATTCCGCTTGAGTGTTCCGTGCAGGAATTTTTACCCGGATTAACCGAAAAAAAATTCAGTATTTTGGCAGACCTTTTTGAAATATAACGAGTGAAATTCTGTATCGTATATACCGGGGACGGAGAATAAGGTTTTCTGTCCTGTCCGGATATTTTTAGAATTCCAAAAAGCATCCGAAAGAAAGACGAATTAAAACGATTTTTATGTTATGATAGTAGCATAATTCGATGGCTTGGCTGAAAAGGAGGCGGTTTTTATGAAAATTTTGTTTGTGACGAGTGAGTGTGCTCCGTTCAGTAAATCCGGCGGATTGGCAGATGTCGCTTATTCTCTTCCCCCCGCATTGAAGAAAGCCGGCAATGAAGTGGCGATCATAACCCCGCTTTACCAGTGTGTCCGGGAAAGATTCGGGAAAACTCTGAAAAAAGAGAAGGACTGTACGATCCGGCATGGTCAGTGGGAGTATCCCATCAGTCTGTACCGGGGTGACAGAGCCGGTGTAACGGTGTGGTTTGTTGATTTTCCTCCTTTCTTTGACCGACCAAGATTATACGGGTATAAAGATGATAAGACGCGTTTTGCCATGTTCAGCCGGTCTGTGCTGGAAGTTTTGGGTGACCTGGATTTCCGTCCGGAAATCATCCACTGCAATGACTGGGAGACCGCTCTGACCGTTGTTTATCTGAAGAATGACCAGTCGTGGCGCAAGGATCTCCAGGGGATCAAGACCGTATACACTATTCATAACATCGCCTACCAGGGTCAGTTCGGTGCCAAAGAACTGACAAGCACATTCGCGCTGCCCGCCGGCTGGTATGAGGGCGGACTTGGCTACGAATTTGAGGGACGGAAAGACGTTAACCTCATGAAAGGCGCGATGCTGATGGCGGATGCCGTTTCCACGGTTTCTCCGAATTATGCCCGTGAGCTTCACAGCCCGAAATACGGGATGGGGCTGGAAGGTGTGGCGGATATCATTGAATATAAGCTTTACGGCATTCTCAACGGGATCGATATGGATACTTACGATCCCGCTCTCGATAAACGCCTGCCATACAATTTTGACGTGAAACATATGAAGGGCAAGCAGCTTTGCAAGGCCAGTATCCAGAAAAAATTCGGCCTTGATGAAGAGCCGTTCTATCCGCTGCTGGCTTCCGTTGCCCGGCTCAATGAACAGAAAGGGATCGAGCTCATCAAGGAAGCGCTTCCCGCAATCATGAACATGGGTATTCAGCTGATCGTTTTCGGCCAGGGGGAACAGCAGTATATTGATTTCTTCAAAGAAGCCAAAAAGAAGTGGCCGGGGCAGCTGGGATTTTCCTTCGATTATACCGAACAGATGGCGAGCGAGATCTTTGCGGGTGCGGATATGTACCTGATGCCATCCCGTTTTGAGCCCTGCGGTCTGTCACAGATGATGGCGATGCGGTTCGGAACAGTGCCGATCGTCCATGAGACCGGCGGCCTGAAGGATTCGGTACGCGCTTACAGCAGTTTTGACGGACAGGGCGATGGTTTCTCCTTCGTGACCTATCACTCCAAAGCGCTCTACCTTGCCATACAGGCGGCTGTCAAGATCTATTTCGGGGATAATCAGACCTTCCGGCTTCTGCAGCGCCGCGGCATGACGAAGGATTTTTCCTGGACAAAGAGTGCCCAGCAGTATAACCAGATGTACAGTGAGATCTATATCGGCGGTACCGGAGAGGAGATCTCCTTTGAAGACGCCTTTAGCCGATTAAAGGAAGCTTACATGTATTTCGGGAACATGAACCTCAAAAAGCTTTCTCCGAGAATCGAAAAAAACTATACACGTGTTGTCCAGTTTGAGATCACCGGACGCGGGGCGGGAACATTCTTTGTGCGGTTCAGCCCGGAGAAGATCGAGGTGATTCCGGAATCTTATCCGAACCCTGACGCGACGGTATCCGCAAGTTTTGACCATTTGATGGGCATGGCGACAGGAGACCTGAATGCTGACCGGCTGTTTATGAGCGGACAGATGAAGGTTACCGGGAATATTTCCAAGGGCGCGGAGCTGCGCCGGCTGCTGATGCCGCACAAGCAAAGGCAAAACCGTTCGTCAAAGAAATAAGCCTTTTTATACCTTTTGTTACCAAATGACGGGAGATTTTTCTCCCGTTTTTGTTTTTCGGGTATAATCCGGCATAGTTTACTCAATAAGGGAGCTAAAACTTATATGAATATCGGAATTGTCGGACTCGGCCTGATCGGCGGGTCGATGGCTAAGTCTATTAAAGAAAAAACCTCACATACGGTTTTTGGCTATGATAAAAACGAAGAAACAATGTTCCTTGCGAAGATGACGAAAGGGATCGATGCTCCGCTGAGCAGGGATAACCTCGGTGAATGTGACATGCTGATGATCGCCATCCGGCCGGATTACGCGGTGCAGTGGATGCAGGAACATGCCGCTGAAATCGGGAAAGGCACGATCGTTGTGGATCTCTGCGGTGTAAAACGGGCTGTAGTCTCGGAGATCACTCCGCTTGCGAGAAAATACGGTTTCCGTTATATCGGCGGACATCCGATGGCGGGGAAGGAAGTCGCCGGCTATGGTAACGCGGCTTCCCACCTTTTTGACGGTGCTTCCATGATCCTCACCCCGGATGACGCTACGGATCTCCCCCTGCTTGAAACACTGCGTGACTTTTTCTATGAGCTCGGGTTCGCGAAGCTGACATTTTCCACTCCGGATGAGCATGACCGCATCATCGCTTATACGTCGCAGCTTGCCCATATCACTTCCAGTGCTTATATTCAGTCACCGGAAAGCCAGGAACAGATGGGCTTTTCTGCCGGTTCTTTCCGAGATATGACGCGTGTCGCCCGCCTGGATGAAGATATGTGGACGGTTTTGATGATGGATAACGCGGATTACCTTTCCAGACAGGTGGATATTCTGGTGGAAAATCTGCAGAAATATCAGGAAGCTTTGCATGACCGTGACGCGGAAGCGCTGCGTGCCCTGCTGAAAAAAGGCCGCGAGATGAAAGAAAGCGCCGGCGGAAGGTAAGGAGTTTTATGGAACTGAGTGAGATCCGGAAACGGATAAATGAATTGAATGATGAAATGCTGGATCTGTTTCTGGAACGGATGCAGCTGAGTGCTGAAGTGGCTGAGTACAAAAAGGCCAACGGACTGCCGATCCTTGATAAAACACGGGAACGCGAGATCCTTGCGCGGATGGCGGAAAAAGGCGGTGCGGAGAACGAGACTTATGTCTATCAGTTTTTCAACACGCTTATGAACCTGTCAAAAGCCCGCCAGTCGGAGCTTATCAGCGGACCTTCCAAAATTGCCGCGATTGCGGATCAAATGCGGGAAAAGGAAGAAGCTGTTTTCCCGAAGAGCGGGATGATCGCCTGTCAGGGTACGGAGGGCGCGAATTCGCAGGAAGCCTGTGACCGGATGTTCCCGCACGGCAGCCTGATGTATGTGGACAGTTTTGACGCGGTTTTCCGCGCGGTGGATTCCGGATTGTGCAAATTCGGTGTGCTGCCGATCGAAAACAGCTCGAACGGGTCTGTGCGTGCGGTTTATGCGCTGCTGCAGAAATATCATTTCTATATTGTGCGTTCCACCCGGCAGTGGATCCATCACACGCTGTTGGTCAAACCTGGAACGAAGCTTTCGGATATTAAAACCATTTTTTCCCACCAGCAGGCCATCGGACAGTGCTCGCGTTATCTTGAAAAGTTAAAAGGTGTGGAAGTCGTGCCTTATGCCAACACCGCTATGGCCGCGAAAAAAGTTTCCGGATCGGAACGGAATGACTGCGCGGCAATTGCTTCCAAAGGATGTGCGGAGCTTTACGGTCTTGAGGTGTTGGATGAACAAATTCAGGACAGCGAAAACAATTACACCCGTTTTATCTGCATCACCAAAAACCCGATGATGTATGAAGGCGCGAATCACATCAGCCTGGTGATTTCCTGTGCCAATACGCCGGGATCGCTATATGACATGCTTTCCAAGCCGGCTACATTGGGGATCAACATGATCAAGCTGGAGTCCTGCCCGATCCCGGGCCGGAATTTTGAGTTTGTTTTCTTTGTGGAGCTGGAAGCATCCGTGAAGGAGCCTGCTGTTCTTCCCATGCTCGCGGATCTGGAACGCAGCTGCCCGGAGGTCTGGTTCCTCGGCAATTATGCTGAAATTTAGAAAATAAGAAATCGGAATTAAGATATTTTTGATCTCTTCCAAATGAGTATATCGGGACCGGTGCTTATGATTTCATGAAACCGGCCCGAACAAACTGCAATATATTCAGTATAAACAAAAAGAGCCGGAATCTGCGAATAAATTTCCGCAGGTTCCGGCTTATCGTCTAATTTCTTATTTCAAAATTTTTATATGAAGGAGCCGGTAGACTTTCCCATACCTGCGAATCCGGAGCGCAGATGTCCGAAGGGCAGGTTTCCCGGAAATTTCGCGAAATTCAGAGGTATGGCCCGTTGGCATTTTGCTGACGGATTATTCGTTATATGGTATATCCAGTGAGTCCAACAGACGTTTGAATGTATCCTGGCCGTCCAGGCAGGTATCGGTCAGCCATCCTTTTTCATCAGGCCATTTGGAAAGTCCCCGGTAATAATAAGATTTTTTTGAGTCCTCAATGAAAAAGGAAATTATGTTATGTCTCAAACATTCTTTCAGCATGATAAGCCTTCCGACGCGCCCGTTCCCGTCCTGAAACGGATGAATAAACTCGAATTCCGCATGGAAAGCGATTATGTCATCGATATTGACGCTTTCTTTGCGGTTATATCCGGTCAATAAAGCTTTCAATCGTCCGTGAACTTCGCCGAGTTTCGCGGTTTCGCTTCCGCCAACGGTATTCGCGCGTTTTTTATAATCACCGACTGCAAACCAGCTGAGATTTGACTTACCGGTATCATGCTCCAGGATGTAATGCAGATGCTTTATGATGTCTTCGCTGAGTTCTTTTTCCGCGTTGTCAATCACATAATCAATAGCACGGAAATGGTGGATCGTTTCAAGAATATCATCCACCGGAATGTCTTCGCCGGCATCGATCGTGTTTGTCTCAAAAATGGAACGGGTTTGTTCTTCAGAAAGCCTGCTGCCTTCAATATGATTGGAATTATACGTCATGCGTATCTGAAGTTCATGATATAGCCCACCTGAAATTTTTGATTCTTTTTCCTCACGAAGTATGGTTAAGATTTTGTTATTCTGATCGGGTGAATAAAGTGTTTCAGGGTCACATTCGAGGTAATCAGAAATCTTTTGGAGAGTCTTTTTTGAGACTTTTTCACCTTTTGCGATTTTAGCCGCTGTGGCAGATGACAATCCGGCTCCTGTGACAAGATCTGTTTTCGACAAACCCCGGTCATGAAGTTTTCCCAATAGTTTTTCATAATTGATCATTGTCATTCTCCTGAAAAGCAGCTATTATCCAAATGGGAACTGTCTCTTTATGGGACTGTCCACTGAAGTCAATATCTGAATAGATATATTGTATCATGGATATAACAAAACAAGAGCTGTTCAAAATCTGCTGCCGGGAGCGTGATCAGATTCGGGGTGGAAATATCGTTCCTTGTTGTCAGGAAAAGCGACTTTCCAGAGAAAACGAGAGGACAGTTCCCCTCGGCGCGGGCGCCTCGGGATAACCGTCCCCGTTTTTTATATTTCTTATTTCTTACTTCTTATTTCTTATTTATTTCGTGATCCAGCTTTCGTCGGACGGGTTGGCACGGAAGGCGCGGAGTTTTTCTACGTCGTCAGCCCGGATGATATTCATTTCAAGGGCTGTTTCGGTCAGCGCGTCGAAGTTGGAGAGCGAGTGATTGACGACATTAGCGGCTGCCAGCCGTTCGATCCCCTTCTGCAGTCCGTAGGTGAAGATGGAGGCGATGCCCAGCACTTCAGCCCCGGCTTCGCGGAGGTTTTCCACAACATCGATCACACTGCCGCCGGTGGAGATCAGGTCTTCAATGACGACGACTTTCCAGCCCGGTTCCAGACGTCCTTCAATGGTGTTGGCGCGGCCGTGATCCTTGGCCTTGCCGCGGACGTAACCCATGGGCATGTTCAATATGTCGGAAACATAAGCCGCGTGGGCGATCCCGGCGGTGGAGGTGCCGAAGACAGCCTGACATTCCGGATAATACTTTTTGACATTTTCCGCCAGTGCGTTTTCAACGACTTTGCGCACTTCGGGATATGAGAGGATCAGGCGGTTGTCGCAGTAGATCGGGCTTTTAATGCCGCTTGCCCAGGTGAAAGGATCATTCGGGCGGAGAAAAACGGCTTCGATTTCCAAAAGGTGTTTTGCGATTTTGTGTTCCATAATTACAGCCCCATAAATTCGTTGTAGATCTTGATGTATGCTTCCACCGGGTTTTCTGCCCGGGTGATCGGACGTCCGACGACGATGTAGTCGGATCCGTTCTTCGCTGCCTGTGCCGGTGTGGTGAAGCGGGCCTGGTCATCCTTCTTCGCGTCCGCGGGGCGGATACCCGGGGTAATAGTGATGAAATCAGGTGAAGTGTTCTTCTTGACCGCGGCAGCTTCCAGCGGACTGCAGACGATGCCGCTGAGTCCCGCTGCCTGCACGTTTTTCGCGTACTGGATGACGGTTTCTTCCATGGAAGCGTTGATGAGCAACTCGTTATGCAGCGCTTCGGTGGTCGTGGAGGTCAGCTGGGTGATGGCGACGACAAGCGGTTTGCTGCCATCGGAACGCACGGCACCTTCCATGGCGCCTTTCATCATGGCGATGGTTCCGGCAGCATGCACATCGATGATGTCCGGATCCAGCGCGCAGAGGCTCTTCATGGCGGACATGACGGTGTTCGGGATGTCGTGAAGTTTGAGGTCGAGGAAAATTTTGTGCCCGCGTGCTTTGATTTCGCGGACAATGGAAGGTCCTTCAAAATAGAAAAGTTCCATGCCGATTTTTACAAACGGTTTGCGGTCGGTGAACTGATCCAGGAAATCAAGGGTGGTCTTCTTGTCCTTGAAGTCGCATGCAATAATAACGTCTTTCATAAAAACTCCTGTATAAAAGTTGTTACCCGACGCGGAGAGATGGTTTGTCTGCTTTCAGCGATAAAAAAAGACGGTCCCATGGTTGGAGACCGTCTGCTTTTGCAAACATTTTCTGCAATCTTGACGATCTCTCTGTATCGCGCTTAAAGATTTCAAAGCTTATTTTAACTGAAAACAGAAAGCTTGGCGATAATTGTGACAAAATCTGTTGTAGCGATAATTGTGACAAAATCTGTTAAATGTCACGGATAATTGCGGATGAGCGGCTCAGTATGCGGGGCGATGATCCTTTTGCCGAGCCTCTGCTTTCAATTGGTTTTTGTATTGTATTAGCTGTTATCTCATCGGTTCCCGAATGTATTAATTGTCATATTATTATAATAATTTGTCATGAAAAAAAACTTACAAATATCATATTAATAATATCAGTCTGTTTTGTTATAATAGCTTTAATTCTGCAAACCGTAAACGTTTACGGTGGTAAAAAACTTCAAAAGGAGAAAAAAATGAAGAAGAGTATTGTTTTGTTGGTTGTCATCCTTTCTCTGGCATTTGCTGCTGTTGCCGGCGCTCAGGATTACAAGATCGGTTATGCGTGCAATAACTACAATGACACGTTCCAGACCTACATCATGTCCTATGCCGATGCTTATGCAAAGGAAAATGGTGTGAACCTGGTTCTGGCTGATGGCCGCGATGACGAAATGAAGCAGATGAGCGATATCGAAAACTTCATCGCTGACGGCGTTGACGCCCTCATCGTTATCCCTGTCAACCCGCAGGGTGTTGATCCGATCATCGACAAGGCTGCCGAAGCCGGTATTCCGTTGGTTTTCGTCAACCGCAACCCCTTCATCGATTCCGAAACCGCTGAAGAACTCCCGATCCCGGATGGCGTTTACTATGTCGGTTCCAACGAAGTTGATGCCGGTAACTTCCAGGCTGAATACGTTGTTAACAAACTCGGCGAAGATGCCCAGTGCGGTTATGTTGTCCTGATGGGCCAGCTGTCCAACACCGCTACCCCGGGCCGCACCGGTGGTAACAAGGAAATCTTCGACAAGTACGAAGGCTACAAATTCCTGGCTGAACAGACCGGTAACTGGCAGCGTGACCAGGCCGTGACCATCATCGAAAACTGGATCACTGCCTATGGTGATGAACTCTGCGCAGTCATGGCCAACAACGACGAAATGGCTCTGGGTGCTGTTGAAGCTCTCGAAACCGCCGGTATGAAGGACAAGGTCCTCGTCGCCGGTGTTGACCTCATCGATGACGCTATCGTTGCCATCAACGAAGGCCGCCTCGACTTTTCCGCGAAGCAGGATGGCCAGGGTCAGGGTGAAGGCGCTGTCAAGACAGCCGTTTCCGTCCTGAAGGGTGAAGAAGTTGAAAAGTGGACAGTGATTCCGTTCATTCCGGTTTCTGCTGAAAACGTTGCCGATTTCATCAAATAAATCTTGATTTGTTGAGAGGGGAGGGATTTGCCCTCCCCCTTTCTTTATCAGATCAATCAGAAGATTTTTGCTGCGTTCATGGCAAAAATCTTTTGATTGATAATCACCGACACTTGGAGGGTAAATGGCAAATGATGATTATTTACTGCGAATGGTAAATGTCGAAAAGACATTCCCCGGTGTCAGGGCATTAAAGGGTGTCAATCTGAATGTCAAACGTGGAGAAGTCCATGCGCTGTGCGGTGAAAACGGCGCGGGTAAATCCACATTGATGAAGTGCCTCATCGGGATCCAGCCGGTTACTTCCGGTGAGATCATCTTTGATGGTAAATCAATTTCCAAATATAACACCTCTGATGCGCTGAACATGGGGATCTCAATGATCCATCAGGAATTATCCCCGGTTGAATACCGCCCGATCATGGAAAATATCTGGCTGGGACGGGAACCGATCGGAAAATTCGGTCTGGTGGATCACAAGAAAATGTATGAGGACAGCAAGCAGGTCCTGAAACAGATCGACCTGGATGTTGATCCGAAGACACTGATGGTCAACCTGACCGTGGCGCAGATGCAGATGGTTGAAATTGCCAAAGCGGTTTCTTACAATGCCAAGCTCATCATTATGGATGAACCGTCTTCCTCTCTGACGGAACGCGAAGAACAGCAGCTTTTCACGATTATCCGCCGGCTGAAGGATGAAGGACGCTCAATCATTTATATTTCCCATCGTCTGGAAGAAATCTTTGAAGTGGCCGATACTGTTACCGTTTTCCGTGACGGTACCAACGTCGGGGAAGCCGCGGTAAAAGATATCACGACCGAACAGCTTATCGCGATGATGGTCGGCCGCCCGATGGATGACCTGTTCCCGAAGATCGATACCGATAAGGAAGGTGTCGTTTTGAAGGTTGAGCATCTTTCCCATCATAAATATTTCAAGAATGTATCCTTCGAAGTTCGGAAAGGCGAGATCCTTGGATTTGCCGGTCTGGTCGGTGCGGGACGTACGGAAGTCATGGAAACGATTTTCGGGATACGTCCTCATACGGAAGGACAGATCTACCTGCACGGGAAACCGGTTGAGATCCACAATCCGGGTGAAGCCATCAATATGGGGATTTCCTTCCTGACGGAAGACCGCCGCGGTACCGGCATCTTCCCGCTGCTTTCCATCGATACCAACATCGCCATTCCGAACTACGACAAATATCTCACAAAGCTCGGTTTGGTGGATCAGAAAGCTGTCGATGCCGCATGTGCGAAATACGTTGAGGCGATCGAAATCAAGACGCCAAGCCTGAAACAGAAGATCATGAACCTTTCGGGCGGTAACCAGCAGAAAGTTCTGTTAGCGCGCTGGCTGATGACGGAACCGGATGTATTGATCCTGGATGAGCCGACCCGTGGTATCGATGTCGGCGCGAAAGCTGAAATTTATCAGCTGATGAGTGAACTGGCAGATCAGGGAAAGTGCATTATCATGGTTTCTTCCGAATTACCGGAGGTGATCGGGATGAGTGACCGTATCGTTGTCATGCATGAAGGCAAGATCACGGGTATTTTGGACAATGGACCGGATGTTACGCAGGAAGTCCTGATGCGTTATGCCACCGGTACAGATGATGATTTTTAGACAGAGGGTGAAGTATGAAGGCAAAAGAAATATTATCTAAATACGGTATCGTGTTGGTTTTGGTCATTATGGTCGCGCTGCTTTGTATCGTCAGCCCGAACTTCCGTAAACCTGCCAACCTGATGAATGTTTTGCTGCAGGCCTGTATTTTCGGTATTCTGGCACTCGGTATGACGCTGGTCATCATCGGGAAAGGTACTGATCTGGCGGTCGGTTCAACACTGGCACTTTGTGCAGTGATTTGTGCGAGTTTCGGGCAAAAGGCAACCGCTTCCGGCAAGATTTTCCCGAATTTGCCTGAAATGCCTGTGATCGTTCCGATCCTGATCGCGCTTTTGGTCGGTGTCGTTGTAGGGCTTGTGAACGGTTCCTTCATCGCTTTCACCGGGATCCCGGCATTCATCGCCACCCTCGGTATGCAGACCATCGCCCGCGGTTTCGCCCTGCTCTATTCCGGCGGTAAACCGGTTTCCACACTGATTCCGGCATTCAAGACAATCGGTTCCGGCCGCGTCTTCGGGTTCCTGCCGGTCCCCGTGCTGATCTACCTGATCTGTATCGCGGTGACCTGGGTCCTGCTGAATAACACCCGCTTCGGCAAGCGCGTTTACGCTATCGGCGGCAACATTCAGGCTGCGGAGGTTTCCGGTATTAACGTCAAGAAGATGATCCTCCTCATCAACGCTTACATGGGCCTGCTGGCCGGTGTCGCGGCTGTCGTGTTCGTCGGCCGTACCCAGTCCGCTCACCCGGGTGCTGCGACCGGTTATGAACTGACCGCTATCGCCTCCACCACCATCGGCGGTACCTCCCAGTCCGGCGGTATCGGTACCGTCTGGGGTGCTGTGGTCGGTGCGCTGATCTTCTCCGTGCTCCGCAATGGTATGACCATTCTCGGCATCGATGCCTACTGGCAGCAGATCGTTGAAGGTTTCGTCGTCATCATCGGTGTGGTCATCGATATGCGCAAGAACGCACGTAAGGCGTAATTCTGAGTAAAAAGTAAGAAATAAAAAATGGGACAGTTGTATAGCTCATACTGTCCCATTTTTTAAGAATAAACCAAATGGGACAATAGGAACGGTGAAAATCTGCCTGTTGTCCCGCTTACAGGAGAATCAATGGAAAACTTGAAAATCGGTATCGCCGGGCTTGGCCGGCTGGGTAAAATTCACGCGAAGAACATCGCTTTCCGGATCCCGGGAGCCTGTCTGACCGCTGCCTGTTCCATCGTTCCCGCGGAACTGGATTTCGCGAAGAATGAGCTTGGGGTGACGGACCTGTATACGGATTTTGATGAGATGCTGGCAAAGGCTGATATTGACGCCGTCGCTATCGTGACCACCAGCGGTGTGCACTGTGAGCAGCTTTCCAAGGCGCTGGCAGCCGGGAAACATGTCTTCTGCGAAAAGCCTCTGGGTGTGAATGTGGAAGAATGTCTGGAAGCGGAAAAGGCTGTCGCAGCCCATCCGGAGCTGGTCTTCATGCTCGGGTTTATGCGCCGCTTCGATCCTTCCTATGTTTATGCCATGGAAAAGATCAAGGCCGGTGAGATCGGTGAACCTTACCTGGTAAAGGCTGTCGGTGTCGACCCGGTGAAGTCCGTGGAAGGTGCGCTGCGCTTTGCTGCTACCTCCGGCGGTCTGTTCATCGATATGGCGATCCATGACATCGACCTGATGCGCTGGTTCCTGAATGATGAACCGGAAACGGTTTACGCTATCGGTTCTTCCTATGGTTTCCCGCAGTTTGCCGAATTTGGCGACGCGGAAGCCGGCTGTGCCCTCTTCCACTTCAAGAAGGGCGGCATGGGTATCGTCCACACCGG
The DNA here is from genome assembly GCA_902786265.1 of uncultured Chloroflexota bacterium. Taxonomy (GTDB): domain Bacteria; phylum Chloroflexota; class Anaerolineae; order Anaerolineales; family Anaerolineaceae; genus Flexilinea. The sequence goes on along the minus strand of CADACE010000046.1, from coordinate 539 downwards.
ACGTACCGCCGCTCACGGGTATCACATCGAGACCGAGATCGTCGGGACCAAGGGCTCCATCCGCATTTCTCCGATCCCGGAGAAGAACCTCGCGCTGCTCTATAACGAACACGGTGTGGTGACGGAATGTGTCGAAGCCTTCCCGGAACGCTTCGCGGAAGCCTATCTGGCGGAAGTCGCGGAATTCGTCGACTGTGTCCGCACCGGGCGGCAGCCGGATGTCAAAGTGACCGATGGCACAGCATCCACCCGCATCGCCTTCGCCGCCACCGAATCCTTCAAGACCGGAAAACTGGTGGAAATTAAATAAAATCCAGTCTGTTCAAGGCAGTATAAGGGACAGTTTCGCTTTGCGTGACTGTCCCTTTTTTGATTAAAGTCATAAAAATTCATAAATACACAGGATAATATGGAGGTGTCTTTTATTTCCATATTAAAATTGTAGGTTTACCGATGATTAGTTACAAAATTCTGTAAAAAAGAAGCAGGAGATAACCAGCCTAAAGGGCGCATAGGGAAATGATTATATTTCCGATTAT